>PLCN01000009.1 GCA_003134785.1 Spartobacteria bacterium
CGCCGCCTACAACTCTCAGTTCACCGTTGCAGCGACGGCTAACTCGAGCCTCGCGGTTTCCTACAGCAGCTCCGGAGTTTGCACTAACACTGGCGCCACTTACACCATGACCAGCGGCACCGGCACGTGCACGGTCAAGTACGATCAGGCCGGCGACGCCAACTATAATGCTGCCCCGCAGGTCACGGAATCGGTGACCGCATCCAAGGCTGCTACTGGAACCGGCGTTGTATCCAACAACAACCCGTCGCAAGCTGGTCAACAAGTTACTTTCACCGCCACGGTGTCCTCCGGATCTGGCACCCCGACCGGCACGGTCACATTCATGGATGGGGCCGCTTCCATCGGCACAGGCACGCTGAATGGCTCCGGCATTGCCACCTTCTCCACGTCCTCGTTGGCGGCAGGAGGTCATTCCATCACGGCCGGCTATGGGGCGGATAACAATTTCGCGGGCAGCACATCGTCGACGCTCACCCAGACGGTATCAGCGCCGACCCCCACGCCAACGCCTACGCCTACGCCCAGCCCGATACCGACACCGTCTCCCACGCCCACCTCCACACCTACACCCACGCCGAACACGGCCCAGGCATTGAACCTGTCCACGCGGTTGCGGGTGGCGACCGGCGACAATGTCATGATTGGCGGTTTCATCATTACCGGGAACGTTGCGAAGCCGGTCGTCGTGCGCGGCCTCGGGCCGTCGCTCTCGGCCTTTGGAGTCAGCAATATTCTCGCCGACCCTATGCTGGAACTACGCGGCGCCAATGGATCGTTGATCGTGCAGAACGACAACTGGAAGGACAGCCAGCGAAGCCAGATCGAAGGTACGGTTTTCCAGCCTTCGGATGATCGGGAATCCGTCATCCTCGCCACATTGCCGCCAGCGGCTTACACCGCCATTCTGAGTGGCAAAGGCCAGACCAGCGGCGTCGGCTTAGTCGAGGTATATGACAATGATCAGGCGACAGATTCACAACTAGCCAATATCAGCACCCGGGGCTTCGTCGGGAGCCAGGACAATGTGATGATCGGGGGCTTTACTCTGGGCGGAAATCCGAACAATACCCACGTCGCGATCCTCGGGATAGGACCGTCGCTGAGTCTGTTTGGTTTGAGCAATGTGCTCGCCGATCCGACTCTCGAAATGCACAACGCCAATGGCTCGATCATGATTTCGAACGATGACTGGCAAAGCGACCCAGTCGCCGCCGGATTGCTGACCGCGAATGGCCTGGCGCCAACGAATTCCCACGAGTCGGGGTTATTTGTGTCGCTGCCCGTGGGTCCGTTCACGGTCGTTCTTTCCGGAAAGAACGGGGCCACCGGTATCGGCGTGATCGAGATTTACAATTTGAAATAGACGGCGAGAAACGCGAAACTCGCTTGCCATGGCGTAGCCGTGCCGGGCAGATGCGGGAAGCTCGAAACAACTCCGACAACAGGTCGCGAGCACGCGAAAGCTTTCGGTGTTACCAAAGGTTCGAGTAACCGCGGATTGCGCGGATGCCGCGGATAAGACATGGGAAAAACAATCCTCTTATCCGTGAGATCCGCGTAATCCCCGGTTCGTTCAGTCATTCCGCATTCCGCATTCCGCATTCGCCATTCGCCCCCGCTGGCAAGCTCAGAATGAAAAGATTTCTCAGCCCTGCGAAAATAAATGTGGACACTTCTCCGTAGTTTCCGGTAAACCCAATTCCTGATTACGTCACCCGACGTTTCAACGCATCTTCGGCCAGGGATGATGGGCGGGGCCGAACCTTCGCTGGGAGGTCGCTTAACGCGATCTCAAGTTCGCGGGGAGCTCCGAGTCAGCCGCATAAGACGCGACTTTTGGTGCGTTAATGGTGGTTGGTTCAGGTTCCAAGCGGAACTGATGCGGGGAAATCAAACAAAAGAGCCGAATGAAATTCAGAAGAGATTTTCGCGGAAGATCTCTCGTACTTTTTCTGGCCTCAGTCTTCTGCCTCGCCAGGGGCACTGTGCTCGCGCAGACGTGCACGCCGCCGCCGCCAGGAATGGTCGGTTGGTGGCCGGGCGATAATAGCGCAATCGACATTCAGGGGGGCAACAATGGGACCCCGGAGAACGGCGTAACGTTTGTGCCGGGTAAAGTCGGACAGGCGTTCAGTCTTAACGGGACTGATCAAGACGTTTTGATTGGCAACCCACCGAGTCTTCAATTGCAGGACTTCACCATTGACGCGTGGGTGCAACGGGCGAGTGCCAGCGTCGTCTCGCTCAGTGAATCGGGTGGGCCAGGAGGATTGATCTTTTCCTATGGCACTGGGGGCTACGGCCTCGGCCTCTTGGATGATGGAAGCATCTTTTTGTCCAACATTGGATTTGACGGAGTGCAAACCAGCACCCTGAAGGTAGCGGACACAAACTTCCATCATGTCGCGGTCACGAAATCAGGCACTGCAGTGACCTTCTTCCTCGACGGCGTAGCGGAGAGTTTTTCCTACACTACAACCTTTACTTTCACCACCAATGCTTACATCGGACAGACGGGCACGAATACCTTCTATGGCCTTCTCGACGAAGTCGAAGTTTTCAATCGCGCGATTACGGCAACAGAGATTGCTAACATCTACAACGCCGGCAGCGCCGGCAAGTGCAGGTCCTGCACCCCGCCGCCAGCAAACATGGTCGGTTGGTGGCCGGGCGATGGAAATACGAATGACATTCAAAACGGCAACAATGGCACACTGACTGGCGGAGTGAGCTTCACCTCCGCGGAGGTGAATCAGGGATTCACTTTCGATGGCACGGGCCAGGTGGCGATCCCGCCCAACGACAACCTCAACATTAATCCTTCCGGCTTCACGGCGGACTTCTGGTTCCAGGGTATTCAGAATCAGCCCTCGGAAGACGATCTTTTTGCCATTCTCGATAAATCGCATGGCACCTGCGGCGGGGCGAGTTGCGGCTGGGTTTTCCAGGGCCGTAACAGCGATCACAGCATCGCCTTCGTCGTTGGGGACGGAAGTGGAGCCTTCCCGGCCGTTAGCAATCTGCCGAGCGTGAACATTCTCGATGGAAGTTTCCATCATCTCGCCGGCACCTGGGATGGCAATGCCAACACGATCAGTTTCTACATTGACGGGATGCTGCAAGGCACAACGCCGCTCTCAACCCCGACAAACAACACCAGTGAGCTGAGCATTGGCTCGCGGGCCGGCGGGGGTCGTCCAATCATCGGCACCGTCGATGAAGTCGAAGTTTTCAACCGCGCGCTGGCTGATACCGAAATACAAGCTATCTACGCCGCAGGCTCCGCGGGCAAGTGCAAACCCGTGTGCACGGCGCCGCCGGCAGATATGGTTAGTTGGTGGCCGGGCGATGGAAACGGCCGCGACATCCAGTCTAACAACAATCTCTCGTTCGTGAATGGCAAAGCGTTCGCGAATGGAAAGGTAGGACAGGCCTTTAGCTTTAACGGAAGCGGATTCGCCACCGCAGGCACGCCTGGCTCTCTCGCGATAACCGGCAATCAGGTCACCCTTGACGGCTGGATCAACCCTACTGCGACCGATGAGGCCATCTACTTCGGCAAGACCGCTAACGGAAACAACGACTATCTCCTGCTCTTGGATGGCGGGCAACTCTCGTCCTTCACCAAGACGAGCGGTGTTGAGACGATTATCAGGGGGTTCTCCGATTTCCCGACAGACGCGGTGCCATTTGTGCCACCACTTGGCCAATGGACACATATCGCGCTCACCTACGACGGAGCAACGATCAAGGTCTATGCCAACGGGGCACTCGTCGGCTCGGGGACTCCTACAACGACGGGCAATATCGACGGGGATCCATCGCCGTTCAATATCGGCGGTCGCGACGACGGTCTGGACTTCAACGGTTTGATCGACGAAGTGGAAGTCTTCAATCGCACGCTTTCCCAAGCGGAAATCACAGCGATCTACAACGCGGGCAGCGCGGGTAAGTGCAAACCTAACTTGCCACCGATAATTACGAGCTCCGCCAGCGCCACCTTTTCCATTGGCGCGCCCGGATCATTTACGGTTACGACCGATTTCGGTTATCCGGCCGGCGACACCATTACTCAATCTGGAGAGCCAGCGTGGGTTACATTCACTGATAATGGAGATGGCACGGCGACTATTACGGGGACGCCGCCTGATGGTTCGGCGGGTCCAAACTCTTTCACGATCACTGCGAGCAACGGAGTTTCTCCCGATGCCACGCAGAACTTTACCCTCACGGTGGACGAAGCTCCTCACATCAGCAGTAGCAACACCGCGACCTTTAATGTCGGGCAGACCGGTAGCTTTAATGTCACAACCGATCACGGGATTCCGACGCCAGCTCTAAGTGAAGTAGGATCGCTGCCTACTGGAGTCACCTTCATCGATAATTCTGATGGCACAGCGACGATTTCGGGAACACCAGCGGCCGGAACCGCGGGCAGCTACTCGTTGTTCCTAACCGCCAGCAACGGGGTTCCACCGGATGATACGCAAAACTTTACCTTGACCGTCACCGATGGACGACCACCGACTCAGACCCCGCCTTCCACCACTCTCGATTTTAACAATGCCCTCGATGCGAACCATGCCAGCGGAGATAACCTTGTGTCCGCGTCTGATGATGAGGCCGACGGTGGGCTGGATAACACTTATGGATCTTTCGGCGCGGTTACACCTGATGTTTCGGTTGATTGGGGCGCTAACGATGCAAACCCTGGCAACAGCCTTTCCAATCACTGGCGGCTAGCCCAGTCGGCCCCCTTTCCCACTACCAGCGCCATCTACCAGGCGAACGACCCCGTCGTCGGACAAGGTCCTGGCACACAGTTCCGCACCACACCTATCACTCTCACCGCGAGTGGCGGCCGGGCCGCCCACTTCGATTCAGTTACCGTTGGCTACATCACCGGCGTTGCAGGTCCAGACGTGGAGATCGATGTAGAGGTAATTGTCGATGGGACGACCTACACAACGACCGCGTTTCTGGCCAGCGGCGCGACAACCACCATCGACCTTAGCGGCAGACCCGCGGGCAAGGTGGTTCAGTTGCAACTGTTCAATCCCAACGGCGAGGTAACTGAATTCCCGATCGACGACTTGAAGTTCTCGCAGTTCGAATGCACGCCGCCGCCCACAGGCATCGTCGCGTGGTATCCGGGTGACGGAAACGCGGACGACATTAGCGGCAACGGCAATAATGGCACGCTCCAGGGCGGCGCCACGTTTGGTTTGGGAAAAGTAGGCCAAGCTTTTAGTTTCAACGGCACTACTGCTTACGTGAGCGTGCCCGGCACGTTCGGCGGAGGTCCTGAAATGACAGTTGATGCGTGGGTAAGGACTGATGGAGTTGGAGTCACGACCGAAGACATTCAGGCGATTGTGTCTTCGACCAATTTGGAGTTTATCCACTTTCAACTGAGCAATACTTCCGGAATCCAGACCGGCTTCTTTACCGAGAATGGTTTCGTTCCCTTTACCGTTCCGGGTGAGTCGCCGATAGGTGTCTGGCGGCACATCGCAATGACGGCTAAATCGGGAGACTCGCGTCTCTATGTGGATGGAGTTCTGTTTAGTTCAAACGCCAGTACCTTTAACGCGATTACTCCAACTTCCGATCTACGAATTGGCTCGGGCTATCAAGGAGCGAGATTCTTCGATGGGCTGATCGATGAAGTTGAAATCTTCAATCGCGCCCTCTCCGCCACGGAGGTGCAAGCCATCTATGATGCGAGCAGCGCGGGCAAGTGCAGGTCCTGCACTGCGCCGCCAGCGAATATGGTGGGTTGGTGGCCGGGTGATGGCAATGCCGTCGATATCCAGAGCGGCAACAACGGCACACTCCAAAACGGCGCGACCTTCGCGCCCGGCGAGGTCGCCCAAGCCTTTGGCTTTGATGGCGCGAGCGCGGTGGTAGAAGTGCCTAATAATGCCGCCTACGATTTCGGCAGCAGCGATTTCACGATCGACACTTGGGTAAACTTCAACGATCTCTCCGGCGCCCCTGCCTTTGTGGCGCATGACGAAGGCGGAGGGGTTACTAACAAATGGATATTCTGGCTCAATGCTCCGAATCTCCAGTTTCATATCAACGGACCGGGGGGCACGGCATTCATTGGCGTTCCCTGGTCGCCCACGACCGGTCAGTGGTATCACGTCGCGGTGACCAGAAGCGGCGGAGACACCTACAAATTCTACGTCAACGGAAGTCAGATCGGCACTGACCAGGTCGATCCCAATGCGACAGTAGTTCCGGTAGCGAACGCGCCGCTTACGATAGGCAAAGCCGAAGGAATTCCGTCTCTTAACGGCTTGCTTGATGAGGTCGAAATCTTCAATCGCGCTCTGACTGACTCAGAAATCGCGGCGATCGCGGATGCCGCTAACGCGGGCAAGTGCAAGCCTATCGTCCAATTCAGCTCAGCGAATTATAGCGTGAGCGAAAGCGGCGGCAATGCCATTGCCACTGTTACTCGCACGGGCGACTCCGCGGGTAGCTCAACGGTTCATTATGCCACGAGCAACGGCACTGCTACTGCCGGCACCGACTACACTGCTACTTCAGGTACCCTTACGTTTGGTCCGGGAGTGATCAGCCAGGACATCCAGGTGCCAATCTTTGATGATGGCCTCTACGAAAACGCCGAGACCTTTACCGTCACTTTGGATACGCCCTCGACGGGCACGTCTCTTGGAACGCAGGACACAGCCACTGTTACAATCATCGAGAACGATCCGCCGCCGACGGTGCAATTCAGTGCGAGTAACTACAACGTGAATGAGGACGCCGGGACGGTAACCTTGACCGTGACCAAGACTGGTTCCACCGCACTCAGTTGCACAGTGGACTACGCGACGAGCGATGGCACCGCGACCGCGCCGGCCGACTACACTGCGACCTCGGGCACCGTGACCTTGGCGGCCAATGAGACGAGCAAGACCTTCACCGTTCAGATCAACAACGATGGAATCTACGATGGCGACCAAACCTTTAACGTCACCTTAAGCAATCCGAGTAGTGCTACCCTTGGCTCGCCTTCCACTGCCACGGTGACCGTGATCGATAATAATGCGCTGCCGCTGGTGCAATTCAGCGCCACGAACTACAACGTAAACGAAGGCGATGGCACCGTGACGGTGACGGTAACCAAGACCGGCAATACGGCCGTGCCTGCGGCGGTGAACTACGCGACCAGCGATGGCACTGCAACCGCGCCTTCCGACTATACAACTACATCCGGCACTCTCACATTCGCACCGACCGAAACGTCGAAAACGTTTACCGTCCCGATTATTCAAGACACAGTTTATGAAGGTAATGAGACCTTCACTGTGACGTTGAGCACGCCGGTCGGCGCCACCCTGGGGGCGCCTAATCCCGCGACGGTTACCATTATCGATGATGATCCTCCGCCTGTAGTGCAGTTCAGCTCTGGCACCTACAGCGTGAGTGGAAGCGCAGGCAATGTGACGGTGACCGTGACCAAGACCGGATCTACCGCGGTCAATGCGGTGGTTCACTATGCTACGAGCAATGGGACTGCGACGGCGCCGGGAGATTACACGGCTACTTCAGGCGATCTGACCTTTGCTCCTAGCGACACGAGCAAGAACATCACCATACCTATTGTCAACGACTCCGTGTATGACGGGAGCGAGAACTTCATTGTCACGTTGAGCGCGCCAGCGTCCGCGACGCTCGGAACTCCGATTACTGCCACGGTAACCATTACCGATCCCAACTCGGCGCCATCCTTCTCGATTGACAATGTGTCGCACAACGAAGGTAACAGCGGAACGACCGCTTTTGTCTTCACCGTGACCAAGACGGGCACGACCGCGGTCAACGCGACGGTGGATTACGCGACGGTGGATGGGACGGCAACGGCGCCATCTGATTACACGGCCATTCCGACTACCACGCTGACGTTCCTGCCTGGAGATACGACCAAGCAGATCACTGTGCTTGTGAACGGCGACACGACTTTTGAGGCAGACGAGACCTTTACCGTCCACCTCTCTGGCGCGACTAACGCGACGATCGGCACGGCCGACGGCACGGGCACGATCGTGAACGACGATGCGCCCCCTTCATTCTCGATCGACAACGTGACGCATAACGAAGGTGATGTCGGCACAACCAACTTTGTCTTCACCGTCACGAAGACGGGCAGCACAGGGTTGAGTTCATCGGTCAACTTCACCACTCTGGACGGCACGGCGACGATTGCGGACAACGATTATCAATCGAACACGGGCACGCTGACCTTCGGGCCAACTGATGCGACGATGCAGATCACCGTGCTGGTCAACGGCGATACCCAGGTCGAGGCAGACGAGACCTTTACCGTCCACCTCTCGGGCGCAACTAACGCCACGATCGGCACGGCCGACGGCACGGGCACGATCGTGAATGACGATACGGATGTGACCGTCGCGGTGTCGCCACCGTCGGTATTAGAAGATGGCGGGCAAAACCTGGTCTATACCTTCACGCGCACCGGCATAACGAGCGGACCGATCACCGTCAACTTCTCGGTGGGCGGCACGGCGAGCTTCAGCAGTGACTACACGCAGAGTGGGGCGGCGTCGTTCAGTTCATCGAGCGGCAGTGTAACGTTCGGCGATGGGATCACCACGGCTACGGTGACAATCCAGCCCACGGCTGACACCATCTACGAGTCCGACGAGACCGTGATCCTGACCGTTGGGTCTGGTAGCGGTTACAGTGCTGGGACGCCAGGAACAGCTACTGGCACCATTACGAATGACGATCCGGCACCGACCTTGAGTATCGGCGACAGGATTGCAGCAGAAGGTAGTAACCCCGGAAGCACTACTCCTTTCGTGTTCACCGTCACGATAACCGGCAATACCAATGTGCCTGTCACTGTCCAATTCGCGACGGCGGACGGCACGACCAATCCGGCCACTGGCGGAGCGACCTGCGGCGGGAATGTTGATTACGTTACGAAGACGGGATCGCTTACCTTCCTTCCGAACGAAACGACCAAGACGATTACCATAGATGTCTGCCAGGATACGACCCCTGAGCCTAACGAGACTTTCTTCGTGGAGCTATCCAGTCCCACCGATGCCACCATCTCGCGCGGGGAAGGCCGGGGCACGATCCAGAATGACGATGCGCCGCCACCATTGGTGCCGGTTAACACGACAGACGATCTCGATCCTACAGGCACCTGCACCGTAACGCATTGCACTCTGCGCGAAGCCATCAATACCGCCAATCTGAGCACCAACGCTGTCTCGATTACATTCGAAATTCCGGCGGCGGATCCCGGTCTTAGACATTTCTATTACGCAGACGACCACACCGCCGGGCAAGTAACTGCAGCCAATGTGACAGAAACATCGGCCTCGGACGATACAACCATAGCAGACATCGACCCTGACTGGCCACATAGCTGGTGGTCGATCCTTCCTACTTCCGCGCTGCCGGCCATCACCCAAACCGTCACCATCGACGGTTATTCGCAGACCGGCGCTACGGCTAATAGCACGCCTGCGGGTGACAATGCAGTCCTAAGAGTCGAACTAGATGGAGCCAGCGCGGGCGCGAGTGTGACGGGACTCACTGTTAGTTCAACCGGATCGACCGTGCGCGGTTTGGTAATCAATCGCTTCACCGGCGATGGTATGAACGTTTCCGGTGGCAATACCACGGTGACCGGGAACTTTCTTGGTTCGGACGTGAGCGGCACGCTCGACCTGGGTAATACCGGCAATGGCATATCCTGCTCCGGGTTCAGCGAATCGATCGGAGGTTCGACGGCGGCAGACATTAACCTCATCTCGGGTAATGACGGGGACGGCATTTCATTCACGGATAGCAATAGCGATCTTGTGCTGGGCAACCTGATCGGCACTGCGGCCCACGGCTTCGGTGCACTGGGTAATAGCGGAAATGGTATCACATTCTCGGGTGGCGGCTCGGTCTTCAATACCATCGGCGACACTCAGGCCGGCGACGGCAACACTATCGCGTTTAACGGCGGCGACGGTGTCCAGGTGGGCCCGACGGCTGGTTTCGCCAATACCATCCGCGGCAACTCCATCTACTCGAATGGCACCACGGCTTCGAACCTCGGAATCGATCTTGGCCCGGACGGCGTAACACCTAATGACGCCAAGGACGCCGACAGTGGTCCGAACAATTTGCAGAACTTCCCGGTTATTACCCAGGCCTTGGTGACTGGCAGCACCAAGACGATCAAAGGAACTCTGAACTCCACACCGGGCACGACGTTCGACATCGACTTCTATGCGAACTCGACCTGCAGCACTTCTGGAAACGGCGAAGGAAAGACTTATCTCGGCAGCCTTACCACCGACCAAACCGATGCGAACGGCGATGTCTCGTTTACCTTCCATCCGGATGTTACCCATGCGCCGGGAATGACAGTGGGCGCGGTCGTGACGGCGACAAGCACGGGCGCGGCCTCGACCTCGGAATTCTCGGCCTGCTTCACCGTGGCCGATGGTTCCTCGGGAGCAGGTGAAATTCAATTCACTTCACCGACCTACACAGTAAACGAGAACGATGGCACCGCCTCGATCACGGTTACGCGCGTGGGCGGAAGTAACGGTGCGATCACAGCGAACTTCTCGACCAGTGACGGCACCGCGCAGGCGCCCGGCGATTACACCGCAGTTACGAATTTCCCCGTAACTTACACTGAAGGCGAGACCGGCACCAAGACAGTGACGGTGTCCATCGTCAATGATGCCATCTACGAAGGGAATGAAACGGTCAACCTGTCGTTAAGCGCCACGCAAATCACTTCGCCGGACCGGATCAACCCTATTCCGAATCAAGCGCAAGCCAATCAATCTGCTGTCCTAACCATTGTTGAAGACGATCCTGCCCCGACATTCACGATCGATGATGTGAGCCACAATGAAGGCGACAGCGGCACTACTTCCTATGTCTTCACGATCACAAAGACCGGCAGCACGGCGCAAGATGCCAAAGTGGATTACGCGACGGTCGATGGGACGGCGACCGCCCCGTCCGACTATACTGCGATCACGCCAACCACTCTTACGTTCCTTCCGGGCGATACGACGAAGCAGATCACCGTGCTGGTGAATGGCGACACGAATGTTGAGAACAACGAAACGTTCACGGTTCACCTTAGCAACGCGGTGAACGCGACCATCTCCGACGCCGACGGCACGGGCACGATCCTGAACGATGACGTGCCAACACCGACTCCGACTCCTACGGCGACGCCCACACCTACAGTTACTCCGGCACCCACCCTCACCCCAACGCCCTCACCTACAGTTACTCCGGCACCCACCCCCACCCCAACGCCCTCACCTACAGTTACTCCGGCACCCACCCCCACCCCAACGCCCTCACCTACAGTTACTCCAACAACCACCCCCACCCCAACGCCCACACCTACAGTTACTCCGACAACCACACCCACCCCAACGCCCACACCTGCTGTTACTCCGACAACCACACCTACCCCGACGCCTACTCCTACACCTACCGCTACACCGGCCCAGGCACTCAATATTTCGACCCGACTGCGGGTAGAAATTGGGGACAAGGTTATGATCGGCGGCTTCATCATCACGGGTAGTACTTCCAAGGCGGTCGTGCTGCGCGGCATCGGCCCATCGCTCGTTGGTGCAGGTATTCCCAGCGCCACGGTCTTGAATGATCCTGTGCTGGAACTGCATGCAGCCGATGGCGCATTGATCACGTCGAACGACAACTGGAAGGACAGCCCGCAAAGGTCGCAAATCGAAGGCACCGTCTTCCAGCCCACCGACGATCGCGAGGCCGTCATCGTGGCCACGCTCCAGGCCGGAAGCAATTATACCGCGATTCTGACCGGCAAGGACCAGACGACTGGAATAGGCCTGGTGGAAGTCTACGACAACAACCAGGCCGTAGACTCGCAACTGGCCAATATCAGCACGCGCGGATTTGTCCAAGGAGCGGATAACGTCATGATCGGCGGCTTCATTTTGGGAGGCAACCCGGCCAACGCCACGATAGCGGTGCGAGGCATCGGACCTTCGCTGGCTGCTCTTGGCCTGAACAATGTGCTGGCTGATCCCACGCTCGAGTTGCGGAACGAGAACGGGGTGATCCTGGTCTCGAACGATGACTGGACGGACGATCCTGTGGCAGCCGGGCAATTAGCGGCCAACGGACTGGCGCTTTCGGATCCGAAAGAGTCGGGCATCTTCACTTCGCTGCCACCGGGACAGTTCACCGCGATCCTGGCCGGGAAGGACGGCGGCATCGGCATAGGATTGGTCGAAATCTATAACGTGAAGTAGTCGAAACCTTTTGACCACGGATGGCGCGGATATCATGGATAAGACAGAGGAAAGAACAATCCTCCTATCCGTGAAATCCGCGTAATCCGCGGTTCATTCTTCCTTTTCGATCATTTGGATTTCGAAATTGCAGCTCGAGCGCTGCTCTCGCCTCCAGCGCAAAGACGTTTTGCCTTTGACATTCGACCTCACACTGAGTCGAGTAGTGAACTTCAGCTTATGAAAACATCTTATCTTATCGGTGCCGTCATTGTTAGCGGATTGCCCTTCGCCCCACTGAAGGCCGCGCCGGAAAAAAGTCCGGATTTCCCCGGGGTAGAAAAAGCCATGACGCCGGCGGACTATGAGGCGGCTGGATTACAAAAATTGGACCCGGCTGAGCGCGCGAAACTGGATGAGTTCATCCGGAGTTACGTCGCCACGAGCAACGAAAAGGTGGCGACGGAGGCGGTCGATAAAGCGGTGAAGGAAAACAAAGTAACGGCGCCGCAAGTTATTCAGAGCAAGATCGTGGGTCCTTTCACGGGCTACACCGGGCGAACGGTCTTCACCCTGGAGAACGGCCAGCGCTGGGCCCAATCGCAGCGCGACAGCGCTTATTTCTCAAAGATCGACTCACCGCCGGTGATCATCATCAAGTCCGGGTTTGGTTACCGCATGTATATCGCTGGCGGCGGTAACATCCGCGTGTCGCTCGTCCGGTAATGCCCGGCTCCGGTTATCTTTAACCGTCTTCGCTTTCCCGATGCCTTACTATCAGGTCTTGTGATGCGACACCTAATAACTTCACTCGCTCTTCTTACTTGCAGTTCGATCGCGGTATCGAGTTACGCCCAGACGCCCACGGTTTGTCCGGCATTTTCCCACAGCGCCAACGCTCCGACGGAATTCGATTCCTTCATCGTTGTTCTGCTGGTGCGGCCTCCCAATGCGCCTGAGATTGCCAAGGAGCAACTCGATAAGTTACAAGAAGCGCACCTCGCGAACATCAAGCGTCTCGCGAAGGAAGGAAAAGTGCTCAAGGCCGGCCCGTTCGAAGATTACTCCGGCCGCAACGTGCGGGGTATGTTCATCCTCAAGACCGATTCCGTCGATCAGGCTCGCGCATGGGTCGCAACAGATCCACTGGTAAAGGTTGGCCGGCTCGCTCCGGAATACCTCAAGTGGTATGTCGAAAAAGGCAGCCTGAAGTAGCAGAACAAGCCATCTCATAAATATTGGCGCTGTAGCCGCCCCGCTCTCTCGGAGCGACCTTGACGCCCTCAACACGGCGACAGAGCGCCGTGGCTACAGCTCGAGATCTCATTTATGAGATAGCTTGTAGGAGCGTTCAGGTCGCTCTTGCCGAGGACTGCCCCCCCATTCATTGCAAATTGTAGACTTCCACTACACCTATGCCAGTCGTATTGCCGACGCCTCGAAAGCTGCCATCCCGCCCCTGGGTCAAGGCCGCGAGCGGCTTAACGCCATCTTCCGGCTGCGGGAACGAATAAAGGGTGGTCAACGTTCCAGAGGGTGTAACCATGAAAATCGTGCCTGCAGAAGTCGCTCCGCCTGAAGTGGTGGTGCCATAAAAATTCCCATCTCCAGCGGCGACGAGCGGTGCTTGCGGCGAAAAACCGTCGTCGCCTCCTGTAAAGCGGTACAGTATGGACAGGTCGCCGGCCGTGGTGAGTTTGAAGATCGTTCCGTGGTCCTGGTCTCCGCCAAGAACGTCGTCCCATAAAAAGCGCCGTCGCGGCCTTTCGTAAGCGCCGCATTAGGGGCGGCGCCGTCAGGGTTTCCCGCAAAACTATGGAGCGTTGTGACGCTACCTGAGGGCGACATTCTAAAAACAGTGCCGACGCCACTCACTCCGTTTAATTCCGCGGTGCCATAAAAATTTCCATCCGGGTCTTGGATAAGCGCGCCAGCGAGGACAGTGCCTTCCGCTGGAATGAAGCTGTGAAGGGGTACCAATGTTCCCGCTGAGGTGAGCTTGAATGCGACGCCTCCGTTTGCACCGTCCGCCCCACCGCGGGTTGTGACGCCATAGAGAGAACCATCGCTTCCTAGAACCAGCGGTGCTTGCGGCCCTGCACCGTCCGGTTCGAGCGCAAAGGTGTGGACCAGGGTAAACGCTCCCGAGGGCGCGACCTTGAAGAGCGTGCCGTCGTCATTGGCGCCCCCGGAACTGGTGGTGCCGTAAAAATTGCCGTCGCTGCCTTCAGCCAATCCTGCTTTCGGCGCAATGCCGTCGGCGTCCCCAGTAAAATTATACAGTCTCGTGAAATCACCGGCGGAAGTGATCTTGAAAATTTCTCCCACGTCCGAAGTTCCTCCGAGGCAGGTCCCGTAGAAGGTGCCGTCAGACTTTTCGAGCAAAGCTCCGAGCGGCGCGGCGCCGAAGGGCGAGGGAGCAAAACGATAAACGGTCTGGAAATCCCCCGCCGGCGAAATTCTGAAAAGAGTGCCCTTTCCGCGAAAGGCAGCCACTTCGCCACCCAGCGCACCTTGCGATGTCGTCCCGTAAAAATTCCCATCCCCGCCCGCAATCAAAGCCCCCAGTGGAATTTGCCCATCGACGCCATCGGCCGTGAAACTGTGCAGCGGAGTGAAGACTTTCGCCGACGTAATCTTAAAGACAATCCCGCCGCCACTCGCTCCGCCAAAAGAAGCCGTGCCGTAGAATTCGCCTGGCGCTCCTTCGATCGGCGCTCCTTCAGGCCCACCTCCATCGGTATTGGCGCCACCGCTAAAACTATGCAGCGTGGTGTAAACTCCTGCGGACGAAAGTTGAAACACGGTTCCGTAATTGTTGGTGCCGCCTTTCGGAGTAGTGCCGTAGAAATTACTGTCGCTTCCCAGGATCAACGGTCCATCGGGAAAAGTTCCGCCGTCCGGATTCGTATCGTCGAAGCTGTAAAATGGTGACACCACTCCAGACGGCGTCATCTTAAAAACCACACCTCGAAAATTTGCGCCACCGTTCATGGCTGTGCCGTAGTAATTGCCATCCGCTCCTTTAACTAGCGCGGCGGTTGGATTGTACCCGTTGCTGAATTGCGCGAGCGTAAAACTGTATAAGATGTTTAGCGCGCCCTGCGAGGTCATCCTGAACACCGTCCCTCGATCATCGGGTCCACCAGCCGCGGTCGTGCCATAGAAATTTCCGTCGAAGCCCTGGAGTAGGTCACCTTGGGGACGACTGCCATCGCCATCGCCGCCGACGAATTTGTGAAGGGTCGTCAGGACACCGGCAGGAGTAATCCTAAAAATGGTGCCCAGACCGGTGTTTTGCGGCTGGCCGCCGAATTTCGTGGTCCCGTAAAAATTGCCATCGCTCGCCTGGATAAGAGCAGTCCCGGGAGTAAGCCCGTCCGTTCCGCCACTGAAACTGTAGAGCGTTGCTCCCTCTCCAGTGGGCGAGACCTTGTAAACAGTTCCATTATCACTGGTTCCTCCTTGAGCAGTAGTCCCATAGAAGTTCCCGTCCGTGCCGCGGACGAGGGAAGTCTGAGGTTTCACCGGACCCTTAGGAAACGAGTAAAGCCTGGTGAAAGTCACATCGCCCGGGATGGAGAATGGTACGGCCAGAAGCAGCAAAGCAGTCAGTCCGGTCATACGGACTTCAGTCGCAATTAGATTGCTTCGAGGATGAAGGGCACCGCCGGCGCGCATCCCTGAACGGTGGAGACAGACCCACCTCATCCATCGCCGGACCGGAAGAAGTCGAAGTTCTCTACGCTTAAATTTGCCATCCCTGATAATCGTTTTCATCGTACACCTTTCACCTTGCGAACGATTGCCATCGTTGGCGGTTTTGCTCTGCGGGAAGAGCGTGAGAGCTTTGCTGAGACGCCTGACGAACTTGACGCGAGCGCAAGTCTCTCAAGAGGCGGGAGGCTTGTAAAGCCTACTCCTCGCGCTAAAAAACGCTCAACTCCAACGTATGCGACCCCGCGCGAGTTTTATTGCAAGTTGTAAACTTAGACAGACCGACGCCAGTGCCGCCCGCGCGCGGACCTTCTGAGTTGGTCTTGCCGCGCAGAAATGTAGCACATGCATCCTGCTTGTGAACTTCTGGGATCGCAAGCCTAGGGAAGGCGCGCCGCGCGCCACAATCGCTGCCGCATTCCTCCCTTGAAAGGGAAAGCGCGTCTCAGGCCTTCCGCACTACCAGCGCCTCACTAGAATCGATTAGTGCGCGGCGGCGGGGGATGGAGGCTCGGCTCCGAGAGATTTCGTCGGCTGCTTTCCCCCGTCAGCTTCGTGGTGCATGTGGCCGCTTCGAAGAAACGGCACCTTATCAAGGAAGCGTTCCTGAAAGGATTCGAGCGCAAGATAAATCACGGGCGTGATGTAGAGCGTGATCAACTGGGAGATAATGAGACCGCCTACAATGACGAGACCTAGCGGCCGCCGTGAGGAACCATCAGCTCCATAACCTAAGGCAAGGGGCACGGCGCCCATCAAAGCAGCGAGCGTGGTCATAATGATGGGGCGGAAGCGTTCGATGCTGGCTTCGTGAATGGCGGAACGCCGGTCATAACCTTCGTCCAACCGGTGCAGCGCGAAGTCAACAATCATGATGCCATTCTTTTTCACGATGCCCATGAGGAGGAAGAGCCCAATGACCGAGTAAAGCGACAAGGTGGAGTTGAAAATCCAGAGAGTGAGCAATCCGCCTACGACGGCGGGGAAGAGGGCGGAGAGCACGGTAATAGGATGAACATAGCTCTCGTAGAGAATGCCCAGGATGACATACATGACGAAGAGCGCGGCCAGAACTAAAAACGGCAGCGCCTGGAAGAGCTGCTGGAGGACAAGTCCTTCCCCTTGAAGCTCTCCTTTCACGGTAGGAGGAAGAGTTTCGGCGGCTGTCTTCTGGATAAAAGCAGTTACATCTCCCAACGCCACACCCGGCTTGGTATCGAAGCCGAAGGTCACGCTGGTGAATTGGTTCAAATGGTTAACGGACTGGAGACCTAGCGTTGTTTCCGATTTGGTTAGTGAGCGGATTGGGATCAGGGTCGTTCCAGCGTCAGACTTCACGTAGATACGCGAGAGATCCTCGGGCGTAGCCCGCTCACGGTCGTCTACTTCCAGGATGACCTGATATTGGTCGTCCGCTTCCTTGATCAAGTAGACGTAGTTCTGGGAGTAGGCGGAGCGGAGGAGAGTTTGGAGTTTCGTAGTAGAAACCCCGAATACGCTGGCCCGGTCCCGATCAATGTTGATGTCAACATTCGGGGTGTTGCGAAAAAGATCGGAGCGCGGGGGAGCGACGAAGCCATCATAGGAGCGAAGCTTGGCACCGAAGGCATCGGCCGCGGCATAAACTTCATCGGGGTTAATGCCGCTCAAGACATAGGAGTAGCGCCCGAAGGAACTGCCGGCTGCGCCAATATTGATTTGGAGCACGGGGGACGGATTCAAAGTAGGGAAAATGCCTGGAATATTGCTCACAGCTTTGCGCACGTCAGCCGCTACTTCTTCGATACCCTTGCGATCCTTGGCGTCTTTCAAGAACAAGACGGTGAAGACACCTGCGGTCTGTCCGGCCCGGCCCGCGATGGTAAAATACTTATCGACGGCTTTGTTCGCCTGCAAAACCGGGTCGATGATATCCTGGAGCTGGCGCTGCTGAAGGGGCGAGGCGCCTTCCTGGACAATAAAGAACCCGCGAATGACACCGCTATCGCCCGTAGGAAGAAGCGTAAAGGGTAACGCGCTAAAAAAGTACCAGACGCCAACGATACAAGCGATCACGATAGGTCCCGCCAGCCAGCCATGATCGAGAAACCAATCAAGCGAGCGGCCATAGGAGCGAACAACTCGATCGAAGAAGCGGCCGATGACGCGCTCGGTCCAGGTCTTGGCATGGCCTGGTCCACGCTCAGCGAGCAGACGCGCGCACATCAAAGGAGTAAGGGTGAGCGAGACGAGACCGGAGGCGAAGATAGCCACGATGATTGTGACGGAGAACTCGCGGAAGATGCGTCCCAGCAGCCCGGGCATGAAAGCGAGCGGAATGAAGACCGCGGCGAGAGACAACGTCATCGAAAGGATCGTGAACGAGATTTCGCCGGCGCTATTCAGGGTAGCTTTGTAAATCGACTCTCCATGCTCGGCCCGGCGAACCACGTTCTCGAGGAAAACGATCGCGTCATCGACGAGAAAGCCGATGGCGAGAGTCATAGCCATCAAAGTAAGATTATTAATCGAGTAGTTAAGGGCCCACATCGCCAGGAAGGTGATCAAGAGTGAGAGAGGCAACGCGACCACCGGAATGAGTGTGTCCGTGGCCCGGCCCAGGAACATAAAGATAACGATGATGACGAGAATGAAGGCGATCACCAAAGTCGTCTGCACGTCGGAAACCGAATGCACGATAGTCTGCGAGCGGTCGAAGGTCGGGATGAGCTGGATCGATCCTGGAAGTTCCAGCCGCAATTGGGGCACGAGGTCATTGACCGACTTGGCGACGGCCACCGCGTTAGCTCCAGCTTGACGGGAAACTGCGAGCACGATGGTGGAAGCCGGCGGATTATAGCCGCGCGCAAAAAAATGCCGCGACATCCGCTCATCCTGCACACCGTCGATTACGTCGGCGACGTCGCGAAGATAAACTGGAGAGTTATCCTTGGCCCGTGCGATGATGATGTTTCGATAACCTTCCGCGTCACTAATCTGACCGTTCGGACGCAGCACGAATGATTGCGTCTTCCCGTCGAACTGGCCCGCGCCTGAATAAGAGGTGCTGGCTTTGATCGCGTTAGAGACATCGTCCAAGGTCAAATTGCGCGATGCCAATGCGCCCGGATTGGCCTTGATCCGAATCGCGCCTTTAACGCCGTAAACGTTCACCTGCGAAACGCCTGGCAGGATGTTGATGCGCTGCTGAACTTGAGTGGTCGCGTACTTATAGAGAGCGCCGTCGGTTAGTGTAGCGCTAGTCAGCGCCAGATAAGTGACGGCCTGGTCGTTCGGATTAGTTTTAATGAACGTGGGTGGACTGGGCAGGTCGCTCGGCAGTTGCCCGGAGGCGCGTTGAATGGCCGATTGCACGTCGGTCGCAGCGGCATCGACGCTTTTCGCCAGCTCGAACTGAAGCGTGATCGAGGTGTTTCCTTGCGTGCTAGAGCTAGTCGATAGGGTTAGCCCGGGGATTTGCGTGAACTGTTTCTCCAGTGGGGTGGCCACCGTGTTCGCCATGGTCTGGGGATTTGCGCCGGGATATGAAACCGAGACCGAGATGACCGGGTAATCCACCGCGGGGAGGTCGTTGACCGCGAGCTGCTGGTAAGTAAGGATGCCGAAGACGATGATCGCGGTCGTCAACAGCGTCGTCATCACGGGCCGCTTGATGAACGGCTCGGAAAGACCGGAAGAAAACTGGACGAGCTTGCCCGCCAGAGTTTTTCCACCCTCGGTCTTATGGCCGTGTGCGCCTTCCTCTTGATCCGGCGCAGTCATCCCGCGCTCTCCCTCGAGTTCGCCGGATTCATCGCCTTCGTCTTGTGGTCCGGCCATGAAGATTAATTGGAAGACTTACCGGCCGCCGATCCCCCGCTCTGCCCAGGCACCTGAGCTTGTTGAACGACAACCTTAGCGCCCGGTGATAGCTGCAACTGGCCACTTACCACAACGGTTTCCTCGTCGTTTACCCCTTCGGTGATCACAGTGAGATCTTCCTGGCGCTGTCCTGGCTTCACCTCGCGCAGCTCTAACGTCGAATCCGGTTTCACGACAAAAATGTAGGGACCGTTTTGGCCGATCTGCACCGCGCCACTTGGAACAAGTTTGGCGTTCTTAAGGATGTCGAGAATCAAACGCACGTGAACAAATTGAGAAGGCCATAGCGCATGATCCTTGTTCGGAGTAATGCCGCGTGCCTTCACCGTTCCCGAGCCCGATTGAAGCGCGGTGTCGATGAACGATAGGTCTCCTTGACGCGGCGGATATTGGTCGTCCTCCGCGTCGGTCATCACCTTGACGTTCGGGCCACCGAGATATTTTCTAACTAAGGCAAGGTCGGGCTCCGCGATGGTGAAGTCGGTATAAATCGGATCAATCCCTTGAATCGTCAGGAGGATCACTCCACCGCCGGCGCTCCCACCTCCGACGATGTTACCCACATCCACCTGTCGCAGGCCGGCCCGGCCATCAATGGGTGAACGAATGTTGCAATAATCAACGTTGATCTGCGCCGCGGCCACCGCGCCTTCGGCGCTTTTTACTTTGGCTTCATCGTTGTTCACCGTGCCTTGGGCCGTGTCGAGGTCCTGTGGTGACGTAACATTTTTCGATCGGAGATCCTGCTGACGCTTGAGCGTAATTTGATCCAGCACCATTTGCGATTTCGCTTGCGCGAGCTGCCCTTGGGCCTGCTCCAGGAGCGCCTGGTAAGGGCGTGAATCTATGGTGAAAAGCAAATCGCCCTTCTTCACGTCAGCGCCATCCTGGAAATTGCGCGCGGTGATCTGGCCACTGACTTGCGCCTGCACCTGCACCGTTTCAAACGCCGCACACGTTCCGATCTCGTCGAGATAAAGTGGAACATCCCGGCTCGTCACCTTCGCCGTGCTCACGACGCGCGGAGGAGGAGGCATCGACGGTTTCGGTCTGGTGACAATAGCTCGCACGACCAGCAGGAGCACGATAAGAAGCAGCGCCCCGCCAAACAGGTAGAGGCGCCGGCGACCAAACCGGTGTTCGAGTTTTCCAACGGTTTCGCGAGTAACGACGCTCGCTTTAGCCAGGGTAGTCATGAAAGGCCGTTCCTCTTTGTCGAGCCTGCGTGCCTGCTGCGGTTTCCGTTCGCGGGTTCCTCGGCTTTCTTCCGGATCCGGGTGAGGACGCGGATGCAGGCCTCGAGGTCGCCCAGCGGCACATCTTCAATCAGTTCGTGACGCAATCCGTGCGCGGTGTTGAAAATTTTCTCGAGGACCGGCTTCGAGCCGCGTTGCAAATGGATTATCTTACAGCGCCGATCGTTGGGCGATTCGCGCCGTTCGATCCAGCCGTCGTCCTGCAGGCGATCGAGCAGGCCGGCTAGCGTCGGCTCTTCAATGCCCATCCGCTCGGCGATCTCCTTTTGGGTGAGTTTATTTCCACCATCCGAAAGGTGCATGAGCGTGCGCCATTTGCCCTGACTCAAGCCGAGCGGACGCAGACGCTGGTCGAGCTTGGTGCGCCAGGCACGAGCGGTGCCGAAAAGCAGAAGACCAAACTCGTTGATGTTGACAGAAGGCATCCGGAAAATTCGTTAGCGTGCTAACGAATACCGTCTCGGAGGATTGTCAAATGACACCTAGCCTACCACCGCTCTGATGCGTTCATAAATTCCCGTCGCCAATCTTCAACAGAATCACCGTCCGTTTTCGGTAATCGGTCACGGTGAAGATCGGTCGGGCGTGAAGGGGCGCCCAGTGTTCGGTCGCGATGACCTGCTGCTCCTTGCCGGGTTGAACAAGCAAAAATCGCGCATCGAGCGGCACTTCATCGACGCGACTCACATAAACCAACCGAGACCTTATATAGAATAAGAAGGGCTGATAATCGGGATCGACGGCGAAAAGCGGCTCTGAGTCCGGGACCAGCCCATCAATTTGCGCCGCGATCGGTTTCACCTTCGACCGCCGTTGCAAGTAAGGAACAACCGCGACGGCGTAAAGGCAGAGCGCGATGCCGGCCGCGATTGCCGTGATGATAACGAGCCGCAAGCGGCGCTCCGGCGAAAAAACTCCAAGCGAGCGCCACCAGCCATGCGCGCGGAGTTCGCTCGCGGACAATGTCATCGCCATCAGCCATGAGGCTGGAACTAACGCCGGCAGCGAATACCGAGGGAGTCCTCCGGGGAGCAAGTTCACGACCAGGAAGGGAATTGCGCAGCCCCAAGTCAACGCGCGCACCAAATTTGTTTCACGCGATGTTGGGAACACCGCGCCTCGAATCAAGGGCAACAAAAGCGTCCACGGTAAAAAGTAAGCGAGTCCACGCGGAATATTTAGCAGCCAGTTACCGAGCTTGAAATCGTCGCCGCCGAGACGGCCGGTCAATTGAACGGACCAGGTTTGAGCGAGGCGCGCTCCACGCATTGCCTGCCAATACGGAACGGCCCACGCCGCGAAAATACCGAGCATGAGAAGAAGGCCGACGACATGAGCGGCAGGCCAAAGCTTCCGCAGTTCGCCCTCGCGATAGAGAACCGCCATCACGACCGCGTAAAAGAAGAAAAGATGGAGCGGCCCTTTCGCGAGCAACCCGAGTCCGAGAAAAATCCATGGCACCGTCCACGTGAGCCACGCCGATCGCCGTTGCTGCCACCAGCTGAGCCAGCAAATCAGGGCCAGGCCGAAAAGCGAAACGTAGAGCGCTTCAATTTCAATGAGCCGGCCTTTCTCGATCATTCCGAAATTCGCCATCCAAATGAGAGCGGCGATGAGCGATCCATTCGCTCCGAGGCTCGCGCGCGCGACGGTGATGAACGCCAGCGCCACGGCGAGAACGCAGAGCACAGAGGGCAAACGCGCCGTCCATTCATTGCGCTGGCCGAATAGTTTGAAAGATGCGGCCACGAGCCAGTTCACCAGCGGCGGCTTTCGGAAATACGGTTCGCTGCCGACTTGCGGGATGAGGTAATTGCCCGTGTCGAGCATCGTCACCGCGGGAAAAATGCGGCGGCCTTCCTCTCCCTTGATCTCAAGCGAGCCGAGCCCGGGGAGGTAGATCGCGGCCCAGCATATCACGACGAGCAATAGATTAGCGGCGCGGGACATGGTCAGGCGGAACGTCCAACGTCCAACGTCCAACGTCCAACGTCGAATGGCCGGCGCGCGGAACCAAACGCGGGATTCGCGGCTTGACGAAAGGGCCTTGGAAAATTAAGGTAAGCGCCTAGTCCGCGCTGATTGGGGTGGGAGCTGGTGTCCCACTCTTTTTAGTCTGCGGGCTAGATGTTTTTTATGAACGCCGAGTTTATTGCCATGCTGGATTACCTGGAGCGCGAGCGCGGGATCAAACGCGAGATCCTGCTCGAAGCCGTCTCCAACGCGCTTCTTTCGGCATCGAAAAAAAGCGTGAGCGCCTCGCGCGATCTTCGCATCGATATCAATCCGAAAACGGGTGAGATCCGCGCGCTGGCGAAGCTGCTCGTGGTTGAAGACGTCACGAACCCCGCGGACGAAATTTCACTTTCGAAGGCGCGCAAGCTCGACCTGAATGCCGCGGTCGGCGGTGAAGTCGAAGTGGAAGTGACGCCGAAGAATTTCGGACGCATCGCCGCGCAGACGGCGAAGCAGGCGATGATGCAGCGGATTCGTCAGGTCGAGAAGGAAATGATCTACGAAGAGTTTAAGGATCGCGCGGGCGAGATCGTCAGCGGCACGGTCCGACGATTCGATCGCTCGGACGTGATTCTCGATCTCGGGAAATTCGAAGCGATCATGCCGCAACGTGAACGCGTAGTGGTCGAAGATTACAACGTCGGCGATCGGCTCCGCGCGTATGTCGTCGCGGTGGAGAATGGAATTCGCGGACCGGAGATCATTGTGTCGCGCAGCCACCCGAATTTTGTGCGTCGGCTTTTTGAGCTGGAAGTGAGCGAGATCAACGATGGCACCGTCGAGATTCGCGGCATCGCGCGCGAGGCCGGTTATCGGACGAAAATCGCGGTCACGAGCGCGAACGAAAAGGTCGACCCAGTCGGCGCTTGCGTCGGAATGCGCGGATCGCGCGTGAAGAACATCGTTCGCGAATTGAACAACGAGAAGGTCGACATCATCCGCTGGAGTTCGGACCCGAAAGAATTTGTGTTGGAAGCGCTCAAACCCGCGAAGGTCAAAAATCTAATTTTCGATACCGAAAAAAAGAGCGTCCAGATTTCAGTCGACGAAGATCAGCTTTCGCTCGCGATTGGAAAGAAAGGCCAGAACGCGCGGTTAACGTCGCGTCTCACCGGCTGGGAGATCAATATCGATCGCGACACCTCCGCGACGCACGCGGTCGAACAGAAAGTCGCGCAAGCCGCACAAGCCTTGTCCGGCGGGTTACCCATCACCGACGCGCAGGCGCTGCTCCTGGTTAAGGCGGGCTTTACCAATCTGGAAGGATTGCGCGACGCGGCGGTCGAGGATCTGGTCGAGATTCTTTCCGTGGATGAAGCGAAAGCGCGAGAGATTCACGAGGCCGTTCATCAGGAGACCCCAGCCGCGCAATAAGATGGTCAGCGCCTAACCAGCCGGCATGACCGAAAATTTTAGAGATGCCAACCAAAACGACGAGCAAGACCACAGCGCGCAAGCCAACGACCGTCCGCAAGCCGGTCAAGGCGACCGCTCCGTCTCGCGCCACGGCATCTGACTCGAAGCACAAAGAGGTAAAGAAAACCAAAGTTGAGACGCCGACGAAATCGGCGCGCGCCTCTTCGACTGCGGTTGCGGCCAAAACTCGCTCTCATGCCGAGTCGACCGCAAAGTCGCACGCTGCGCCGGCTAAATCCGTTGAGGCACCGAAGCCGGCGCCAAAACCGGTGATGGAAACTGTTTCGCTGATTGACGAAAAGAAGCCGCGCCCGAAGCGCGCCGAATCCGACCCGGCGACCAAGCGTTCGTTTCTACCTCCCATCTCTCGAATTCGCGCGACGCCGGAACCGGTCGCGCCGGGGCCTGTTGAAATCGCACCGGCCCCGCCCGCACAGGTCCAAGAGCCTGCTGCGGTCGCACCTCCAATCGAGGTTCCGGCGCCGGATGCGGTCGCGCCCGTGATGGAACCGGAAGGTGAGGCGCAAAAAATAATTCACATCAAGCCGCCGATCGTCGTCAAGGATTTGGCGCAACAGCTCGGTCTGAAGAATTTCCAGCTCATCAAAGAGCTGATGACCGAGTTCAACATTTTCGCGAGCGGACCGACGCAGACGGTCGAGCCGGATATCGCGACAAAAATTTGCGAAAAGCACGGCTTCGTTTTCGAAATGGAGCGCCGCGAAAAAGGCGGCGGCGTGCACAAAGTCGAGCAGGTCGTCGTCGCGCCGCCTCCGCCGGTGATCGAGAAGGAAGAGGAACTCAAGACGCGCGGGCCGATCATCACGTTCATGGGTCACGTCGATCACGGCAAGACGTCGCTCATGGATGCGATCCGCAAGACGCGTGTCGCGGCGGGCGAAGCCGGTGGGATCACGCAGCACATCGGCGCCTACACCGTTGATTACAAAGGCTCTCGCATCACCTTTCTCGATACGCCCGGCCACGCCGCTTTCACCGCGATGCGGGCGCGCGGGGCGCATGTGACCGACATCGTCGTTCTCGTCGTGGCGGCCGATGACGGATTGATGCCGCAAACACTCGAAGCGATCAGCCACGCGAAAGCCGCGCCGCATGTGAAGATCATGGTCGCGATTAATAAGATCGACTTGCCCGGCGCGAACATTGACCGCGTGAAGAAGCAACTGCAGGAAAGAGAATTGTCCCCGGAAGATTGGGGCGGCGAGACAATCGTGGTTCCAGTCTCGGCGACCAAAGGAATCGGCATCGATGAGCTGCTCGAGAATATGGCTGTGCTGGCCGAGGTGATGGAGTTGAAAGCATCGCCGACCGCCACGCCGCGCGGCACCGTGATCGAAGCGCAAGTCGAACCTGGCCGCGGACCCACCGCGACCGTCATCGTGCAAATGGGTACGCTTCGCACCGGCGATCCGTTCATCTGCGGCGATTACGGCGGCAAAATCAAATCGTTAATGGACGATCGGGGCAAACCGATCAAGGAAGCGGGTCCTTCCACGCCGGTAAAGGTTCTCGGGTTCAGCGGCCTGCCGCACGCCGGCGATGAGTTTCTCGTAATGGAATCGGAGCGCTCCGCGAAGACTTTGAGCGAAGAACGCCTGCTGGAGCGGCGCGCGGATAAGTTGAGCGTGCCGCAACGCGCGACGCTCGAAAGTCTGCTCGAAGCGGCCGACGGCATGAAACATTTGCGCATCGTGCTGAAATGCGACGCGCAAGGTTCGCTCGAAGCGCTGGTTGGTGCGCTCGGTCAAATCGAAAGCAAGAAGATCGACCTCGAGATTGTGCACGCGGGCGTCGGTCCGATTTCTGAATCCGACATCCTGCTCGCAAGCGCGTCGAATGCGGTGGTCGTCGGCTTCAACGTCAAGGTGGAGAGCATGGCCGTGAACATCGCGAAACGCGAAGGCGTCCAAGTCAAGCTCTACAGTATTATTTACGAACTGATCGATCAGATGAAGGAAGCGATGGCGGGTATGCTCGAACCGGAGCATCGCGAAACCGTCATCGGTCACGCGGAAGTGAAGCAGATTTTCAAGTTGAGCAGGGGCATAGTCGCGGGCTGTCTCGTGACCGATGGCCGCATCGCTCGCACCGCGCGCGCGCGGGTCTTGCGCAAGCGCCAACCCGTTTACGATGGCGGCTTATCCACGCTGCGGCGTTTTCAGGACGATGTAAAAGAGGTCCGTGTCGGCCTTGAGTGCGGAATCAAGCTGGGCGATTTCAACGAATATCAAGTGGGCGACATCATCGAGTGCTATCAGCTCGAAGCGGTCGCGCAGAAGCTGTAGCGCGAGCTTCCAGCTTGCGAACCAATCGAGCGCAAGCTGGAAGCCCGCGCTACCCTTTTCTCCAATGAAACATCGATTACTCCGCGTGAACGAACTCCTGAAACGCGAGTTGAGCACGATCCTCACGCGCGAGATGCACTTCGACGGCGTGCTCGTGACGCTGAACCAGGTGGACGTGACGCCTGATCTCAAGCATGCGCATGCCTACGTGAGCGTGCTCGGGGCGAAGGAAGGTCAGACTGCCGCGATGGCGAAGCTCGAGGAAAATCGGGTTGTTCTTCAGACGGCGCTGGCGAAGAGCGTGGTTTTGAAATACACGCCGCACCTCGTTTTTCATCTCGATGATTCGATCGAACGCGGCGCGCGCGTCTTCGAGATTCTGCAACAAATCGAGACGCCGGCCGAGAAAACGGAATGAGGCGATTCACCTGGATTTCTGTAGCCGCCGCCTTGTGGGCGGCGTGGGCACCGGCTGCGTCTTCTCCCCGCGCTTCGCATAGCGAAGCGGCTAAAACGCCATGACGAAAAGCACGTTCGCAGAAATTGGCGGTGTCCTGCGCGCGCATCAGCGGTTTGCTGTCCTGAGCCACGTGCGGCCGGATGGCGACGCGCTCGGCAGTCAGCTCGCGCTGGCGCTTTCGCTCCAGAAACTCGGCAAAGATGTAACGGTCTGGAACGAGGATGGTCTGCTCCAGAAATATAATTTTCTCCCGGGCGGCGAGCGGCTTACCCAGCCTCCGCGCGAACCGCAGGATTTCGACGCTGCCGTCGCCCTCGACACCGCGACCCAGAACCGCCTCGGCACCGCGGGCGAATCCGTCAGGAGTGCAAAGACGTGGATCAACATCGACCATCATCCGAGCAATCCAGGTTACGGCGATCTGGTCTACATCGATCCGACTTCACCCGCCACCGGCCAGATTCTTTTCGAACTGATCCAGACCGAACAGTTGCCGATGGATCGCGCGATCGCTGAGAATCTCTTCGTCGCGATTTCTACCGACACCGGTTCTTTCCAGTATCCGAACACGACCGCGCGGACTTTTGAGATCGGGGCCGAGTTGCTGCGGTGCGGCGTCGATGTTGGGCGTGTCAGCCAGCTTCTCTACGAAAATTACCCGCGCCGGCGCACCGAACTGCTGAGAGAGTTGCTCGGCACCATGCGTTTCGAGGCTGGAGGAAAAATCGCGAGCTTCAGTTTGAGCCTGAAAGTCGCCGCTGATCTCAAAGTAAAACCCGAAGACAACGAGGGCTTGATCGATCATCTGCGCGCGATCCACGGCGTGATCGTCGCCATCTTTTTCGAAGAACTGACCGACGGCAAAGTGCGCGTGAGCATGCGTTCCAAGAGTGAAGAAGTCGACGTCTCCGCGATCTGCCAGAAGTTTGGCGGTGGCGGACACAAGCTCGCCGCGGGCACCCGGGTGCGCGGAACGCTCGCGGAGGTAGAACAAAAAATCCTGAAAGCAATTTGCGATGTCATTGACTGCAACTCCTGACGGCGTCCTGCTCGTCGACAAAGCGACCGGAATGACCTCGCACGATGTGGTCGCGATCGTGCGGCGGCGGCTGCAAATGAAGAAGGTTGGTCACTGCGGCACGCTGGATCCGATCGCGACCGGATTGCTTTTGCTCACGCTCGGGCGCGGAACGAAAATTCAAGATCTTCTCATGAGCGAAGACAAGGAATATGCCGGCACGATGGTGCTGGGCGTGACAACCGATACTCAGGACCGCGCGGGTGTGACGCTGGAAGAGCGACCAGTCCCGCCCCTCGGTGACGCCAGTGTGCGCGCCGCCTTTGAAAAATACTCCGGCGATTTTTATCAGATGCCGCCAATGGTCTCAGCCATCAAGCAGGGCGGCGTTCCGCTCTACAAGCTCGCGCGCCAGGGGAAAACCGTCGAGCGCGAACCGCGTCTCGTTCATGTTTATCGCTACTCGATCGATCGGATCGCGTCGCCTGAAATTGATTTCAGCGTGGTCTGCAGCAAAGGCTTTTATGTTCGCACTTACGCGCACGACATCGGCCAAACGCTCGGTTGCGGCGCGCATCTGAAAGATTTGCGCCGGGTGAAATCGGGGCGGTTCAGCGTGGAGGGTGCGATCACGGTGGAGGAATTGAAAGCGTTCGAACCGGTGGACATCCTCAGCCGGATTTTGACGCTACCCGAAGTATCGCGGATGCGCGGGGCCTAAGCGAGCAGCGATGCAGATCCTGCGATCGATTTCGGAACTGAGCGATCTTTCCGGTCCGCTGTTTCTCGCCATCGGCGTGTTTGATGGTGTGCATCTCGGCCATCAGGCGGTCATTTCCACGTCGGCGCGGCACGCCAAAGAGGCGGGCGGCACACCGGTGGTAGTGACGTTCGACCCGCATCCCGCGAAAATATTGCGCCCGCAAGATGCGCCGCATTTGTTGACCGCGACCCAGCATAAGATCGCGCTCATCCGCGATCTCGGAGTCGGGCATCTTCTTGTCCTGCATTTCGATCGGCCATTTGCGGCGACTGCGCCCGAAGAATTCGTGCGGCAATTGGTAACCAATTCGCGCCCGCTCCGCGAAATTTGCGTAGGACACGAATGGTCTTTCGGCAAAGGGCGCGCGGGCAATCTTGCCCTGTTGAAAACACTCGGAGCGACATCCGATTTCAATGTCGTCGGCGTCCAGGCGGTTACGGTAAACGGCGAGGTCGTGAGCAGCACGGCGATAAGGCGCGCCGTCGCGGAGGGAGATCTGGTCAAAGCGACGCAGATGCTCGGGCGCGAATACACGATTCTCGGCACCGTAAAAGCGGGCGAAAAGCTCGGCCGGAAACTAGGATTCCCGACAGCGAACCTGAGCGCGCATAGCGAACAGTTTCCGCCCAACGGAGTTTACGTGACGGAGGCGCGACTCGCGGGCGCCTTGTATCGCGGGGTCGCGAACCTTGGCTGCCGTCCGACCGTGAGCGCCGAAAAATCGGAGCGATTGCTCGAGCTCCACTTATTCGACTTGAACAAAGAGATCTATGGCGAGGAAGTTGAAGTTCGATTCCTGCGATATCTCAGAGCCGAACAACAGTTCGAGAATGTGGATGCGCTCGCCGCGCAGATCGCGCGCGACGTGAAGTCAGCGCGCGAATCGTTTTCCGTCACGCCCTGAACCGGTACTTCGCCGGACCGAGCTTCTTAACGCCTTTCGTTTTTCGGCTCGTGCCATTGAACCAAACGTAAAGATTCGCCGGCTTCACCCTGAGCTTGTCGGAAAATTTGCGAATCGCTTTCCCGGAGTCTCTGCAGACTCAGCGATTGCGATATCCTATCTAAGACGTCCGCCTGTTCTAGACATCACGGCGGCCAAACTGCCGGCCATGACCAAGACAGTGGCCGCAGCCGCACTAAGCCAGATCACCGGAAGCGGCAGAAGGGCGAAACGTGTGACCTCTTCGGCGATGAACCATCCGCCGCCGGAGAGCAGGTAGGCAATGATTGACGCCACCACGGTGACCCCGAGGAGAATGGCCGCGCGCAGCGTGTGACGCACTCGACGAGCCGGCAATTTCTGCACGACGCCGGCCGTAAAGCCGCCATCGTCAACGTAGGCCGCTTCGTCGCGCAGACGCGCATCGAGCCAGTCTTCCTGAAGATTTTCGTTCATGTCTTAGTTAGGTCCCACGCGGCGAGCGAGCGTTTCAATTTCTCACGGCCTCTCAATACATTCGTTTTCACAGTACCGAGCGGGATCTCGAGAACGCGCGCGGCCTCATCATGCGATAATCCATTTTGGCAGCAAAGCAAAATCGCAGTTCGCTCGTGGAGCGGAAGCAATTGGAGGGCGTGCGCAAGATCGTGGCGCAAAGCCGGGTCGGTCGTATGAGGATCATGCTCGGCTTCCAGTTGAGCTTCATCGATGCCAACCAGCTCTTTTCTTTTGCGGGCTTCCTCGCGGAAACAATTATAGGCAATCCGGTAGAGCCAGGTCGAAAAGCGCGCCTCCCCGCGAAAGCTCCGAAGATTTTTGTACGCGCGGAGGAAGGTCTCCTGCGCGAGATCGTCCGCGAGCGAGACATCGGCGCGGACGAGTTGGCGGAGCAGGCCTCGCACGCTCGACTGATGATTCCGCACCAACTCCGCAAAGGCGTGGTGGTCGTCATCGAGAAGAACGCGGGCGACGAGATCTGCATCGGTTAGCGCCACGCGGCCATGTTAGGGCAACGGCGGAGTTTTGTCTTTATTGGCCTCCAACTTCCAAACGAGCAAATAACCAAGGCCGATCACGAAGGGGATCACGCCCAAACTCCACGAGCCGCCTTCCCAATCGTTCACCGCTCCGAAGAAAATCATCAAACCAAATCCAACCATGACGAGGACGACGCCGCGGCGCAGATCGGACCGCGCCCGGATCACTGGAGGCGCCGCGAAGAGAGCAGCCGGAACTGGCTCGCCCTTTTCGACCATGGAGCGGACGGTGCGATGCAAGGACCGCGATTTCAGGTAGCTGAAGAACATGATCGCGGCGACCACCAGCACCGGCGCGCCGAAGAGCGTCGTGAAGATGATGGCGATAATCGGGATGGCTATGATTGACCCCAAATCATTGTCGTCGCTGTCACTGTCATGGTGGCGAGTGATATGAGTGGGGCCACGACTGCTGTCGATGGTGATTCCGAACTTGCGCTTTAATTTCCGGGCCACTTCGCTCTCGATCGATTCCTCGCGGTCGGGCGTGGCAGAGACTACGGCGGTCGGGGCAAGCGTCGGCGATGGCGACATGGTCGGCGTCGGACTTTGGCCGAGCACACTCAGAGTGAGCGCAATCGAACAGAGGGAAATAAGAATCGTTGTTTTCATAGGTATCCTTTTGCAGTGAGATGCGGTGGGAACGCCCTTTGGATTCAAAAAAATCCCGCGACCAACAATTGTGCGTATGCTTTGGGACATCGCGTCCGTAAAGAGTCAATCGCCGATAGCGATTAGTGAAAGTGGCGTTTCGCAAATGCCCTACCCGACCCAGACTTGAGATATTTCTCGAATGCCGCTGCGGTCGTTGGCTTTGAAAAAGCGAAGTATGCGACGAGTTGCCAGGGAATGAACTTGGCCGTATGCGGCGAATGGCCGCGATTGTGGTCGAGAAGACGTTTTTTCAGATCGGTTGTGCACTCGATATACTGCTCCTTTGAGTGAGATTCGGATCTTAGGAGGTAAACGTAATGCATGGCATCTGTCGCTGGTAACGGATGATATCTAGCTGGCTTGCCAGCCGTAGCTTGGGTCGCCGCAGGGGTCCGCCTTCGCCAAGGCTACGGCGGACGCTCCATCCTTCGCGTGGCGCTACGCTTCAAGCGAAGGATGGAGCGGGTGACGAGACTCGAACTCGCGACGTCCTCCTTGGCAAGGAGGTGCTCTACCACTGAGCTACACCCGCATTCTGCTTGCCCGCCGTAGCTTTACGCGAAGGCAGGGAGCGGGTAGGAATAATGTCCACTGCCTCCGCGCACGCAAGGTTTTTGTCTTTGTGTTTGGGGAGCGCAGGCTGCCAGCCTGCAGTTCGCGGCAGCTTGCCGCGAACACTGCCATGACTTCGAAATAAATCGGATCGCCCGATTTTCCCCCGGCGAGGTCACAAGAAAACCCATCCGGCAAGATGCCGGATGGAGCAGGCTGGCAGCCTACGCTCCCCAAAACCAGACGCCGCCTCTCCCCGTTACGGGTTCTTTTACCAACTCTTCGCAGCCTCGATGTCCCCAAGGCTGAGCGCATGTCCGGCGGGTTCGAAGCGCAACGTCACATCTGCACCTGCCGTACGTAACATCGCGGCGAGCCGCTCGGCATTTTCTACTGGCACAATAGGATCGTGTTCGCCGGATGAAATCAAAACACGCACGTGAGCCAGATTTGGCAAAGCCGACGGTACGAGCGGGACCATTGCACGAAACAAAACCGCGCCCGCAAAGACTTCGGGCCGAAGGAGCAGAATTGACGCGGCGATGTTTGCGCCATTGGAATAACCGACGGCGGTCACGCGGTTCGGATCGAATTCATATCGCGCAGCGGCGGCGCTAACGAAATCGGCCAGTTCGTGCGCGCGCCGGATCACATCTTCTTCATCGAAGACGCCTTCAGCGAGGCGCCGAAAAAATCGCGGCATGCCGTTCTCGAGAACGTTGCCGCGCGGACTGAGCAACGCCGCGGTTGGATCCAGATCGCGGCCGAGCGGGATCATGTCGTTTTCATCGCCGCCGGTTCCATGGAGGAGCAGAAGCGCGCGCGGCGCTGGACTTTCCTGAGCTGGAACAAAACGATGAGTGAAGTTGAGGTCGGTCATGGTTGATCGAGGAGGGGCGCTTTCCAAACGGCCCGCGCGGCAAAACGACCGTGGACCTGGACGGTTTGGAAAGCGCCCCTCCTTGAGGCTTTCCGTTACGCGACAGGCTATACTGGAACAATCTTGATGTATATCTGGCGAAAGCGCGCGAGAGAGAGTTGGGGGTGTGGCCGGAGCGAGAGCATAGCGCTGCGTTTTGGCGGATCGCTGGCAGTCATCGAACGGCCGGGAACGGAGCGCGTCACGCTCGAAATCTGTTGCGAGACAAAACGTGCGGCGCGCGATCTCGTCCGTGAATTCGGTGGTGGCATCGAGCAATTGCGGCGAAACTGGCTTCAGGATTTTGCGAGACGAACCCGAGCCAAGCCGCTGCGTATCGGTTCGCGCCTCGTGATTTTGAGGGCGCCCGAGAAAAAAAGTGCGAAGCCATCGCGAGCGAAGGCGGCGCGGACCATGGTCATTCCCGCCGAAGCGGCTTTCGGCACGGGCGAGCACGCGACAACCGCACTCTGCTTGCGTCTACTCGAAAGCATCACGCGCCGGTTCCCGCCGGGTTGGACGATGCTCGATGCTGGCGCCGGCAGCGGAATTCTCGCGATCGCCGGCAGTTATTTCGGGGCCAGTCGTGTGATGGCCATCGATAACGATACCCTCGCCTGCGCCACCGCAAAGCGGAATGCGCGTGCGAACGGCGTGCACAACATCGAGTTTTCAACCGGCGACATCATGAAGCAGGAGCACGCCGAAAAGTTCGACATCATTAGTGCAAATCTTTTCAGTGAGATTTTGATCGAAGCCTTACCGATCTGGTCCCGGCATCTCGCTCCGGACGCGCACTTGATCCTTTCAGGAATCTTACGGAGCCAGGAATCAGCGGTCGTTCGCGCGCTGCGGCGTCACGGCTTTACCCCTTCGGAAATCCGGCGCCGCGGGAAATGGATCGCAGTGCTTGCTCGCTCTAGGGCAAAAATAAATTCGCCGGCTTGATCAGCCTTCTTATCGAGGAAGGCCGGGCGAAGTGTAATTGACGGCATTGCAGTAGGAGCAGGTAAACCACTCCCAGGAGTCACCGCAATAATTTGTCTGTCCGCAGCTGTAACACACATAGGCCCCCAGCTTGCCTCGAGCCTCTACTTCGCTCTCTGCTTGATCCTTTCGAATCCCGGCTCCGCCCTCCTGCTCGGGCTTCTTACCGATTCTTGGTTGCTCCATGGCTGTCATTACGGCGGATGCCGTGGAAAATGCAACGAAATTGGAGAGAGCTGGCGTGCTCCAACGCCAGCGAAAAAACAAAAAGGCAGTTGACGCCGGGAACGGGTAAAAGCTAGGTTCCCCGACCCTGAGCGGTTCCGATTTTCCTGCACCAACGCGGTTGATCTATTAGGCCGCTTGGACAAATCGCATGCCCGCTGAAGAGCTTTCCTACGTCATTGTTACGCCGTATTCCATGCGCAAGTCGCGCACGGGCGGAATCATTGCCCGATTGATTTCGCGCACTGGGCTGGACCTCGTCACCTCACGAATGTTCGCGCCGAGCGAAGAGCTGACGAAACGTTACGCGGCCACGATTGTGACCGAGACCGATCCGCGTCATCGGGCGACGCAAGAGCTGATCCGCGATTACGTCCTCAAGAATTTCACCGGCAAAGTGAATGGACAGCGAGCACGGGCACTCATTCTTGTTTTTCGCGGCCCGGATGCAGTGGAAAAAATCCATTACACCATCGGCCACATCGTGCACGAGCGGACCAGCGGCGAAACGATCCGCGACACGTTCGGCGATTACATCACGGACGACTCCGGCAAAGTCATTTACTTCGAACCCGCCGCGCTGGCCGCGTTCGACCCAAAAGCGGTGGAACGCGATCTAAAACTCTGGGCCGAATTTTCCGACAGCGACGGCGGCATCCTCGACCACGCGATCGAGTTTCCGAAGGAGGCGAAAGTCGAGAAATCGCTCGTGCTGATCAAGCCGGACAATTTCAAGTTTCCGAATCAGCGGCCTGGGGGCGTGATCGAAGTTTTTTCGCGCACCGGTCTCTACATCGTCGGGTTCAAGGTGCACTGCATGAGCGTCGCGCAGGCGGAGGAGTTTTACGGACCAGTCCTGGCCGTCCTAGAAGAAAAACTCGGCGCAGCGAAGGGACGCGACGCCTGGGAAAGCATCGTCGAGTTCATGGCGGGCACGAAGCCGAGTGATTCTCCGCCGGAGAAACGCGACGCGCCGGGAAGCGAGAAGTGCATTGCCATCGTCTATCAAGGCGACGACGCGGTGCGAAAAATTCGCGACGTCCTGGGCCCGACCGACCCTGCCAAGGCGCCGCCCGGCTCGATCCGGAAAGAATTCGGCCAGACTATCATGATCAACGCCGCGCACGCCTCCGATTCCGCCGAGAACGCGAAACGGGAAATGGCGATCGTGCAGGTGGACGAGAATAACTTCAAACCTTTGATTGAAAGTTTCTACGCGCGCTCATAGCTTGCGCTCCCATTTTGCAAACACTCAACCTCACCCCGTCAGCCATGGAAATCTCCGCGCGCGCAGCCCAATTAACCCCCTCTCTCACTCTCTCCATCGACAGCAAAGCCAAAGCGATGAAGGCCGAAGGAATCGATGTGTGCGGCTTCGGCGCGGGCGAGCCCGATTTTGATACGCCGGAACACATCAAGGCAGCGGCCATCGCCGCGCTGGAAAGCGGCTTCACCAAATACACCCCGAGCGCGGGCCTGCCGGAATTACGCCAGGCGATCGCGGAGAAATTGGAAGCCGACAATCAAATAAAATATCGGCCGAGCCAGATCGTGGTCAGTTGCGGCGCGAAGCATTCCTGCTACAACGCCATCCTCGCCACCTGCCAGACGGGTGACGAAGTGCTGATCCCCTCCCCGTATTGGGTCAGCTATCCCGACATGGTTCGGCTCGCCGGCGCGGAGCCGATCATCGTGCCGACGACCGAGCGAAACGGCTGGAAGATGCGCGCGTCGGATTTCGAAAACGCGATGACGCCGCGGACCAAGATGTTGATCCTGAACAGCCCAGGCAACCCGACCGGTGCCGTTTACACCCGCGAGGAATTGGAAGGCATCGTCGAGGTTGCCGCGGAAGAGGACATCTACATTCTCTCCGATGAAATTTACGAAAAGCTGGTTTACGACGACGTGAAGCACGTCAGCATCGCCTCGCTTTCGCAGGAAGCTTACGATCTCACGATCACCGTCAACGGATTTAGCAAAGCCTACGCGATGACCGGCTGGCGCCTGGGTTACATGGCGGCGTCCGAAGCCGTCGCAAAAGCGGTGGACAACATTCAGAGCCACAGCACTTCGCATCCCTGCTCGTTCGCGCAGAAGGGTGCAGTCGCGGCGCTCAAAGGCGATCAGCAGCCGCTCGCGGATATGCGCGATGAGTTCAACATGCGCCGCAACTACATGTATGACCGGATCACAAAGATCCCGAACATCACCGCGGTGAAACCCCTGGGCGCGTTTTACGTTTTGGTGAACATCAGCCAGCTCGGCCTCAGCTCGCAAAACTTCGCCGATCGTTTGCTGAGCAAGGCGAACGTGGCGGTGATTCCAGGCATCGCCTTCGGTGACGATCGCACCGTGCGCCTCAGCTACGCGACCAGCATCGACATCATCAAAAAGGGTCTCGATCGGTTTCAGGATTTCTGCCGGACACTGTAGCGAATTCGGAATTCGGATTGCGGAATGAGTCGGTAACCGGATTCTATTCCGCAATCCGCATTCCGAAATCCGCATTCTCGATGTCTTCCGGTTCTCTCGCTCTCGTTCTTCACGCGCATCTGCCGTTCGTGCGGCATCCGGAGCACGAAGAGTTTCTCGAGGAGGAATGGCTCTTCGAAGCCATCACCGAAACATATCTACCGCTGATCGCTGTGATGCAGCGGCTGGTCCGCGAAGAAGTGCCGTTCCAGCTCACGATGACGGTCACGCCGACATTGTGCGCTGTGTTGCAGGATCAATTACTGCGGGATCGCTACGTCCGTTATCTCGACCGCTCGATCGATCTCGCTGCGCGCGAAATGGAGCGCAATCGCGACGATGAACCGCTCCGGCGGCTGTCGGAATTTTATCACACGAACTTTTCCGATTGCCGGTTTCGGTTTCTAGCATGTGGAGGCGATCTCCTCGGCGAGTTTCGGGAATTGCGGGACGAAGGATGTCTCGAAATCATGGCCACGGCAGCCACACATGGTTTGCTCCCGCTGCTGCAACGAACGCCAGAAGCAGTGCGCGCGCAGATTTTGATTGGGTGCGATGTGTATCGGGCCACCTTCGGCGCTGATCCGGCGGGATTCTGGCTGCCGGAATGCGCCTACGCGCCGGGCTTGGAAACGATCATGCAAGAAGCGAACTTGCGCTGGTTCATCGTCGATGCGCATGGCCTCATGTTCGGCGAGCCGCGGCCGCGACGCGGAATCTACGCTCCTTGCTACACGGCTGCCGGGCCGGCGGCCTTTGCGCGGGATCGCGATTCGAGCCGGCAGGTTTGGAGCGCGACGGAAGGTTATCCGGGCGATCCGGCCTACCGTGAATTTTATCGCGATATAGGGTTCGATCTTCCGCTCGAATATCTCCGGCCCGGATCGGCAACTGGCTCCGCTCGCAAGTTTACCGGTCTGAAATATCACCGCATCACCGGCCGCGATTGCGAGAAGGAAATCTACGATCCGGCCTGGGCCGAGAACGCCGCGGATGCGCACGCGGCTCATTTCCTCGAGGTAAGACGGCAGCAGATGAACGAACTCCGCGCGTTGGATTTCGATCCGATTGTCGTCGCGCCTTTCGATGCGGAACTATTCGGACATTGGTGGTTCGAAGGGCCGCGCTTCCTGGAGTCGTTCATTCGCAAAGCGGCTTACGAAGACCAGGATCTTCGGCTCACGAGCAAAGACGCGTACGGCCAGCAGAATTTTCAACTCACCACGCCGACGGCATTTCTTACTAATCATCCGACACAACAAACCGTAGCGCCTGCAGCCTCGAGCTGGGGCGAGAATGGATACCTCGGAGTCTGGCTCGACCAGAGTAATTCCTGGATTTATCCGCATCTCCATTCGGCCGCGCGCCGCATGACGGAGGTAGCGCGGGCCTACGCTTCCAATGAGAGCGCGCTGACGGATCGCGTTCTCAAACAACTCGCGCGCGAATTATTGCTCGCGCAATCGAGCGATTGGGCGTTCCTGATGAAGACGGGCACGGCGAAACATTACGCGACGAAACGGGTGACCGATCACCTGCTCCGGTTCAATCGCCTCCACGATGAGTTCACTAGCGGAAATCTTGACGAAGGATTTCTCTCCAACTGCGAATGGCGCGATAATCTTTTCCCCGACGTGAATTGGCGCTATTACCTATCATGCTAAGCAGAGCGTGCCTCCATCTCGTTTCCGCCTTGCTGCTGAGTTTCGCGATCACGACGGGCGCGCAGGAATCACCCACGCCGCCCGCGAAACCTTCTCCAACCGAGCGAAGCGTGCGCATCAGCTTTCTGCCGCCGCCCCTCGACGGAACGATCAGCCTCGGGATTTACGATGCGAAAGGGAAACTCGTCCGTGTCCTGCACCGTGAGGCCGACATAAATGAATTCGACATCGGGACTGACGCGCTCTCGACCACATGGGATGGGAAAGATGACGCCGGCGAAAATGTTCCGGCCGGAAAATACAGCGCGCACGGGTTCGTGGTCGGCGATCTTGGAATCGAAGGCGTGGGATTTTTCTTCAACGACTGGATCACCGCCGATGATTCTCCGCGCATTTCCAAAATCCGGTCCGTGGGAATGCGAGATTCCGATTTGCTGTTGGGCGTGGAATTGATAAACCGCGACACCGGTCACGCGCTCTACGATCTGGCTCACAAAACGATAAAACTGAGTGACAGCGACGCGTTGGAATCCCCTCCATTCCGCACTCCTGCTGAACTTGTCGCGGGTAACGTCGATCCAGTGACGACAGTTCCCGGTCGAAACGGCACGCGCTGGATAATTGATCGCACGGCCAAGGGCGCGGCTACCACTGAGCTGAAGCAATTTTCTGCCTCGGGCGAATTTCTCCGACGGCTGACGGTTCCCACGAATGAGCCGCAACCGATGGCCGTGGCCGCGTCGATGACCGAGGACAAGATCTACTTGCTCGAAGAAAACAGTGCGGCCCAACGCGTGCGCGGCCTCAGCCTTCTCGCGACAAAAGCCGAAGCCGGCCAGCCATCCGTTTCAGATTGGAAAGTGGATTTCGAGAAATCGATTGTCGCCCACAAAGATTTCTCACTGGTGGACGGGAAGCCGGTGGCGTCGCCGCCTGCGAGCGCGAACGCGCCCGAGAAAGTGAAGATCAAGTTGCAGCCTAATCCGCTGGTCAATGACGAGAGGGTGACCGTGGAACTCGCGATCGGCTTCGATGAAGACGGAAGCTTTTTGAAAGCGAGCGATGGGCTGCCGCTTTGCAGCGTGAGCGAAACGCCGGGACTGGTCCGCGGTCTCCTGGCTGCGCATGGCTCGAACGCACTCGATGTTTTTCAGGATGACGGCGCGGTGGTCGAACAATTCCGAGTGACCGGCGTGGATCAAATGATGACCTTTGATTGCGGCGGTTTTGAATTGAAATGAAACGCCCTCTTCGTTGAGATTTGCCGATGCCGCGCGACATCGTTTACTTCGACCTTGAGACTCAACGCACGGCGAACGACGCCGGCGGCTGGATGCGTAAAGGCGACATGCGCATGTCGGTCGGCGTGATCTTCAGCACCGCCGCCGGCCGCTACGAAGTCTTCAGCGAAGCGCAGGTGAACCGGCTGATCGAGCGATTGCGCCGCGCGGATCTCGTCATCGGTTTCAATGTATTGAATTTCGATTATCAGGTTTTGATGGGCTACACCATTCTCGATCTCATCGCGGAATTGCAGACGGCCGATTTGATGGTCGACATGGAGAAGAAGTTGGGCCACCGGCTTGGGCTCGACGCGATTGCGCACGCGACGCTCGGCATTCAGAAAACCGCGGCCGGGCTCGACGCGATCAAATGGTGGCGCGAGGGGCGCCTGATGGAAATCGCGGAATACTGCTGCTTCGATGTGAAAGTGACGCGGCTCGTGCATGAGCACGGTTGCCGGCACAAGGAGCTATTCTTTCACGATCGCTTCGCGCAGCGGCAGCGCGTCGAGATCGACTGGGCGCACCTGGATTCGCAGTAACGGCGCCCTAGTAGCGCCGGTCGGGGGGACTGGATGCGATCCGGCGGTCATAGACCGCCGCTACAGTTGGCTCACTGCAGTATTTGATAGACCTCGACGAGCGCGACACCGGTCGAATTTCCGCTGCCGCGGACGACAGCGGTATAAGTACCCGGCGGAAGGGACTGCAAGATGGCCGGCTCTCGATCATCGCTCGGCGCGATGCCGGTCGCGATGATGTCCGCCTCCTGATTTGAGCGCCAACTATCGTTGGTGGCGAGAGTCGTGCCGGAAGAGTTATGCAATTCCAGAAATGGATCCTGCAAGGCGTTAGGCACGCCCGCTGCCGTCAATCCCGGACCGATCGACCGAACCAAAACGCGCTGGGAGGTCGAGCCGCCGAGAATAAAACCCGCGATCATCACGTTGTCCGCCGTCTCGACAAAACCGCGCGTGGAAATGTTAGCGGGATTTGCCGGAGCGTTCTGGTCGAGATCGTAAAGTTCCACCAAACCAACCCCCGTCGCTCCACCGACTCCGCTCAAGATCGCCGTGTAATTCCCCGGCTGGAGAGTCGCAACAATAGCCGACTCCTTCGGGTCGCTCGGCGGTATCGTGCTGTCGATGATCTGCTGTTTCTGAGCGCTGTCCATCCAATCGTCATTCGTGGCTAATGCAGCACCGGTGCTGCTATCGAATAACGTGAGCGTCGGATCGCTCAACCGTCCCGGGACCGGCTGGCCGCCACTTGCGAGCGACGGTCCAATCCCACGCAGCATCACCTTTTTGGGAGTGCTGCCCGTCAGAATAAATCCGCCGATGAGGACGTTGTCGCCAACCTGCACTCGCAACCGGGTCGAAAGATTCACGAGCGCGGGCGCGGCCGGCGCCGCAATCAGTTTCAATACTTGCCCACCGCTACCCGAAGGACCGATGTTCGCGTCCGCGAGGACATATATTTCACCGTCCGCGCCCTGCCCAAATCCTTTGATGAATAATCCGAGCGGCCGCTCAACGTTGCCAATCCGCAGCTCCCGGATGATCCCCGCGCTCGGGCCATCGAGATAAAACAACCGGCCGGTCGGCGCGCCGCCTGCGCCTTCCTGCGCGATGGTGGAGAGATCGCCGAAGACGTATTTGCCGGCGAGCGAGGGGACTGCGCTGCCGTGGTAAACAAAGCCGCCCAGCACCGCTTGGCCGTCAGCATGGCTGTATTCAGCGATCGGATTGATAAGCGAAGGATCGGGGTAGAAGTCGGGCGAGACCGTCCCGTCAGCCGGATTGAAGAGAAAGGTCCCTTCCTTCTTGTTCCAACCATAATTCTTGCCCGCCTCGACGATGTCTACTTCTTCGATGTTGTTCTGGCCGACATCGCCCACGATGAATTTATCACTGGCGGCGTCGAAACTGAAACGGAAGGGATTGCGCAATCCATAAGCGTAAATTTCCGCTACTCTGTTCGCGGGTTGAAGGGTGGCGACGAAAGGATTGGAAACAGGCACGCGGTACTTGCCATTTGCACTGGCTGCGTCCGCGCTGCCAGAAGTAAGCGCTGGATCGAGGGGATCAATGCGCAAAATTTTCCCGAGCACGGTGGTGAGATCCTGACCATTTCCCGTAGCCGGGTTGTGGCCGGGGCCGACATCGTTCGCGGCCCCACCGTCGCCGCACGAGATGTAGAGATACTGATCGCTCGGTCGGAACGCGAGCTTGCCGCCATCGTGATTGAACTCGGGGTGATCGATCCGGATGATTTCGCGGCGCGTAGCCGGATCAACCAAATCCGGGTTGGCGTCCGAAACTTTCCATTCCGCCAGGACGCTCTGGTTATCGAAGGGCGATGCGTTCGGCACGGTAAAGTCGGCGGTGCCGGCGACCGGTTCGCTCGTGTAGGTGTAGAGCTTATGGAATCCGGGGCTGCTCGAATCGGTAAAGCCCGGATGGAAGGCGAGGCCAAGTAATCCCCGTTCGTCGTAGTTCGGCATGATCGTGACGAGACGGCTCGAAACATCGAGAAACGGCGTCGCCGAAAGCTGACCATTCTTCACGATCAAGATCTGGCCGGTCTGCATCACGATGAAAAGCCGGTCGGTCCCATTGTTCGCCGACATGAGATCGTTGGGCGCGCCACTTAAGCCTGTGGCGATCGGTTGTAACTCGACGCGAATCGGCCCCTTGCCGATGCGCGGAAGCAACGGTGTAGGTGATGGCGTCGGCGTTGGTGTCGATGTCGGGCCTGCGAGTGAGGCGGAAGCTCCGGAATTGTTCGTGACCGTGGCGGCGCCGACGGTCACCGTGTAATCTGCCGCATTATTTGTGCTGGGAGCGGAGGCCGGGCCACTGAAGCGAAGCGCGGAAGTTGAAGTCGAAGGCAACGCCCCGGCGAACGGTGGGCCGAAGTTGCCGTCCGCGTCGTTGTCGAACGTGCCCATGTTTGGTCCGGTGTAGCTCGTGCCGCCCCAGCTCACCGACCAGAGAATACCGCCGTGTTCATAAGCCAGCCGGCCGGCAGCCAGATAGCTCGCAGGCATTGCGGTCATCGTAAAATCGGATGCGATCGGCGAAGTCTCATGACTCGCGAAACTCGCGGTCGTAATCAAAATCCGAGTGCCGGCCGCATCGTTGCTCACATTGGAAGGGAATGTGAGGAGAGTGATTGGATTATTCCCCGAGGCGTCGAAGGCAACGAGCGTTCCAGTAGAAACAAAATTTTCCCCCGTGGCACGCATCCGCAACTGCACAGCTTGCGCGGTGGTGTCGCCGTTGACGCCGCCGATTACCTGCTCGATTTGGTTCAGGTGAAACGAGGCGTGGAGCGGAACCGCGCAAGCGAATGAAACTAGCGCAGCAAGGATCCGCAGTCGACGCGTGCGCGCATTAGAAGACCGGCGTATTTTCATAGCGTAAACCTCAATGAATCTGCATACATCTCGGCGCGCTTGGGGGCGAGCCCGAACCCACGAGTTGATGTTACAAATCGCCAATTAGGTGGCGAGATATGAAAGGTAACGGAGTTGTTACTTTCTCTGCCGTCGGGTTTAGTCAACCGGTCTGGAGATCGCTCCGCCGCGTTAACAAAATCGCTGGGCCTGGGCGCCTCGGGTTTGCCGCGCGAAACCTCTTGAAACGCTTCCTAGTCACCCCGCGCAATCTTTGTTAGTTAAGCCCGTCATGTCATCCGAGCCGCAGCAAACTCTCGCCCGCAGCGCAAGCGTCAGCGGCACGTCGTTGCATACCGGCGAAAAGGTCACGCTGAAATTGCAGCCGGCGCCGGTCGACTTCGGCATCAAGTTCAAACGCAAGGATCTTCAGGACGAACCAACGATCGACGCGAACATCGCAAATCTGAAGACGGTCGAGCGCGCGACCACGATCGGTGAAGGCTCGCTCCGCGTGCACACGGTCGAGCATATCCTCTCATCGCTCTCTGCGATGGGCGTCGATAACGCGATCATCGAGATGGACGCGAACGAACCGCCGATCGGCGATGGCAGCGCGCGGCCTTACGTCGAGCTGATCAAGAAGGCCGGCATTGTTCCGCAGGAAACGCCGCGGCGATTCTTCGATGTCCGCGAGCCGATTCACGTCGAGACGAAAAACGGCTCGCTGCTGGTATTATTGCCCGATCCGATATTTCGAATCTCCTGCACGCAGGTCGGGCCGGGCGGCCAGTTCACCCAATTCCTTTCGACGGAAATTACGCCGGCGATTTACGAGCGCGAGATCGCACCCGCCCGAACGTTTGTTTTTTACGAAGACGTTCAGGCTTTGATGGAAAAAAATTTAATCAAAGGCGGGAGCTTGGAGAACGCGATCGTCGTGCGGGGTGAAGCGGTCCTGAGCAAGGAGCCGTTGCGGTTTCCCGACGAATTCGTGCGCCACAAAATCATCGATATCATCGGCGACCTCGCGCTTTTCGGGCAGCGCATTCGCGGCCACGTCGTGGCGGTCAAACCCGGCCACAGCGCCAACGCAGAATTGGCGCGGGCACTCGCGCGCGAGGCAACGCGCACCACGCCGCTTCTGCAACCGCACCCTTTCCCCGCGGGCGAGGGCGGCCTCGACATTAACCAGGTGATGGAGCTGCTGCCGCATCGTTACCCATTCCTGATGGTGGACCGGATCCTCACGTTCGAGGGAGAAACGAAATGCATTGGCGTGAAATCGGTCACCATCAACGAGCCTTTTTTTGCCGGCCATTTTCCCGGGCATCCAGTCATGCCCGGGGTGTTGCAAGTGGAAGCGATGGCCCAGGTCGCGAGCATCCTGATGTTGAAACTGACGAAGAGCGGCAGCGGACGGCTCGGTTATTTTGTGAGTGCCGACGAAGTGAAATTCAGGAAGCCGGTCTTTCCTGGCGACACGCTCTTCATTTCCGCAGAGTTGACCAAGACCCGCGGAAAGCAGCTCGCGAGATTGAAGTGCAGTTGCGCGGTCAACAACGCCGTCGTCTCGGAATGCGAGTTGATGTTGAGGCTCATGGATCAATGAGCGAGGCACAGATTCACCCGACCGCAATCGTAGACCCGCAAGCGACGATCGGAGTCGGCACCAGCGTTGGACCCTATTGCGTCGTGGCGGCAGGCGTCGTGCTCGGCCGCGATTGCTGGCTGCAACATCACGTCACGCTCTGCGGCCCGATGATTGCCGGGGCACGGAATAAATTTTACGCCTACTGCTCGATCGGCCAGCAGACTCAGGATTTGAAGTATCAAAGCGAACCGACTTTCCTGGAGATCGGCGACGAAAATACGTTTCGCGAATTCGTTACCGTGAATCGCAGCACGACCAGCGCGGGCAAGACGCGCATTGGCAGTTGCGGAAATTTCCTCGCCTACAGCCACATCGGGCATGATTGCGACGTCGGTGACGCGGTCGTGTTTTCCAATAACGGAACGCTGGCCGGTCACGTCAAGATGGGCGACCACGCGGTCATGGGCGGGCTGACCGCGGTCCATCAATTCTGCCGGATTGGGCGGTATGCGATCACGGGCGGCTGCTCGAAAATCGTGCAGGACATTCCGCCGTTCATGATCGCGGACGGGAATCCGGCGAAAGTGCGCGGCATTAATCTCGTCGGCTTGGAACGCAGCGGCTTTCCGGCGGAAAGCGTGAAGTGGATCAAAGAGGCGTTCCGCATCATTTACCGTTCGAAGTACAACACGCATCAGGCGATCGAAGCGATCCGGCAGGAACTGCCCTTGAGCCCCGAGATCACTCAGATCGTGGAGTTCATCGAACAGAGCGAGCGGGGTATCATTCGTTAGGCCGAGACGCGTCGTCATCCCGAGCCGCGCAGACGGCGAGGGACCTCGCATCCGCTCAACCGCTTCCGCGATACATCGGGCGTGCACGTCAGTTATGTCCGGTTTTCTCCGGTGCCGCAATTTGCATGGGTGAGGTCCTTCGCCGTCTGCGCGGCTCAGGATGACAGGCATGTGTGCGCGCTTATTCACTACGGTCGCGCGCATTGCCCGGAGTAACCGCGGAGGTTGCCGCGCGCGCATCTGCTTCGAGCTTCTTCAACAATGGTGCCGCCGGGGCATCAGCGGAGGTCCGCAGAACACTTCGAATGAGTTCCACCACCCAGTTGGCATTTTCATTTCGCAGAGTGCTGGCGCTAAAGGAGTGGATGTGAACCGCCACGGCTCCCGGGACGAATCGGAATTCCAGCTGGGTAAACGGACCGGCCACGGCGTCCGCGTACCATCCAAAATAAAGCGCGCAATCTGACATCGGATATCCATCCGGAAAAGTCGCGGGCTGGTCATCGTAGATCACCGGAACCCCCGCGCGGTGGAGCTGATCCGCGATTTCGGCGAGCCATTGATCGCCAACAACAAAGCCCCGGTGGTATTATGTGCGCCATCGACATAGGCGCGGCCCCAGAGGCCGATTTTTTCTGTCTCGATTGCGCCGATGATCATCCGCCGAACCGTCGCCGCTGTTGGCGCGTCGAGACGGCAAACGAGCATCAGGGGTGCGTCCTTAAATTCAGTGATCGCGAGATAGCTTTTGAAATACGGATTAATGAGTGCGCCGGAAATTTTTGGGGTGAAGAACGCAAGGGTGGAAAGCTCAGAATCCACCGACGCTTCGTTGCGATTCGCGACCGGGCCGGGACCCGGTTGATCTCCCGGGTAATCGGCCGCGGCTCGAATCTTTAGCGGCATTCCCTTGATCAACGCCACAAACCGAATTGAATTGGCCACGACTGGGCTCTGGTCGTTAGGCAAGTCGCGCAGCCTCCACTATTTTCGCTCCTTGAAAACATCACGAAGCGGCTGCGCGATCGTGGTGTCGTATTCTTCGCGGCTAATTTCTTCCTCTTTGGAGCAGCTCAGTGCCACCAGATGATCAGGCGCGATGCCCCGTTTCTAGGTGTAAAACTTAGCCAGCTCAACCGATTCCGGAAGCGCCCCGTTATAGACGACAATCGTCGCGGGGAGCAGCGTCTCCGCCGAAAGCAGGTTGCTGCCGGCCAGAACAAACCAAACGATCGCCGCGATTCCCAGAGGACGGTGCGCCAGCCTTGGGGCGCGCAGGCTGGCAGCGTCCGCTCCCCAAGCCGATCAACGGCTACCTCAACCCAATTTTGGGAGATCATTCACAACGACAATTTCAAACCGTCGTAAGCGATCCCCACACCGGCCGGCAGTTCGGTTTCGCTCGATTGCGGCAGCTCGTGACAAATGTGGGTGAACAATGTCTGCGCCGGTTTCACTTTCGCCGACACTTCCAGCGCCTGACTCACGCTCAGATGGGTAGGATGCGGCCTACGCCGGAGTGCGTCGATGATCAGAACTCTTACCCCCCCGATCTCGCGCATGATTTCGTCCGGCACTGCGCTGCAATCGCTCAAATAAGCGACTAGTTTTTCGCCTTCGCGTGAAAACAGGTATCCGTTCACCATCGATTTCCCGTGCGGAACCGGCAACGGCGTTAGCGTAGTTTTTCCCAGCTGAAACGGACCGTCGACGATGTGAGGCACAGGCACCAGGTATCCGGGCGAGCGATTGAGCCCGTTGAAAGCGAATTCATAAACGCGCGCCAGATCACGCATCGTTTCCGGGGAGGCGTAGACCGGGATCGATCCCAAGTCGTACGAATAGCGCCGGAGATCGTCGAACCCCATGATGTGGTCGGTGTGAGAGTGAGTGAAGACCACCGCATCGAGGCGCCGGATATTTTCGCGCAAAGCCTGCGTGCGAAAATCCGTTCCGGTATCGACCACCCAGGCGCACTCTGGCGTTTCGACGTAGATCGAGGAACGCAGCCGCTGATCGCGCGGATCGGCGGAATGGCAGACCTCGCAATCACAACCGATCGTCGGCACGCCCTGCGAAGTGCCAGTGCCGAGGAAGGTGAGGGAAAGTTGAGAGTTGCTAGTTGAGAGTTGAGAGTTTGAAACTTGCAAGCGCGGCACCTTCCGCTCTCAACTCTTAACCCTCAACTCTCAACTTCCCCGTGCTTACCCTGTTGCGAATCAAGAATCTCGCGCTGGTCGAGGATCTCGAATGGCAGCTCGCACCGGGATTCACCGCGATCACCGGCGAGACCGGCGCGGGGAAATCGATCATCATCGGGGCGCTGCAATTGTTGCTCGGTGAGCGGACCGACAAATCCTTGATTCGCACCGGCGCGGATGCCTGCACGGTCGAGGCTGTTTTCGAAGGCCCCGAACTGGAACAACTCAATTCGCTGCTAAGCGATTCGGGCATCGACGCCTCGGATGGAGAGCTGATTCTTAAGCGCAGCTTCTCGACCACGGGAACGAACCGCCAGTTCATCAATGGATCGCCGACCACATTGAATGTGCTGAAAAATCTTGGCGACGAACTGGTCGACCTGCATGGACCGCACGATCATCAGTCGCTCCTTTCGCCGGATCGCCAGCTCGCCTTACTCGACAGTTACGCGCACGCGGATGAGACGCTGCGTGCATTCGGAGAACACCATCGCAAGCTGCAAACGTTACGGGCCGAACACGGGGCGTTGAGTACGGCGGAATCGGCGCGCGAGCAGGAAATCGATTTGTTGCGCCACCAAATCACTGAGATCACGAGCGCGAATTTGTCCGCCATGGAGGAGGAAGAGATTGCGTTGCGCTACAAACTCGCGGCCAACAGCAAGCGTTTGCTGGAACTGGCCGGCTCGATCGCGCGGCGGCTTTCCGAAGCCGACGATTCCATCCTCCCGCAACTCGCCGAAACCCAACGTCTGCTCCGCGAGCTGGAAAAAATCGACCCATCGAAGGCGATGCTGGCGGAAGCGCACGCGGCGAGTGTCGTCGAACTTTCTGAAATCTCACGTTCGCTTGGACAATACGCCGAAGAGCTTGATCTCGATCCGGTGCAGCTTGCCGCCTTGGAAGATCGCGTGTCGCTCTTCGAAACCTTGAAGCGAAAATATGGCGGCTCGATCGCGGAAGTGATTTCCTTCGGCGACCGAGCCGCAGAGCGGATGCGCAAGATCGAAGGGCGCGACGCGGAACTCGAGCGGCTGGACAAGGAAATCGAGAGCGCACGCGCCGAAGTCGAACGGATCGGACATGCCTTGCATAAGCTGCGCAGCAAAGCGGCGCCAAAGCTGGCCGAGAATATTCGCGCGAATCTGCGCGACCTTGGTTTTCGACAATCGGAATTCGAGACGAAACTCACCGCGCTCGATGAAGCGTGCGCGACCGGGTTTGATGCCGTCGAGTTGCTCTTTTCTCCGAACCCGGGCGAGCCGTTGAAACCGCTGCGAACGATCGCCTCGAGCGGCGAGATTTCACGATTGATGCTCGCGATCAAATCTTCGCTCGCCGCGCAGGATGCGATCCCGCTCCTGGTCTTCGATGAGATCGATGCAAATGTCGGCGGCGAAATCGCCAATGCCGTTGGCGCGAAGATGCAGAAACTCGCAGCCGATCATCAGGTTCTTTGCATTACGCATCTGCCGCAAGTGGCCGCGGCGGCAGCGACGCAGTTCGTTGTGACGAAGGAAGTGATCGCGGGTCGAACGCATTCGCGGCTCAGCGAAGTTGCCGGCAAAGCGCGGCGCGAAGAAATAGCAAGGATGCTCGGAGGCAAAAGTGAATCCGCCCTTCAGCACGCCGCAACGCTCTTGAAGCAACGCTAAATTCGCGCGCGCGAAATCCAATCTGGGGAGCGCAGGCTGCCAGCCTGCAGTTGCCGGCGACACCTTGACGACGCCACTTCGCATTCAGCGCCACGGGTCGCGCGATGCATCTCGGCAAGCTGCCGAGATGGGCAGGCTGGCAGCTTGCGCTCCCCAGAAAAAGACTCGGACAAATCGCTTTTCGGACACGCGAGGGCTGCTATAAAAAATTGTGCTGAATTACATCTGGCTCGCGCTCGTGGTGCTGGCGGTCGGGATCGGTGGATGGAACGATCGGCTGAACGAAGTGACCGCTGGTGCGTTCGACGGCGCGAAGACGGCGGTCACGATTGCGCTGGGGTTGATCGGCGTGATGGCGCTTTGGCTCGGCGTGATGCGACTGGCGGAACGCGCCGGCCTCGTCCAACGCATCGCGCGCGGTTTGCGTCCGATCATGCGGCGCCTTTTTCCCGACGTGCCGCCGGAACATCCCGCGATGGGTTCGATGCTGATGAACATGGCGGCCAACATGCTCGGGCTCGGGAATGCCGCGACGCCCCTCGGATTGCGCGCGATGCGCGATCTCGAGTCGCTCAATCCGCGCCCCGGCGTGGCCTCCAATGCGATGTGCACTTTTCTCGCGATCAACACCGCTTCGGTCCAATTGATCCCGGCGACCGCGATCGCGCTCCTTGCGGCCGCGGGATCCAAGCGGCCGACGGCGATCGTCGGGACCGCGCTGCTCGCGACGTTATGCGCGGCCACAGTTGCGATTACCGCCGCGAAGATCCTGGAAAAACTCCCGTTCTTTCGACTGCGCGATACGGCGCCTGGAAGGGACGACGCACTCGTCGCGGAACCGACAGCCGCGAGTGCCGACATTTTTCAAACCGAAGACCTGCCGCCAAAGACGAAGCCAGCCGCCTGGGCTTCCGCGCTTCTGATCGTGCTCGCGCTTTTTTTCCTCGCGCTTTTCGTGCGGATGGTTTTTCCCGCGGTCTTCAATGTTCCGGCGGACCCGAACACCGCGACTCAGAGCGCATTCGTACGCTGCGTAAACGCGCTCTCCATTCTTGCGATCCCATTTCTGCTCAGCTTTTTCCCGGTCTACGCCGCCACCCGCGGGGTGAAGGTTTACGAGGAATTTGTCGAGGGCGCGAAGGAAGGGTTCGGAGTGATCCTGAAAATCATTCCGTTTCTGGTAGCGATGCTGGTGGCGATCGGCATGTTCAAAGGCGCGGGTGGAATCGATCTGCTTACGCGCGTGCTGACTCCAGTGCTGACGCCGCTTCATTTCCCCACAGATCTGCTTCCGCTGGCGCTCATGCGGCCGCTGAGCGGAAGCGCGACGCTCGCCATCCTGACCGACATTATCCACCGGCTCGGCCCGGATAATATCGTCAGTTTGATGGCCGCGACGATTTACGGCAGCACCGAAACGACGTTTTACGTAGCGGCAGTTTACTTCGGATCGGTGAGTGTGAAACAGACCCGGCACGCGATTCCCGCTGGTTTGTTGGGTGACCTCGCCGGTGTTATTGCGTCGGTTATCGTCTGCCGAACGGTGTTTTAGCGCTGCCGTCATCTATCCTGCTCTTGCTCATGATCCTACTCATGATCTTTCCAGCCGATCAGGATCACGAGCAGGAGAAGGAGAGGGGCTGACAGCGAGGCCCCGCACGCTGACTAATTTTTACCTCGCCAGTAGCCCAACCGATTTCCTATCGTCCGCCTTCACATGATTCAACGCGACTATCTCATCATCGGAAGCGGCATTGGCGGCGGCAGCGCCTGCGAAAGCATCCGGAAATACGACAAGAGAGGGAGCGTCACTCTGGTGGGCGCGGAGACCTATCATCCTTACAAGCGTTGGATGCTTTCAAAGAGCTTTTTGCGCGACAAAATTCCGCCCCTGAAAAAACTGCCTTGCCAGGATCCGAAATGGTACGACTCGCACAAAATTGAAGCTCGGCTCGCGGCCATGGTCACGCAGGTCAATATCGACCGGCGGCTCGCGGTTCTTGGCAATGGCGAGACGATCGAGTTCAACAAAGCCTGCCTCGCGATGGGGAGCCGCCCGGTGCGGCCACCGGTCGCGGGTGTCGGCTTGGGCAATGTCATTTATCTCCGGACGATTCGCGATGCGCTGGCGTTGCGCGAAATGGCGTCGCTGGAGAAAGCGATCGTGGTGGTGGGCGGCGGATTGCTGGCGTGCGAAGCCGCGGCCAGTCTGCGGCAGCTGAAATTCAAAGTCAGCATGATGCATCGCGATGCTTACCTGCTGAATCGGTATCTCGATCCCGAAACCGGCGCGTGGGTTACCGCGTATTTCGAAAAGCACGGGATCACGTTGCTGCTGGGAGAAAGTCTGAATGGCTTTGAAGGCAAAACCGTCCTGCGAAATATCCAGACGAAAAGTGGCAACCGCATCGCCGCCGGCGTGGCCGTGGTCGCATGCGGCGCCGAGCCGAACCTCGAGCTGGTGCGGAACACGCCGCTCTCCGGACCCCACGGATCGCCGGTGAGTGAATACCTCGAGACGGAAGAAAAAGGAATTTATGCGATCGGCGACCTGGCCTTTTATCCGGACCGCATCATGGGCGGGGTGCGCCGCCAGACGCATTGGGAAAATGCGCGCGAACAAGGGCTCGTGGCGGGTGCGAACATGACCGGGAAGAAGCGAATACGTTATGAACAGATCCCCTATTTCTGGACGGAAATGTTCGATCTGAAGATGGATTTCGTGGGTGATTTCAGTTTGCAGCCGACGCGGGTGAGTTTGAAGGGCTCGTACGCGAAAAAGAAATTCGTGGTGCGGTACTATCAGGGTGACAAGTTGCGCGCTCTTCTGCTTTGCCACGCCGCGCCGCGCGAAGTGGAGGCAGCGAAAACGGAGTTGCGAACCGCGCTCGGGAAATAGCGCTGCAGCCGCTTCGCTATTGCGACGCGCAGAAAATTATCGCGCGATCTCCCGCGCCGGCCGCAGGGAGGCGGCTACGGGCCCGATATTTCCAGCGCCGGATTCCGGGCGCAAACCAGCTTCCAGTCCCACGGCTTGCTCGATTGGAGCCGCCACTCGAACTCGAATGGCGCGGAAAGAGAATTCACTCTCTCCTGGATCAATACGGCGAATTCGCCTGCTCCGTTGACGGTAATTTTCGCTGTCCAGAACCCTTTCGAATCTTCGACGCGGACTTGCGGATCGCCTGCTTCAATCCGCGCGTTTGGGATAACGCGGAAAACTTCGCGCATCCGTTCGAGAAGTAACGCGCGATCATCTCCCCAACGATCCTGATAATCCCGTCCGATAAATTGAGCGACGGCTGTCCAATCCTTCTTTTCGATTTGCGAGAGAAGATGCGCGCTATGGAGCCGGATCTGCCGCTCCGGCCGCCAGAGAGCAACAAGGCAAAGCCCGAATACGACAGCGACGAGAATGCCGCCGTAAACGCCATTCCGAAAACTTGGTGGCATGCTAAACAATAAACGACCGAGTTTAGAGGATGTCATCCCGAGCCGCGCAGACGGCGAGGGACCTCGCGGTCGTAGTGGCCACATTCTAGTCAGGAGGAACGCAGGAGGAACGTCGAACGAAGTGCTTGGGAATGCGTGGCACGATCCTGGTTTGATGGCGGCTACCGCGCGACTTTGAGGTCCCTCGCCGTCTGCGCGGCTCGGGATGACGGGCAGGGACTCCCCGGCCACAGATCGTTAGGTCATCTGGCTGAACGCGCGTTCGGCGATCCTCAGGCCAACGCATGCTTTCACCAAAACTTCTGTGATAGATTCCGTGGATGCTTTATCGCCCGGCGGTCGCAGCCATTCTACAGGATCGGACCGGATGCATTCTCATCTGCGAACGCGCGGACGCTTCCGGAGCGTGGCAATTTCCGCAGGGCGGAATCGAAGCCGGCGAAACGCCAGTGGCGGCGCTGACTCGCGAAGTTTTCGAAGAAATTTCGCTCCCGCGAAACGCCTACAGCATCGTTGGCATGCGGGGACCGTACCGATACTGCTTCCCGGCCGGCCTAACGAAAAAGGGATTTCGCGGGCAGTCCCATCATTATTTCCTCCTCCGTTTGCGAGCGGCAAAGAGCGCTCTGAACGTCGCCCGCCCCGATGCCGAATTCCGCTCCGCGCGGTGGATTCGACCGCAGGAATTCAACCTCGCCTGGCTCCCGCCGATGAAACGAAAAGCGTATCGCCGTGTTCTCCGAGATTTCTTCGGCGTGATTCCGTTTGACGCCCGCCCGGTGAGAAGGCATGAAGCGTGCTGACTTTAATCTGCTTTCCTGTATGCTGACTCTTGGTTCATTCGCGATCACTATTTTTATCGTATTGGGTTGTGTTTTTTGGGCTTGTTTAAACGACCGCGACCAAACCTGAAAGCAGCGCCAGTCCTATGCTCGATCAAGACGATTTAAAGTGGATCGCCACTACTTCGACCGAGCTGAACACGACGCTGCAACAGATCTCGCGTTATGCGGATCTGGCTCGCCAGCACAAGGGCGAATTCAATTACATCGAAATGCTCGAGGAACGCGTCGAGCTTGCTTCGAAGGCCGCGCAAGCTCTCTTCGACCGGGTAACGTCGAGGATCCTCGAAGGCACCGCACCAAAGGCGAAAGGCGGCCCCGATCCATCGCGGCCGCCCGAATTCACAGTGGTTCCGCCGCCCTCCGAATCGTTCGAGAAGGTAATAGAGAAACCGCCCGAGACATCGCCAGTGCGCGCAAAACCTGCCGCCCCGGAAACTACAACACAGCCTCCAACAACCGCGGCGATTCCCGCGGACATCAAAGTCTTGAACCAAAAGGGAAACCGCGAGTTGATCCTACTGGTGGATGATGAAGCCGAAATTGCGGAGCTTGCTTCCGCGATGCTGACGGAAGAAGGCTACAAAGTCATCATTGCGCGCGACGGCTTCGAAGCGCTCAGGATCTATCAGCAAATCAGCAAGCAAATCGGCCTGGTCATCCTCGATTTTTTCCTTCCGGTCATGGACGGAGACGCCGTCTTCGACGAATTGCGCGCGCTCAATCCGAATGTGGCCGTGGTCCTCAGCAGCGGCTTCGCCGAACAGAGCAAGCTCGGCCTGATGCTGGCGCAAGGTTTGCGCGGGTTTATCCCCAAGCCATACACCCGCGAAAAGCTGCTGGAACAAGTTCGCTCCACCCTGGACTCGGCGCGGGATTCGAGCCGCTAACCGCGCCCTTCAGTCGCAGCGAGAAATTCGCGCGGGGACTTCCCGCGGTGAATCCCGAGCGGGTGGCATCGATTTAGCTTTATCAAGGGTCGCTCGCATGGCCCGCATTGACTCATTTTTCAAGCTCATGGGAGAGCAGAAGGCTTCCGACCTTCATCTCGCCACGAATAATCCGCCGATGCTGCGGATCAACGGTGAATTGGTCCGCGTCGATTACCCGCCGCTCCAGAATGACGAGTTGAAAGCGATGGTTTACGAGATCGCGCCCGAAGGAAAAATCAAAACCTTCGAAGAAACATCCGACATCGATTTTGGCTATGAGGTGCCGGGCATGGCGCGTTATCGTGCGAATTTTTTCCAGCAAAAATACGGCATCTCCGCCGTTTTTCGGCTGATCCCTTCGACCGTTCTGACCGTGGACGACCTCAATCTTCCGCCGGTCCTGAAAAAATTTCCTCTTTTGAAAAAGGGTCTCGTTCTGGTCACCGGACCGACTGGTTCGGGCAAATCGACCACTCTGGCGGCGATGATGGATTACGCGAACATGCAGCGCCACGACCACATCATTACCGTGGAAGATCCGATCGAATTCGTGCATCGCAGCCAAAACTGTCTGGTGCAGCACCGCGAAGTAGGAGTGCATACTCGCTCGTTTGCATCCGCTCTCCGCGGCGCTCTTCGCGAAGATCCGGACATCCTTCTCGTGGGTGAAATGCGCGATCACGAGACGATCGAACTCGCCCTGACCGCGGCCGCGACTGGACACTTGGTTTTCGGAACACTCCATACCTCGAGCGCCGCGAAGGCGGTCGATCGTATCATCGACGTTTTCCCGACCAATCAGCAGAACCAAATCCGGGCCACCCTCGCCGAATCGCTCAAGGGCGTGATCGCCCAGAATCTGTTCAAGCGGATCGACAAGCCGGGACGCGTGGCCGCGCTCGAAATTCTTGTGGTCGACATGGCGATCGCTAACCTCGTTCGCGAAGGCAAGACACACCAGATCCCGGGCATGATTCAGGTCGGCAAGAAAAAGGGCAATCAGCCGCTGGACGACGCGATCATGGATCATTTGCGGCACACACGGATTTCGCCGGAAGAAGCTTATGACAAGGCGATGGATAAAAAGAAATTCCGCCCCTTCCTGAAAGAACCACCGGCTGACGGCGCCGATGAATAGTCCCTTTACGCGATGAGAATTCCCGATCTCGACAGAATTCTGTCCGCGATGTTGAAGACCTACGACGGCATCTCCGACCTCAATTTTTCCGTGGGCCATCCGATGCAGGTCGAGGATTACGGCGAACTGAAGCCGGTCTTCGTGGATCCGCCGATCGACGCGTTGACGCCGTATCAGACGGAGCAAATTGCGCTCACTTTGATGCAGGGGAATCGGCGCCTCATTTACGATTATCTGACCGGCGGCTCATGCGATTGCAGCTATTCGCTCAATGACGAAGCGCGTTTCCGAGTAAATATTTTCCGGCAACAGGGGCATTTCTCGATCGTGCTGCGAAAGCTGCAAGGCGAAATTCCGACGGTCGAGAGTTTGGAGCTGCCTCCGATTTTCGAAGAGATCGCGAAGGAGAAAACCGGCCTCGTCCTGGTAACCGGTGCAACCGGTAGCGGCAAGACCACGACGCTGGCCGCGCTGCTCAATGAAATCAATGCGAACCAGCCGGTCCACATCGTGACACTGGAAGATCCGATTGAATTTGTGCATCCGACGCTCAAGGCCACGTTCAATCAACGGGAACTCGGCCACGATTTTAACAATTACCCGAATGGATTGCGCGCCGCGCTTCGCCAGGCGCCGAAAGTCATTTTGGTCGGCGAAATGCGGGATCGCGCGACGGTGGAAGTGGCGCTGATGGCGGCGGAAACCGGACACCTCGTTCTGAGCACGCTGCACACGGTCGACGCCGGCCAGGCCATCAATCGTATCCTCGGACTTTTTTCCCTCGGCGAAGAACAGCAATTGCGCATTCGGCTCGCCGATACTTTGCGCTACATCATCAGCCAGCGGCTCGCGCCGAAGGTCAATGGCGGACGGCAGTTGCTCACCGAAATTCTCGGCAACAATCTGCGCACGCGAGAAACCATCGCGATCGGCGAAGGCGAGCACCGCAGCTTCTACGAAATCATCGAAGCCAGCTCGCCCTTCGGCTGGATGACTTTCGACCAGTCGATCTTAAACGCCTACGAAAACGATCTCATCACCGAAGAGACGGCGAAATTGTTCGCCTCGCGCAAGGGCAAGGTGAGCCGCGGCATCGACATTATTCAAAAAACTCGCGGCGTCGATAACGACCTCGACTCGGGCTTGCGCCTCGACGTTGCGGCAAATGCTTTCCGGTAGATCATGGAAACCCAGGATTCATCGTTTTTCGATCTCGGCGATAACACGGCGCTGGTCTGCGTCGATCACCAGCAATATCAGAAGATGGTCGTGCCGCAGTTGATCGACATGACTTACAAAGTGCACCTCGGATTATTCGAGGAAGACGTTGTCTTGAAACTCAAGACTTACAGCTACAACGTCGTGGTCGTGTACGAGAACTTCAAAGGCTCGTCGCCGCAGAACAACCCCATCCTGCGCGAGATGATCAAGCGGCCCGGCGCGGAACGGCGCGAACATTTCGTGGTGCTGCTGAGCCATCGCTTCGCGACGAATGACGCGATGAGCGCGTTCGTGCAGAGCGTGGATCAGATCGTGAATATCGCCGATCTGGCGAATTTCAAGCCGGTGCTCCGGCGCGGCGTGGTGCAATATCGCGAGCTTTACAGTTCGTTTAACGAAACACTCAAAGCGGTCCAGGCGATTTAGTTTGCCTTGGGAATTCGGGTGTCGCCGGGCGGCGTCATGTCGGACGAACGTCCAGTTGCGGCGATTCAGCCGCACACGATACTATGGGCTCATCGTATGAAGTTGAGTAACTGGATTTGTTTTCGCTGGGACCTGACCAAGCTTCCGCAATTTGAGGCCGCATTGCCGGAACACTACGAGATAGGGCCGGCGACTGCGGAAGACGAAGCGGAGTTGCGCAAAATAATTTCGAGCTCGTTTGTACTCGACCCAGCGTGGAATCCCGCGACGCAGGAAGTAATGGAAGCGATCGAACCGTGGCTGGAGAAAGCGTTCACTTCGCCTTCCACCACCTGCCTCGCGCTGCGGCATGGCCTGCGCATTATCGGCGCCGCGGTCGTATTGCACGAACCGGAGGCGGAAGTCCATCTTGCGCCGGGGCCCTGTATCTCGACCGAATATCGCAATCGCGGTTTCGGGACGCGGCTGCTCGAACAGTCGCTGGCGAAGTTGCGCGATGCCGGACTGAAAGAGGCGATTGGGATCGCGAAAGAAAACGCGCCCGTGACGAAGTTCCTCTACACGAAATTCAACGGCACTCCTTCGCCCTACGATCCCAAGCCGCTGGTGACGGCTTGAGATTATCCTTTCGTGCTGGCCGGATATTCCGGCGGCGAGTAAACGTTAAAGGTCACCGCCGGTTTACGCGCGCTGTTCTTGAACCGGTGCAGTGTTCCCGCTGAAATCACGAGCACATCGCCTTTCTTGAGGCGGACCTTTTCCTCCCCTACTCGGCCGGTCAGTTTGCCTTTCAGCACGAGTAAAATCTGGTCGCTCTTCTTGTGAACTTCCGCTTTCTTGCCGGTTGACGCGCCAGGCGCGAGAGTCATCATCGCGATCTGCGCCCGTTTGCTCGTTTGCAGAACCTCGAACCATTTCTTCGCTTCGCCAATGTTCCTTAAATCCATTCGCTACTTTTCGGCGGGCAATCCTCTGCCGCAACTTCGCTCACTTCTACTGCAAGACTCCTGGCCGTGAAGATCGTCTTTCGTGTTTTTGTTGTTTGGATTGCGGCCCTTCTTTCCGTTAACGCCCTCGCCCCGGCGAAGGAATCTGCTTCCGCACCAGGCGTGCAACAGACGCGCACGCTTCAACGCGATGTCCCTCACAAAGTCCAGATTCAATACCTTCTGTTCTTGCCCAGCGGCTACGAAAAAAGCACTGAGCGATGGCCGCTTATTCTTTACCTCCACGGAGGGTCGTTGCGCGGCGACGACATCGCTCAGATGAAAAAACACGGACTCGCCGAGAAGGTTGAAGCCGATCCCAAGTTCCCATTCATCGTGGTCTCACCTCAATGCCACAATGGAGAAATCTGGACGGACGTCGATGCGCTCGGCGCGGTCCTCGACGAAGTGATACGGATCCACCGGGTTGATCCGGACCGCGTCTATGTGACCGGCCACAGCATGGGCGGTCGTGGAGCACTCTACGCCGCTTACAAAATGGCGGACCGCTTCGCCGCGGTAGTTTCACTCGCTCCCGTCGCCCCGATCACAGCTTGGGCGGAAAAGCTGGCCGCCATTCCGCTCTGGCTCTTTCACGGACCGAACGACCAATTCACGCCGCTCAAAGAGGTCGAGGAATTGATTCACGCGACAGAATTGGCCGGGGGCCATCCGCAATTCACGGTCCTGCCTGGACGCGATCATTACATTCTCGACGTCTACGACCGGCCGGATCTTTATGAATGGCTCGCTCAACAGAAAAAGAAGCACGCCTCACCCAGCAATTAATGTTATCCCGAAAATCCGTGTTTCATCCGTGTTAATCTGTGGCTAAGAAAATCCGCAAATGAGCAAGTCTTTCGAAAGTTCCCGCGCACCTGAACCAGTCGGCGCATTTCCGCATGCGAAGCGCGTCGGCGATCTTCTCTTTCTCTCGGGCATTGGACCGCGCGTGCGCGGCAGCAAAGAAATTCCCGGCGTCACGTTCGATGCGGCGGGCCACATCGCCAGCTACGACATCGAGAAGCAATGCCGCGCGGTCTTCGAAAACGTCCGGCTCGTGCTGGAAGATGCCGGCGCGAACTGGAATGACATTGTCGATGTTACAGTCTTCCTCACCAACATGAAGAAGGATTTTCCCATCTACAATCGCCTCTACGCCGAACATTTTGCCGGACCGGAACAGCCGAACCCGACACGGACAACCATTGAAATTACCGCGCTGCCGACGCCAATCGCGATCGAACTCAAAGTGATCGCAGCGGTCGCCTAACGAACAGTGTGAGGGCGGCCCCATTTCGCATCATTGCCGCGGATCACACCGGGATCACCGTTTCGAATCTCGAGCGCTCCCTCGCATTTTGGCGCGATGTTCTGGGCTTCGAGCTTTCGCACCACGCGCATCACACTGGCGAACTGGCCAGTGAAGCGACCGGAGTGCCCGGCGCTGAAATCTCGATCGCCGTTCTAAAAGGTTATGGTCATAAGATTGAGTTGCTCGAATATCTGGCTCCCGCCGATCGAAAACAGGTCGAGGTGAGACCGTGCGACGTCGGATCGGTCCACGTCGCGTTCACCGTTGATGATCTCGACGCAGTAGTGAGTGCGATCGCGGCGTCCGGCTGGAAAGCGGTTGGCAAACCGCAAACGCTCAAGTCGGGGCCGAACGCCGGCAAGCGCGTCGTCTACGTTCGCGATCCCGATGGAACAAGGATCGAATTCATGCAGCCGCCAAGCCTGACAATTAACCGCGGATAACGCGGATGCCACGGATGGAGAAGAGGGGGATCCGCTTTTTCGGGTTTCCATTTCTTTTCTTTGAATCCGCGAAATCTGCGTAATCTGCGGTCTGATGGATTTTTCTGCTGAGGAGCAATTCGCGCATCAACTCGACGGCGAGGATTCGCTGCGCCATCTCCGCGAGAAATTCCATCTCCCACTCGCCAAAGACGGCAAGCCCCTGATTTACCTGGCCGGAAATTCACTGGGACTGATGCCGAAAGCGGCGAGAACAATCGTCGAACAGGAGCTGGACGATTGGGCGAAGCTCGCGGTCGATGCGCACCTGAAGGCAGCGACACCTTGGTATACGTATCACGAGACCTTGCGCGAGCCGGCCGCGCGACTCGTCGGCGCGCAGCCAAACGAAGTCATCTGCATGAACAGCCTCACGGTGAATCTTCACTTGATGATGGCTTCGTTCTATCGGCCTACGAAAGCGCGTTTCAAGATCCTGATGGAAGAGCCAGCCTTCCCTTCGGACACCTATGCGATCAAAACGCAAATCGCGCATCACGGATTCGATCCGAAGGAGGCGCTCGTTCTCGCGCGCCCGCGCGAAGGGGGGTTCACCGTTCGACCCGATGACATCGAGGCGGTGCTGGAAAAGCATGGCAATCAAATCGCGCTTGTTCTCTTTGCCGGCGTAAACTTCTTCACCGGTCAGTTGTTCGACGTCCAGAAAATCGCGGCGGCAGCGCAAAAGCGAGGTTGCCTTGCCGGCATCGATCTAGCGCACGCGATCGGCAACGTGCCGCTGGCCTTGCACGATTGGAGCGTCGATTTCGCCGTCTGGTGCTCCTACAAATATCTCAACGCAGGTCCCGGCGCAGTCGCGGGAGCGTTCGTGCACGAACGGCATGCGACCAACCGCGAGATTCCGCGCCTGGCGGGTTGGTTCGGAAACGATCCCGCCACCAGGTTCCGTCTGCATCTTGAGCCGGAGTTCATCCCAGTTCCGTCCGCCGACGGGTGGCAGATCAGCAATCCGCCAATCTTTTCGATGGCACCGTTGCGTGCGTCGTTATCGATCTTCGATGAGGCCGGCGGAATGGAAGCGCTTCGCGCGAAATCGATCAAGCTGACTGGCTACCTTCAATTCCTGCTCGAAGGTCCGGCGGCCGGACAGCGTTATACGGTAATCACCCCCCGCGATCCGAAGGAGCGGGGCTGTCAATTGTCGATCCTGGTCCACGAACATCCCAAAGAGCTATTCGGCAAACTGGAAGCGGCCGGCGTCAAATGCGATTTCCGCGAACCGAACGTGATCCGCGCCGCTCCGACGCCGCTCTACAACACCTTCCACGAAGTCTGGCGATTCGCGAAGATTCTGGCCGAGCATCAATGAGGTGCTAGCTCAGTAACTCCTTCACACACTTGATCAGGCCGTTAATGGGGAAAGGTTTTACCAGGAACTTTACCTCCTGCTCGATGAAGAATGTCCTGATGTGAGGATCAGTAGCGAAGCCGGTGATGAAAATGAAACAATCCGACAGCGCCGGGCGCAGTTCCCTGGCCTGGAGATAAAACTCGTCCCCACGCAGGCGCGGCATCTTCAGATCGCAGACCACTGCATCATACTGGTGCGCTTTCACCTTGAGCAGGGCTTCCTCACCATCAAAGGCAACGTCGACGAGAAAATTCTCGTCCGCCAGAATCCACTGTAAGGCTGAGGCAAGTTGTTTATCGTCATCCACCAGCAGAATGGCTTTTAATTCAAACGTGTTAACGCCGGGATTAACTTCATCTGGCTGCCGTTCAAATTTCATCGTGGAAGCACTTTCCTTAGCAGCCGCGGTGCCAACGGATTGTCCGCGCGGGCGGATGCCATCCACAGGACGCCTAGACCCAATCACAAACCCCTCTCACCCGCTCGATTCGTAGCCAGCGGCCTGGGACGATTACAGGGACTTTATTTTGGCTCGCAGTCCGCGGACATACTCCAGTTCTCGCGCTGCCTTCGTGTCCTTCGGGTTAGCGGCCAGGCATTGCTGATACTTCTTCTCGGCCTCGTCCAGCTGCCCCAGCTCAACCAGGACATATCCTAAACCTCGGCGCGCCTGGCCCAATTCGGCAGCTTTGACGTCATCCGGACCTAACGATGCCTGGCCCTCTGCGGTTTCAAAGGCTTCTTTAGCTTTCGGCCAGTTCTTTTCGATCTGATAGACGCTGCCGAGTTCACAAAGGTATTTGCAATTCCACGGCGAAAGCTCGATCGCGAGCATGATTGTCGATTTAGATTCGGCGATTCGACCGAGATCATGCAACGCGAAAGCCTTGATGAAATAGGCCTCCGCCCAACTCGAGGATAGAACGATCGCTTTTCCTTCGCGAGATGTGTCTTGGTCGCTCCCGGCCGCAGCCTTGAGCAAATAACCCAGACTCTCGGCGGAGGTTCGAGCACAATAGATTTTTTCCTTCCGGCTCCCATAGTAGGCCTTAAAACTCACGATGACCTTTTCGCATTTCTCGAGCGCCGGCTGTGGCTTTTTTCCGTCGATAAGCGTGCTCGCCTCGGCGAGGAGATCCCGCATTTGAGAGTCCTTCTCGGGATCAGATGGTGGCGCGGCCTTTTGATTAAGGATCGTGCTAACGAACAGAAACAGAACTCCAAAAGCAATTCGTATTCTTGGGATCATAAAGCGCCAATCATGACTCCCATCCGAAGAACACCGCAGTAACTCCGACAGTGTCGATAAGTCCATGAGCTAGAATGCACGTCCATAGATTTCGACCGGATAACATGTAGGCCGCTCCCAGAACCAGTCCGGCTACGCCGGAATCCAGGATACCGGCTGGACCTTTGTAATAGTGCCCGTAACCAAACAGAATCGCGACGACAACGATTCCAATCCAATAGGTTGCCGCTGTTCTCCCGCCTACTTCGGCCGCGCGGGTCAGCAGATAGCCTCGATAGCCAATCTCTTCACCAAACGCGGCAAAGGTCCACACCAGAAGTAACGCAACCAAAGCAGCTTTGGTATTGCCTGTTATCGCTTCCGCTCCGGCGGGAACGACTATCGGAGGCCAGAAATGCCCGGCGAGCGGCTCGACGACCAGATCGCCGAGGAGGATCCTCAAGGCAGCAGCCGCCAACGCGATCAGAACGACGCGCGCCCAGGATACCGGCCGCTTGAATCCCATAGCCGACCATCCGCCGTTGCGCCACCGAATCGACACTAGCCCAAGCACAAACAGAATCGGCACTTCATTCGGGACGACGTGAAAGACGTTGTGCCCGACAACAATGAAAGCGCCTAACAGCAATTCGAAAGCGCTCAGAACTCGCGAAGTCGAATCGGTCATGCCTTTTCTATTTCGCTGGATCGTCCGGAGAGACCTGTCCAAGAAGATTTCCGACGGTTAGGCGTTGGGCGGGCGGCTCCAGACTGGCGACGAATTGCTGGAAACGATCGGAAAACAGATTGTGCCGGAGCTTCCAATAATAGATCAGACCGGGCGAAGCAAGATAGTGCACGTAAAGATTGCGCCAACCGCGCCAGACCTGCTCCTCCATTAGCCCGTATAGGTAATGGAAATGGATCGTCTCCATCGCCTTGAGAAACTGGAACGCCACGTGAAAAAAGCGCGCCTTCTCTTCCGGGGTCAACGTCTCAAGATCCTCGACACCTTTGCCCCAGAGCCGCCCCACTTCGGGATTCTCCGCGAATGGCCGGGTCACCTCACGCAACGCCGTAGTCGCGGCGTCCTGCGCGGCCAGTTTGGCGATGCGCGTGCTGCGATGCACCTGCACCGCGAGATAACAGAGCGACACGACCACACCGAGCGAGCCGATCAATCGCGCGATGGCGTTAATCGCTTCCCAATTCATTCTCTACCGTATAACACAGATACGCCGGCAAACGCTAGTTCTTCACGGCACGCCTTCGATTTCAACTGAACTAAACGCTAAACAGGTCATCAACATCTATGAAATACGTCATCATCATCGTCCGGGTTCTGCTCGGGCTCGTCTTCGCTGTCTTCGGGTCCAACGCCTTCCTGCACTTTATGCCGATGCAGCCAATCCCAGGACAGGCTGGCGCGTTCATCGGAGCGCTCGCCAGCAGCGGCTACCTCTACGCCATCGCGGTCTTGCAAGTCCTTGGCGGTTTGTGCCTGCTGCTAGGGGCTCGATTCGTCCCGCTGGACCTCACCTTGCTCGGGCCAGTGATCGTGAACATCGTGTTGTTTCACGTCTTTCTTGACAAGAGTGCCTTCGACCTCGGGATGGCTTGTGTCATTTCTCTCCTCACGCTCTTTCTTCTCTGGATCTATCGCTTCAAGTTCCCAGCTATCTTTCAACCCTAAGCTCCCGATATCTTAGGCGGCGCTATTTCTTGGAAAGCATCGACGCCACGAGCTGTGAAAAGCGCGGTTGCTCCCTTAATGGCTGCCACGCCGGATCTGTTTTCAGGTAGCCATACGAAATGTAGCCGGGCATCGCGAGCAACGTCTGTAGTTCGTTGAAGGCGCGGTCAAGGTCGCCGGTCCAAGTATAAACCTGGACGAGTCCCTGTAAAATCAATGGCCCGTCATAAGCATCCTTCGACACCGGCATAAGAGAGATAGCCTTTTGCGCTTCTTCGAGGGCGATTTCTTTGTGGCCGAGATTGGCGTCAATTTGCGCCAACACCGCCAGGGTCCGCGGATCGTTGGGCTTGTTTGATAATCGAGCTTCGAGAACTACGCGCGCCGCGGTAAAAGCTGCGGCAGTTTTCGTTCTGTCACCTTCGGCCCGCGCTATGAGCGCTTCATACCAAGCCTTGGGAAAGTAGAAGCTGAAATCGACATCCTGAAAGTCAGTCCGCGTCGACGCGGCCAGAACTCGGCGCGCTTCGTCGTAGTTGTGGTCGATGAGTGCAATCAAAATTCGCCAGGACGTTTCAGCTCCACCTACGTCGGTGTTTGGAGACGCAGCCATGGCCGCCCGAAGTGTGGTCGGGTCGCCGGTTTCGCCATAGTCCAGAGCGGCCCGGCGAATTAACGCGATCGGTTCGCGCATTCCCGCGGCGATAGCCCGATCGTAGGCCAGCTTGGCCTCGGGAAAGCGGCGCTCCAGCACGAAGGTGTCAACGAAGAAATTGACCGCATTCGGATTACGCGGGTCCAGCTTTACCGCGGTAGCGAAATCGCGTTCTGCTTCAGTCCAATGACCTTGCCGGCGATTAATGTAACCGGAGAGGTTGAAGAAAGGCACGCTATTCGGCAAGCCCGGGCGCGCTATTGCGAGTTCCTCCTGCGCGCGTTTATAATCGCGGTAGCAGCGAAAATAATGATCGGCCATGGCAAGGTGGGCCTCGGCAGAGTTAGGGCGCAACCGAAGAGCGTTTTTGACTGCCGCTTCGGCCAGCAGATTGCGCTTCGGCGTAGGATCGAGGTCGAGGAAGTAGAGAAGATTGTGCGCCCGGCCGGCGTAGCCATAGGCCAAAGCAAAATTCGGATCACGCCCAGTCGCTTCGTCCAGCAACCGGATCGCTTTCAGCAGCGACGGCCCGGCGTCGGAAGCCTCCAGGTAGGTGTCAACGATCTCCTTCGCCCGCAAGTACAGATCAAACGCCACTAAATCACGGGTAGGAGTTTCTTCTATCTCGGCCTTTTGTTGCGGCGAGCGCCTGGCTTGGAGCTGGTTCACGATGGCTTGGGCCAGGTCGCTTTGAATAACAAACAGATCGGCCACATCACGATCGTAACTCTCGGCCCAGATTTGAGAATCGGTGCGCGCGTCAATTAACTTGGCGTTCACTCGCACCCGACTGGGCTCGCGTTGCACCGTGCCTTCGAGAATGTAGGCAACTCCGAGTTGTCGTCCGATCTCACGAACGTTGCGGCCGAGTCGACTGCGGTATTGTTGGACACTGGTGTGACTGATCACCTTCAGGTCGGAAACCTTCGCGAGGCACCGCAATGCTTTTTGCCGGAATAGAATTACTGGCTGCCATAGCCGAGAGCCACGCGGTAAACCCGGCGTCGCTTCAGCTCTTTTAGCATCGACTTCATGTGGCGTTACGATAATGCGGATTTACCGGTCCTCGCTAGCCAAACTGGACGGCACTTCCATTTTTCTCCTCGCCTCTTCGTGATCCTTGCTGCCATGGACCCTGCGCTGCCCGACACTCGTTCCCAAGTTGCACTTGGGAATGCCTCTGTCCCGGCAGTTGTACTGCCTCAGCCGTCACCACGCATCGCGACCTGGACCCGTAGCCTATTTGAAGATGAGGTGAGCTACCGCGGTTTCGAAATTCCAGTAGATCATCGCGAGCGCCGTTACATCAAACGCGACGTGTGTCACCATCACCATAAAGAGCCGACCAGTAACCGCGTAGATAGTTCCGAAGACCATGCCGGTGATCAGCGCCTGCTCGCTGCCCGGAAGCCCTTGGACAGTATAGTGTGCGAGCGAAAACAAGATCGAGGTAATCAGCACGATTAGTGTCCTTGCCCAAACGCTCCGCCCGAAAAGCTTGCCGAAGCGTTCGAACATCCAGCCGCGATAAACCGTCTCTTCTCCGAAGCCGGCATCGACAATAAGCAAGAAGAGCATTCCTGGAAGCGCAGCCTTGTTTCCAGCCAGGAAATGGTAGGCCGCATTGATCGGTGGAGCGCCAAGAAGCGGCATTACCATCGCTTTCATGATAAATTTGAACGCACACCCGAAAACGATGCCCACCACTACGCTACCGATCCAACTCTTAGGCCGCACGTAACCGATCTCGCGCCACGGCGTTCGCGACAGCCGCGCCCACACCAGCACCAAAATGGCGTTAATGGGCGCAATCACAAAATTGCTCGCGAGGATGACGAGAATCGCGAGAATCCCGACCGGCCCGAATCCTCGCAAGGCCGCCGCGACACGATCATCGGGAGGCTCGGGTCCCTTCGTTTCAACTGAATGCTTAAGGACTTCTTCCCGCATTTCGCTGTGTCCCTTCTTATATGACGGTTCCAGCCTAACGGAAAGATTGTTCTTTGTGTGCCTTCGTCAGCCTTGCGTGAAGAAAGAAGTGCCGGCTTATTGTTGCTTCGCTTTGGCGGCAAGAATCTGAGGCAGCAAGATGTCCCGAACGTAGTGCCAGTAGGGGACGATCTCGAGGGCCGCCCGCGCCTGGCGCTCGGCTGTCTTCACGTCAGGTGCGTTCTTGTATAGATTCGAATAGGCTAGATTCATCAACAGTTCTGCCTCTCCCCATGACGGCTCGAGGCGGTCCTCGCTTCCTTTGCTTTTTCGGGAAAGTTCCAATCCCTTCTCGTACATCTCGATGGCCTTTTCCTGCCCGCCTCCGCGCTCCGGGGGCGATATGAAAACATTTGGGCCGAGCACCCAAAAGAGACGCGGGTTATCTGGCGCCGCCTCCTTGGCCTCCTTCACCGCAGGCAGCAACTCCGCGATAAGCTCCTTGATCTTGTCGGCATCTTTCTGGTGGATGTAACCCAGCAAGCTTATGCACGACACTATCGCGATCTTCGCCTCCCCCAACCCAGGCCCCGGCTCCGTTATCTCCTTAAATTCATCCAGCGCCTGATGCAGGTCTCGCTCCAGCTCCTTTGGATCGACCGCATCATTAAAACCATTGATAGCTCTCCTCCACATCGCGAAGCCCCGCCAGTATCGAACCCAGGCAGCCAGCGGCTTGTTGTCCCTGAACTGGGCCAACTCATCATAGCGCTTTTTAAGCGCCTCCCGATCCCCTTCATAGTCCGCCCGTTGAATTCGGGAAACGATCCGTATCACCGGCTCTTGCGGATCTTCGTCCGACGCGCCCAGGGCGGCGACTCCCGACGTAAATAGGATCGCTGCTGCTACCGAGAGTGATCGGGCGCCTGCCAATGCTATTGGGCGTATCTCGTTTTTCATACGCCATTCTTCCTACCCGAAAAGCCAAATGAGGAAAAGACGCTTTTTTTCCGTTTACTTTCCGTGCAGGTAACGGCGGTCCTGCCCATGATGGCGGGCTCACAAACCGCTTCTATCGTCGTTATTCTGAATTGGCCGAACGCTCGACGACCACTGGAGCTTAACCTGGTGCTCGCCAGTTATTACTCCGTCTTTTTGGCGTCGACGTGCTTCTTCAGGTATTTTCCGCTCGGATCCACCTCAAAGCCCCATTCTTTTCCGTTCGTCTTCACGATAACTTCGTAGTTCCATTTGCCATTCTTATCGTCTTCTCTTTGCACCCGAACGACCTTCCCTCCCGCCGCCTTTTCCGTGATCGTCTTCTGCACTGCTGCCGGCAGGGTTTTCAGGTCAATCATTTCGCTTTTCTGTTCGGCCTGAGCAGCCATGCCGAACGCCACGCTTACGCTCGCTACTGCTGCTAGTAATAGCTTCGTTGTCTTCATAGGTGCTTACCTTCACCCAGTAGTGAGGAATCACCGTACGAAAGTTGCATTACAAAACGTAACCCCAACCTACAAGCAGCCATTTAGCCGAATTGGGAACGGGCGCCGTTGCGAGACGGTTTGGGGACTAACTCATTTGCTTCTCGAGCTGATGCTGAAAATAGCCTTTCCAACTCTGCGGCAACGCATCCACTTCGATAGCTCGACGCAGCGCCTTTACATCGTCTCTCTCGAAGGAATAAAGACGGGTGATATCGGCCACGCTAATATCAGCTTGTTCCCGGCCAATTAGATTCACGGAATCTCCAGCGCCAACCAGCCCTTCGCGAACAACGGCAAAATAAAAACCGGTGCGCCGGCTAGCCAGAAACCGTTTGATGATATCGGCGCGGCCAAACTTAATGCCTAGCTTGAAGCAAGGCATCCGTGGCTCAGTGACCATAACCTCGGCCGCGCCCACCCCGAGTCTGTCTCCGATGTAAACGGCTTCTTCCAGCAATCCCTCAATGGTGAAATTTTCTCCGAACATTCCCCATGGCAGATCGAGCCCCGGCAACTGCGTTCGCCAATAGGCGTAATGCTCCGATGGGTAAGCGTAAACGGCCTTACTCATGCCGCCGTGGACAGTGAGATCCGCTTGTCGATCGCCATCCAGGTTTAGCGTGCGCAACATGACCGGCCCTTTGACCGGCCCCTTGAAAATTCCTGTCGTCACGAGCTTGCCCTGCCAACTCACTTCTCTAGGAAGTCCAACATTGAGGGATAAGATTTTCATGATTCGTCAGTTGTCTTGCCCTGCGGCCTGGAGCGAGCACGTATCATTGCCGTTAACGATTATGCCAACAATTTTAGCGGCATATCCACCATATTACGACAAAATGCGTGGTGTCCGGGTAATCGGCGGTCATTCTCTTTTCCTGCTTTCATGATTTCCCGATTCGCCGATTCTTCAGAGGTGTCGAAGTTCATTCTTATTGGCAGTGGCTTGGCTGGAGGATTGCTCGCGGCCTACTTCGGACGGCGTGGATACGAAGTCGATCTCTACGAAAGACGGTCCGATCCGCGCGCGGGTAACTTCGTTGGTGGACGGTCGATCAACCTTGCGCTTTCGACGCGCGGGATTCACGCGCTCCAGCAGCTCGGGATCGCTGAGGAAGTGATGCAGTACGCCATCCCGATGCGCGGCCGCATGATACACGATAAATCGGGGAACCTTCACTTTGCCCCATACGACCGCGACCCGAACAAGCACATCAACTCCATCGGTCGCGCCGCATTGAACACAACCGTGATCGAGGCCGCACAGCGCTATCCGAACGTGCGCGTGCATTTCAATCATCGTTGCACTGACGTCGCTCTTGAGTCAGCAACCGCCGAACTCCTCGACACCTCAACTTCTCAACCGCTCAACGCCTCCGGCGACGCCGTCATCGGCGTCGATGGCGCTTTCTCAGCGGTGCGCCAGGCGATGCGGAAGCGACTCGGGCGGTTCGAGTATGACGAGAGTTATCTCGCCCATGGCTACAAGGAACTAACGATCCCACCGGCACCGGATGGCAGGTGGCTCATGGAAAAGGAGGCGCTCCATATCTGGCCGCGCAAGAGTTTCATGATGATTGCACTGCCGAACCCTGATGGGTCGTTCACCTGCACTCTCTTCTGGGAGGTCAAAGGGCCACGAAGCTTCGAATCCACCAGGACCGACGACGATGTCCGTCGCTTCTTCGACGAAGAATTTCCCGACGCCGTGCCGCTCATGCCTGCCTTGCTCGATGACTTCCGGGAAAATCCCACGGGCTCACTCGTGACGATTCGTTGTGCGCCTTGGTATTACAAAGATAAGGTTGCGCTCGTGGGCGACGCGGCGCACGCGGTCGTGCCGTTTTACGGCCAGGGCATGAACGCCGCGTTTGAAGATTGCGTCGTGCTCGACGAATGCCTCGCCGAATTTTCCGATAACCGGCAACACGCCTTCGCCGAATATTTTTCCCGGCGAAAAGAAAACGCCGACGCGCTCGCCGACCTTGCCGTCGAGAACTTCATCGAGATGCGCGACAAGACCACGTCGAAAACCTTTCGCGCTAAGAAGAGACTCGACCACCTGCTCGAGGGCTTGCTGCCCGGCATCTATCTGCCGCTTTACACCATGATAAGTTTTACACGCATCCCTTATGCGGCAGCGGCAAGACGCTCCCGTCTCCAGGATGGCATTATCTATAGCTGCGTGGCACTTCTGTTACTGATGGCCGCCTTTGTCATGATTCGCCTGAGCTTCCGTTGAGCATAGGTAAGTGAAATCGACCTGGGGATTGACCTTATCGCCGGCAAAACGCGCGATCGTTCCTGGCAGACATTGAAACCGGGCGGCCTCTTGGTCTCGACGCTGGGTGAACCGAAACCTACCGCGGATGCTCCTGCGGGGGTCCGCGGCCGCGAGGTGATCGTCGAGTGTAAGACTGAGCAACTAGCGGAAATCGCCAGCCGAACTGCGGACGGAAAATTGCGCATCGGAGTAGACAAGACCTATCCCCTCGCCGAGGCGCGGCAAGCGCACGAGCACATCGAGAACGAGCATTCACGCGGCAAGACGGTCTTGCGCGTGCGCGAATAGAACGCATCGACAAAGCCGCCTCTCCGCTTCTAATTCACCTTTCTTACGTTCGCGCCAATCGCACGCGATAGAAGAGCTGGCCGGCGCCAATCGCCAGCACCCCGATGCTTCCATAGACAGCGATGGTCGTCCCTGAGGCGCCGCCGTCGAAGCCCGCGAAATCCAGCATCGGATTCATCCCGTGATCGTTCACGACCACATACCAGAAGGTCAGGAATCCCACGATGAACGTCTTCGGGTTCGAAGTTGTGACACCGAGCGCGGTCGCGGTCGAGGCGACAAACAAGATGCCGCAGATGAGCGCGGCCAACGCCAGCGATCCGTGCACGACCGTCCTTATGAGCGGGGCGGCGCACAACAGGAAACTCAACAGGCAGGTCGAGCCGAGCTTCCACCAAACATAGTTTTCGCGCAGACGCGAAATCGACCGCACGCTTCCCGTCGTTCCGGCCCTCGCATCACGCGTCGCGACATCCGAGACGATGAGCGCGAGCACCGCAAACACAATGGGGAGAATCGCGGCGAGCGGGGCGAACAAACTCACGACGGTAATAGCGACGAAGGCCACGAATACCAATGGAAAGAGCGTGAAAGTAAGCGCGGCATCGGTCCAGATCGCGCCGACAAACGAGCCGCCTCGGCTTGGGATCATTATGAATGCAACCGCGCGCCTGCTCAGTGGTTTGAAAAGATTTTGGATCCGGCCGATCCAGTTTCGACTTCCCTTTCCGGAAACGCGCCGTGTTCGGACAGGATCAAAGCGATGGAAGAACAGCGCGGCAATGGGTAGCAACGTTAACGGAGACAGCAGCGAGATCAGCCGCGGCAGGACCCACTCACGCGTCAAACTCAACCCCGGAAATAGAATCGGCGCTTTCGTTGGGTCGAAGTCCGACGCGCCGATCGAGATTGAATGCGTCTGCAACGTCCGCTGCATTTGGTCGATCATGAATCCGAAGCCGGTGAAATCCAAGCAGCGGGTCCAATGGATCGAGCCATGGCTGGCTTCGTTCCCCACCACGAGGCCGACCACGGTCATCCAAACAAAAAAATAAACGACGTCGCCCAGTTTTCCGGCGAGCCACGGAATCGATTCGAAGAGGACCGCTAAGGCCGAGACAAAGACAATCGCAGAGGGGGTGAGCAGGAGATATTGCTCGATGAACACCAACGGTTCGATCCGCGCTTCGCCCCGGACTGCGAGCATGACCATTGAGCTCAGCATGAAGCCGCAGACGAAGGTGGCGAGAAATGCGAGGTTGCCGAGAAATTTGCCGAGCAAATATTCGCCGGAGCGCATCGGAGTGGAAGCGGCGACGACTCCACAGCGCGTGATTACGTCGCGGCGAATCGCGTTCGAGATCACGTAGTAGCCGAAAAGGCCGACGAAGATCATCCCGAGCGACCCAGTGCCGAGACCGATCGCACCCGAGTTATAAATGGCGCGCTGGCCATTGATCTGGATAAGCGCGCGACCGGTGGAAGGCGCAGGAATCCAGACGTAGGCAAACGCGCTCAACAGTAGGAACACGATCACGGTTGAGACGCGCCGGAACCGGATCCGGAAATCTGCGCCCACGATGGCGCGAACGCGCAAGAGCGAGGCGATCATACCACCGGTTGATCCGTGGGCCCGAAATTCATCAAATAAAGAAACGCATCTTCCAGCTCGGGCTCAGCGGCAGTAGCAGCGATCTCCGGCGATGGTCCGACGAATCGAATGTGCACGCCATCCGGTTTGCGGACTGCGCTCGAGATTTTCAGCGTCGTGCGCAGTTGATCGAATTGCTCGGAAGCGACCACGGCCTGCCAGACGTGGCCTTCGCACACCCGCAACATCGTTTCCGGGGTTGCCATGGTGAGCAGCGCACCATTCTTCATCACCGCGATCTCAGTCGCGATCGATTCCACGTCCGAGACAATGTGCGTGGACAGAATCACCAGTTTCCCAAAGCCGATCTCCGACAAGACATTTCGAAAGCGCACACGCTCTTCCGGATCAAGGCCGGCCGTTGGCTCGTCCACAATCACCAGCTCGGGATCGTTGATCAGCGCTTGCGCGATTCCGAGCCGTTGCTTCATTCCGCCGGAGAACCCGCCCACCGTCCGGTTGGCCACGCCGTGCAGATTTACGCTCTCGAGCATTTCCATTACGCGCTGCTTCGAGCGCACGCCTTTCAGTGCCGCAAAATAACTGAGAAACTCCGTCGCCGTCAGATTGTCGTAGACGCCAAAATCCTGCGGGAGATAACCCAGTTTCCGGCGCAACTCGTTAGGCCGCTTCGTCACATCCACACCGTGAAACAGAATGCGGCCACTCGTCGGTCGCGTGATGGTCGCGATCATCTGCATCAGCGTCGTCTTCCCCGCACCATTCGGCCCGAGCAGCCCGATGACGCCGGACTTCACCTCCAACGAAAGATCGCGCACCCCGTAGTTCCCAGCACGAAACTTCTTCGAAACGTTTTCGATAGTTAGCACGCCGGATTATGGCAATGCCCCAGCCATTACGTCACGAGCATACTTCCGATTTATTTGAACCGCGGATTACGCGGATTGCGCGGATGAAGACGGATTAATTTAGAGCGTAGGAGAAGGCCAGTTCTGCAATTCCGATGTGAAGCAACATGATACCGAGTTCCTGCTTTCGATTAGAATCCCCATCCGTGTAATCCGCGGTTCAAAGATTCTTCATCCGGCGTGCGAGCGGCAGCAGCCGCTCATCTCTTAGTTTGATCTCTTTACGACTAGGATTTTGAAAGACTAAACTTGCAGCCAGAGCACCGACTTAGCACAACAGGCCAGCGACCGATATGAGATTGCCGACACACTGCATCGGCACGCCTTCGGTCTTGATCATGGCGATCCAGATTCGCTGGCTTCGGCTTTCACGAAAGACTGCCTCTTCGATTTCACGCCCGCGGGCGCCAAGCTCGGAATTGTCTTCCCCAAGCTGACCGGCCGCCAAGCCATCGTGGAGAATCTTCTTCCGCTTATCGGGCCGCTCGACACCAGCCACACCGCCAGCAATTCTCAGATCGAAATCAGCGGCGATTCGGCCACCTTGTATGCGTACGTTATGTCTCAACATTTCATGCCGCGGCAAGGTTCGCGCCGCGGATCGGAGAATGCGCTCTTGATGAACCGCTACGATTGCGAGCTGGTGCGCGACGGCCAGAAATGGCGCTTTAAGCGGGTCGCGATTGACAATGCCTGGGTGCAAGGCGACCCGGAGATTCTCAACGCTTTGGCAGGTCGCCAAGCTCTCCGCGCGAAATCCAAGCTGTCGAAATAACTGCAGGCTTATCCGCGGATCGGTTGTACGAGCACCGGTCCCGCGCCGAGAAAAAGCAGCGTGGAAGCGACCCGCCGCGCAAGAATTGAGGTAGTCGAGAGAAGAGAAAGAATATTTTCATAGTCCGGCCTGTATGTCTTAGATGTTCAAACAGAGCGGGTATCGCTTTTCATTGTTCTGAACGAAGCGCGCAAAAATAGACCCCGGTTAGTTTAGGGCGAAAATCTCGACAACGGCTATGCCCGTAGTGTCATTCACACCGCGCACGATCGCGGTATACTGCGCACCATTGGCCGGCAGCGACGCCACGATGGCCGACTCCAGATCGTTGCTCGGAGGTACGCCCGTCGCGATGATTTCGGCTTCCTGATCGCTCCGCCAGTTGTTGTTCGAACCGACGAGTCCGCCATTCGCATCTCGCAACTCCAGGGTCGGATCGGCCAGTTCCCCAGGTATGCCTAACGATGGACCAAGCGCCAGGACGATGACCTTTTGCGACGTCTGGCCAAGCACGATCGTTCCCGCGATCAACACGTTGTCACCCGTTTGCACGAGTCCACGCGTGGCGATATTCCCCAGCTTCGAATCGACCGTGCTATCCAGATCGTACGCTTCCACCACGCCGAAGCCGGTGCTGTTGTTAACGCCTCTTACGATAGCTGTGTAGCCGGAGTTATTGGCCGGCAGAGTCGCGACGATGGCTGACTCCAGATCGTTGGTCGGAGGTATGCCCGTCGCATTAATTTCCGCCTCCTGATCGCTCCGCCAGTTGTCGTTGGTGATCGTGGCAAATCCGTTCGGACCATGCAATTCCAGGATGGGATTAGCGAGTTTTCCAGCCAGAGGCAACGAAGGCCCCAGAGCGCGCACGATCACCTTCTTGGGTTGCGTGCCGGTGATAATGAAACCGCCGATTAGAACGTTGTCACCCGTCTCGACTAAGAGACGCGTCGAGAGGTTAGCAAGTGTGGTGGGTGTTGGTGGCGCCGAAACGTACAACTCCGCGCTCGTCAGGTAGGTGCCGCTATCGCCGCTAATACCTCCTGCGACAAGCACCTCGCCGTTAGTCAGCAACGCCGCCGTATGTTCGGTGCGTGCGGTGGCGAGGCTGCCGGTGGCCGTCCAAGTCCCGTTCGCCGGATCGTACAGTTCCGCGCTCGCGAGAACGCTGCTTCCGTTAAATCCTCCTGCGGCGAGGACCTTGCCGTTGGACAGCAATGTCGCTGTGTGAGTCCAGCGCGCGGCACTGATGCTGCCGGTGGCCGTCCAGGTACCGCTTGCCGGATCGTACAGTTCCGTAGCCATGATAAGTTTGTCGCTATTCGAACCGCCTGCGACGAGCACCTTGCCGTTGGACAGCAACGTCGCCGTGTGACTATCGCGTTTGGTGCCCATGCTGCCGGTCGCCGTCCAGGTCCCGCTCGCGGGATCATACAGTTCAGCGCTCGTTAGATCGCCGCCGGGGCCCGTTCCTCCTGTGACGAGCACCCTGCCATTAGGCAGTAGCGTCATCGTGTGAGTCCAACGCGCGAAATTGAGGCTGCCGGTGGCTGTCCAGGTCCCGCTCGCCGGATCATACAGTTCCGCGCTCGCGAAGACGCCACCGTTGCCGTTAAGACCTCCAACAACGAGCACCTTGCCGCTAGAAAGCAACGTCGCCGTGTGAACTGTGCGCATGGCACCCAAGCTGCCGGTCGCGGTCCAGGTCCCGCTCGCCGGATCATACAGTTCCGCGCTCGCGAGGGTGCCACTGTCGCTGTTAAATCCTCCTGCGACGAGCACCTTGCCGTTGGACAACAACGTCGCCGTGTGGTCCGTCCGTGCGGTCACGAGGTTGCCGGTGGCACTCCAGGTCCCGCTCGCCGGATCGTACAGTTCCGCGCTCGCGAGAGAGACAAAGCCGGTAGTTCTTCCGCCTACAACGAGCACCTTGCCGTTAGACAGCAATGTCGCTGTTTGATTGGCGCGTCCTGTCGCGAGGCTCCCAGTGTTATTGAAAACACCGGAATCGCCCGCGCACGGTTGCACGAGCACGAGCCCCACTCCGAGAAGAAGCAGCGGGAACGCGACCCGCCGTGCAAGAATCGAGGTAGCCGACACAAGGCCGGCGGTAAGGGTATGCAATGTTTTCATGTTTCGGCCTTATCAGTTAGTGGAAGCAGATCGCGGCGTATTCTGTGAGTCGCCGGTTTCATTTTTTTCCTTCATTCAAGCATGTGCAAAAAAGCGGCTAGAACGGACATCGCGTTCTAACTCTGCTAGTGCAGGTTGTAAACCTCCACCAGTCCTAACCCGGTCGTGTTGTTCTTCCCGCGCATGATCACAGTGTAGTTACCGGGCGGTAATGTCCGTAGCACCGCCGATTCCGCTTCCTCCGCCAACAATGAAGCCGCCGATCATGACGTTGTCGCCCGTGTCCACAACCCCGCGCGTGCTGATGTTCGCCAGTTTGGAGTTGGCGCGTTTTATTGCACATTATAGACTTCGACGAGGCCTATTCCGGTAGAGTTGCCACTTCCCCGCATAATGGCGGTGTAGTTACCGGGCGGCAGCACCCGGTACAGCGCACTCTCGTGTGGATCGCCTGGCTTCAGGGATTGCGGTATTGAGCCCTGATTTGCATCATCTGCCCAATTATCGTTAAAGGCGATGGTAGCTCCGTTTCCATCGTGGAGCTCGACCGTCGGATCGGGCAGCGCCCCACTTACTCCAAAATTGCTCAAGCT
>PLCN01000023.1 GCA_003134785.1 Spartobacteria bacterium
AGAGTACTTCTGCGGCGATTGCTCTGTTGTTAGCCAAAGCCACGTCAGAAATATATCCGCAAGAGGTTTTAGAAAATCTTCAGCGAGTCGGCCTGAGTCCATTCCCCTTTCGGGAAGTCGACCGGCCAGAATCGGTACCCGTCTCGTTACCACTTACCGAAGCATCCGTGCCGGACATTCACCTTGGATGGGACTTCGATGAGTACTGGTTTAAAGGCCTGGCGGGTTTATTTGACGTGGATAAGGGCGACACGATTGATTTGGGTAAAATAGTAGCCACTCGCGATATCAACGTTAGCGAAACGGCCGATTATCAAAGCGACGGAAGGAGAGAGTTGTGGAACTCGGGATCGTATGGCCATTGGGCTACGTCGCATGATCACGGGAGTTATCCACGTGTAGACGACTATCCGTTTTACTACTCTTATCACGCCTTCTTTTCCGCGGCTGGTCAACTTCTCAAAAGCCTCCCAGTTGTGCGGCGCACCGGTGGATATTGGGAAGATCATGCAAACCCATGGCACGAATGGTTTAGTAGGCATCTGCTGACACGTTGCGATGGTCGATGGCTGGCGGACCGACGCGATCCAACTCCGTTAACGAGGCGGGATTGGGTAACTGAGCGTGAGCGAAAGGACTGGCTGTGGAACGTTAGAGCCGAAGATTTCTTCGACTGTATTACACGGCAAACATCGTTGTCAGACTCTTTATGCGTCGCGGGATCTTGGCTCGACCGTGACAATTACTCCGTGGAAACGATCAGAGTAAACAGCGCGCTTGTGAATCGCGAAGGCGCCACATCACTCGCGACCGCCATGCGCACTCGTGAACACTCGTATAACTGTAGATTGCCTGGTTTTAAAGACTCCGATGAGGAGCTAACCCAACCGCCATTCGAACTATTTGGCTGGATCGTCGATCACGACAGCGGCGATAGACGCCTCGATGTGTTTGATCCGCATGCGCGGGAGATTCATTATCCGCCACTAGAGATCGGTAATTCATTTATCACCCTCCTGAATTTAACGCCTGACTTGGAAAAAGCCCGTTGGCATCAGGGTAATGGACGTGAACCATTTCTAAGGAGTGAAACTTGGAGCGAAGAAAAGAAATGGCAAAGAGGGGAAAGAGAGGAAGCGTTCCGTCATGGCGTTCGACTGTGCGCGTCGATCAAACTTTTGAAGCAACTATGTGTGACCACCGAAAAGGATTTGATCATCGAAGTTCAAATCTCTCGCAGAGAAGAACACTCACGCGACAGCGCCCATGGATATCTTGAGCCGTCGCATAAGGTATTCATTTTCTCATCTGATGGAGTTCTAAAAAATGGACCAGCAAGTTATCAACTTGGGTAAACAGCTCATCCAAACTTTTGCGAAAGAGCCAAGCAGAGATGTCGATCTTCTCTCGCGCTGGATGGCGCATTACATCGAAGAGCAAATGACGGCTGCCGGAAACGCAACCGGCTCGGAAAAGATTCCCGCAGAAGAACGTTGTTTTCGTACGATCTTGTCGCTTTGGGAGCATCGCTCAACCTTGCCAACTGATCGTCGCCCGTTCGAGACATTCGAACCTATCTTCGAGGCTCTCTCCAGACTCCACCCGGATGAAGAACGCCCATATTATCTATCATCGCGACTAGCCGAGCAAGCAGAGGAGGAAGAAGATGATACGGTTCGCGCATACTTGAAGTTGGCCTTTGCTGCCGATATCGCGGCACGCGCGGTGATTGACTTGGTGCTAGCGGAGGCTACTCGAAGGGCGACTAGCCAATCGGTACAGGCGTGGCTTCAAAATGCATTAAGGCCCGACCTAGTGGGTGATATCCGAACAAGCGATATGCATATCATTCTTGAACTTCAACAACGCGCTCAAGAACTAGATCTCTCTGATCGAGCTTCACAAGAAAACCAGAAAAAGAACATCGAGCGCAGGCTTGAGCAACTCGACGCCTTCGCCGGTTTCTGTCAATTTGTTCGTACCGAATTGGCCAAGCAGCTCAGCAACATCGATTCGCCCAAGTCCGATTCATCTCCGTCCGCAGAATCATCGGGGGCCGTGGACGACATTCAAAAAAAATCTTAGCGAGGGGCTCATCGCTGATCGATGCGACTCGCGTCGGGCATCGGCTTACGACATGCTGATTCACCAGCAATGTTTATCTGGGCTATAATTCTCGAATCAGCATTCTTGCTGGCACTCGCTGGCGCTGTCCTCGGGCTGATTCATTGGAAAGATCGCAAAAAGCGACTGCCATTCACGCAGAAGATTCTGCGGCCACCGGGCGAATCGCTTCGCCTTCGTTTGATCGAGTTGGATGAGAAGCTAAACGACTGTTTCGTTCGGCTCTTCCTCTCAGCTTACTCACCTCTGGTGATGGCAGGGCTCGTCGCGATGCAAGGCGTCCGCCCCACTGCGGGAGTTTGGATTGCCCTCGTGACGATTGCGGTCATTGCGTCCATTTGGTCCGCATTTCGTCTTTGGAAGCTCATCAAACTGCGCCGTCGCATTCGCTTGGGTTTTGAAGGTGAGCGGCACGTTGGCGAAGCGCTCAACCAACTTATGCTAGTGGGTTATCGCGTGTTTCACGATTTCCTGATTACGGACAAACCGCGCTCGATTCGGAACATCGATCATATCGCGATCGGGCCGAACGGAGTGTTCGCCGTTGAAACGAAGACGCCTCGAAAGTTAAAGGGTGAAAATGGCGCAACGGTGACAGTCCTCGACCACGCGCTGCATTATCCGTGGGGTGTTGATCGACGTGATCTCGAGCAGGCGCAGGAGGAGGCGAAATGGTTAAGCGAATGGCTTTCGAAAATGTCTCCTCAACCGGTGCGCGTGGGATCAATTCTCGTTCTCCCAGGTTGGTTCGTTGATAGGCGCGCCAAACCGTCGGTAACGGTTCTCAGCGGCAGCGAAGTCGCGGTAAATATTCCGAAGCTTAATGGCGCAGCGCTGAACCATTTTGAGATTGGACGCCTCGCTGCAATCATCGAAGACCGTAATCGCAATATCGAATACTGATGCGGCTGCGCCGCGGCGAGACTGTGCCCGCGTTGTTCCGCACAGACTCGCGAGTTTGTTGGCGTTGTTTAGCGGGTGATCATCTGCACCGTCCTCGCAACGCTCTCCGACTGTCTTCCGCCCTTACACCCTGCGGATGACAGCCGACGCCGCGTCGCTGCGGGTGCACAGATCATCACCGTTGAGGCTAGGCGCGCTCGCGCATTTCCGGCGCGGTGGTAATTTTTGGCTTGGCGATTTTTTCCACGACAGATGTTCAAGGCGCTTTCAACGGTCTTGCGCCGTTCTTATCTGAGGCAGCCGCCAAACAGATCTTAGGTCGGCTGGAATCCCGGACGGCAAAGGATGCGTTGTCAGCTGAATGGGAAGTCGTTTTGATGAATGCTTTGCGCAGCTGCGGGAGCATCGAGATCGAACCGTTGCTGGAGTCGGGTGACGGAGAATCACGTCCCGACGTCTTGCTGCGCGCACACACGGTCGGCAGTCTCGCGATGTTACCGCCGTGTTATATCGAGATCAGTGCCGTCTCGGACGATGGATACGAAGACGAAAATCCTCAAAGGCTCTTCATCGAAGCGTTTCGACGTTTGTTGAAGCGGTTGCGACTCCCGATTGAACGATTTCGCATAGATATACACGGAGCCATACAAGATAAAACTAATCAAAAAAGACAGGCGTCCGAACTGAACAACAGCAATCGCAGAGAACCGATCGATTGGGCCAAGTGGTTTCGCGGAAGCACTTGCAACGACAAAAAAATGCGGCTGGCCCTTCCTCCGAAATCACAGATAGAGCCACTCGTTGGCGGAAAAATTGCGCGCGCGTTGCGAGTGGTGTCTGATGATCCGTCGCGCGCCCACAGCATCCCTATTGATGACAACGGACTTCTGATCAACATCCAGTATCACCCGCAAGGAACCGGCTTTTCCTACGGCTTTCCATCCTACACGACAGCGTATTCGCTTGAGTACAATGCTGTCGCAAACCGGTTGAACGCAAAAGCGGATCAGTTGGCGAATGCCTCTGGCATTCGCGGAGTAATTCTATGTGACCGAGGATGCGATCTTTTGGTAGATCGTGGTTATCCTGGTCCCGATGGATTTCGGTTGCGAGACGTTATAACCAACGTGTTGGCGCGACGTGACGAGATCAGCTTCGTGGTCACCTACGCCATTCATCAGAAAGTGAATGGCTGGGGACGCTATGAGGGTCTGGAGTTGTCGGTTGGCGCGTTTTACAATCCGCAAAAAGCAGCGTCTCCCGTCGGCGAGGTGGAACTCGACGCACTGGTGAGAAGAATCAGCGATAACCTACCGCCACCAATAGAGGCTCCCAAGAACGCGTCGTCCTCATTTGGACGGTCCCGTACCCCAAAATTTGGTAAGCAGGCCGACTGACGAATACCTTCAGCAAAGCGCGGGATGCGGACCCCCGCGCGATCCGACTCACACGCAACGACCTTGACCCCTTTCCAGCCCGCGTAACGATTCGATTCCGGTAGCAATCTTTTGTGTCAGGTTTTTCGCCGGCCAGTTCAGCCAGCTCTTCTCGATTCGAAACCACGGAAACTCTAATGCTCCGAGAACAAATTCCTCCGACAGTTTCTCGTCAGCATTCGGGTTTTCCAGGATCGCTGATTCCTCCGGCAGTGATATGACAACACCCGCTGTGCGGGTTGGACCTCCCTTTTTATCGGTTTGATAGAATCGACCCTCGTGCTGCATCTCGACTGCACCACCCAGGAACCCGATACAGACGTCGGCACCCTCCAATAGTGGCATCCCCTTGCGGCCATAGAATGCATGCCAAAAACCCCCGGAAGACACTGCTCCATTCCAAGAGATTAATGGATACAGATGATCACGCAGACCAAAGCCAGCCCAAGTCTCGTCCTGAAAATCCAGCCACAGCACGGAAACCACGCCCAAAGGAATCTGCTGATCGCCTGCCTTGATTCCAGCGATACGGCTGACCATATTTTCAATCGTTCGTTCGTTTCGCGGAGCTTCCTGCACCGTCTTAGGTCTACCGAACGGCTGACTCAGGTGTTCTGCGGTCGCAATGCGGCTTCCTTTCGGCGGAGCCGCAGGAGGTTGCTGCATGAAATTCTCGAGGTTCTTGGCTTGATCCGTATCCCACTGCTTCGCGTGGACTTCGACGAACACCGTATCACCCCCCGCAAGCTTCACCGCGAAATCCGGTGTCTTCCCGGATGACCGTGGCGGCAGCGCTTTCACTTCCGAAAACGAATGCAGAAGCGCGCCATAGGCACGCATCTCCGCGAGCACGGAAGATGCGCTAGTATAATCGTTGTCGAGCAGCCTCCGCCGATTTGATTCGAGCCATGGTTTATCACACCGGAGAACGGTTCGGAATGCTTGGGCTGTTACCGCCTGCGTCGCTGTTGGTTCAGACTGCGCAAGCAGCGCACCAAACGGATGAATCCGGCTCTTGATTCGCGTCACGCTGATCGCAGCCACTTCCGAGTCTGTGAACAGTTCTGCCAAATCACGCTGGTTCCAAATTTGGGTTTTCATCACGATAGATACTCGCTCAGGTGACAATGAATTTCCGCTTTCGTGTTGCGCACCTGCGCAACGCCCAGCGGGAGTCGGCCGCAAAGCCTTTGATGCGGCTGCGCCGCGTGGAGACTGTGCGGACACAGACTCCGAGTTTGCCCCTCGGGATGAGTGATCATCTGCGCCGTCCTCGCGACGCTCTCCGGCTGTTCCGCCCCTTCCTCCCTCTGGAAGGCAGCCGAAGCCGCTTCGCTGTGGGTGCGCAGATCATCACGGGAGAGGAACTGATCGCGTATTCGGCTCAGACGGCCGCACGACCAATTCGTTAGCGCAAACGACGAACTCCAATGTGGAGGAACGAACCTCAGCAAGTGTCGCATCCGCAATCGCGCCGCGCAGATGTTTCTCGATTGCATCCCGCAAAGGCCGTGCTCCCAAGCGCGGATGAAACCCGCGTTGCATAACAAACGAAATTACCTGCGGACCAGCGATCAGGTGAAAGCCTTTGTCGCGCAGGAACGAGAGTTCGCGCGCGATGTGAAATCGCGCGATCTCCATCTGCACGTCATAGCTCAGACGGTTGAAGACCAACTTCTCCGCGATGCGTGCGTAAAGCTCGGGACGCAGTGTTCGTTGCGCCTTCGCAAGAACGTGGCGCTCCATTGTCGTGAAGGACGAGTGCTGCAACGTTAGGATTTCGGACGCAGCGATGTTTGACGTGAACACGACATAAAAACCGCTCAGGTCCAGTGTCTCGCCGCTTGCCATCGTGACGCGTGCAGCATCGAGAATTTGCAGGAACAAATCCAGCACGCGCGGATGCGCTTTTTCGATCTCGTCGAAGAGCAAGGTGCCGGTTGCCGATTTCGAGCGTGCCAGGCCAAGCAGGCCCACCTCACCGACCCGGCCGCCGATTAAGACAGCAATGCTCTCCTGTGTCTGATACTCGGACATGTCGAAGCGGAAGAGCTTTTCGCTGCCTAACAAGTAGTGAGTAAACGAGATCGTCGTTTCTGTTTTACCGACGCCGGTCGGACCTAAAAAGAGGAAACTGCCACGTGGACGCGCGGGACTAGTCAGGCCTAGTTCGCCGCGATGAAGCGCAGCGACGATGCGGGGAATTACATGATCCTGCCCCCGGATCTGCTCGCAAAGATGTGCTTCAAGGTGGCGAAGATGTTCCAGTCGCTCGGCTGAAATGTTGAGTGCGTTCATCGACCGGAGCGTGCCACCGCTCAGACTGCGAGGTCGCTCTGGCGCTGGAGCAGCGTGCGTTTCGCCGCGCGGTAAAACGTCTCCACATGAAAATACTTCTCGCGAAACAGTTCCTTCCCATCCTCGCCCAAGCTGGCGGCGGTGGCCTCGCTCAAGGCGCCAGCAAGGCGTTGGGGATCGTCATGCTATTCGGCTTCATCTTCGGCACCGTATGTGTCGTGGGTGGCGGATTCGCCATCCGAAGGGGTGACACGGACTCTGGCAAGCTGTCGATCATCGGCGGCCTCATCATCGCTGGCGCCCCGGTGATCGTGAAGGCGCTCTTCACTGCCTTCGGCATCGATAGTTCGACCGTTGAAGTGGGCCCATTTCAATGAGCGGCGGCTCAAAACAGGAGCTGCGCTTTACCGAGACAAACAGCGCGGACGACTCCGCCGGCAAAACCTGGGGTCTGGAAGGCAATCTCTTCTGGTTTATTGCTGGCGGAGCGTTCGCGGCAGTCGTGACGCTGCTCCTGCTGTTCAGCGTGGGGCACTGGAGTCTGCTTAGCGCACTGGTTCCCGCGTTGATTCCGCTCGTTCTCGCGCTGCTTTATGCACTCGCGCTTCGCCAGGGAAAGCCGCCCGGATACGACACTGATCTTTTTGAGTTGTGGCTAAAAGGCCCCGGCTTCGGTCCTCAACCCTCGCGCGACGATGCGCGCCCAGCCTCCGCTTCTAACGACCATGTTTGAATCTGCTCCCAACGGTTATTTCATTCGCGACCTCATCGTCTTCGACGGCCTGCGCAAAGGCTGTCACGTCTCGAAAGGTTTTACCATCGAACCAGCTGATTTAAGCTCGGCTGCTCCCGAACATCTGAACGCGTTTCAAGATCAGCTCGCCTTGCTGCTCGCCTGTTTGCACGACAAGCTGCGCCTTCAAGTGCAGTGGTTCTGCGACTCTGATTATCGCGCTGACCTGCTGCGTTATCATGAGCAGACTGAAAGCGCGACGAACGTCTGGACGCGGCGCTGCCGTAACGAACGGTTCGCCCGTTACTGGGAGGCGATGGTCGACCGCCGACTGCGGCGACAGAGACTAGTGCTCTTCTTTTCCCGAAAGATCGAGACTTCGCCGGCCATAATCGCGACGGCCGCGCGGCAGCACTCGCACTACGATGCACTGCTTCAGGAGATGTCGACCGAGTTCGAGCAGCTCCAGCAGATGCTTGCGAATATTTTTACGGGCGCGCGCATCACCGCGATGAAGGACGCGGAGCATTATCATCACTGCACCACATTCTTGAATCCATCACTCGGGTCGCGGTTTGAATACGACACGCTGGAAACCTTCGATCCACAGCTCTCGATCCAGGAAAACTGCTGGCACAGTGAAGCGCAGGGTCTTTCCAATTCGTCCGGGTTTTGGATGGACGGCTTTTATCATTCCGTGCTCGTGCTCAGCCGTTGGCCGAAGCTGACTCACCCAGGTCTGGTGCATCGTCTCACCGGACTGCCGCTCCTCGATTACAACATCACGGTAAATATCGAATCACTCTCCGCTCGCATGGAGATCGGGCGCGAAGAGAAAGCGCACGATCGCCTGGCTGGTGACTTCGCTAGTGAGAAGCGCCTTTCGTTGCTCACGGCGATGGAAAAGAAGCAAAAGAAAATCGCCGCGTTGATGCAAGGACACACGTTGCCGTTCAACGTCGAATACATCATTCGCTCATGGGACCCGACGCGGGAAGGGCTTGCCGTGAAGACCGCGGCGATCAAGAACGCGATCAACGGAATGAACGGTGCTCAGTATCTCGCTTGCGCGCTTCCGACCACCGCCAAGAAACTTTTTTACCAAAGCTGGCCCGGTTGTCCTTGGGGACGCTATCCAAATCGCAAGCTCTACGCGGAAACGCGTTATCTCGCAGACGTGCTGCCATTCAGCGCGACGTTCACTGGTCACTTGGAGCATGCAGAAGCGCTTTACGAAGGCACTCAGCGGAATCTGGTTGGCGTGACAACGTTCTCCGGTTCTAAAGGAAACGAAACGCCGCAGCACGCGGTCTTGCTCGGCATGAGCGGCGCCGGCAAAAGTGTCACTGTCTGCGATCTGCTTTCTCAAACCGAAGCGTTCTACGACTACACCGTCATCATCGAGGAAGGACTCTCGTACGAAATCTACACGCGCACGGTCGAACCGAACGCGCGACCGATTATCATTCAGCCAGACGGCGACCTGACGATCAATTATCTCGACACGCACGGCCTCCCGCTCACGGCTGAGCAGCTCGCGTCGGCGATGGCGCTCGTCGCCAAAATTGCCGGTGTCAGCAGTGACGAAGACAAGCAACTCTCACGCGAAGCGCAAATCGCGAAGTACATCATGCTGCTCTACGAAGATGTCTTTGAAGAATGGAGCCGTCGAAACGCCGAGCGGGTGCTGGATATTGCCAGGCATGCTTGCACGCTCGCGAAACTGAAGCGTTTGCGGCCGGGCGCGACGACTTTAGATGTGTTCGTTGACTTCCGCGATCGCCAGCGCGCAGATCCTGAACGCGCTGATGAGCAGCTCGCCGAAGTGACTGAAGAGGAAGCGCTGCGCTTTCTCAAGGAACCGAACACGCGGCGCGAAGTCCGCAATCTGGCGCTCGCCTACTTCACGCCGGCTGAATATCCGACGCACCGGATGCTCCAGGAACTAATCCATCTCGATGCATCCGATTCTGCGGCCGGAGATCTCGCGACACGTTTGCTGCCCTGGTGTGCAGATGGCAATTACGGTTGTCTCCTCGACGGCGCGAGCAACATCTCGCTCACCGGCAAGATCGCTCACTTCGAACTCGGCTACATTCCCGAAGCCGCGAAGCTTCTGCGCGCTGTCGCGGGGTTCCTGATCACCAACTACACGCGACAACACATCATCACGATGCCGCGCCGATTGCGGAAGCGGAATGTTTATGAGGAGGTCGCGCGCCTTCTCGACATTCCCGGCGGCGAACAGATCGTAAAAGAGAGCTACGCGCAGATGCGAAAATTCAATTGCTGGAACATTTCCATCGTTCAGCAATACAGCGGCTTCAAAGAAAGCCGCATTCGGTCCGCCGTGTTCGGAAATTCCCGCCAATTTTTCCTCATGCGACAAAATGATCGCGCCGACCTGGAGGACATGAGCCGCGATATCGGTCTGACCGAACTGACGAAGCACGCCATTCTCTCGTACCCGTTACCCGATCAGCAGAGCGGCGAAAAGTTTGCCGCTTTCACCTATTTGCATTCCGACGCGCAGAACCCGATCTGCGGTACCGCGCACAATGTAGCCTCACCCGAGATGCTCTACGTCAGCGGCAGCAGCGGCGCGCAATTCGATGAGCGCACCCGGAACCTTCGCGAGACCGATGATATCATTTCTGCAATCGAGAGGGAAATAACCCAGCGTTCGAACAGTTGATATTCCACTCGCTCCTGTTGATCAGAAACACATATACTTAGTGTGTCCTCCCAACTGGCCTGACCCCCAAAAAGTGG
>PLCN01000016.1 GCA_003134785.1 Spartobacteria bacterium
TCCAATCGCATAACCACTCGCGTCGAGCGGAAGATTGACGCTGCCTCCCGCCGCTTGCACGCCCGGCACCGCTTCCAGCCGTTCATTCAGTTGCCGGAAAAATTCCACGAACTGCTGATCTTTGTATTTCGCACCCGGCAACGACAGGTTGGCGGTCAGGACGTTGTGCGCATTGAAGCCGGGCCGAACCTCCTGGAGACGGAGGAAGCTCTTGATGAGCAATCCAGCGCCAACCAGCAGCATCAGCGAGAGGGCGACCTCACCAATCAACAGGAGGCTGCGCGCGCTGGTGCGCCGATGACCTTCGCCGCTTCGTCCGCCTTCTTTCAATGCGCTGGTGACGTCGAGCTTCGAGGCTTGGAGCGCGGGGACGATGCCGAAGAGAATGCCGGTAAGCGCCGAGACGCCGAGAGCGAACGTCAGGACGCGATAATCAATCCCGATTTGTTCGAGCCGCGGTGCGCCTTCGGGCAACATCGACATCAGCAGATCGGTTAACCAAATACTGAGGACGAGTCCCGCAACCCCGCCGATCGCCGAGAGCAGAACGCTCTCGGTCAGCATCTGCCGCAGAACGCGCGTGCGGCTCGCGCCCATCGCGGCCCGGATCGCAATTTCCTTTTGCCGCGCGGCGCTGCGGGCGAGGAGGAGATTGGCTACGTTCGCACAGGCAATGAGGAGCACGAATCCGACGGCGCCGAGGAGCGCGAGGAGGGACGGTTTTACCTCGCGAACGAGCCGTTCGTGGAGCGTCGAAAGATTCACGTCCCAGCCTTTGTTCGTCTCGTGAAACTGCTTGTCGAGCTGCGCATTGATGGCGCTCAGACGAGTCTGCGCCTGCTTCAGATCGATGCCGGTATTCAGACGCGTGATCGCCGACCACACGCGATTATCGCGCGGTTCGTCCGAGAGATTGACCGCGCTCGTCACCCAAACCTGGGTTTGCTCCGGGTATTCAAACCCCGGCGGCATCACGCCGATGATCGTGAGGGGGCTTGCGCTGATCTGGACCTGTTTCCCGACGATGGCCGGATCAGATCCGAAGCGGCGCTTCCATAAGCCGTGGCTGATGATCGCGACGCTTTGCGGCCACCCTTTGTCGTCTTCGGGAACGAACGTTCGCCCGAGAACAGGCTGGACCCCGAGCACGGAGAAGAACCCGGTCGTCACACCGGCGCGCGGCACGCGTTCCGGCTCCGCCCCATCCGCACCAAAGTTGGCGGTACCGGTCCAGTAGGCGGCGGTGCTCGCGAAGAGATCGGTTTGTTGCGACCAATCAGTAAAGTCGAGAAACGAGATGTTGCTCTCGGTAATGCCCGCCGCCGCAGGATTTTTTCCTTCGATGTAGATGATGCGTTCGGCGTCCGGAAACGGCAGCGGCCGGAGGAGAACGCCGTTCACCAGGCTGAAGATCGCGGTGTTCGCGCCGATGCCGAGAGCGAGCGCGAGGACGGCAATAGCGGTAAAGCTTTTGTTCTTGAGCAGCATACGAAAGCCGTAACGGAGGTCTTGAAGGAGAGTGTTCATGTGCGCGAAAAGTTAGTTGGATCGACGCGCCGGGATGGAGCAGGCAGAAGAGAGAAGAAAGCGAGAAGAAGCGGATCGAAAGACAGGTTGTGGTTGGGTTTCATCCGTGACCCAGGGCGATCATTGGATCTGCGCGCGTTGCACGCAGAGCAGGAAGGTAGCTCGCCAGCAACGCGACCAGGGCGAGGGCGACGGTCACACCGGCGAAACTCGTTAGGTCGAACACGCCGACACGATAAAGCATCGCGCTCAGCGCGCGGGTGGAAATAAGTGCCCCGAGCAAGCCGATCGCGCTGCCAATCAAAACGAGCTTCATCCCATGACCTACAACAAGGCGAAGGACATCGGCACGTTGCGCGCCTAAAGCCATGCGCACACCGATCTCGTGCGTGCGTTGAACTACGAGGAACGACATCACACCGTAAATGCCGACGGATGCCAGAACGAGCGCGACCGCGGCGAAGACGCTGATGAGAACGACCGAGAGCCGGCGTGGTGCGATCGAATCGGAGGCAACATCTTCGAGGGTGCGGACGTTGGCCGCTGGTATTTCGGGATCGAGCTGGCGGATCTCACGCCGGATCGATTCGGCCAGAGAGCGAGGATCCTGCTTGCTGCGCACCGCCAGAATCATCCCGCGATAAGGGTTCTGTGGATGCGGCAGATAATATTCGGGCTTTGCTTCGACCTCGAGACCCTGATGGCGAATGTCGCCGACCGAACCGACAATCGTCACCCATTTAGGGTCCGGTTTTCGCGGATCGTCGAAGGTGATTTTCTTTCCGATCGCGTCCTGATTTGGGAACCATTTCCTGGCGAAGGCCTGATTGATGATGACGACCGGCGGCGTGTCCGCGTTGTCCCGCTCATCAAAGAAACGGCCCTGCACCAGCGGCACTTTCAAGACCTTGAAATAACTGTCGGTCACGCTACGGATCTCTTCGTCGGGGAACACCTTCTCCTGCACTGGGTCGCGGCCCTCGATGGCAAAAGAGTTATCGCTATTCGTTCCGCTCAGCGGAAGAATCGAGGTGAGGGAAGCCGCTTCCACACCGGGCAACGCCTGCACCCGCCGGATCATTTCCGCATAAAAATCAGTGACCGGTTTGCCGCGCGCATACTTCGCCACCGGCAACGAGATTTCCATCGTAAGAACGTTCCGCGGCTCGAATCCCGGATCGACATTTTGCAAGCGGGCGAAACTCTTGAGCAGAAGACTCGCACCGACTAGCAGGACAACGGCGAGCGCGACTTCAGAAATAACGAGAGCATTGCGGACGCGGTTGCGCCGGGCGCCGGTAGTAGAGCCGCGGCCGCCTTCTTTGAGCGCTTCAGTCAGCTCGGGTTTTGCGCTGGCGAGCGCGGGAACCAGACCGAAAAGAATGCCGGTAACAACGGAGGCAACCAGCGTCACCAAAAGCACGCGCAGATCGAGATTGGCTTCAGCGATTCGCGGGACGGTGTGCGAGCCGATGCTACGAAGTAAGTCCAAGCCCCAAATGGCAAGAAGCGCGCCGGCCGTTCCGCCGATGAGCGCCAGCAAAACACTTTCGGTGAGCATCTGGCGCAGCAAACGCGCTGGCCCGGCACCAAGCGCGACGCGAATGGCGAACTCGCGTTCACGCGCACCAGCACGCGCGAGCAGCATCGTAGTCAGATTCGCGCAGGCGATCAGGAGCACGAGCGCGACCGCGCCGAGCAGAATAACCAAGGCCGTCTGCATTCCGCCGACGACCTGCTCGTGGAACTTGTAAAGCGTCCCGCCGAATCGGGTCGCGGGGTCGTAGCTATCCGGAAATCGTGCGAACCAAGCGGCGATGATCGTATCGAGTTCCGCCTGCGCCTGCGAGAGCGAAACACCAGGCTTGAGCCGGCCGACGATGCCGTAGCTGCGCGAACCGCGCGACTCCAGTTCGTTCTTGGTAAAAGCGATCGGCTTCCAAATGTCGACCTGCTGGCCAAAGGTGCCGCCCTGCACATTGAAGAGCGGCAGCGGGAACTGGAATTTCGCTGACATGATTCCAATGACGGTGAAGCTGCGTCCATTGAGTGAGAGCTGCTTTCCGACAAATTCCGGATCGGAGTTGAACCGCCGCTTCCAAAGCCGCTCGCTGATTACGACCACGTTGTCGTTGCCCTCGCCGAATTCATTCCGCGTGAAGGTGCGGCCGCGAATGGGTTCGACGCCCAGCACGGGAAACAAACTCGGGGTCACGACGGCGCCGGCGATCCGTTCGGGCATTTCGCCAGCGGTAAGATTGAGATCCGTATAATCAAAGCCGGCGATCTCCAGGCTCTTGATCTCCTTTTCGTAATCGAAATATTCCGGCGCCGAGACTGGGATCCGATCGAGACCCTGCGCGGAAAATTTCTCCCACAAAAGAACGAGCTTTTGTGGGTTCTTGTAAGGCAGTGGGCGAATCAGGAGCGCGTTGACCAGGCTGAAGACGGTAGTGTTCGCGCCGATCGCGAGCGCTACAGTGACGATGGCGACAAAAGTAAAACCCGGCGTCTTAATCAGGCCCCGGAAAGCCAGACGAAGATCTTGAATCATATCTCAGTTGGTAGGGACGGCGCACGGCACCGTCCGCCCTGTTGTCATGGCCTTGTCTTGTTTCGATGGACGGACGGCGCGGCGCGCTGTCCCTACCAGAAGAGACTTATTCATACCTAAGGGCTTCCATTGGATCCAAACGCATGGCGGCTCGCGCCGGCAGATAGCAAGCCGCCAAGCCGACTACGAATAGGATCAGCGGCACCAGGGCGAAGCTCGGGGGATCGTGCGCCGAAATTCCATGCAGGCTTCCAGCCAGCAGCTTCGTCAGGAAATATGCGCTGATGAATCCGATCGCGAGACCGAGCAAAATAAGTCGAAGACCTTGACCGGTGACGAGCCGTAGGACATCGCTCGTCTGCGCGCCAAGAGCCATCCGCACGCCAATTTCCTGCGTGCGCTGCCGCACCGAATACGACATCACGCCATAGAGACCAAGCGAAGCAAGGAAGAGAGCGAGACCGGCAAAGACGGTGAAGAGTGTGCCGAAAAACCTCCGATCCCAGAACGATTGAGCGACCACCTCATCCATCGTGAAAACGCGGTAAATCGGCAGGTCCTTATTCACCGATAGGACTGTATTGCGCGCGAGGTTTGCGAACTTACTGGGATCTGTCTTGGTGCGAACCATGACCGAGAGGAAGCGATCCGAGATTTGATCCTGCGCAAAATAAACCGCGGGCATCGGACGCCGGTGGCTCAACTGATCGTAGATGACCGGCCTAACGATTCCTACGATCGTCGCCCACTTCGGGGGCTCGCCCGGTTTGTCCAAGGCGCGCAACTGACGACCGATGGGATCCTGATTCGGGAACCACGCTCGCGCACCGTCCTCATCGATCAATGCCACACGAGGCGCATCTTTGCTGTCAGACATCGTAAAGTCCCGGCCTCGCAACAGGGGGATACGCGCGGTCTTGAGATAACCGGGCGTAATGGTCAACTGGCGGACTTGGCGCGCGTCCTGGAGCTGCTTGGGTTCCGGTTCGCCTTCAAGCATAAAGGCGCTGGTACCGATATTTCCCGACGCTGGTAATGAAGTTGTCGCGCCGGCCGATTCTACGCCCGGTAGACTCGCCAGTTTCGGTATAAGCTGCTCGAAGAAACGGGCGGGGGTTTCTTTGAGGGGAAATTGCGCTTCGGGCAAACCAACCCGGAAGGTTAGCGTGCGTGAGGGGTCTATCCCGATGTCTGTCTTCTGAAGCTTCATGAAGCTTCGCATCATGAGCCCTGCACCGATCAACAAAACCAGAGCAAGGGCCACCTCCGCGACCACGAGTGAGTTCCGGATGCGTTGACCTTTCGCGCCGCCACCACCAGTGCGGCCGCCTTCCTTGAGAGCGTCCACCAAACGGGGATGCGAGGCCTGGAGCGATGGCAATAGTCCAACGAGAACACTGGAAACTGCTCCTATTCCAAGTGCGAAGGAGAAAACCCTCCAGTCAAAGTCAAAGTGAATCCAGTAGGGCACTTCATTCGGAAGCGCGGTCAGCATCAGGTCCACACCCCATACGGCAAAGAGCAATCCAAGCGCGCTGCCTACCATGCCGAGGACAAGGCTTTCGGAAAGGAGTTGCCGGACGATCTGGCCCCGGCTCGCGCCCAACGCGAGGCGAATCCCAATCTCCTTGGCCCGGGTGGCGCCTCGCGCCAGCAAAAGATTCGCGACGTTAGCACAAGCGATAAGATGCACGAAAAGCACCGCGCCCATGACGAGCAGCGTAAGCGTCTTGAAGTTCCTTACTATCTCTTCGCGAAAGGGTGTTACGTGCACACTCGTGCCGCTGTTCGTTTCAGGATGTTGCACTGCGATGCGCGCGGTGATCGCTTCCAATTCGGCGCGCGCCTGCTCGACCGAAACGCCTTTCTTTACCTTGCCGATGCAATCGAGGAAAAAATTGCCGCGAGGATGATCTTTCTCATCCATTTGCAATGGCATCCAGAGATCGCAAACCTCGGGGAAGCGCCAGCCCTTGGGCATCACGCCTACGATCGTGACTTGCTTGCCGTTTATCGGAATGATTTTGCCGACGACGGCGCGATCGCCAGCGAAATGGTTTTGCCAGATGTCGTAGCCGATCAGGGCAACGGGCGCGGCGTTCAGCTGATCTTCCTCAGGACGAAATTGCCGGCCGAGGATTGGCTGCACGCCGAGAAAGGAAAACGCATCGGCTGAAATTTCCCCGCCAAGGTAACGCTCCGGCTTGTCGCCTCCGGACACGATGACGGTCGCCTCCTCGATTGCGGCGATTCCATCCAGCGTGGTAACATTCTTTTTCCACTCGAGGAAATCCGGGAACGCGGTGCCGGCATTTTGATCGGCGTTCTTCAGGAAATATTGCGAGACCGCGACGAGGCGATCCTGGTCCTGGATGAGAGGCATCGGCCGCAGGAGAAGCGCGTTGATCGACGAGAACATCGTCGTCGACGCGCCAATCCCGAGCGCAATGGCCAGGACCGAAATGATCGTAAACCCAGGAGTCTTTACGAGCATCCGACAAGCGTATCTAAGATCTCGTAACATAATATGACTCCTGGCTTACGTTTACATGTCTAGGAAATAACTAACTGTTGCTCTCGTTAGGCAGCCATCCGGTCTTCGACTACGCGGCCGTCGAAGAGATGGATGGTGCGATCGGCATGCTCGGCAAAACGGGTGTCGTGCGTAACCATGCAAATCGTGGCTCCGCCGGCGTGCAACTCTTTTAAGAGCGCCATGACGGCGTCGCCATTGCGGGAGTCGAGGTTGCCCGTCGGTTCGTCCGCGAGGAGGATCGCCGGTTTGCCCGCGAGAGCGCGCGCCACGGCAACACGCTGCTGCTGGCCGCCGGAGAGTTGGCTCGGCAGATGTTTCGCGCGATGGCCCATGCCGACACGTTCCAGCGCCTCGAGCACGAAACCTTTGCGGTCGCTCGCGCCCATGCCGCGATAGGTCAAAGGCAGTTCCACATTCTCAAACACGGTCAGGTCGCCGATGAGATTGAAGCTTTGGAAGATGAATCCGATCTCGCGGTTGCGGATGCGCGCGCGATCCGGAAAAGAGAGGTTCGCCACTTCGGTGCCCTTGAGCGAGTAACTACCGCCCGAAGGAGTGTCGAGCAGGCCGAGAATCGAGAGTAGGGTCGATTTTCCGCAACCGGACGGTCCGGCGATCGAGACGTATTCGCCCGTGCGGATATCGAGATGAATGCCGGAGAGCGCGTGCGTTTCCACTTCGTCGGTCAGGAACACTTTCGTGACGCCGTCGAGATGAATCAGGGTGTTATTTCCGTTCGCGCCAGGGGCGCGGGCGGGTTGTTCGTTGATGGTTTCGGTTGAGGCCATGTTAGTTGGATTAGGGTATCGTGTGTTAGTTATGTCTTAGTTAAGGCGGATGCGTTCGTGAGCGTCCATGGAGCTGGTGTCGGAAAGAATGACCTGATCTCCGGGCTCGAGTCCGCTTAGGATCTCGATCGTATTAACGGAGCTGCGGCCGAGCTTGACCGGCGTGCGAACCGCTTCGGAAGTGCCGGCGACCAGTTTGAAAATGCCGACCGTGTTATTTTCCTGACCGAAGGCAGGACGGCCGACGTAGATGACGTTGTCGAGCCGTTCGAGTTCGATGGTTCCATCGACGCTCAGGTCGGGTCGCGCGCCCTTCGGCAATTCGCCTTCGAGTTCCACATCCACCGTCACGGTCCCCTGCTCCACCGCGGGGTCCACCCGGACAACGTGGCCGGGCACTACTCCGTTACGAGTGTCGATCGACGCGACTTGATTGATCTGAATATCCTTGGCCTGCGTTTCCGCGATCTTGACTTGCGCCTTGAGCTTGGTCGGGTCCGCGACGCGCGCCAGGTTCGCACCCGGAATCACGCGCTGACCTACTTCGAGCGGAAGCTGCTGCAAGACACCAGTGAAACCGGCCCGGACGTGAAGCGCCTCCACTTGATTTAACTTCAATTGCGCCAGCGCCTTCGCCTGATCCACTGCGGCCTGCTTCGAAGCCAGCTGGGGCTCGATTGAATCGCGAGCGAAGACATAGCGTTTTTGCTCGATCGCATCGCGAATGAGGAGATCTTCGGCCTTAACCTTCGATGTCTTATATATTAGTTCGGCAACCAGGCCGTTCTTTTTCAAATTCTCGTTCGTCTCGTTCTCCATCTTCGCCTGCTGATATTCCGAGTGGACTCTCGCGGCGCTCGATTCTTGCTCGAGAAGCTGACGCTGCAAAGTGGCGCGCAAGGTCGTCAGTTCCGCTTCCGCAGCTTTGTATTGCAACTCCGCGTCGCGCGCCGCCTGCTCGAGTTCGGGGCTGGTCAATTCGAGAATAATTGTGTCCGGCTCGACGTGCGCGCCGGGACGAATAAGGATCTTTTCCACTCGGCCTTCTGTGTTCGCGGCGATCCAGCGAATTTCCTGGGGGACCAGCGTGCCGAGGCCGCGGACCTGGCGGACCATCGGGCCGCGTTTAACCGTGTCGATCCAAACCGTCGAGCGATCCACACTCGGCACGGCCGGCTTGAGCCGCGAGAGCAGGAACGTCACGAGGATCAGTCCGAGGATCGAGCCGGCGATAATGATGATCCGGCGTTTGCGTTTCTGTTTGGCGATGTGCGGGCGCGGAACATCCATGGCTGAGGCGGTCGAAGTAAAGCCGGTCGGCCGCACGATAGTAGTATCCAGTTTGGCTTCCGAGCTTTTTGACATCGCCGTAGTTCTTAGAGGGCTCCGAACGAACGGACCAGATGAAGCAGCGCGCTGACGCTATTGATGATGGGAACTGCGGCCGTCATCACGATCACGACGAACAATGCAGCCTCACCGGCGTAGCTTTGGCGCGCCTCATATTTAAAATAATTCTGGCTGATCGAACGGAACGACGGCCGGCGCGAACCGAAGCAGCGGCCGCCTCTGTTGGCGAGCGACGAGCCTTGATAGTTGTAGTCGGTTTGGAGGAGAGCGGAGCCTCGGCGGGAATCGCGACCGCTAAGATCGAGATAACTCTTTTCGTTGAACTGGGTGTTTGGTTTCATATTCTTATCTTTCCTGTGAGATGCGTTGCGCAGCTCAATTGGATTCAAAATCTTTGTTGGCGGGCGAAGCTATTGCAATGCCCGTGCCACGGGTCTGTGCAAAGTCATAACGCTCTACCGATTAACAACTTGAATTGGTCGTCGAAAAACCGATGCCTTCCGAAAAGCTTCGGTTGTGGGATTCCGCTGTCCCGCTTGTGGGACGGAATGTGTGAGGGCCTTAGTGCCCCGATTCCCTGCTGAAAAATCGGGGCACCAAGGCCCCTCCCACATTATTTCGGCAACCGCAAAAGCGCTTCGCAACCCGGTCCGCTGCGATTAGCCAGAGTCAACGATCCGCCGTGGGCTTCCGCAATTTGCCGGCTCAACGCCAAACCGATTCCCGAACCGCCGGGTTTGGTCGTGAAAAATGGAACAAACAAATTTGTGGGATTCATGATGCCGGGCCCGGTGTCTCGCACAAATACTTCCACACAGTCGGCCAGATCGCGCCAGCCCGTTGTCACCGTCCCGGCGTTTTCGAGCGAGGCTTCCGCGGCGTTATGCATGATGTTGATGAGCAATTGCTCTAACTGCGCGGCGTCCCCCTGAATGGATACGTCCTGTCCGGGAACGACCCGCACTGCAATCCGCGTCTCCAAATTTGCCACGCGCCTAACGAGTTCTCCGAGATCGATGGTTTCCTTTTGCGGAGGAGGCAGGCGCGCCAACCGAGCGTAGGCCTGCATGAAACGGCTGAGCGATTCGGCGCGGGTCGCGATGATGTTCAATCCGCTGCGAGCATCATCGCGCCAATCCGCCGGTGGCGGATCGCGGCGGATCAATGTCTCCAGACTGCCGGCGATCGATTTGATCGGCGCGAGAGAATTATTCATTTCGTGGCCGATCACGCGGACGAGGCGCTGCCAGGCGTTGCGTTCCTCCTCGCGCAACGTGCGGCTCAGGTCCGTCAGCACCAGCAATTCATGGGGCAGGCCCCGCTCGCGAAAAGAACTTCGGCGCACGCCCCATCTGCCAGAGCCGCCCGGAAATGCCAGGGTAAGCGGTGCGTCCTCGTTCGCGTCCAAACAAACCTCGAGCCCAATATCCCTGGCGCGACGGCCGAGCACTTTGTCCATTGGTTGCCCGAGCAGATCTTCGCCGGCGCGGTTGACCAGCCGCAAACGCCGGTCGGGATCGAAGGTGAAAACCGCGACGTCGATTTCCGCCATGATCGTCCGGAGAAGCGCCGTCGCTTCGAACGCGCCGAGGCGCTGGAGCCGAAGCGTTTCGCCGAGGGCATTGATTTCCAGCATCGCCTCGCCGAGAGCGTCGTCGACGCGGGCGCCGCGGGCGCGAATGGAATAATCGCCTTCGCGCAAAGCCGCCAGCAGGTTCGTCATCGTTTGCAGCGGGCGGACGACGTGTTCTCGCGCGCTCAAGATGAAGCCGAGGGCAAAGCCAGCGATCAGGAGCGTCAGGGTCCACTGGACTTTGGGCGTGTGATCGCCAAACCAAAGAAACGCCAAGGCGACAACGAAGGCCGGAGCCGCGGCGAAAAGCGTTAGCCAGGTCAGCCGACCTTCGTGCGTGATGCGCTGCCGCAGTTTCTTGAGGGACTTCATTCACGCACGCCGCGACGCCCCATCAAAACGAGTGCTCGTGTGTCCGCTGCGCGGTCGCTAGAGCCCATACTGCTGCAACCGGCGGTAGAACGCGCTTCGGCTCAGTCCCAAAGCCTCGGCGGCCTTCCGCGCATTTCCGTCGAAGCGCGAGAGCGCCTTCTTGATCAGGAACGATTCCACTTCCTCGAGACTCATGTCTTCCAGCCGCGGCGAATCTTCTCTTCCACTCGTTAGGCCAAGATCGTTTGCCTTCACTTGCTGTCCCTGCGTCATCAGGACCGCCCGTTCTACCACATGATCCAACTCACGAACATTTCCGGGATATTGGTGCTGCATCAGAATATCGCGCGCCGCTTCCTCGAATCCGGTCAGAGTCTTCCGGTATCGCTTCGCATGTTGGCGGAGAAAACTATTCGCCAGGAGCATGATGTCTTCGCGCCGCTCGCGCAGAGGCGGCAACGCGATCTCGATCGTGTTCAGCCGAAAAAGAAGGTCCTGCCGGAAACGGCCCGCAGCCACTTCCTCATGCGGATTCGCATTGGTGGCCGAAACGATTCGCACATTCGCGTGCGATGTTTTCGATGAGCCCACGCGCTCGAACTCGCCTGTCTCAATCATGCGCAACAATTTCGCCTGCTGATTCATCGGAACATTCGCGATTTCGTCCATGAAAAGCGTGCTCTCGTCTGCCAGCTCGAAGCGGCCGGCGCGATCCGTTTTCGCATCGGTGAATGCGCCCTTCACATGGCCGAACAATTCACTCTCGAAGATGCCCTCCGAGAGTCCTCCCATGTTCACCGTAATCATGCTATGCGAGGCACGCGGTGACAGCGCATGAAGAGCCTGCGCCACCAGACCTTTCCCGGTGCCGTTTTCTCCGGTGATGAGAACATTCGCGTCCGACGGCGCGACCCGCGAGATCAACTCGAGCACCGGACGCATGCGCGGCGACTCCGCGATGAGATTCGGCGCGTTGCCGCGCAACAATTGATTCGCAGCTTCCAGCCGCCGGCCTTTTCGCAACGCACCCGCCAGTTCGATTTGCGTGCGCACGATCGCGAGAAGCCGGTCGTTGTCCCACGGCTTCGGAATAAAATCGCGCGCACCGCGCTTCATCGCTTCCACCGCGAGATCGATCGTCGCCCACGCGGTCATGACCACGATGGGCAGCGTGTTGTCGAGCGCCTGAATGCGCGGAATCACCTCGAGACCTTCCTGACCGGAAGTCGTGTCGCGCGTGTAATTCAGGTCCATGATGAGCAGCGCATAATCACGTTTCTCGAGCGCTTGAAATATTCCGGCGAGCGAAGTCACCGCGTCGGTTTGGTGTCCTTCGCCCTTAAGCAAAATGCGCAACGCCTCCAGCACATCATGCTGGTCGTCTGCGATCAGGATCCTGCTCATCAGCTAACGATGAACCGCGTTTCACCCGCGCTGTCAATCAGCCAACATTGCGGCGAAGAAATTTGATGCCAAAAAAATGCTGAGGATTTTGCGCGCCTGGCTGACTTCAAAATCCACTCAATCAGGAGTTAGTTTCGTGAAGAGACAGGCAAAGATTTCAATTCCGTCCCAAAGGTTTTGCAGTCGAATGTTCTCGTCGGCCGCGTGCTGATTGTCGTCGTGATTCGCGATCGGCAACCCGATCACTGGCGTGTCGTTAGGCTGCTGGAACAGATACATAGGGATGCTGCCTCCCATAGTGGGGAGACGGACCGGATCGTGTCCGGCTGCGGTCATGATCGTGGCCAGCTCGATCGAGAGCGGAAGATCCAGCGCAGTTCGGGCCGGCGGGTAACCGGCGCCCCATACGACTTGAACGATCTTGTTATATGCGAGGCGGACCGAGGCACCCGGTTTTTCGCGGACAATCTTGTAACCTAACGACTCAATATGACGTTCCACCAGGGCCTTGACCGATTCCGGTGTTTCGGGCGGGACCAGGCGAAAATCGATTGAGGCACGCGCTTCGGTCTGGATGGTGTTCGATGCGTCTGCTCCGACATGGCCCGACTCGATCCCGCGCACATTCAGCGCCGGAAGCATTAGCAATTCGTTCAGCGGCTTGGCGTCGCCTTCCGTCGAAGCAATCTGGAATTCGCGGCGAAGGGCTGGCTCCACGTCTGGAATTTTCGCGAGCGCATTCCGTTCCGATTCCGTCGGCGCCTTCAACCCATCGTAGAATCCAGCGATCAGGATCTTGCCGTTCTCATCCCGCATCGAGTCGATCAGATGCGTTAGCCTAACGATCGGATTTGGAACCCAATTCCCGTAGTGACCGTCATGCAAGCCTTTAACTGGACCGAAGGTCGTTAGGTCGAGTCCCACTGTGCCTCGCGCGCCAAAATACAGTTCCATACTCCCGCTCTGATGCACTGGCCCATCGCAAAGAATCCACGCCGCGGGACGGAGAACATCCGGGTATTTGGCCAGGTATGCGGCAAGGTGCGGCGATCCGGCTTCTTCTTCGCCTTCAAACACGAAGCGAAGATTGACTGACGGTTTCATCCCGGCGGCGCGCAACGCATCGAGCGCGGCCAGCATTCCGATAATCGGCGTCTTATCATCGCCGGCCGCGCGTGCATAAAATCGCCATTCCGGATCGATCGATTTGGCGGAGCGCCAATCGACTTCCTTCGCCTTGCCATTCCGCATAACCGGCTTCCACGGATCGCTCGTCCATCGTGATGCATCGACCGGCTGCCCATCGTAGTGCGCGTAAAACGCGATGGTCCGATGCGACTCCGGCACTCGGATATCAGCGACCACGATCGGTGACGCACCGTCGATGGTTAGCACCTGCGTTTTGAGTCCACGCTTTTCCAACATCGCTCGAATCGCTTTCACATTTCGGTCGATGTTCGGCTGATCGCCGGCGATGTTTGGAATCGCCAGGACTTCCGTAAACTCTGCGAGGATTTCGCGCTCGTGCTGCGCACGCCACGAGCTCGTTTGCTTGGCCACAATGCCTGGATCGGCCGCGTCGAGCGCCGACGCTCCAAGAAGAAGAATAACTGCGGCGAAAACGAGCTTGCTCATTTCGTCCAGATGACAGCTTTTAAAATCTTGTCCAACTTCGGAAACTCACGATCGAGGTAGCGGTTGCCCTCGGCGAAAAGTTTTTCCTGCTTTCCACCTCTCATTCCACCACCCGCCTCTTCGCCATATCCGGCGTAGAGCTGATCAACTTTCTCCATTCCCTCGATGACCCGCCCGATTGGCGCGAACCCTTCGCGGTCCAAGCGCGAGTTGTCGGCGAGGTTGATAAAGAGCTGCGTCGTGCGCGCACCCGGACCTGTCATCGCATAGGTGACAAAGCCGCGTGTATTGCTTTCGCGCACCGGATCGTCCGCGATGGTTTTCTCTTTCCAACGAGTAGCGACCACGGGATCGCTCGCGATGCCAAATTGAACGATAAATCCGGCGCGAACGCGAAAGAAGCGCGAATCATCGAAGAAGCCAACCCGGACAAGGCTGAAAAAACGATCGACTCCGCGCGGAGCCCAATCTCGATGCGCTTCAATGATGAATTCACCTTTGCTGGTTTGAAACTTTACTTGAAAAACTTCCGGCGCTGTCTCGTTCTCCGCGGCCCCGCCATTCGCCGAACTGGCAGTGATCAAGACGGCAAAACATAAAAACCCTGATTGAAGTATCCGCAGGAATGGAAAAATCGAAATCGTGTTCACACCCAAAGCGTGCGGTCGAAGGTACGATACTGGATCGCTTCGCTCACATGCTCGGTCGTAATCTCATCGCTCGACTCCAAATCGGCAACGGTGCGCGACACTTTCAGAATCCGGTCGTAGGCGCGCGCGCTGAGATTCAGCTCCGTCATCGCCACCCGAATCAGTTCCTGTGATTCGTCGCTGAGTTGGCAATGCTGCTTGATCTGGCGCGGACCCATCCGCGCGTTGCAGTTGATTTTCTTGTCGGAGCGAAAGCGGACCTGCTGGCGTTCACGCGCACGTCCCACGCGATCGCGAATCGCCGCGGAATTTTCTTCCGCTTTGGTGCTCGCGATATCGCGATATTCCACCGCGGGGACTTCGATGTGGAGATCGATGCGATCCAGAAGCGGTCCGGAAATTCGCTGACGATAGCGCTGGACCTGAAGCGGACCGCATCGACACTCGCGTTTCAAATCGCCGAAGTACCCGCACGGACATGGGTTCATCGCCGCCACGAGCATGAACTCGGAAGGAAACGTCACGCTGCCGGCTGCGCGCGAGATGGTGACTTTGCCGTCTTCAAGCGGCTGGCGCATAACTTCGAGGGTCGAGCGTTTGAACTCCGGCAGCTCATCCAGAAAAAGCACGCCGTGGTGAGCGAGGCTCACTTCACCCGGTGCGGGAATGGTGGAACCGCCGAGCAAACCGACATCGGAGATGGTGTGGTGCGGCGAGCGGAAGGGCCGCGTCGAGACGAACGCCTGTTCGCCGCTGAGCATGCCGGAAATGCTGTGGATCTTGGTGCTCTCGATCGCTTCTTCCAGTGACATCGGCGGGATGATCGTGGGAATGCGTTTCGATAACATCGACTTCCCGGAACCGGGCGGCCCGATCATGAGTAGGTTGTGTCCGCCCGCCACGGCCACTTCGATCGCCCGCTTCACGTGGCCCTGCCCTTTCACGTCGCTGAAATCGACTTCGTAAATTTGGTGCGTTTCGAAAAATGAAGTCAGATCGCCGGGCGTCGGCTCCATCGTCGTCTCTCCGCGGATGAAATCGAAAGTCTCCCGCAGATTGTCGACGCCGTAGACATCGATGCCTTTTACCATGGCGGCTTCGTGCGCGTTTGCTTTCGGAACAAAGATCGCCTGCTTGCCGCGACGTCGCGCCTCCAAGGCGACGGGCAACACACCCTTCACGGCGCGGACCGCGCCGGTCAGAGCCAACTCGCCGACGAAGCTGTATTTCTCGAAGTCGGCGCTATCCAGTTCCTCGCTGACCGCGATCATTCCCAGCGCGATCGGCAGGTCGAAACTCGGCCCTTCTTTCTTGATGTCCGCCGGCGCGAGATTGATCGTCGTCCGCCCGCGCGGCCAATAATAGCCGCTGTTGCTGATCGCCGTCGTGACACGGTCGCGGCTTTCTTTGACCGCTGCATCGGGCAATCCGACGATGATAATGTGCGGGTCACCGCCCGCGCCGTTGACCTCGATTTCGACTTCATAGGCATCGACGCCATAGACCGCGGCGGAGTAAATCTTGGCCAGCATGAACAGGGGGGAATCTGCTGAAAGCGTGGCAGGGAAACGCGCCCGCGAAAAGAGCAAACAGGAGGACGAGCGCAGTATCTTCCCGACTCTATCGAAGAATTTACCGCCGAAACGAGCCTGTTAGTTGCCTGTTTTGGGAGGGAGGGACGACCTTTTACTCGGCGTGGGGCTTGGCTTGAGAGTGGCGAGCAATTGATGGCTGAGGTTAATATCTTTGCCCGGGTAGGAGGGGTTTCCCGCGGAGCCACCGGTGTTGTGACACATGAAACAATTCGCCATCGGGTTCTTGTTGAAGTTGTGTTCCGGGCCCTGAAAATAAGTCTCCAGCGTCGCGTTCGCGAGATTCACCGAGCCGACTGCCTGCTTTTCCAATTGGGCCACGTCGGGCTTGAGCGTGTTCGGCTGGATCCATGTCGTCCCAATAAGTTTGTAATTGGCCCAGACCGCTTCCTTCGGATATTGCGGCATTTGGGCCAGGGCGCCTTGAGCCTGAATCGTGGTATTAACGATTTCCTGAGTCCCTTCCGCATTCTCGCCGCCGGTGGCGTACTGCCGGAAGACATTCGTCATCGGAGTGGCCGACACCGTCTGCTTCACGCGATCGGTGACCTTTAGCGTGGTGGTGCTTGGGTCGGGGTTGCAAGCGTTGGCCGGTGTGTTCGCCGCATAGAAGGTGAAGCTTTTGTTGCTCACCGAGGCCGGCGAGTTGTAGCCATTCGGGTCGGCGAGATCGGGCGCATTCTGGAGATGCTCGAACGTGGCCCAAAGAAATTCCGGGTGGTTGTCCGTGACGCCGACCACGTGAAGACCGACCAGGGCCACGGTGACGGGGCGCGTTTTCCCGCTCGGGTCAATCATGATGCCGCCTTTGGGATTGTTTACGAGAAGCGGGATGGTCGTCTTTTGCCAATAGATTCCCGTCGGGGGTGTACCGTCGGGCACCACTTGCCAGGCCGCCTTGAACACAGCCGAACCAACTGGAAACGTGGCGGTCGCGGCAGCCTTGTTGTAGTTGGTCATGCCCGCATACTGCTGCACGACCTTGGCGTAGACGTCGTTCATGTGCACGGAGTACCAGACGATCTGCCCGTTTTGATCAACGACCAGACCGCCGCCTGCTTGTTTATCCCCTTTTGCTGGGGGCGCGCCCGCCGGCTTCAAAGTCCGGGGCTTGAGCGCGAGCGGGTTGGGCCCTTCCTTTGCGGTCGGTTTGCTGAGGCTTTCCAACGTGGCGAGACTCAGGAAGCGAGGCTGGCCGCCATTGGTGTTTATGGCCGTCGCCCAGACAAATGCCTCCCACGCCCATTGGTGGAAGGCGCAATCGGTCTGGGGATTATTTGCCGTGTCGGAAACCGGGAACTGCGCCGTGGGCCCGACATGGTAAACGAGGCCTTCCGACCAGCCCGCGAGAGGACACTGCGGGGACGGCGTAAGGGTTGGAGCCACGCTCGCTGGTTGGATCGCAGTTGCAGGTTCCGCGGGTGTTTGAGCGCACACGCTCGGGAGAAAGACAAGCGCGGCCAAACAACCGAGCAATGAGAGAAACGGGGATGGGGTTTTCATAGGAGGTTCCTTCGCGATAACTCCCTGACGCCCTCAGTTATCTCGCGTCATGTTTCCGGAAAACTTTCGGAATGTGAAGGAAAATCGTCCGCCAGCATGAAGCAATTTCTGCCGGCCAATCCGAGCTGACGCCGATCCCGTAAGGGCTAGAACGGGAGGACCAAAAGCTCTATTTCACAAATATTGAACAAGACCCGTCCAAACTCTGTCAGAACTGCGATATTTAACGTTGTTAACTACTTTGTAGGATGCTAAAACAAGGAGTCTGCAAGCGCCCGCGAAACACAACAACGGGAAACTTGTTGGCCCGCCCCCGTCCTTTCTACCCTTTTCATGAAAAGTTATATGGCTGCTGAAGATAGCGATACTGGAATTAAAATTTACCTGCGAGAGATCGGGCAGATTCCGCTGCTCACTCCTGATCAGGAGATCGAGCTTGCCGCGAAGATCAAGAAGGGCGACCGCGAAGCGCGCGCCCTCATGATTCGTTCGAATCTGCGCCTCGTGGTCAAGATCGCGCACGATTACGCGAATCTCGGCCTCCCGCTGCTGGATCTGATTTCCGAGGGTAACATCGGATTGATGAAGGCGGTGGAACGGTTCGATCCGGCGAAGGGCGGAAAGCTCAGCACCTACGCCGCGTGGTGGATCAAACAATCGATTAAGCGTGCGCTGGCGAACCAGAGCAAAACGATCCGTCTGCCCGTGCACCTCGTCGATAAGATTTCCAAGATGCGCCGCGTCTCGCTCCAGATGAGCGAGGAACTCGGCCGGGAACCGACCGATGACGAGCTCGGCGAAGAGATCGGCATCGCGAGCGGAAAAGTCTCGCAGCTCAAGACCGTCTCGATTCGGCCGGCGTCGCTCGATGCGCCGATCAGCGATGACGATTCCACGGAGTTCGGCGAGATCGTCGGCGACGAAGAGGCGCAGACGCCGTTCGAATTGCTCCGCGACAAGAATCTTCGGAATGAAGTGGGCGGTTTGCTCGATGTCCTGGACGACCGGGAACGGAAGATCATCTTCTCGCGCTTCGGTCTCGATGGCGGCAAGCCCAAGACGCTCGAGGAAGTCGGCAAAAAATTCGGCGTCACCCGCGAACGGATCCGGCAGTTGCAGAACATCGCGCTCTCGAAGTTGCGCCGCGCGCTCAGCAAGAAGGAGCGTCCGGTGGACGTGGAATTGCCGGTAGAAGTTTAAGGCCGGCTATTGCTTTACGAAACGCGCGGATGGGAAACCTTCCGCGCGTTTCTTATTTCGCCTGTCGCAACTGAACGGAATCGACCTTCAGCCCGCTCGCAACCATGTCAGTGAGAATAACCAGATTATCTTTCGGTTCGGTCAACTTCGCGTCCCGCAAATACTTTAACGCCGCCTCGACGGTTTGCTTTGGATCATCCGTGAAATCGATCAAGATCGGATGCGTCCCCCAGGAGAGGACGATCTGGCGGTAGACCCGCTCACTCGAAGTAAAGGCAAAGATAGGCGCGTGTTCCGGCCGCATATTGGAGACATATCGTGCCATCGTCCCGTGATGGGTGAAGACAACGATCTTCGCGCGGTCCAATGAATTCGCGAGAACCACGGCGGACGCCACCATCTTCTGCCGGTTATCTTCCAGGATCGCGTCCACACCATATCCGGCGCCGCCGCTGCGTTCGATGCGGCGCGCAACGCGGTCGAAAACTTTGACGCATTCCACCGGATAGCGGCCAACGGTGGTTTCGCCGCTCAGCATGATGGCGTCGGCCTGCTCGAAAACGGCATTGGCCACATCCGTGATTTCGGCCCGGGTCGGCACCGGGTTTTCGATCATCGATTCGAGCATATGCGTAGCCACGATGACCGGCTTGCCGATCCGCAGACAGCGCTTCACGATTCGCCGCTGGATGATCGGCAGTTCTTCCATCGGGCACTCGATCCCGAGATCGCCCCGCGCGATCATGACCGCGTCGGCCGCGTCAATCATATCGTCGATCTGTCGCACTGCGGATTGATCCTCGATCTTCGCGATAATCTGGGCCGGGCTGCCGAGTTTTTTCACGACGCCCCGGAGCTCATCGAGATCGCTTTTCTGCCGCGCGAAACTAAGCGCAACGAAATCCATCCCGATTTCCGCGCCGAGGGCAACATCCTCGAGATCCTTTTTCGTGAGCGGAGGCAGATTCACACGAACACCGGGCAGATTGATGTGGCGGCGCGACCCGAGCGTGCCCGGCGTAAGCACTTTGCACCGAATCCGGTTACGCTTCTTTTCCAAAACCAGAAGACGCATGACGCCGTTGTCGACCAGAACGATGTCGCCGACCGAGATGTCGTTGATCAATCCGTCGTAATTTACGTCGACGGAATACTTCTCTTCACTCTTGGCACCGCGGACGGTGAACTCGAGAATGTCACCGGGTTTCAATTGCAAATCCGTCTTGAGCTCTCCGGTCCGGATCGCGGGCCCCTGAGTATCGAGCAGGATCGCCACCGGCCGTGGAATTTCGGTGGCGATTTTACGAATGCGCGGAACGATCTCGCGCACCCACGCGTGTTCCGCGTGACTCATGTTCAACCGAAAGACGTCGGTGCCTTCGCGCATCATTTGCCGCAGCGTCTCGGTTTTCTCCGTCGCCGGTCCGAGAGTGCAGATGATTTTCGTCTTGCGCACGCTCGCCAGAATTAAGTCTGCCTCGCCAAAAGCAAGGATGCTTTTCGACGGCGAGCCGCGACAAGAGTTGCGAAAAACCGGCGCGCGCGTTTCACTGCGAGCTGATGCACCAAAGTTCGTTCGATAAAATGACGGCGTTCCGGCGCAACCATCTCGAAGCGCGGCGGGAGGAACCGCTCTTGATCGTTGATCTGGGGAGCCAGGACATAAACGGTTCCTACCGCCCGCTCTTTGCTCTGCCGCCGTGGCAATATCTCGGAGTCGATCTCGCCCCGGGCAATAATGTCGATCTCGTGCTAGCCGATCCTTACGACTGGCTGGAGCTGTCCCCGGCCAGCGCGGACGTAATCATCGCTGGCCAGACCTTCGAGCACACGGAATTTTTCTGGGTAACGATGCGCCAGATCGCACGGACCCTGAAACCGAATGGCATTTGCTGCCTCATCGTCCCATCAAGCGGACCGGAGCATCGCTTTCCCGTCGATTGCTGGCGCATGTATCCCGACGGCTTGCGCGCGCTCGCCCGTTACGCGGGTCTCGACGTGGTCGAAGCCAGCACGCAATGGGAAGACCTGCCGGAGTACGACAACGAAAGCAACAAATGGCACGACTCGGTTCTCATCGCGCGGAAAACGTAACGGCCTCCCCAATCGCGCCTGAGCCTTCGCCGCTACCTGCGGCACTGCCGGCGCCGGTCGCTCCGGCAATTGCGAGACACCCGATCTGACACAGCCCTCAAACTTTTCTAAGGATAACTATGTCCTGAAACTTCGTTTCTACGTATTCCAGCACTTCGAAGTATCTAGCCCAGTTTGTCGTGATGTAATCAAGGGTATGATACGCTTCCTGATAGTATTCAGGATGAGAAAACTCCGACAACCAATCCGAATAATACGGGACAAACGCCGCGAAGCCCTTTTCGGCAAACTCGTTTGCGAGCGAAGCAGGCATATTCGTCGCTCTGAGCTTTTCGCCCATCACTGACAAAGCAACAATTGCATTTGGACGCGCGATTCTCTTGAGCTCTCGCAGCCAGAGCATTTGTGTGTTCTCATCGAGATGAGTCATCACTGAAATACCGTAGATGACGTCGAAACTACAGTTCGGATAATGCGTCGGCGGATAAGGATCGATCGCCGTGAAGCTCGGACCAGGAAGGTATTGCTTATCCCATGCAATCGCCGCCGTATCGATGTCACATCCATGGAGCCTTTCGGGAGAAATAAACTTCATGAGTTGGGCGAGAACTCTTCCGCATCCGCAGCCCCAATCCAGAATATTGCCGGACTCGAAAATCGGTTTGTATTTTCCGACACATGTCATGACCAGGGTGGCAATTTGCACTGCCGTGTGGATGTAGTCCTTGCTCCCCCCAATCCTCTCTTGAAGATGCACGGGCGGCTGCGGTGCATTGTTAAGTTCGTCCTGGTGAGCGAAAAAATACGTCCGGAAAGGACCCAATCGCAAGTCATTCGGTGCGTATGGTGTAATCCCCACGACAGTATTGGAATCGACTTCGACTCCCCCTGGGACTGGCGCTGTGACCTTCTGGAGCAGCCTCAAACGAACTCGTCTATCATCACCGCTTCTCCACCCGAGCCGAAGCTCGCACCGCGATCTTCGACTACATCGAGACCTTCTATAACCGCACCAGACTGCATTCCAGTCTTGCCTATCTCACCCCAATCCACTTTGAATCCCAACTGAACTAAATTACCCCTCACTCACTGTCCGACAAATCGATGCAATCCCACAATGACCCCATCTCGTTCGGACTCCCAATGCATAACGGCCGTTACCGCTGATGGTTTTCGTTGAGGTAATCGCGGGGCTTCCCGGCAGCAGCGCCCTGGTCAGAACACAGGGATACCTCCGAACTGCGAACGATAGGGAGATTTTACGGATTGTACACATTGTCGGAGGGCTGGCAGCCGTCGAACTCGACCGCGTTTAATTGATTTGTGCCAAAAACATTGCGGATGTAACGAGCGGAAAAATTTTCGCTGCCAGCCGGAATCTGAATGTAATTGTTAAAGGAATTTCTGACATAGACACCAAAGCCGGCATTTGGCAAAGGCACTCCATTGGTCGTGCTTGGCGCGTCGAGTAATTGCACACCGGGTCGACCTGGAGACACATTGTAAGGCACGGGGGAAGAACTGGCACTAAGCCCAATCCAATTGCCAAAAAGCCCGTTCGACAGCTTCACAGTTTGTCCGTTCCTCGTCGCTGTCGTTTGGCCGACTTCGGCCAACACAATGCCATGATTAGAATGTCCACCGGTCACGTTACGATTGATGATCGTTTCGCTTCCGCACTCGCTGGTTATTCCGCTTACCTGATTCCCAATAACTTTTAGCCCAGTAACATCCGTGCCCACTAGGTTAGACTCGACGTAGATGCGCGTGCAGGGAGCCGGAAATTCCTTGGTTCCGATCGCGATGCCGCCGAGCTTGTTCCCGGAGATGATATTGCCGCCGGAGGGTCCGCCGATGTCGTTGTAATCGCCTCCGTTGGCGATCAACACACCTAACTCACCGTTTCCCAAGGCGTCGGTGCCGGCGCGGTTCACCCCAATCATATTGGCGACTATGATATTGCCGTAGTTAGAGGGATGAAGAAGTTCTACGCCCGAGGACGCCATACCCGACAGGACGTTACCGGGGCCGATAAAGTTCTCGCTTGCACCTGCGCCAAGAAAAATGCCGTCCGAATCGTTGCCGATGACCAGACTGCCGGTCGGGTCGGTGCCGATATTGTTGTTCTCAAACGCGTTGGTGAAGTATTTGGTACCGGACCAACCGCCTTCAATTGCTTCCCCGACTACGATTCCGTTGCTTACTCCAGCGACCGTATTTCCCCGAATAGTATTAAAGCTAGACTGAATACCGATTCCACGGCTACCTGGATGAGCGATTGTATTATGAATGTAGCCATTTGCGCTCTGCTGAAATCCCATCCAATTGTTCTGAATAAAATTGCCCTGTGACTCTTTGAAGATGGAAATCGCATTTGAGCTATAGTTATAGATCTGGAAACCGGCGATCGTCGTGCCTGCTGTCGCCGCACTGACTCCATGGACACCGGGGTTCCCTCCGCTAGTAGCAACCGATCCGTCGCTGTAGGGCGGGATGTTCGCTACGTCGCCAACTAGGGCGAATGCGCTGTCGAAGCCATTAGCATTAACCTTGATCAGCGGCTGCCCCGCATAACCAGGCTGCGAAGTGGCGTCAAGAATCATGAGCCGCGCAATATAAAGCTGTTCGCTCAGGACAATCTCCGATTGTGGCGAGAGGTTTGGGATATCGAAGCGTATATAATTGACGTCAGCCCCATAATAATTCGCCTGAAAAACCGCCCAATTTAGCGTTCCGGGGGTCGTGCGGGAGGAGGCGGAGGAGGTGACGATAAAGGTTGCTGTTGTTTTGTAAGGATTGGCTGAAGCAATCGCAGCAATAAAGAAAGGAAGCAGAAACGTCCGCCAAGGATTTAGAACCACCATAATTTCCATACAGCACGAACCGAGCCAAGTATCTCGAGACCGTGGGCCGGGGGCTGTTGCTCGACCTCGTCCGTCCGATTGCGCTTCGCTCCCTTATCGCTTCGACTGCGGGATTGTTGAGGATGGGAATCAGAATAATGCCAACGCTCCGGGCTAGTGCCGCCATCGCCAAAAACGCGCTGGCCGTTGCGAGCCACCCTACCTTCAACCTCGGTACCAGCCCCCAGACGGCAGCGGCCAATCCCGCAGTGGCCAGAAAGATCAGAAAGCAATCGGTCATCACGATGTGCTCGAGGTAAAGGAGATCCCCTGAGAGAAATATTACTCCGGCAGGTAGGCAGGCAACCCAGGACCTTACCTCCAAACGGCGCACGACCATAAAGATCATCAAACCGACGCTCAGTCCCATGACGTGTTGCACAGCGATGGTAAACCAAAGTTGATGAGAAATTGCGTGGAGGAGTCGCAGCAACATCGGATATCCCGCAGGCATCCAAAAGTCGCCGAACATCGGCATCGAATGCGCGCATATCGGGGGGAATCGTACGACATCATGACTGCTGGAAAATAGGCAATCATGAGAATCACCTGCAGAAAAACCCCGGCGGCAAAAAGCAGTAACAATGGCGGGTAGTTGAAGTTCCGACGTGCCCATCGCGCCATGGAAGAAATAATTCCGGCGGGGGCGTGATTGATTGTCTCGTTCATCGAATCAGATGGGATTTGGTCGGCGCGATGAAGGAATGGCTGCCGAACACGCTTGACGCAGTCCGGGATTCTATCCGCGTTAGAGAGACCACGCTACTGCCGCGCGCTTGCTTCCGCATTTGCTTCTCTTACGCTCCCCAAATGTCCCCACCGAAGATAAGCGCGCGCGTAAAAGACATTCTGGTTTGTCCCGAGTGTCGTGGTTCGCTTGGCGAGAAAGGCGATACGCTTGGTTGTCAAGGCTGTGCCCGCTCTTTCGCGATCAGCAATGCCGTTCCCGTTTTTCTGTCCCAACCACTCCAATTGGTCGCTCCGGACCACAGCAGCAATCCGATCGGACCTGAATACGAAGCCGTCTTGCGCGCCGGCAATGATTTCGTCTTGAATATTGGCGCGGGCGGGACCGCGCAGCGGTATCCGAATTGCATCGAGTTCGAGCACAAGATTTTCCGGCACACTGATGTCGTGGGCGACGCGCACCACCTTCCATTTCGCGAGGGGACGTTCGACCGTGTTTTTGCCTTCAATGTTTTCGAGCACCTGGCCGATCCCATGACCGCCGCGCAGGAAATTCACCGCGTCTTGAAGCCGGGCGGCGCGGTCGTCATTCACACCGCTTTTCTGCAGGCTCTACACGAGGAACCTCATCACTTTTATAACGCGACTGAGTATGGCGTCCGCCGATGGTTCGCTCCTTTTGAAATCGAAGACTGCCGGGTCAGCGGCAATTTCGGTCCGGGCGTGATGCTGGCCTTCCTGATGTCAAACGTGCTGGAGACGGCGCGCTTGAGTGAAATGCCGTCGAAGCAGCGGGATCTCCTCAAGGCATCGAAGATCGGCGATTGGGCGGAGTTTTGGGGCAAGTGGGGCGAAACGCCTCCCGGCTTTGACGCTTTGCAATCGCTTCCCCAACCGATGCAAAAGCGAATCGCAGCCGGATTCGAGCTTATCGCAAAAAAGTCCGGCGCGTAGAAGGCGACCATGGCGAAGCTTTGCCGCGGGCCGGGAAGCGGATAAGACTGGGTCTATGCAGTCCGTCGGCGAATCGAAACCATCTCCGCCCCCGCGAAACGCGCAGTTCTCGAAGAAATTTCATTTCTGGCTGGACGAACCGACGGATTGGAGCCAAAGCGTGCGCCACCTTCGGCTCTCGGGCTGGTGCGTGGCAAAGAGCGGCCCGCCGCTTACCGGAATTCGCGCGCGCCTGCGCGGCCGCACCTTTGAGGGGCAATTCGATCGAGAGCGGCTCGAGGTCGCGGCCTATACCGGAGTGCCGGATGCCCCGCGCTGGTGTGGATTTACCATTGACGTCGAGGTGCCGTTTGGAAAGGGCCGGCTCGAATTACAAGTAGCCTCTCCACACGGCCCCTGGCAAAAAATATTCGCCGCCGACGTGCGCGGGCCGCTCTTCCTGGAAGCGGAGGAACATAAGCGTTACCTGGAGAGGGTTCTCGCGGAGGCGCCGGGCCGCTATCATTTTTGGTTCGACCGTCCTGCCCATTGGGAGGAACCAACCTCCATCCTTTACATTATCGGGTGGTGCGTCGACCGGCGCGGCGAATGGATCCATGGAATTCGCGCACGCATCGGGTCGCAAAAATTCGAGGGCAAATTTGGTATCCCGCGGACGGATATTCCGGAAATGCATCCGGAGTTGCCGGCTGCCGCCCGCAGCGGTTTCGCCCTGGCCATTCCGCTCCCAAGAGGGAGCTCGAAAATTTTTCTCGAATTGAAAAGCGCGGACCGAAAATGGCATCCTTTCTTCAGCCACCCCGTCGTAGGCGAGAAAGAGACGGACCACGGCGAATCCATTCCCGCGGGAGAAGAAGATCATTTTCTGTCCACGTCGCGTCCCGCACCGTTTGCGTTTTGGTGCGACCAACCTTTGGATTGGGAAAAGCCGGCCCACCATCTCCACATCTCGGGGTGGTGCGTGACCACGTACGGCGAGCCCATTATGGAATTACGTGCGCGCCTTGGGCGGCATATTTTCCCCGTAAGATACGGCATCCCGCGCCCAGAAATCGCTTTGGCGTTCGAAGGTCAACTGAGTGCCTTGCGGAGCGGATTTTCTGCGGAGGTGACGGTGCCGCGGTGCGGCGGCAAGTTTGTTCTGGAAGGCCGGAGTCGAAATGGTGTCTGGAAACAAATTTTCTCGAGGCGCCTCGGAAACCGGATCTTTGCCCGGAAACGCGCTGGGACTTTGGCGCCGATCAGCCACTGCCATGAATTGTAGCCAGCCGTGAAAAGCAATCTGATGGGAACCGCCGACGCGCCTCTCAATTCATCAAATCCGATGCCTGATTCCGCCGAAGAGTACATCTTTCGTTTCGACTCTCCTTTCGAGCCTGTGGTTTTTGGCGGTGACGTAGCGCTCCACGGCTGGCTTCTTCATCGCGAAGGAAAACCGACTCACGGAATCCGCGCGATCGTGAAACGACGGTTCCGCAAACGCCAGGAATTCCGTGCGCGCCGCAAACGGAATCGGCCCGAAATCGCCGCCGCTTTTCCGGAAATACCGGGGGCGATGACCAGCGGATTTCTCCTCGAATTCCCGTTGGGGTTCGGCCGGAGCGATATCACTCTCGATGTTCTCGATCATGAACGGGTTTGGCGGACATTTCATTCCGCCAGCGCTCTGGCCTTCCCGCTCTCGTTCGCGACACGCCTTGGTCTTTCGAATCTCCGGCTCTTCCTTCTCTTTTATCTGAAACATGTTGTAACGCGCCTGGCCCCGCACCTGATCATCTCGCCAGCCGCGTGCCCCGTCCCCGCTCCTGTTTTGAATCAGTCTCAACTTGCGGTGGCGTCCCCCTCCCCGCTTCGGACGCGACATGTAAATCTCTTTGCCACGTCCAAATCCAATCTCTTCATTGTCGAAATTGGTGAATTGGTCGCGGCAGGATTCCGGGAAATGGGTTGCACCGCCGAGCTTCACCTCGATCAAGTCCCGGAAGAGACGCCAGCGAATGACACCCTTCAGATTATCGTTACGCCGCACGAGTACTATAATCTTTTCCTGAACGAAGTGTTTGACCGCCGCCGCGCCCGCCGGCTAACGCGGAATGCAATTCTCCTCTGTACCGAACAGCCTGAAACCCATTGGTTCGAGAGCAATTTATATTGGGGCAGCCATGCGCGTAGCGTTGCCGACATAAACACGCTGGGTGTTTTGGCTTACCGGAACCGCGGATTGCGCTGCGAGCTTTTGCATCTCGGTTATCACCCCATCCTCGCTCATCGCGAAAATACGCTTCACGGGGCGCGAAACATCGATCTCACTTTCCTCGGATCGCTCACTCCGCGGCGGGATCAGTTCTTCGCCGAAAACGCCGGCTTCTTTTCGCAACACCGCTGTCATCTTCGGCTGGTTCCACTCGGTTTCGCCAAGACCAAGCTGACCAAAAGCTACCTCAGCATCGAGCGACGGAACGAGCTGCTCAGCCAGACAAAGATTCTGCTCAACGTCCACTACTCAGAGCAGAAGTACTTCGAATGGCATCGAATGCTGGTCGGCTTGGCCAACGGCTGCTGCATCATCACCGAGACTTGCAAGGGTTACGGCGCACTCGAGCCCGGCAAACATTTTATCATGGTGGAGCCGGAGTATCTCATCCCGTGCTGCGAGTATTACCTCGCTCATCCCGAAGAATGCGAGAAGATCGCCCGGCAGGGCCTTGAGTTTGTGCAGACAGAACTGCGTCAAGGCCAGGCCTGCCGCGCCTTCTTGCAGCAGGTCGACGCGAAGGCCGCTCCCGAACCGGAGCGCCTTGATCGAGTTAACAATGTGATGCCTACCGTTCTGCTGGACGATTCTCCGTCCCATCCCTTGCCTGCGGAATTGACGCGCCGGCTCTCCCAGCATACCGGCCGCTTGCTGGGTCGCGCGGCTGTCGGCGATTTACGAAATGTCTGGCAACGCCTTCGTAATTCGTTTGGACGCACCCGCGAGAAACCGGAGGCCAAATCGTTGTCCGAGAAAGAAGTCCGGCACGCCGTGATTGGAAAACGAAAGGAGTTTCACTCGCGATGGCTGAAGCAGGAACAAGCGCGAGAGAAAGGAGAATCGTTTTTCGAGGTGCATGAGAACGACGCTTTCGCGCGCTGCCACGAACCGAAACTCTCCGTCATTATCACTCTTTACAACTACGCACGCTTCATCGAGGGCTGCGTGGCCAGCGTCAGCGATGCAGGACTGAAGTTTGCCGAAGCCCTCGAAGTTCTCATCGTCAATGATGCCTCCACCGACCACTCCCTTGCGCAGGCCGTTCGCTGTACGAAAAAATTCAATCTTCCGATTCGCATCGTCGACAAGAAATGGAACACCGGCCTGGCGGACGCGCGAAATGTTGGCGTGCGCATGGCGCGGGCGCCGTATGTTTTTATCCTCGACGCCGACAACCTGGTTTATCCCGACGCATTCAGACAGCTTTTCGAGGTCATTTCGCAGGGAAATTATTCGGCCGCCTTTAGCCTGCTCTGCCGTTTTCGGGAAACGCCCGCGAATCCTGTCGGCCTACTTTCCTACTTCGACTGGGACCCGCAAATTCTGGTGCAGTATCCCTACATTGATGCGATGGCGATGTTCCGCCGCGAACCATTACTGGCGGGGCCTGGATACGACAATGAGCTAAATCAGATTGGGTGGTTCGGCTGGGAAGACTATGAAATGTGGCTCCGCTTCGCGCAGAATCATCACAAGGTTGCCTTCGTTCCAAATATCCTTTGTCTCTACCGGCATCACAGCACGTCGATGATCAACACGACCAATCTTTTCGAACTCGAGTTGGTCCACCACCTCATGGGCAAGTACGGTGATCTAGTCGAACGTTTTGAACCTCGCGAGCGTCTGTTCGGAGTCGAGCGCAGCAAGATTTTTCCGGCAAAGGAAGAACTTGCGACTGGCGCATTTCGGGACGGAAACGCGAGGTAGGAGACCGGTCGGCCCCCGTCGAAACTTACCTCGCAAAGAGGAACCGTTCGCAATTGGGAAACCGGCAACTCTTGCCTATAAGAGCTCTCATCCGGCGAAGACCAATTCAGCCTCTTCTTCAACGAGCGCGAACCCATTCCTCTCACGCTCCGCAAACTCCGCCAGCCGCGGCGGAACGGCGAGATCGAAGCCGGGCAGGTTGAGAGATAAATTGGGGTTATAGAAAGGATCACGCAGAAGATCGATGCCCCATTTGCGTTGCATGAACGTAGCCTCGCGCACGAACTGCGCTTGCTCGTCAGGCGTCGCCTGATGCCCGCGGGAAGCAGATTCGTGATGAATCAGATTAGCGTACGGCGTCCAAATATTCTGCAAACCGGCGGCCCGCAGCCGCAAACAAAAGTCCACGTCGTTGAAACTAATCGCGAGATTCCTTTCATCGAACCCGCCGGCGTCTTCGAAAACTTTCTTGCGCACGAGCAGGCACGCGCCCGTTACCGCCGAGCAATTTTGCTGCAAAAACGCGCGGTTGAAATAACCCGGATGCCCGCGCGGCACTCGAGGAAAGGCATGCCCCGCGACTCCACCCAAGCCAAGAATCACTCCGCCGTGCTGAAGCGTTCCGTCCGGATACCAAAGTCGTGCTCCGACTGCCCCGACTTCAGCGCGCACAACATGACTTACCATTTCGCGCAGCCAGCCACGCTCGTTCGCTTCGACATCGTTGTTGAGGAACGCGAGCACGTCCCCCCTGGCAGCAGCCACGCCGTGATTGATCAACCGGCTGAAGTTGAAGGCCCCGTTCTCACGCAGGATGCGCATCCCCGCTATCTGCTCGAGTTCGCCTAGAAATTTCAGCGCGGCCGGCTCGGTCGAGCCGTTATCGACGACGACGAATTCAATCGAAGGATAATCAGTCTGTCCACGAACGCTCGCGATGCACTGCTCGAGCAATTCGACGCGGTCGCGCATTGGAATGACGATGGAAACCAGAGGCGGAGAATCTGGAAGCTGGTAGATCACGCGGTGGGACTCGACATTTTCAGGACATGGTTCCACCCGCGCACGAAGGCCACGCCGTCGTAGATGATCGGCGATCGCGCGCCGCGCGGCTTCTTTTGCGTATGGCTTAGCGTCAACCACCGCGGCGAGGCTTCCGGCCACTGTGCGCCAGTGGTAAAGAATGCGCGGAATGTGCCTGATCTGCCCGGGCGCCAGCCGTTCAATGCAACGCAAAACCAAGTCGTAATCCTGTGATCCCTCGAACCCTTCTCGGAATCCGCCAATTTCGCGCAGAAGACTCGTGCGATAAACTCCAAGATGATTGATGTAGTTTTGCCCGAGAAAAAGTTCCGGGTTCCAATCGGTCTTGAGGAATGGGGTGGAACGTGCGCCGCTGGCGTCGATTTTGTCTTCGTCGGAATAGATAAGGCCCGCGTCGGGATGCTGCTCGATCTCGAGCGCGACAAAAGCGAGCGCCTTCGGCGAGACAACATCGTCCTGGTCAAGCAGGGCACACCATTCGCCGGTCGCGAGTTGGAGTGCCGAGTTGCTGCATGCGGAAATGTGGCCATTCTTCGCGCGGAAGGTCAGCTTGATCCGGGGATCCTCGCGCGCTTTCTCCTCTAGGAATGGCCGAACTGCCGGATCCGTCGAAGCGTCATCCGCGAGGCAAAGCTCCCATCGTTTGTAGAGCTGGCTCTGGATCGATTCAATCGCTGCACCGAGCAGGTCCAGATCCGGATCATAAACAGGCACCAAAACGGAGATTAATGGCTGCCTCCGCAGGTGACGAAGATCACGCTGAAGCGCGAAGGCATCGACAGTGTCAAATGGCATCATCCAGTCGCGATAACCGGTCGCAATGCTCCAATCGCGCACCTGTCGCCTCGGCGCGGCTTCCATGAGTAAACGTCCAAAATGCGCTGCGAATTTCTCGAGAGTGAAGTGGCGCTCGAAAGTTCGCCGTGCGCCCGCACCGAGTTGCGCGATGAGATGGTGGTCGGTGATGCAGCGCTCGATAGAGTGCGCCAGAGCTTCGGGGTTCTCTCGAGGCACGAGAAGGCCATTCATTTCGTCTCGCACCCATTCCGCTATTCCACCGACATCGGCGCTGATGATGACTTTGCCGAGACTCATCGCCTCCAAAATCGTGATCGGCATCGTCTCGTCACGAGAAGGACAAATCAACGAATCCGACGCAGCCAGGAGTTCGAGAGATTGCGCATGATTGCGTTCGCCAGTGAACTCGACATTGCTTAATCCGGCCGCGCTCTCCTTCACCTTGTCAACGAAGGGGCGATTGAGGTGGCGGCCCACCACTTTGAAACTGGCGGCCTCTCGCATTGCCGCCGGAAGTTTTTTGATCGCGGCCACGAGAATGTCCTGACCTTTGCGTGGCTCGACGCTCCCTGCTGTGAGGAAACTTACCCGCGCATCAACAGCATCCCGCCCGGCAGCCTGCACGGCAGGGATCCCGTAAGGCACTACTTCAATGGGTGTATGGGTGACGCCTTCGAGAATGCGCGCCGTCTGTCGCGTGGGAGTCACGATAAGAGTCGCCAGCTCCAGCGTCGGCCGAATCTCAGGAATCTGCCGAATCAACCGGACCGCCACGAGCGTTTCGTGCAGATACCAAATCACTCGCTTTCCCTCCAAATGTGCTGCGCGCACCGCTGCCCAACTAACAATTGTATTGGCAACTACGACGTCGTATTGCGCCGCCAGTTCGCGCAGCTTTGCGTGCCCTGGCTCTTGCAGGAGGCCGGGATGAATGACGAGCGGGACCCCGTCACCTGCGAGCAAATCTGAAATCGGTCCGCGCTCCGGCGTGGCGACCAGAAGTTTCCATCCTTCCTCTTGCAACCACTTCACGAGATGAAGCAGTTGAATTGGCGCACCGGTCAGCGTCGTTTCATGGGAAACAAACAAAACCTTCGGTCGCGCCGCCGTTGATTCCGTTATGTTTAGCGTGGTCGCCACAGGCTCAAGAGTTGCGCTGCGGTCGGGTGGAAGCGCGAATCTCCATGACTTCGTCGATTAACGCGCGAAACTCGGCGCCAAAGCGCTCGATTGTGAACTGCTTTTCGTAGGTCTCGCGGGCCTTTGCTCCAAGCTCCCACACCAGCGCCGGATCATCAATCAAGCGGCGAACAGCCGCTGCGAGAGCGTCGGGTGCTTCCGGCCTAACGAGCAGAGCATTTTGGCCATCCACCAAAACCTCATCCGCGCCGCCCACCGTCGTGGCGATGAGCGCTTTGCCGAGACTCATTGCTTCCAGGATCGTAACAGTCGGCATGGCTTCGTCGCGCGAAGCGGAAACAACCACATCAGCTTCTCTCATCAATTCGATTGCTCCGGCGTGATTGAGACCGCCCCAAAACGAAAAGTTCTTCAGCGTTGCCGCGACGGCTCCCACCTTCTCCCAAAAATCCGGGTCAAGAACTCGTCCGCCTATTTCAAATCGCGCGGCCTCCTGGACATCGCGCGGGAGCAACGCCAGCGCCTGCACGAAAATATCCTGGCCTTTCCGTCGCTCGATGCCGCCGAGAAGAAGAAAGCGGAGAGGGCGGCGCTGTCCGGCCTCATCTTGATTCCGTTTCCAGCCAAGATCCGGGATCGCATTCCTCAAGCACTTAACCGGACGATCGGTGAAGGGTCGATAGGCTGCGGCGGTCTGCTCTGATGGAGCAATAAACATGTCCGGGAGCGGGAAGGCGGCCCGCAGTCTCGGGTATACCCTGAGACAATGTTCGCCAGAAGACTTGGGCTCATGCAGCCACCAGGCAATCGGCACGTTCTCCTTTTGCATCGCGTGCACTACTTCCGCGCTCAAAATTGTATTCGCCACGATACAATCGAAATCCCGCGCGAATCTGGCGAACGATTCATCTTCCGTTTCAATCAGAGGGTCGATGATGAGCGGAATTCCTTCGACGTTCAGTTTCTCGCTCAGCGGTCCATTTCTTGGCGCCATGACGAGCACGAAAATGCCGTTGTTCCGACACCAACGGGCGGCGTGAAATAGCATCATCGGCGCGCCCGACAGGGAAAGGTCGTGCGAAACGAAAAGCAGATCGGGCGCGGATCCAACCGCAGCCGGCTGATCGCGCGCGATCATCCGGATCGGTGCGGGTGAATCAGAATAGAGCCAGTCACGCATGTTATCCGGGAAGTACGGATCGTGTGTGGCGTAGCGCGCCCAGCGTTTGAGCAAGTAGATCGATGCCTTATCCCGGCGCCGCGCGATTTCTTTTTCTTCCTCCACCGCGATCGAAACGTGACCGGCATGATTCAATGTCGCGTATGGCGTGTAGACGCACCGCAGCCCCGCCTCGCGGATCTTGAAACAGAGATCAAGATCGGAGTGCGCGATCGGCGTGTTCACCGCATCGAATCCGCCGAGACGAAAGAAATCGTCACGTCGCATCGCGAGACAGGCAGCGGAGAGAGCGGCTACGTCGCGCAAAGATTGCGCCAGGTTAAAATGCTCGGTCGAATCCGCCGCGCGTTCGTGGAAGGCAGTTCCGGCCAGTCCCCGCACGCCCATGACCAGACCGGCGTGTTGGATTTTTCCGGTCTCATAAACGAGCTTCGAAGAGACCGCGCCCACCTCTGGGTTCTCAAGCGGCTCGATCACATTCTGGATCCAATCGGGCTGCGCTGGCTCCACGTCGTCATTGAAAAAAATCAGTCGCTCACCCGTCGCAGACTCCGCGCCCAGATTGCATTTGTCGGAGAAGTTGAACGGCTTGTCGTAAGGAACGAACCGCACGGTCGCGTTCTCCACCTCGAGACTCTTGAGCGATTCGATCAACTGACTGTTCGTGACGATAACGATTTCCAAGTCGGGGTAATGCGTGTTGCGCGGCAAATCGCGCAGGCAGATCTGTGCGCGAGTGGGTGAGTCCGTGGGCACGATCACCGAAACGCGCGGCCACGGCAAAACCAGGAGGCGCGCGCGATTTGCCGTCGGGTACTCGATGACCTCCGCTGGCAGATTGCGCCGGCGCATCGCGTCCGCCAGCGCGGCGAGATTTGATTTGCGCGCGTCCGGCTTGCCTCCCACCGAACTAGAGGCGGGATGTTCGCGCCAGTGATAAAGGACGTGCGGGATATGATGAACGCGCCGCGCTCGCTCCGTGGCGCGCAGAGCGAAATCATAGTCTTGCGATAAATCGAACTCTTTCCGAAAACCCCCAATTTCATCGACGAGCGAACGCCGGTACGCCGTCAGGTGACCCATGTACATAAAAGAACAGAGGAGCTCCGGGCTCCATTCGGGCTTGAAAAAGGGCGCTCGCCGTTCGCCTTTCTCACTCAGTCGATCTTCATCGCTGTAGAGAATATCCGCCTCCGGAAAGTCGCCGGTCGCGCGAGCCAGCTCGAAAAAGGCAAACGGAGCCAGCAGATCGTCGTGATCGGCCAGCGCGATGAAATCACCGGTTGCGAGTTGCAGGGCGCGGTTGGTGTTTTCCGCAATCCCGAGATTCGTTTCGAGCCGCGTCAGGCGGATTCTCGGTTCGCGCAAAATCCAATCTTGCAGCGTCGCCAAGGTTTCGGGTTGATCGGAGCCGCCATCGACCGCGCAAAGCTCCCAATTATCGTAGGTCTGCGCGCTGACCGAGGCGAACATCTCGCCCAGGAAGTGCGCGGGCGTGTTGAAAACGGGAACGAGCAAACTGATTTTCGGCCGAGCCTCGAGTTGTGATGAGGTGCGTCGCTGCTCTTCCAGCGCGGCCGCATTCCATTCGTGTTCGCTGATCCAGGTTGCATACCGGCTCGGTGGCTCGTTCGGGTTGACTGCCGGCGGTGGCTCCTCAGGCGGCGGAGCCTGCTTTGGCGCCCGGGAAATTCCGAGATTGCGCGGCAGACGCCGGATCTCGCGCAAGATCCTTTCGCCGAACGATCGGCGTACTTTCGGACCGTTCGGAGCTTGGAAACATGCGCCGCCTTTCCGGCACGCCTTTTTCGCCGCATTCAAGATGCTCTTCTGCTCCTTGATCTGCGCTTTCAGTTGTGCCATCGCCGCTTTCTGCTTTTCGGCCTCAGCGGCCCATTGATTGAGCTGTTCATGCTGGCTGTCCATGACGAGCTGCGCTTTCGTGCGATCAGCCAGGAGCGCCTCGAATCGTTGTTGAAGATCGGCAATCACGCGCGCTTGATGGTCCATGATCTCCTGGACTTTCCAACGATCGGCCAGAAGCGAATCGAGCCAGACTTGCCGCGCTTCGAGCGCTGCTTGCGCGCGCACTGCTTCATCGAGCCGCGCTTGCGCCTCGATTCGTTTCGCGGCCAACCGGTACGCCACCACCAGTTCTTCAAGATCCTTCTTCCTCTCGAACAACTGCTTGAGTAACCCGGGAGCTCGTCGGGTTTCCCCCAGCGAGGTAATCCCCAGTCCGATTCCATCCGGGAATTCCACCGCCGGTCGCGCACCGCTCCATTCCAGCCATGCGGCCTTCGGATTGTCCGCGCGCTCCAGGGTCGTGCCATGCACCAGGAGTAACCCGTTCGGGGAGAGTTTTGACTCCCAGATCGACAAGTCGGATCGAATCGCAGACCCGGCATCGCAGTCATCGAGCAAAAGCAGATCGACGCTGCTGTCGGCAAACTCCTTCGCGGCCTCCGCTGGTGATCCATCAAAAAAGCGGATCAGGTCGCCATAAAATTCCTGCCCGTACTCTTTGCCCTTGTGCCACGCTAAATCGTCCGCCTCTTTCTCACCGGCATGTTCCCGGCGGACGGCGGCGCAATGGCAGTCGATCTCCTGTTCGCGCGCAGTCTGGCAAAAGGTAAAACAAGCCTGACCGTCCCCAAAACCGAGCGTCACGATTGACTTCGGTTTCTGGCCAATCGCGAGGTCATGGAGCAAGGCCAGGTGAAAACGCGAGGGACCGCCGGTAAAAAATTTCGGCTGGAAACCAAGCAGGCTCGGAATTTTCTCTAACATCAAAAGCGCGTCGAAGCGGAACAAGAAGTTGAAAGGCGGCCATCGGCGATATCCGCGCTTGCGCGCTGACATCTTTCCCGCGGCGGGCTAATCTGCCCTCGCATGGGAGCGGAAATTATCCACACGGAATTGCCGTCGCGCCACTTCGAACCGCGCATTTACGACGTGGGGGCGTGGACTAGCCATCTGCATTTTGCCTACGATCTCGTGGCCGTGCTGAAACCGAGTGTGCTGGTAGAGCTGGGCGTCGATCGCGGGGAAAGCTATTTTGCCTTTTGCCAATCGGCCGCGGAAAACAAGACGGGCACCCGATGTTTCGGCGTGGATTCGTGGCAGGGCGATCAACATGCGGGTGGATATGACGAAACGACGTTTGCACAGGTTTCCGCGCACAATCGAGCCAATTACGAGGCGTTCTCCACTCTGATCAGGTCGAACTTCGGTGCCGTGCTGGCGACGTTCGAGTCAGAAAGCATCGATGTTCTGCACCTTGACGGTTTGCATACCGAGGCGGCGGTCCGTCATGATATCGAAACTTGGCTGCCGAAAGTCCGACCGGGAGGAATCGTCCTTCTCCACGACGTAGATGTGCGGATGCGCGACTTTGGCGCCTGGAAAATCTGGGCTGAGCTGCAGGCGCGAAACAGGTCCTGGACGTTTCACGATGGTCCCGGGCTCGGTGTTTGGCAGAAGCCGTCTGCGCAGAAATTGCCTGGATTTCTCGAAGAACTCCTGGCGCCGCCTAACGAGTGGAACGATGCCCTCGCGAAATACTACGGCGAGCGCGCCGGCGAAATGCAGCACAAGATTGGCGAGCATTGGCGCGATGGCACGATTCGCGAAACACCTTTCGCGCAGCAAACCGTCATCCAGATTTTCTACACGAAGGATGGCGCCCATCGTGAAGAAGATTCGGTTTATGCCCGAGTCGGACACGAAGGATGGAAGGAGGTCGCGATCGATTTGCCCTGTGGCGCGGAAGCCTCTCCATTGCGAATCGATTTCGTCAGCGCTCTCACCACCATCGAGATCGAGTCGATTCGAGTGACGAAAGGTGGAAGGGATTGTTTCTCCAGCGCAGACGAAAGCGGGTTCAGTACGATTCGACTCGGTGGAGATCTAGAGTGCCTGCCGCACTCGAGTGCCCTGAAACTAAAAATAACCGGAGTCGATCCTCAATTGTACCTGCCTGTGATCGATCTTCCTGCGGGGGAAGGGACGCTGGCGATCCAGATGCGCCTTCGGGTTTCCCCGAGCCAGCAGTAAGCGGCGCTTGCCTTTCCAGAGGAAAGGCCGGCGGTTTGTAAACCGCCGCTCCTTGGAAAAGAAAAACGCGGCGGATCGCTCGGACCCGCCGCGTTCATTGAGAGATTTGGGCTTACTTCATTTTAGTCTGCGCGGCCTTCACCATCGCGAGGTGTTTCTTGATCATTTCTGAGGTCTTGGCCGCAAACGCTTTTACTTCCGCGTCGCTGCCGTTCTTGGCTTCGCCTTGGAAAGCGGTCAGGTCCTCTTCGTGGTCCTTCACCATCGCATCGACGTATTCCTTGTCGAAATTGGCGTCATTCAGCTTTTTCATCTTCGGATTTTCTTTCGACAAATCGACGCCCTTTTTTTGGCGATCCCCATCAGCTCGTTGTTCGCTTTGGTGTGATCGGCGATCATGCGCGCGCCGATCTTCTTCACGTCGGCACTTTTGCCTTGTTTCGTCGCCATCTGGCCCATCTCGACTTCCATCTTTCCGCCTTTCGCGGCCTCTTTCATGAAGGCCTTGTCCTTGTCGCCTAGCTTTGCTGCAGCCGGCGAAGTCTTCGATTTGGATTTGCTCGTATCTGCCTTTTTGGAAGCATCGGGTGCAAGTGTGGTAGTCGCGGCCAGTGCGGAAGGGGCGAGACAAAGCCCGCCGCAGGCGATGGCCACCACCGCGAAACGGGAGATTGATTTGATTTGGTTCGTCATAGTAAGGAATTTTTCTTGTAGGGTATTTGTTGTTCTTTGCCGGTGCTCCGGCACCTAGACTTCGCACCCTCGGCTCGTCTTGGACGTGACCTTTCGACGTGACCCAAGGAATTTTTGACCTAACCTAACGATCCGGCGCTTGCCGTTCGTAGGAACTTTCCACTCGCGCGGCTACATCCCGACATCCGTAATCGGCCTCGTAGATTTGCTTCATGGCTGCGATCGACTTCTCTCCGTCGCCCATCAGTTCGTAGACCTTCCCAAGATTGTAGACAATTTCTTTCTTCATCGCGTCCATCGAGGTGATTTCTTTCGCTGCTTCCTCCAACTGCTTCGCGGCCAGATCAAGCATGCCCAGCTCGCGATAACAGCGGCCGAGCAGGTTCATCGATCTCAAACGCGCGTTCGGGTTCTGGCGCGCGCGCTGCAACTCCGGCAGCGCCTCGCGAAATCGGCCGGCATTCAGGAGATGTTCGCCCAGTTCGAAGCGCAATTGCAGATCGGTGGGATTGCGCTCGGAACGCCGGCGCGCGTCGTCGATCAGAAGCTCCGCGCGTTTTTTCTTCGCGAGCAGGAGATCTTCGGACCTTTTCGCGTAGTCTTCATCCTGCGGTCCGTGCGCTTTGAGAAATTCTTCGTGTCCGGCGATCTCGCGCTCCGACCGCTTTGTCTGCAAATCGGAAACTTTCCGGACAATCCCTGCATCGCTTCCACTCGTTAGGTCCGCGACGTATTGGAACCACGCGATTGCGTTCTCGATGTCTTCCTTTTGCTCGTACAACCCACCCAGGCTCCGCGCGAAGTCGACATTCTGCGGCTCGACCTGATGACGCGCGTAGGTCTCCTCGATTTGCTGGTCCAGCGATTCACCGCTCAGGGCCATCCGGCTTTGCTGTTCGAGTGAAACCGCCGCTTCCTTGTCCTTGATCAGGTCGCGATAGCTTTCCGCCTGTGTCCAGCCGCCCGTCTTCATAGAAGCGCGGGCGGAAGCATCCTTTCCGAGCCGCGCAGCCTCGGCGTCGATGGGATCGATCTCGGTGATCCGGTTGTAAATCTCGACCTCCTTGTCGCTGTCGCCCAAATCGTGATAGAGCCGCCCCAGTTCATGGAGAATTTTTGTGTCGCGCGCTTTCTCTTCCAGCACCGTCTGGAGGGCGAAGACGCCGATCTCCGGCCAGCCTGCCGCCACCGCCGCCTGTTTCAAAACCAGATTGGCCTGGCGATTGTAGGGCTCGTTCTCCAAAACTTTCTCGATCATTTCCACGGCGCGTTTCGGGTCCTTCTTCAATTCCCGTTGCGCCTTCATGATGGAAATGGCGGAGGTCGACACGTTGAAGAACGCCCTCTTCTCCGCCTTCTGTTTGGTGACTTCCGCGCGCCGCAAGAGTTGGCGGCCCGTGAGAAATTCCGGTTCCTGTTTCAGGATCCCCTGCAAGAGCGAAATCGCGTAACCGAAATTGCGCAGCTCGATCGCGGCCACGGCTTTGAGCCAATGACTGCGCAACTGTTCACTCAATTCCTTTTCGGTTTTAGCCGGCATGCGCTCAGAACAAATCCATCTGCGGCTTCTCCGGCGCGCTGACTACCTTCTTGCTTCGCCGGCCTTTTGCAGGTTTCTGCATTTCCACGGCGCCATTCGGCTTCTCGAGATGCGAGAGAATGTCTTTGGCGCGGTCCAGAATTTCCTTCGGTACTCCGGCCAACCGCGCCACGTGGATGCCGTAGCTCTTGTCCGCGCCGCCGGGAATAATCTTGCGCAGGAAAATGATCTGCTCGTTCCATTCGCGCACGGCGACGTTGAAATTCGCCACTCCTTTGCGCTCTTCCGCCAGTTTCGTCAGCTCATGATAATGGGTCGCGAAAAGCGTGCGCGCCTTGATCTTGTCGTGCAAAAATTCCGCGACGCTCCAGGCAATGGACAGTCCATCGAAAGTCGAAGTCCCGCGGCCGATCTCATCGAGAATCACCAGGCTGCGCCCGGTTGCGTTATTTACGATGTTCGCCGTTTCGTTCATCTCGACCATGAAGGTCGATTGTCCGCGCGATAGATCGTCGTTCGCGCCGACGCGCGTGAAAATGCGATCCACCAGCCCAATCTCCGCGCTCGAAGCCGGGACAAAACTTCCGATCTGCGCCATCAAAACGATTAGCGCCACCTGGCGAATGTAGGTCGACTTGCCCGCCATGTTCGGCCCCGTGATGATGGCCAGCCGCATCTGGTCGCCGTCCAGATCAGTGTCGTTAGGCACAAATTTTTCTTCCGCGAGATTTTGATCGAGGACGGGGTGTCTTCCATCGCGAATGACCAGCCTCAGTGTCGTATCAAGAGCCGGGCGCGAGTATCCAAAGAGCCGGGCCGTCTCGGCAAGCGCGCAGATCACGTCGAGGATCCCCAGCGCATTCGCCGTTTGCTGAATCGGCGCCAGTTCCCGCAGCGTTTCCTCGCGCAAGGTTTGGAAAAACTGGTACTCGAGCTGACGCGCGCGCTCATCAGCGCCGAGAATCTTTGCCTCCATCTCCTTCAGCTCCGGCGTGATGAAGCGTTCTCCGCCAACCGTCGTTTGCTTGCGGACGTAACGCTCCGGCACATTCGCGAGATTCGATTTCGTGATCTCGATGAAATAACCGAACACGGAATTGAACCGCACCTTGAGCGATTTGATTCCGCTCTCGGCGATCTCGCGTTCCTGCAACTCGGTGATCCAAGTCTTGCCGTCGCGAGAAGCCTGTCGCAACTCATCCAGGTCGGTGTGGAAGCCATCGCGGAAAATCCCGCCTTCTTTCAGGACCATCGGCGGATCGTCCACCAGCGCGTGATTCAATTTCTGCGCGAGCTCCGGCATTTCCTGGAGCTGATTCTGCAAAGCTTGCGCCAGCGATTCCGGCCGCCCCGTTTCCCCGACGCGGTTGGTCCCAAAGGCGAGCCGATCCAGCAGAGTTTGCAGCGCCCGCTTCAACTCGGGGATTTGTTGCAAAGACGTTTTCAAGGCGACGAGGTCTCGCGCGTTGCCGGAAGCCTGGCTCAGCCGTCCGGACGCGCGTTCCAAATCCCGGATCGATTTCAGCGAATGGCGCAGGGCGGCGATTAAGTCGGATTCGTGCAACAAATCCGCGATCATTTGCTGACGCCGTTCCAGTTCGCCGAGATCGCGCAAAGGCTGCAAGATCCAGGTCCGCAACTTTCTTCCGCCCATGGGAGTGACGGTCCGGTCGAGCGCGGCCAGCAGGCTCGTGTTCCGCGCCCCGCGCGATTCGACCAGCTCGAGATTCACCTGGGTCGCGGCATCGAGCAGGACGTAATCGTCACGCGCGTCACAACGCAGCGAAGTGAGATGATCAACTTTCCGCCGCAGCTGTTGCTTCAGGTAATGAATGATCGCGCCTGCAGCGCCGATCGCGGCCGGCATGTCGGTGCAGCCGAAGCCGTCGAGCGATTTGACTGCGAAGTGCTCGCACAAAGTGAAGCGCGCATGTTCCGCCAGGAAGGCGAAATCGTCGTAAACCAGCGCACCTTCGATTTCTCCGAACTGCGCGTTCTGCCGCTCGCTCACCAATAATTCCGCCGGAGAAATCCGCGCGAGATCGTCCATCAGCGTGCTCGTGTTGCTCGACTGCGTGACGCGAAATTCGCCGGTGCTCAGCTCCGCGTAAGCGAAGCCAAAAACGCCATCCTGAAAATAAACGGCGCCGAGATAATTCGGCCGGTTGGACTTGAGCAGATCCATCTCGCTCACGGTGCCGGCCGTGATGATCTGCGTGATCTCGCGCGTCACGATTTTCCCCGGCTGCGGTTCGCTCGTCTGATCGCAAATCGCGACGCGCCGTCCCGTCTTGATCAGCTTCGCGATGTAACCTGGCGCTGCGTGATACGGCATGCCGCACATCGGCACGCTGTTGCGGTGGGTCAGCGCAAGGTTGAGCAAGCCGGAAGCTTCCTTGGCGTCCTCAAAAAAAAGCTCATAGAAATCACCGAGCCGAAAGAGCAGCAGCGTATCCGCGGGCACGCTGGCGCGGAGCCGCTGGTACTGCTGCATCATCGGTGTGAGCGCATCCGCCATCGTTTGAAGATGAAATCACCGACACCCGATTGCGAGCTGGAAGTCGAAGAGACTTTCCTGTAGCGGCGGTCTATGACCGCCGAACGCGCGTCTGTTAGCAACCTGGTCGGCGGTCATAGACCGCCGCTACAGAAGAAAGCTCACGCGACGACGACAGCGCCTTCCTTTGCGGTCCGCTCTGAGAAAAGTGCACTTAATCGGCGGGTCATCGGTCCGACTTCACCGTTTCCAATGACTCGGCCATCCACTTTGATCACACCGGCCAATTCGCCCATCGTGCCGGTGCAGAACGTTTCGTCAGCGCGATAAACATCGTCGAGCTTCAAATCCGTTTCGGCGTGTGGAATCGCGTTTGACTCGCAAATCTCCAGAACGGTCGCGCGGGTGATTCCTTCAGGACAGGCAAGGACGTGACCCGTCGCGACCTCGCCATTGCGCACGAGAAAAACGTGCGTGGCATTCGTCTCGGCGACGAAGCCGCGGGTATCGAACATGAGTGCATCATCCGCACCCGCTTTGTTTGCTTCGATCTTGGCCAGAATCGAGTTCAGCAAATTGGCGTGATGGATTCGCGGATCGAGGATTTCCGGTGGCGGGCGACGAATGTTGCTCGTGATCAAAGTCAGCCCGGTTCTGGCGTAGACCGGCGACTTGTGCTCGGCGAGGACGATCAACGTCGGACCAGATTGATTCAGGCGCGGGTCCATGCCGGAGGTAGTCTTGACGCCGCGGGTCAGCGTCAGGCGAATATGAACGCCGTCGCGCATACCATTCGCGGTCAGCGTTCGCTTGATTTCGTCGACAATTTTTTCGTCGGGCGGAATCTCGGCAAAGGCGAGCGCCTCGGCGGAACGACGGAGCCGGGCGAGGTGTTCGTGCAGTTTGAAAATGCGGCCGTTATAAAGCCGCAATCCTTCCCAGACCGCGTCCCCGCCCTGGACTGCGGAATCAAACGGGCTGACTCCGGCTATGTCCCGATGCACTAGTTGGCCGTTGATGTTCACCAACAGATTCCGGTTCTTCTCGTTGAATTGCTGGAGCATTTATTTCGGAAGATTTTTTACCGCGGATTACGCGGATGGCACGGAGGGGGGAAAGAAAAACGAGAAGATCGTGGGCGGGAGAACGTCCAAATTCTTCATCCGTGCCATCCGCGTAATCCGCGGTTGAATTCTTTCAGTGCAAGCGGTGCCGGTAAAGACACTCATAAGCCTTTTGAGATTGTTCATAAACCGCGCGCAAGCGTTCCGGAACTTCCCGCGATTTTCGCGGCGGAGGGGGACGAAAAGAGGTCGAGGTCGCGACTTCGCCATACCAATGCTTCGCCCAAATTCCATCCGTTTCGCGCAAACCCGGCGGCCAGGAAAGCATCGCGTCGCTGAATTCGACGCCGACCGATTGGCATAACAATTCCAGGATTTTTCTCGGATCCTCGAGGACGTCGCGCGCATGAATGATGGCGGGGATCGCGCCGGTGTGTGCACGCACCCAATCGAAAATCTCCGCCTGCTGCACGAAACCGATATCTTCGATCGTCGGATCGTCGTTCTTCTTCATATAAGAGACGATGACCTCGCTGGGATCGCGGATCAGAAAACAATTCGTGACGTCGCCGAACCAGACGCGATCGATCTGGGGCAGCAAGTGGTGCGTCATCTGCTTCTGATAGAAGATGTGTTTTCCTTGGGGAACATCGCCGGTCAGTCGCTGGACGACACTTCGCCAGTCCGTTTCGCCGTCGGCAATTACTTCAGCGGCCCCGGGGTGTTGGCGGCCGGTCGCTTGCAGATAATGCGCGTAGAACGGCTCGTCGCACACAAATGTGTCCGGACGATTTCCCCAAGATCGCATCATCGCGGTGGAGATGTTACGCGGTCCCGACCACATCGCGATACGGACAGGTTTATCCCTGGGCATGGGCGAACCTTTCAACGCAAACGCGAGAATGACGAGATGGAATTCGATTTATTGAGGACCAACTGCCCGTCCAGTTTCGAATCTCAGAGGAAGACTACTCCAGGCGGCTTTTCCCCGCAGGACTTAGTCAGAGCGATCGGGATCGCCGCCAGGGAATCGCGGAACCAAAAATGAAACGATTCGTCATAGCTATTGGATTGGTCCTGTTCCTGGGACCTGACGCCTTTGCCCGCGAGCAATCATTGCTCGCACGGGTCACGGTTTATTGGGCGAGCGGAGGCGGCGGTTCCGATCGCTGGTCGCGGCGCCACATCTGCGCGACCGGCGCGCGATTACAAACCGGACATTGCGCGGTCGATCCGCGCCGGATTCCCTATGGCAGCAAAGTGACGCTTCCCGATGTCACGCTGCTCGCGGTCGATACCGGGTCCGCGGTGGTCAGCCGCAAAGCCGCGCGGCGTTCGGGCCGAACGGCGCTCGAACGAAATGCGCTGGTCATCGATCGATTTTTTGAGACGAAGCAGCAGGCCCTGAGCTGGGCGAACCGGAATCCCTATTTCATGCTCGTGCGAGTTTCTCCGCCGGATTTCCGGCAGTCAGCGATTCTGCGGACGCGGAGTATCACTCAGGTGATTCCAACAGATCTCCGGCCGCAAGCGATTCCTTCCCCGCAACAACCCGTGCGAGTTCCTCGGCGAGATCTGAGCGATCGGCCAAAATCGTCGAGCTACGCGCATTAGCATTTTCGGTCGCGGAGATCGGTCGCTTTTTTGCTTCGATCCGGGTGCGGGATGTGAAAACATCCGCGTCGCTTATGAACCGGATCGTCCTGTGGGTTTTCTTTTTTCTCTCATCGCTTAGTGCGCCCGCGGCCGATCCGCCATCAAAACCCCCGCTCACTCCGGCCGACAATCTTGTCGTCGACAGTATCCCGCCAATCCCGGGCGATCTGCCCGAGCAGGTTGGCCGCTACACCGAGTCGCGCGCGGCCGGATTCCAGGATTGGCACCCCACGCGCCCCGAGATGCTGATCACGACCCGCTTCGGCGATACGAATCAGATTCATCGCGTTACGCAGCCGGGCGGTGCGCGCGCGCAACTCACGTTTTTCCCCGACCGCGTCAATGGCGGATCGTTCGAGCCCACCAAAGGCGATTACTTCGTTTTCACGAAAGGCGCAGGCGGCAATGAATTCGATCAGAATTACCGTTACAATTTCTCGGACGGCGAGATCACTCTGCTCACGGATGGCAAGTCGCGAAACTCCGCGCCCGTCTGGAGCAATCGCGGCGAACGCGTGGCTTACACCTCTACTCGCCGCAACGGCGCCGACACAGACATTTACATTGAGTCCCCCGCCGATCCGAAGAGCGATCGCATGCTCGCGGAAGTAAAGGGCGGTGGTTGGGACCCCGTCGATTGGTCGCCCGACGACAAGAAGCTCCTGGTGCTGGAAGAAATTTCGGCCAACGAAAGTTACCTCTGGTTGTTCGACGCTCAGACCGGAGAGAAAAAAGAAATCACGCCGCGTCCCGCGGAGGGCGCGGAAAAGGTGGCCTATTCGGCGGCGGTTTTCGCGAAGGATGGCAAAGGCGTTTTCGTCACGACGGATCGCGAATCGGAATTCCAGCGGCTGGCGTACATCGATCTAGCCACCGGCAAGCACACTTACCTTTTGCCGAACGTGAAGTGGGACGTGGATAATTGGGATCTGAGTCACGACGGCAAACTGATCGCCTACACCTTGAACGAGAACGGCGTCAGCACGCTGCACCTGATCGAGGTCGCGCCGGGAAATGGCACCGTGACGGCGCGGCCGCAGAAAGATCCGACGTTTAGCCCTCCGCTGCCCGCCGTCGTCATCACGGGATTGCGCTGGCATCGCGACCCGAAGCAAGGCCTGCTGGCCTTCAATGTCGCGGGGGCGCACTCGCCGTCGGACGTTTACACCTGGTCCATCGCTGGCGGCAAGAACACGACGGCGCGCTGGACGGCGAGCGAGACGGGCGGCATTCCCGCGACGCGGTTTGTTGAGCCGGAGCTCGTGCGTTGGAAATCTTTTGATGGCAAAGAGATCACCGGATTCCTCTACCTGCCGGACACGGCGAAATTCCCCGGGCCGCGTCCGGTCATCATCAATATCCACGGCGGCCCCGAAGCACAGTACCGTCCTGGCTTTCTCGGACGGAACAATTACTTCATCAACGAACTCGGCTGCGCGATTATTTTTCCGAATGTCCGGGGATCGAACGGCTACGGAAAAACTTTCCTGAAACTCGACAACGGTTTTAAGCGGGAAGATTCCTACAAGGATATCTCGGCTTTGCTGGACTGGATCCCCAAGCGACGGGGCCTCGATGCCGAACGGGTCATGGTCACCGGCGGTTCCTATGGCGGATTCATGACGCTGGCCGTGGCGTCGAATTACGCCGATCGAATTCGTTGCGCGCTGGATGTGGTCGGTCCATCGAACTTCGTCACTTTTCTCAAGAACACAGAGAGTTATCGGCGTGACCTTCGCCGCGTGGAGTACGGCGACGAGCGCGATCCGAAAATGGCCGAATTCCTCGAGCGCATCGCTCCTTTGAATAACGCGCAGAAAATCACCAAGCCGCTGTTCGTGGTGCAAGGCGCGAATGATCCGCGGGTGCCGAAGACGGAGGCGGAACAAATCGTGGCGACGTTAAAGAAACAGGGAACGCCGGTGTGGTTTCTCATGGCGAAAGATGAAGGCCACGGCTTCGCCAAAAAGAAAAATGCGGACTTCCAGTTTTACAGCACGGTCCAATTCATCCGGGAAAATTTGTTGAAGTAACCTTCACGAGGAGCGGCGGTCTGCAATCCGCTGACTAAAACCAACGGCGGTTTGTAAACCGCCGCTCCTTGGGAAGAGCCGAATGCGTCACGCCATGTTGTCAATGAATATTCGAACCATAGTCGCAGCTCTTCTGATCGCGTTTTGTCTCGCGGCGAATGTTCGCGCCGACGAAGGAACGTTGCCGGACCCGAAGCTCACCCCAGGCAAGGTGGCGCGGAAGGACAACGAACGGAACGGCGTCACCGAAGAAATGGAGCGAAAGGTATTCGACCGCTATCGAATTCCCTGGCGGAGGCGGCTGGAATTCAAGGTCGATCACCTCATTCCGCTCGAGCTGGGCGGCGCGGACACGATCGATAATTTGTGGCCGCAAAGTCTCTACACCAAGCCTTACAATGCGCAGCGTAAGGAACTGCTGACGCACCGCCTGCTGGCCCGCATCGCGTCCGGCCAGATGACGCTCGCGCAGGCGCAAGACGAAATCCGAGCGGATTGGATTTCGTGCTTTATCGACCGACTCGGGATGATCTACCTGCGATAACGCTCGCTCTTCGAAAAGGGCGGCGATCGCTTTCTAGGAAGAGAATTTTCCGTAGACCGCGACCAACGGATATTTGCAGCGGTTCTTCGTCCAGTAATCGCTGACGAAACCAGTCTTGGTCCGAATCACGACATGGCCTTCGCTTCCGTGACCGAAGACCAGCACCGAACCAATGGGGGCCGCAAATTGATCGCGCACCGGCATTCGTTTGAAACCAAAATCGCGCACCAGCTCTTCACCCGCCTGGGAGGCATAATTGGTTTTCGGCAAATGACTGATCACGCCGGAAGCGACCAGCGCCTCTTTCACATAATGCCAACAGCGAGCTTTCGAGCGCGCATTGGCGCGTTCCTGGGCGATAGTGGCTGCGCGCCGGAGTCGCGGGTCGAGGCGTGAATCGACTTGCGCATCAGGATGGCCTTCCGGCACCCAGTAATGGCGAATGATGCGGGCGGAGCTCGTCGACCCCCACGAGTCCTGATAATAGAAGCGATTCCGGGAGGCAGCGAGGCCTTCGGATCGGACTTCTTTCATCGAGAGCGCCAGCGCGGAACCGCAAAGAAACACCAAGAGAGTAAAACGTAGCACGCAGTGTTTGTATGCAAGGCTCGTACCACCCTGACAAGCGTTTTCGGCCAGGTTTGAGAAACTTTTTTTGCTGTTACAGCAGTTCGACAAAAATAACTCTGAATTATGAGAAAATAGAGTACTTGCTGTAGTTAAAATACCTTCCACGCTTCCTTCCACCGTTGCTCATAACGCTCCATTGCTTTACTGGATTTCGGCTGCTTGGCGGCGCGCCGATCAAATAAGGACCTCCAATTCAAAGCCATGATAGCTCAGTTCTCTGAAGAACAATTAAAGTCGGGTGAGTTCAAACGCCAGAAAGACGCGTTTCGTGATTGGGTGAAACGCGATGGTTCGTCGCCTTACAAACCGGAACGCGGCCGCTATCATCTTTACGTTTCGCTAGCGTGCCCGTGGGCGCATCGCACGATCATTCTCCGCAAGCTCAAAGGCCTCGAGGAGGCCATCGGCATGACCGTGGTCGATCCCGTGCGCGATGAACGAGGCTGGGCCTTTCGCAACGGTCCTGGCCACTCGGAAGATTCGATCAACGGCTTCAAATTTTTGAGCGAAGCCTATCGCGCGACAGACCCCAATTACCACGGGCGCGTCACCGTACCAGTCCTCTGGGACAAGAAGACGAAACGTATTGTCTCGAATTCCGACGACGACCTGCTGCGCATGCTCAACAGCGAGTTCAGCGATTTCGCCACGAACAATTATGATTTTTATCCGCCCGATCTCCGCGATGAAATCAAATCCATCAACCAGCTCGTCTACGAGCGCGTGAATAACGGTGTCTACCGCGCCGGTTTCGCCACGCAACAGCGGCCGTACGAACGCGCCGCGAAAAGATTATTCGAAACGCTCGACCAGCTCGACGCGCAGCTCGCGGCGCGGCGCTACTTGTTAGGCCAGCGCATGACCGAGGCTGACTGGCGCCTCTTCCCCACGCTCATCCGCTTCGACGCCGTCTATCACGGCCACTTCAAGTGCAATCTCCGACGCATTATCGATTACCCAAATCTCTGGCCTTATCTGCGCGATCTCTACCAGCACGACGGCGTCGCCGAGACGGTGAACTTCGATCACATCAAGCGCCATTACTACATGACGCACCATGAGATAAATCCCACCCGCATCGTCCCTATCGGTCCTCTGCTCGATCTCACCGCTCCGCACGCGCGCGAGAAATTGGAACCCGCGCACGCTCGCGCCGGGGACACGGCGCCGTAGCCTTTCGTGACGGCCTGAGGGCACGCCGTCTCCATCTCCGACCACCTAAGGAGTAGCGGCAATTTGTTTATTCACCTGGGCATGCTATTGGCTCATCAGCAAGAATGCCTCCCGGCTGGTTGCTAATCCTGAATCATTGGAATTTCCTCCAAGCGCGCGGCGCCGAGGGAGTTTCGCTGAGGAGTTGAAACCACAAGAAACAACTCGAATCGCGCAGGGCACATCGCTCGTCACGAGCGGCCTAGCGATCGCAATCGCTCTGGCGGTTTTGATCGGATGGATCTTTCACTTCGAAGTGTTAAAGCGATTCATCCCGGGCTCGATCGCGATGAATCCAGTAACGGCGTTTTGCCTGGTTGCCGCCGGTATTTCCCTGCTCCTGCTGCGAGGGCGGGACACCGGCCAGACGCAAAAGCTGATTGGGCAGGCGGCCGCGGGGCTGGTCTTGCTCGCCGGCGCGCTCAGGTTGATCTCAATTTTTTCCGGAGGGAATCTCGGGATGGAAAGGTGGCTCGTCTCCGACTCTTCCGGCGATGGAACGGGACCCACCGACCAACTTGTGCTGAGGACAGTGCTCAGCTTTCTGATTACCGGCGCCTCACTCCTGCTGCTCGACGTGCAAACTCGCCGCGGCCGGCGGCCGGCAGAAATCTTGAGCGCTGTCACCGCAGTCATCGCGATTCTCGCCTTGGTGGGCTACTCCTACGGGCTCATTGGTTATTACACGACGCCGAACTACGTGCCGATGTCGCTGCCGGGCGCGATCGGTTTTTTGCTGCTGGCCACCGGGATTCTTCACGCCCGTGCCCGGGGAGGAATCATGGGCATCATCGTCAGCGACACGGCCGGCGGGATGCTGGCGCGCCGACTCATTCCGCTCGCCATTCTTCTGCCGATTTTTCTGGGTGCGTTGCGGCTCGCCGGGGAAAAGGCGGGATGGTACGAAACGAAGTTCGGCGCCGCGCATGCCGCGACGGCATTTATCGTCTTGTTCCTGGCGGCGGTTTGGTGGACCGCGCGGATCTTATTCCGGGTCGACACCGAGCGAAAGATTGCCGAGGAACGCGCGCGCCGCCTCAACGCGGAACTCGAACAGCGCGTGGCCGACCGGACCGCCGAATTGGATTCTCTCAACAAGGATTTGCAGCAGGCGAGCAGAGCCAAAGATCATTTCCTGGCTGCGCTTTCGCACGAACTTCGGACTCCACTCACACCCGTGCTCATGTGTGCCGCTTCGCTCGAGCGGGAGACAGCGCTCCAACCTGAATTTCGCGAGCAGCTCGGCATGATGCGGCGCAACGTGGAATTGGAAGCTCGGCTCATCGACGACCTGCTCGATCTCACCCGCATTTCTCGTGGCAAGCTCGAACTCCAGTTGGATACGACCGACGTCCACTCACTCCTGGCCCACACCGAACAGATTTTCCGGAGCGATGCGCGCGAAAAAGGTATCGCTCTCCGCCTCGAGCTGGACGCTCGTGAGCACGCCGTCGCGGGCGATGCCGCACGCCTTCATCAAGTGTTTTGGAACATGGTGAAAAACGCGATCAAATTCACATCTGCCGGTGGACAAGTAATCGTGCGCACGAAAAACGCATCAGGCCGGATTCGCATCGAAGTTCAGGATGACGGCATCGGCATCGATCCCAAAATCCTGCCCTCTGTTTTTGGCGCCTTCATTCAGGGAGACGCGGAAACGGGGCATACTGCCGGAGGCTTGGGGCTCGGCATGTCGATCTCGAAAACGATCGTCGAAATGCACGGTGGCAACATTCGAGCGGAGAGCGCTGGAACCGGAGCGGGCGCCACCTTCACCGTCGAGTTGGACACGGTCAGCTCTTCGGCAACCGGGAGCGTGGCGGCAACCGCGGCTCCATCTCCATCGCGTAGCGCTTATCGCCTCCTTGTCGTCGAGGATCATCAGCCCACGCTGGATGTCCTGGCCCGGTTACTTCGCAAACAGGGCCATGACGTTGTCACTGCGGGAACGGTCGAAGCAGCCTTGCGGTGTGCCGCTCAGGGGCGCTTTGATCTCGTCATCAGCGATATCGGTTTGCCCGATGGCAACGGAGTGGATCTCATGGTCCAGCTTACGAGAGAGTACGGTTTGCGAGGCATCGCTCTGAGCGGCTACGGCATGGAAGCCGACTTCGCTCGGACAAAGGACGCCGGGTTCCTCGCCCATCTGATCAAGCCAGTCGATTTCGAGCGGTTGAATCGCGTTCTCGAACAAGCTGCGCGTGCCGCGTAGCTCGCGGGGCCAGATCGATCCACCGCAGTTTCGCGGATTACCCCTTGGCGTAAACGCCGAGGAGCGCGGAATGGCACGCGCTTTTCGAACGGAAATCGCTGACGAAACCTGTCCTCGTTCGGATCTCCACGTGTCCCGGTTGGTTGCGGCCCTTGAAATAAACGAGCACGGAACCGATTGGGGCCTTGTATGGATCGCGGATCGGGAGCTTCTTGAATCCGAAATCGCGGACCAACTCATCGCCGGCTTGCTTGGCCAAAGACGACGTCGGACGGGAAGTGACGACGCCGGACGCGACGAGCGCTTCCTTGACGTAATGCCAGCAGCGCGATTTCGAGTGGGCGTGTGCGCGCTCATCCGCAATGGTGGCGGCGCGAGCAAGCTTCGGATCCAAGCGTGGATCGACCTTCGCCAGCGGATAAACAATTCGCTTCGTCTGGTATTGATCGACTACCGGCGCCGAGACGGTCTTGCCGTTACGGTCTTTGAAGACGAACTGCGGTTTGAAAGTGAGGCTTTCGGTTCTGGCCGCAGACGCTGAAAGAGCAAAGGCACCGCCGCAAACAATAGCTATTAGGAGAATGAATTTTCGCACAGGAGCGCCCCCTATCCACTCTGTGGGGTCCATGCGCAAGTTGTTTTTTGCGATTTTTTCTCGAAAACAGTAACTGCTGGCCGGGCGTGAAATTGCCTCGATGATTCCATCCCCTTCTACTCAGGAGTTGTGGTTCCTCTTCGTTGAAAACATTCGGTTCTCGGCGAACTATCTGGATGAAAAATCGCTCCGGTTCGATCGAGAGTCCGGCGCGCGCGATTTTGCGATTCACTTCCGCCGCTCTCACCTTCCTTTGCGCCGCCGGATGTGCCGGACCGATCAGATCGCTCTACCCGCCTCGGGCCGGAGAAACGCCGCGATCCGTCTATGTGATCAACCACGGCGCACTCCACACGGGCCTGGCGGTGAAGCGATCGGACATCCCACGCGGTATCTGGCCCGCTCAAAAGGATTATGCGAACTCCAAGTATCTCGAAGTCGGCTGGGGCGATGACGACGGCTACCGCAAACAGCTCACCGTGGGCATCGCGGCCAAGGCGTTGGCTGGGTCCGGGCGAACGGTGCTGCTCTCCGACGGATTCGACAACCTCCGGACGAAAATCAATGAGCCGCGCTTCACGGTCATCCAAGTCGATCTTTCCGCTCCTGGGTTCGCCCGCTTATGTCGCAACGTCGAGCGAACCTACGCGCTTAACGAATCCGGCCGGCCCATTCGGCTGGGCCAGGGCTGGTATCGCGCTCGGGGCAGCTACTCCGCCTTCCGCACCTGCAACACGTGGGTGGCGGACGGACTTCGCCAAGCCGGCTGCCCGATTACTCCCGCGTACTGTCTCACCCCTGGTCCCCTGCTTTCCCAAACGCGAAAGTTTGGCCGCGTCCTTTCGCGAGTCCCTTAAAAAAACAAGGAACGGCGGTTTACAAACCGCCGAACGAAAACCGGAGGACGCTTTGGAAACCACTTCGTTTCTGTGTTCGGCATACGTCCGACCGATCACGTCGCCGCCCCCACGCGCCTGATCGATCGCCGCGTTTTTCCTCTCGAAATTCCTGAGCACGATCCTATTCGGCATCACCGCTCACGATCCGCTGACTTTCTTCGCTGTGCCCGCCTGCCTGATTGCGATCGCCCTCCTAGCTGGCTATCTGCCCGCCCGACGCGCGACCCGCGTCGACCCGGTGACGTCACTGCGATATGAGTAGCGTGTCGCATCGGATCGTCAAAACGCTTGACGTCTTGGGTCGATTAACCGATTAATCAGATACGCCTACGGGCCAAGACCTTAAGGGGGCCTCTTGATTATTCGCCAGCTTCGGCTGGTCAGTCAATGTCCCCACCATTTGGCGGTGCACGAAAGTGCACCGCCGTTTTTCTTTATGCAGTTACCCAGACCCCAAGGTACTCGCGAACGCTTCAGAGAGCACAGCGTTCCTCATTTTGGCGTGGCAGGAAATGTTCGATCCGTATGTGCCAGATACGTTTCAACCGCGCCTCTTGAACCTTCCCTTGCTGATTCGCGAGCTCGAGTCGGTCGCCAGCAAGGCGGCAATTTCAGCTCGGTGGCAGCCCCACGTCAAAGCTATCCAATCTGAGATCGCCCGCGTCTTGGCCTCTGAGCGGCCGTTCCTCACGGGCATCCCGTACCTCCTTTGGGCAGCCGAGGCAGTTTGCAAGAAAACACTGCCGGAGGAAATAAAAGAGATCGCGAAGACGCTCACCGTGCACGAAAGACGTTTCCAACAATTGGCGCAAAGTGAGTTACAGGTGGCGGTGGCGGGCCTGCCACAACGCAAAGAAGCAGCGCTGCGTGCTTTGCGACGACTGGCTACGATGGCCGTTAATGCCGGTTTTCGAGAAGATGACTTCCTTGACCTCTGTGAAGACGGCAATTTCACTCGACCAGCCCTTGATTGGGTCAACGATCTAATTGGCAGGACCGATTCGTCTCGAAAGCAAAATGAACGCGATTACCGCTGTACCTTCGCGATCAACGCCGACGCCAAGTTGCTCGCGACGCTTGCACATAAGCTCCGGTTCCAAATGGAGAAGCCTGAATCTGTCCCCTCAGCGCTTACCGATTTGGCGCCGACAGCTAGTTATGTGTCGATCCAGGTTCGCGCGAAGACGCCTTCCGAGGCTCTTCAATTGGCGACTCGAACGGTGCGGCCGGCGTTGGATATTTTTAATTTTTACAGCCGCAGTTACTCGTTGACGATGTGTGCCGATGCGTTAGTCACTCCGACTGGAACGACACCGTTGTTGCTGAAGGTTGGCGCACAGTCCCTTCGGAAGCTGCCGACAAGAAGAAGTGCGCCGCGACTCGCCGCTCGCGCCGTTGAGGAAATCATGCCGCGGCTTCTCACCGGCCAAATCCTGAACGCTCTCGAACACTACACGCTTGCCCAAACAAGTTCGGCTTATCGAGTCAAACTCGTGAATCTCTGGGGTGCCATGGAGTGCCTGGCGATTACTCCAAAGGGCGGGACGGTGATGGATCGCGTGCAAGCCACAACGATTCCTATCGTGACATGGCGTCGTGTCGACAAGATCACTCGATATGTCGCAACGACTCTAACTGATTGGCGCACGAAAGGGTTTGCCACACCACTCGGACCCGGATTTGTAGCCGAAGGCGTTGTCTCAGCCGAAGAAGTCTTGCTAGCGCTATGCCGACCCGACAACCACCCAGACATTGATTCACTTCTTCGAGCGGTAGCGCCCAATCCTGCTTTGCGCAATCGAATCTTCAGTTTGTGGAAAATCTTCTCGGATCCCGATGCCCTCCTAAACGACACGCTGACCTCCCAGCAACGAACATCCTGGCAATTATTGCGTATCTACCGGGCGCGCAACCTCATCGTCCATTACGGAGAAGAAGTATCCAACGTCCCTCACCTGCTGGACCACCTACAATACTATTTCTCCCTCACGCTTTCTCGAATTCTCGACAGCTTATCTTCTCACGAACAATGGACTGTCGCAGATGCGGTCGCGCATTGGACACTCCGTGAAGGATATCTGCTCCATCAACTCAAACACGAGCCATCGACTCTCAGGGTGCGTGACTTCTTCCCAAGACCCATTCGCCGGTTGGATGAAGTCTTGTGGCCACAAGTGGCGGCTAGTGGCTGATGCCTGGGGTGAAGCGTTTCTTCCTCCGCAGCAGGAACGACGGCGCCAAACTTCTTTACGAGCTCCTCGAGCTTCGCCACGTGGTAATCGATATTTTCGTCGCGGTTCTGCGGATCGAACGCTGAAGCGAGCTTCGCGTTTTCATACGCGGCTGGCCTGACCCCAATTGCT
>PLCN01000024.1:0-59589 GCA_003134785.1 Spartobacteria bacterium
CTCATCCCCGGGATCATGCCAAGGATATTCTCCAGCGGCCCCATCTTCCGCATCATTTTGAATTGCGCCAGGAAATCGTTGAAGTCGAACGAGGCCGTCTTCAGCTTCCGCGCCAGCCGCGCAGCCTCTTCTTCGTCCACCGCTTCCGCCGCCTTTTCGACCAAGCCGACGATGTCGCCCATCCCGAGAATCCGGCCCGCCAGGCGATCGGGCACGAACGCCTCGAACTGGTCGAGCTTCTCTCCCACGCCCGCGAATTTGATCGGACGTTGCGTGACCTCGCGCATGGAAAGCGCCGCGCCGCCGCGCGCGTCGCCATCGAGCTTGGTTAGAATGATTCCGGTGATTCCGAGCGCTTCATGAAAGTGGGTGGCAACGCTGACCGCTTGCTGTCCCGTGGCCGCGTCTACTACGAGCAGGATTTCCTGCGGCTTCAAAAATTCCTTCAGCCCTTTGATTTCTTCGATCAACGCCGCGTCGATCTCCTGTCGTCCGGCCGTATCGAAAATCTGGACGTTGCCGTTTTGCTGCGCGGCCCATTCCAAGCTGGCTGCCGCGGAGCGTCGCACATTTTTCTCCTGCGGATCGGGTATGTAAACCGGCACTTCCACTTGCCGGCCGAGCGTGGCGAGCTGCTCGATCGCAGCCGGCCGCTGCAAATCGCAAGCGATCAACAATGGCGCACGGCCTTGTTTTTTCAAATAGCGCGCGAGCTTCGCGGAGGACGTCGTTTTCCCCGCGCCATTGAGGCCGACCATCAAAATGCGCACAGACTTTTCCAGATTGAGCGGCGCCGCATCGCTGCCGAGCAGCGCGGTCAGCTCATCATGAAAAATCTTAACGATCTGCTGACCAGGCGTTACGCTTCGCAGCACTTCTTCGCCGAGCGCCTTCTCTTTGACTCGCGCAATGAAATTCTTGGCGACTTGAAAATCAACATCCGCTTCGAGCAACGCGAGCCGCACCTGGCGCATCGCGTCATTGATGTTGGTCTCGCTGATCGATCCGTGACCGCGAAGATCCTTGAAGATGTCCTGAAGCTTATCGCCCAGCTGCGAAAACATAACGAGATCAGCGCGCCGCTGGGCTGCTTATTTTCTCTTCTTCTTCTTCGGCGTCGGAGCAGACGGGGCCGGCGGCGACGGCGAAGGCGGTGCCGTTGCTGCGGCGGGAGGCGCGGCTGTTCCAGCTTCATCGATGTTAAACGTCCAATGCGTTTCCACTTTGTTGCCGCCGGACTTCGCGCTCACGATCACCGTGCAAGTTTTGTCGCGCAGCCGCTGGGTGACCTGATAAGCGACAGTGGAACTTTTCGGATCGAAGCTCGAATCGACTTTGCCCAGCCCGCTGACCCGCATCTCCGGCACGCTTCCTGGATCGATCGTCCCCAGCGATGCGATGTTCGCTTTGATCAGTGGCAACGGATTCTTGATCGTCTCGCCGTCCGCCGGCTGCGTTTGCAAGTTTGACGCCGCCACTTCCGCCACGGCCGGGCCAGTCGCGGTGGTGGCAATCGCGGCCACGGCATCGCTAAAGGTCTTCGGCTTGTTCGCCTCCATCAAATAACGGCCAACGGAATTCAGCGGCGTGTGCATCGTGATCGGCTGGCCATAAACCGTGAAGACCGCTTCATACCCGGCCTTCATCACCACGTCTCGGATGTGGTCGTTGTGAAATCCGTAGGGCACGGCGAAGCAATTCACTTTTACACCAAGTTTCTGTTCGATCATTTGCTTGGAGCCCACGATCTCTTTCTGGAGCCACTCCTCATACTCCTGCGGGTTCAATTTTTTCTTCGCCACTTTGTCGTACGGCTTTCGCAAGTCCGAGTGCGTGGCCGTGTGCCCCTGGATATCGATTCCGGCGTCTCGCATCTCCGCGAGCTGATCCCAGCTCATTGATTCACCCCCGCTGAAATGTCCCGGCTTAATGCCTTCGGTGTAAATGAAAAGCGTGACTGGGTAGTTGAATTTTTTCAGGATCGGCCACGCGACTTCGTGCTGCGATTTCCAGCCGTCGTCGAAGGTGATGATCGCGCTCTTGACCGGAATCGCTTTTTCGCCGCGTCTCCAAGCAAGAAAATCCTGCATCGGGATCACGCTGATTCCCTTGTTCTTCAGCTCCTGCATTTGCGCTTCGAACGCTTGCGGCGTGATCTCGGTATCGGGCCGCCGGACGTTATTGACGAAACGGTGGTAACCAAGAATCACGACCTGCGCGTTCTGATCGACCGCGGGCTTGGTGATAACGGGAGCAGCGGCCGGTGTGGCCGCGGTCGATGAGCTGGAAGGTCCTGGCGTAACAGAGGAGGACTGATTCTGGGCCGTGTTGTTGTTGGCTGCAGTTGCAGGCTTCTTGCAGGCAGATAAGCCAAGCGCCAAAAGCAGTGGGAAAAATCCGAATCGAATGAGCATAAATGAGGTAAAGGCCTTTAGTTTGACGCTTGGAAAAAACAAGCGGTTTTTGGCGCTGTAGCCGCTTCGCTATGCGAAGCGCATTGAGGCGGGGCAGCTCGGGGCATACCGAAGCAACTACAGGAAATCCGTGCGCGCCGCTGTAGCCGCCGCCCTGTGGGCGGCGCAGTGACGCGTGGCAGCCCAGACCCAGCGCTTCGCATAGCGAAGCGGCTGCAGAAAAATCTGTGGCACGATGATCGCTTTCAGCTATGGAGTGCGCATGCGGCGAATATTCCATTACGCTCTAATTCCAACCGCGTGCGGATTGCTCGCCAGTTGCAGCTCCGTTCCGGAAGCGCGGGTGAAAGATACCTCGCGCTCATTTACTACTGTGATCGTGGACGCCGGCCACGGCGGGAAAGACAACGGCGCGCTGCGGCGCTACGGCGGTGCGGAAAAAGACGCCAACCTCGATGTAGCGATGCGCCTCGCCCGCAAACTGCGCGAATCGCAGTTTCGCACGGTGATGACTCGCTCGAGCGACGTTTTCATTCCGCTCGACGAACGCGCCGCCATCTCGAACCGGCAGAAGAATGCAATCTTCGTCAGCGTGCACTTCAATGATTCGCGCCGTCGCGGAATTCGCGGTTTCGAGACCTATTATCATTCGTCCATCGCGCGCAACCTCGCTTACCGGATTCAACAACATCTGGTCACGATCCCAGGTTCCACCAGCCGCGGCGTGAAGACGGCCAACTTTCGTGTCTTGCGAAAAGCGCTTTATCCCGCGGTGCTGGTCGAGTGCGGATTTCTGAGCAATCGCAAAGAAGGCGCGGGAGCGCGGAGCGCCAGCTACCGCGACGAACTCGCGGACAAGATCGCGGAAGCGATCGTGGACGAACGTTATGGCAAGGGCACCTATCGTCCTCCACAGACGGCCGATTCCGCCGACACTTCCGGCCACACCGAGTAATTGGGGAGCGGATGTGTAGAGGCGGTCACGCGCGCAGTGCGCGATCACCTAGAACTCGATCCCACGCGCTTCGCGGCCCGCGGCGGCCAGCGCGATCAGGGCGATAAAAACAGCGAGCGTCACCAACGCAAGGGATGTGGCGTAGCCCGCTCCGCCGGTCGCAGTCGGAAAACTTTCCGCGAGCTTCGCTTCGAGCACCGCAATCGGCGCCGCAAATAAATTACCGAGCTGATAAACGAAACCCGGAAATGTGCCTCTCAATTCCGGGGGCGACAATTCATTCAGATGCACGGGAACCACGCCCCACGCGCCTTGCACCATGAACTGCATGCCGAAGCCGCCGGCGATCAGCATTCCCAGGGAGGGCGAAAAGATCCACGCGGGAATCAACAGAATGCCGAGCGCCGCGCCCGCGATAATCGAACGACGACGCCCCCAGGTTTGCGAGAGCGCCCCGAAAAGTGTGCCGCCACAAATTGCTCCGAGGCTGTAAATGATGCTCACATTCCTGACCTGCGAAACATCAAGGCCGCACTGCTTTTGCAAAAAGGTCGGATAGAGATCCTGCGTGCCGTGCGACATGCAATTGAACGCGGTCATGAGCAGAATCGCGTAGAGAAAAAGTCGCCAGTGTTGCCGGAACATCCGGGCCAGAGGAACTTTGGCCGCGCGCACTTTTTGGCGCTCCCAGGCCGGCGATTCCGGGACTCGCGCGCGAACAAAAATGACGAGCAAAGCGGGCATCGCTCCCGCGACGAAGAGTCCCCGCCAGCCGAAATGCGGAAAGACGAGCCAGTAAACCAACGCCGCCAGGAGAAAACCAAAAGCGTAGCCTTGCTGGAGAATGCCGGAGAAAAGACCGCGCGCTTTGGCCGGCAACGTTTCCATCAAGAGCGAAGCGCCGAGCCCCCACTCGCCTCCCATGCCGATTCCAAAAAGCACGCGCAGGATCAAGAAGATGGTGAAATTCGGCGAGAACGCGGTCAGGAGTTCGATCACGGAATAAAAGATGATGTCGATCATCAATGGGATGCGGCGCCCGAATCGGTCGCCCAAAAATCCGAAAAGCAACGCGCCGAGGGGGCGGAACATCAGCGTAAGCATGCTGGCGAAGGCAACTTCGGGAACCGTCTTGCCGAACTCCTGTGCGACGCCTGAGAAAACGAACGTGAGCAGGAAGAAATCGAGCGCGTCGAGCGCCCAGCCGAGAAAGCAGGCGACGAAGGTATTCCGCTCATCTCGAGTCAGCGCCTTGAAAAGCCGGATCGCTTCCATCGCGGGAATCTAACTTTTCGCGCGGGAAAGGGGGAAGCTTCGATTCTTTCCTGTAGCGGCGGTCTATGACCGCCGAACGCGGCAGATGAAATCGTCGGCGGTCATAGACCGCCGCTACAAAAGCCTTTGAGCACGCGGTGGCGGACAAATGTCGTCGCGTTACTTTACCTTGTTGCCATGCGTTATCTTGTCAAGGCCCGCCTCAAATCCGGCCAGGAGGAATCTCTCCTCCGCGCGATCGATCGACAGACTCTCGGCAAAGGTTCCATCGCGGGCGACGAATATCAGCACGACATGAAAGAGGCGCGGATCGATTGCTCCGGGACGGCAACCTGGGTCGAGACATGTTTCTGCGACCCTCCTCTGGAGGAAGAGCGTCCCTACTGGGAAAAATATTTCGAACTTCTGGTGGTGAAAGACGCGCACTCCCGCCGCAATTGCCGGCATGAAAATGGCACGGAGCCGTGGGCCTGCTGCGACTGCGATTGCACCGCGAAGCTCGAGGAAAAGTTACAAGGTCAGGGCGAACCGTTCCTGGCGCGGCTGCGCTCATCTGCGTCGTAATCGTGCTCGTGCTCCTGCTCGTGATCGATCCGTAAACTGGAAGAGGAAGAATCGATTACGAGCACGAGCAATAAGACACATCTACGCATCATGATGCGTCAATTTGTTTCTTGCCGTGCACGGGAACTGCAGTTTAGTTCTCCTTCAACATGTTCTCCGAAATCCTCCATCCTCTCGAAGCGTTGATGCGCGAGCGCATCGTCGTGCTCGATGGCGCGATGGGCACGATGGTCCAGCAATACCAGCTGACTGAATCCGACTATCGCGGCGAGCGGTTCAAAGATTGGAAAGGCAAAGATCTAAAGGGAGGCCTCGAACTCTTGCTCCTGACGAAGCCTGCCGTCATCGATGAAATCCATACGCGGTATCTCGAAGCCGGCGCTGACATCATCGAAACGAACACTTTCAGCGCCACGACGATCGGGCTGCATGATTTTCTTTTTCAAGGCGAACCGGAAAACGGACGAAAAGATCCGGAGTTTTTTCAACGCGTGGTCGATGATGCCGGCTTCAGCGCGCTCGTGCAGGAGATAAATCTTTCAGCCGCGCGCGTGGCTCGTCATGCCGCCGACACGGTCGCGAACGCGACCGGGCAACGCCGCTTCGTCGCGGGATCGCTCGGTCCGCTGCCAGTGACCGCATCGCTTTCGCCGGACGTGAACGATCCCAGTTTTCGCGCGGTGACCTTCGACCAAATCCGAAAGGCCTACGGGGAACAGGCCGCCGCGTTGATGGAAGGTGGCGTCGATCTCTTAATGGTGGAAACCATTTTCGACACCCTCAACGCGAAAGCCGCCATCGCCGCCATCACGGAGCTTTTCGAAAAATCCGGCAAGACGGTCCCGCTGATCATCTCCGGCACGGTGACCGATCGGTCCGGGCGAATCCTGAGCGGTCAGACGGTGGAAGCATTCCTCACCTCAATCGCGCACGCGAAGCCGCTCGTGGTGGGCTTGAACTGCGCACTCGGACCCGGCGAGATGGAACCCTATATCGAAGAGCTGGCGCACGGCACCTCTCTCTACACGAGCGCTTATCCAAACGCGGGTCTGCCTGATCCGCTGTCGCCCACTGGTTTTCCCGAGACGCCGGAAAGCCTGGCGCCCCAGCTGCAAAAGTGGGCGAGAAATGGTTGGCTGAACATCGTGGGCGGATGTTGCGGAACGACCCCCGATCACATCCGCGCGATCACTGATGCAGTCCGTGATTGCGCGCCGAGGAAAATTCCGGGGAGCGCACGCGCCTCGCGTGTTGTTTCCGGCGCCTCGCCGGAAATTTCAGAAGACGTCCATTACAACAAACGACATCTTCCGCACTTCGAGCGCCCGTGGGGGAAGTATGCTGTCACGTTCTCGACTCATCAACGCCGCCAACTTACCCCGAGCGAACGGGATATCGTTTTGAAGAGCATCCTATATGGGCACGAAGTTGGACAATATGAATTGTACGCCGCGTGTGTGATGCCGGATCACGCCCACTTACTTTTCGAGCCACAGCCAAAGCAACAAGATGCCGAGAGTGGGACTGTCTTCTGGCCGTTGAGCGAGATTCTTCAAGCGATCAAATCGGCAACCGCCCACCGTATTAATAAGGCTGTCGGAATACAAGGACCGGTTTGGGAACGAGAGTCATTTGATCGGTTGATTCGTTCTGAATCTGATTTGCAAGAAAAGTTTTCCTACATCTGCCGCAATCCTTGGGAGTCGAAAGTCGCTGCGCAGGGTGAAGATTATCCGTGGTTGTGGACGCCCGAGAGATCTTCGGCGAAGGCGCCGAAGGCAGCACGCGAGGCGCGTGCGCTCCCCAGCGACGGAGATGACGCGACCAGCGATGATGGCGCATTGCAGCTCTCGGGCCTCGAGCCTTTGAACATCACACCCGAAATGGGTTTCGTGGTCGTCGGCGAGCGGACGAACATCACGGGCTCGCCACGTTTTTCGAAACTGATCCTCGCCGGCGATTTCGAGGCGGCGCTCACAGTCGCACGGCAGCAGGTCAAAGGCGGCGCCAACATTCTCGACGTCAACATGGACGAAGGAATGATCGATTCCGAAGCGTCGATGACGAAGTTTCTGAATCTAATCGGGAGCGAGCCCGAGATTTCGCGCGTGCCGATCATGATCGACAGCTCGAAATGGAGCGTGATCGAAGCTGGCTTGAAATGCGTCCAGGGCAAACCGGTCGTGAATTCGATCAGCTTAAAGAACGGCGAAGAGGAATTCCTGCGCCAGGCTGCACTCGTTAGGCGGTACGGCGCGGCGGTGATCGTGATGGCATTCGATGAAAACGGGCAAGCCGACAGCCTGCTGCGGCGGATCGATGTTTGTGCCCGCGCTTACAAACTTCTGACCGAGCGCGCGGGCATTCCGCCTAACGACATCATTTTCGATCCGAACGTTCTCACGGTTGCGACCGGTCTCGAGGAACATCGCAATTACGCGGTGGATTTTATCGAAGCGGTGCGGTGGATCAAAGCTAACCTGGCGGGGGCGCGCACCAGCGGTGGCCTCAGCAACATTTCGTTTTCGTTTCGCGGAAACAACGCCGTACGCGAGGCGATGCATGCGGCGTTTTTGTTTCACGCCATCCAGGCGGGGCTCGACATGGCCATCGTCAACGCCGGTCAACTGGCCGTTTACCAAGAGATCGAGCCTGAGCTGAAAACCCGCGTGGAAGATGTGCTGCTCAATCGGCGGGATGACGCGACAGAGCGTCTGGTCGATTTCGCGGAGAGCGTCAAAGCGAGCGAGAAAACGCCGATTGAAAAAGAGGCATGGCGGCATGCGCCGGTGGAGGAGCGTCTTTCCCACGCGCTCGTGAAAGGGATCGTCGACTTCATCGAGCCCGATACGGAGGAAGCACGCGCTAAAAGCAAACGGCCGCTCGATGTGATCGAAGGTCCGCTCATGGCCGGCATGAGCGTGGTGGGCGATTTGTTCGGAGCCGGCAAAATGTTTTTGCCGCAGGTGGTGAAGAGCGCCCGCGTGATGAAAAAGGCGGTCGCTTATCTGCTGCCGTTCATGGAAGCGGAGAAAGACGCGGACGCGAAGCCGCGGGCGCGCATCGTCATGGCGACGGTGAAAGGCGACGTGCATGACATCGGCAAGAACATCGTTGGCGTGGTGCTCCAATGTAATAATTACGAGGTCATCGATCTGGGGGTGATGGTGCCGGCGGCGAAGATTCTGGAGACGGCGCGAGAGCGGAAAGCGGATGTCATCGGCTTGAGCGGGCTGATCACGCCGTCGCTGGATGAGATGGTGCACGTGGCGCAAGAGATGGAGCGGGAAGGTTTCTCATTGCCGCTGCTCATCGGCGGCGCGACGACAAGTCGCGCGCATACCGCGGTGAAAATTGCGCAGCACTATCGAGCCAGCACCGTGCATGTGCTCGATGCGTCGCGCGCCGTCGGTGTCGTGAGCAGTCTGCTGAGTGACGAATTGAAAGACGATTTCGATGCAAAGACGCGGGCGGAATACGCTCGATTGCGAGAAGAGCACGCATCAAAATCGAGCGAAAAGAAACTGATCACGCTCGAACAGGCGCGAGCAAATAGGACGCCGATTGACTGGGCGGACTACATTCCGCCGAAACCGGAGTTCCTTGGGGTGCGAGTATATGCGACCGATCTGGGGAGCGCGCGCGCCTCGCGTGCGGGCGATGGCGCCTCGCCATCGCGACATTCAGGTTCCGAGGAAAGTTCGTTTCGGCGAGGCGCCGAAACCAGCACGCAAGGCGCGTGCGCTCCCCAGAGCAGATCGATCACGCTTAGGGACCTCATCCCCTTCATCGATTGGTCGCCGTTCTTTCATACGTGGGAATTGCGTGGACGATATCCGGCAATTTTCGATGACCCCACGGTGGGAAAGCATGCGAGAGAACTTTTCGACGACGCTCAAAAGCTGCTCGATCGAATTTCTTCGGAGAAGCTCCTGAGCGCGCGCGGGGTTTTCGCTTTCTGGCCGGCGAAGGCCAGCGGCGACGATGTGGAGGTCTACTCGGACGAAACGCGGAAGGAACGTCTCGCGACATTTCATTTTCTGCGACAGCAGATGAAAAAACCGACGGGACAGTTCAATCACAGCCTGGCGGACTTTATCGCGCCGGAAAGTGGCACGGGCTTCCAGCCCGTGATCAATCAAGACCCGGGCAAGATGCCCGTGCCACAACCAGACTTCCTCGGCGGTTTTGCCGTGACCGCGGGAATCGGCGCGGACCAACTCGCGAAGATTTTCGCGGCGGATCACGATGACTACAACGCGATCTTGACCAAAGCCCTGGCCGATCGACTCGCGGAAGCGTTTGCGGAATTCCTCCATCGCGAAGCCCGAATCGCTTGGGGATTCGGGCACGCCGAAAAGCTTTCGCAGGAAGAATTGCTCCGCGAAAAATACCGCGGAATCCGCCCGGCGGCGGGGTATCCAGCCTCACCTGACCACACGGAAAAGAGCACGCTCTTCCGATTGCTCGACGCGGAAAAAAACACCGGGATCGTGCTGACCGAATCGTTTGCCATGCATCCCGGCGCGAGCGTAAGCGGTCTCTATTTTTCTCACCCCGATTCAAAATACTTCGGCGTGGGGAAAATTGGCGACGACCAGGTGCGCGATTACGCCACGCGGAAAGGCGTGACCGCCGAATTCGTCGAGAAGTGGCTCTCGCCTAACCTCGACTACTGACCGTGCTCAGCATCGTCTCGCTTGGCGTCGAGACGCGGATCCTTGATGTGCGCGCCGAAGAGCAACAGAGCGCCGGCTTGATCCGCCGTGACGGGATCGACTGCTATTTCAGCGTCTGGCTTTGGCCAAACGACATTCCAGGCGAGGCCGCATTTTTCGAGGGTCCAGATAACGTAACGCGTCAGGTCGAACTCCCACCATCTCAAACCATGCGCGGCGCAACGCGGCTTCGCGTGATGATTGTTATGGTAACCCTCGCCAAAGGCGCCGAGCCCGATCCAGAAATTATTTTTACTGTGATCGGTTGTCTCAAAGCTCCGGTAGCCGAGCGAAGGCATGTGGCAGATGGAGTTCACGGCCCAGGTAAAATTGTAAACCACGAGCATCGGCACGTAGAGGCACCAGAGCAGACCAACCCCACCGAGGGTAAAATACAAAAGCGCCGCTACGCCAAGATGCGGCAAAACATAAAAATAAGGACGTTCCCACAAGCGGCAGTACCAGATCTTGCGCACATCCGCGGCATACCGCATCGAGCGATCGCGAAATCCCGGCGGCTTGCGCACCAGCCACATCATGTGCGCGTAAGGAAATCCGTGGACCGGGCTGTGAATGTCTTCGTCGGTATCCGATTTCAAGTGATGGTAGCGATGGTCCCCGACCCACGTCACCGGATCGCCGGAGAGCGCGACGGCCGAACCTGTGGCAAAGAAAAATTTCAGCCAGCCCGGCATTTCAAATCCGCGATGCGTCAAATAGCGGTGCAGATAAAGAGTCGTGCTAATGCCCGCCCAAAAATAAACGACGAGCATGATCGGGAGGTAGCTCCACTGGAAGCGGGTCCAGAGCGCGATCAGCCCGAGAACTTGCAGGCCGACCAGAACAAGGAAGAGAAAAACATTGAGTTTATCGTGTTTAAACATGAGGCGAGGTGAAGCGCGCGCGCGTTGCGCAGAAGAAAATCGACTTCTTAGAGTCCCGCCGAATGAGCCTCGAGGCAAGGGTTATTTGAAGCGAGGGTCGCGGAGCTGGCGGCCAAAGATGCGAAATTGACAATACGCCTCTGTTTTAGGTAAGAGAGAATCTTATAAAATACAAAGCGTGCCTTCTTGCAGTCGCATTGGTTATAGCTTCCTCGGTCGTTCACGCCGACTTAATTACTTGTTGGTATAACGAAAAGGGGGAATACACCGGCTCGGACACCGCTGAACCTGGAACGAAAACCGGCGGCCCGGTGCGCAAGTCGGAGTCGGGTGATTATACCTGGGCGTGGACACATGAGGCCAAGGATGGCACGAGCTGTTCGCCTAAATTGCCTTCGGGTCCCAAGAATTGACCAAGGCGGTTCGGGGCCCGGCATGAAGCTCGCCGGTCACTGAAAGAAGCCGGCGACCGCCTTCTTGGCCGCGACTACCTTGGGATCGTGCGCGGTGCGGTTTTGGAGCTGCGCCATTCAATATGAAGGCGCTGCTCGTCCGCGGCCTGGGCCAACCGGGGATTGCGGGCAAGCCACGTCCAATTCAGATAGCGGCAGCGCTTTCTTGGGCGGGACGTTGGCGGTGGATACTGGCGTCGAGTCCGGCGCGTCCGGGACGAGTTTCGGCCGTTCCACCGGAATGTTTAATTGCGGACGTGCGCGATCGAGGCTTGGGCTCGGAGCCGGCGTTTCAGTTTTCGCCGGCAGGGGCGGCTCCTGCCCACGCAGCGAACTCAATGGAACAGCCAAAACGATAGAAATGATCGCATTCAAACGACGCATCGTTCCCCGGAAGTTTCAGAGAGGGAAATCGGGGTGACAGGATTCGAACCTGCGACCTCCTGGTCCCAAACCAGGCGCTCTACCAAGCTAAGCTACACCCCGTTGCTGCGCGTGACTTAACATGCTACCGGCCAAGGCGCATCCGGAATCTTGGCGCGAGACTGAAACTGTTTTCCGCATGGCGAATCATCGATAGTCAGTATCTTTGGTGGCCATGTTCGAGGAGCAAGATGATCGGCGCGTGCGCCGGGCTGAGGGCAGCCCGGCTCCATGGCGCGTCTTTGGGAGATGGCCTGTCTTCAGGCCGTTCCCTGGCGCATTTGACTCGTTAGGCGCGGACCACCGTCGAATGAATCGGATGAAATTTCTTTTGGCCATCATCGCAATCGCTTTGTCTGGCGGTTTGCTTTGCGCGCAAGAGCCGCCGTTGCCGGCGAAAACTGAAACGCCGATCCCAAGTCCAGGCCCGGCGGGCACGCGTCCGCAGTTGAACATTCCGGATATCCCCATTGAACCGCCCACGCTCGTCCCCTCTAGCAGTGCGACTCCTCCGGCTAAGGCAAAAGCGGCGGCGGCATTATCCGAACTCGACGCGGTCTTTCAGCGTTCTCCCTTGGCCGCGGCGGCGGAAGAGCAGCGGCTGCATCTCGAATGGCGTCAATTGCAAAATCGCACCGCGCACGATCCCGAAGTGGTGGCAGCGAAGGAAGCGGTGGGAAAAGCGAGAACGGACGTGGAAAAGCGAAAATTGCTCCGCGCCTATTACACTATTTATTACGCGCACATGGAGGCGCTGGCCGACACCCCAGAAGTAAAAAATTACCTCAATAGCCAGAAGGCCGCGGCCCTGAATGGCCTCGCGCAACCCAAGGTGCGCCCCACTCCCACTCCGCGACCGACCCCTGCTCCCTGATCCAATCGACGCGGCCTAACGACTCCTCACCCGCGAACCAATCCTTGCCGAGCGTGGGATTTCCGCTAGCATTTTTTCCGACGCCACCATGGCGCGTTCGTCTATCGGTTAGGACGGTGCCCTCTCAAGGCACAAAGACGGGTTCGATTCCCGTACGCGCTGCCACTCCGGCTTTGGCGGACAACCATTGCGTCACCGCACAGCGCTCATTCATTTTTTTGGGTCGGCTCTCCGGGCGCGAATCAGCACCGCGCGCAAACCGAAATAAACCACCACCGCCGCCGGCAAGGCGAGAAAGAGCGACCCGACCAAGAGCGGCTGGCCGACAGTAAAGAACGTGGTCCACTCCATGTAATTGCCCAGCGCCACGTGACGAAACCCCGGACGTTGCGGAAGGCGGCGATGCAAGGTCCACATTCCCATTCTGTATTCCCACAGAAAAATCGCCGGCCAAAACGGAAGAATAATATCGTGCAGCGTCACGCTGATGAAGGCCGCGATCTTGTTTCCCTTCAGCAACCACGCCAGGGCGAGGGTTAACAAAGTTTTCAACCCGAAAAGCGGTGTGAAACCGAAGAACATCCCGATGGCCGAACCTAGTGCGATCGCGTGCGGCGTATCGGGCAGCGTCATCAAGGTCATGTGATGCGCTTGCAGCCAGCCTTTAAGCCGCGCCCATGCGCCCGGCCACGCGATCGTTTCGCTACGCGCGGTTTTTTCCAACTGATCGTCGAGACGCGGATCCGCCATCCCGTCAGAATAACTCGGTTTGACGCGGGATGTCCGCAATCATTTGGCCCAGCGCGGCGCGCATCCGCGACGCAGCATGCGGCGCGTAGTCGAGCGCGTTGTTATTGAAAACGACGTGCACTTCCTTCGCTTGCCGCGCCAGTTTGCGCGCGCGTTGCGCGACCTCTTCGATCTCTTCATCGCTGTAGTCATAATTGAAGCGCGACGCCACGGTCTTGCCCGTCGTGTAGGCGCGTGCGTCGCGGCCATGCAAACGCAGATAAGCCAGCTCGGAATTTGTCACTCCGTTCAGATCCGGCGGCATGATCGTGAAATGTCTTTCCGCGGGCGCATCGACCGAAACGAATGTCGCCGAGTGCGCGCACAGGAAATCGAGGGTTTGCTGCAAGCGTTCACCCTCGGCCCAATTGCGATTGCGCAATTCAAGAGCAATGCGAAATCCGGCAAGCGCGTCGAACAAAGGTTCCATTTCGCTCAGCTCATGCATTTTCGGCGAGAACGCGGGCGATAATTGCAGCAGCAACGCGCCCAGCTTCCCCGAGCCGCGCAGGATTTCGAGGGGCTGCCGAAATTGCTCGATCATCGCCTTTTCGATTTTGGGCGTCAGTTTCACTTTCCCTTTCGCGTCCGTCTCGGCGGCGCGTTGCAACGTCGGCGGCAAGAGTTTCACGTTGGTCGAATGCCTCGACAGAAGTTGATGCAGTTTCACATCGAACGTGAATCCGTCCGGCGTGCTGCGGCACCAGCGCTCGACCATGCGCGCATCCGGCACCGAATAGAAAGTCGAGTTCACTTCCACCATTTCAAAGTGCTGCGCGTACCAAGCCAGCCGATCGCCTGCCGGCATTTTGTTCGGATACCAATGCTCAACAAAACCCGGGTCCGACCAGCTCGCCGTGCCGACGAGAATCTTGTTTTTCGGGATCGATTTTGTTTTCACGAGAGAATACAAATACGATTCCTTTTGACGACGAAAGTAAATCGCGCACGCGGTTTTTGCAGTTGCGTTCGCTATTCGATGCGGCATAATCACGCCTCAAGACGCGGGGTGGAGCAGCCTGGTAGCTCGTCAGGCTCATAACCTGAAGGCCGCGGGTTCAAATCCCGCCCCCGCAACCAATTCCCCTTTTCGGAATGCCGGCCGCCTATCGCGTTTACGTTCTTCAAAACCGCGAAGAGAAATTCTACATCGGATTGACAGACGATATCCAGCGCAGAGTCGACCAGCACAATTCCGGCAGACTCTCCCGCGCATAATCCCGCGACTGCGGGACCGCGGGTTCAAATCCCGCCCCCGCAACCAAAACCTCTCTTCTGTCGTGGCGATCTATGACCGCCAACTTGCAGCCCAAAAGAGCACTTGCCGCAGAATCCTGTGTGGGCAAGATATACGCCCGTCAATCGACGGACGAGACGATCCAGAGTAGCTCAGTGGTAGAGCGGTCGGCTGTTAACCGATTGGTCGTAGGTTCGAATCCTACCTCTGGAGCCATTCGACGCGCCTGCGGCTTGGCTCATGGGTACTGCGTCGCAAAAGGGCTTGGCACTGGTCGGTGCGCGTGCCGCTCGTATTTTTGAGAACGAAAAACTGCAAAATCTTGTTTGACGGCATCGCGTGACGCAATATGTTGTTGTCCCGCTGCAATGCGGACTCCGGGGGTTCCCCAGAGTGTTCTTCTCTTCGGGCTCATGATCGAGCTGATTGGTCAGTTTGCTGATTGGATCGGATTTTGTCGTGTACCGGAACGGGAAGAGCATTGATCTTTGATAGTCTGATTTTGGATTTCGTCATCACGACGGAAAGCGAGATTCGTCCGCCTTCGCCCACAGGGGCTACGGCGCGATAAATTTCAGGCGAAATTTAAAAGGTGAAGTAAGTCAGCGAAAATTGAATTGTGCGTTATACGTCAGAGCCCCGAAGCAATTCGGGGTGACCCCTCCTGAAGCAATTTGGGATATGGGTTATTTCTTTGATTAAAACATTTTTCCAACTGTCTTCGTCCGCCTTCGCCCTTCGGGGCTACGGCGCGACAGGGGCTCGAGGAAATCTTAACTTATAAGATCGGACGAACCTGAATTCGGCTCTCACGAGTCGCTTTCAGGCAAGAATGGTCAGAATTTCGGGCACTTTAGCGAGTGTCTCGACAAACTTTGTCCCCGAAGCAATTCGGGGCTCCAAATTTTTACGGAGAGTTTGATTCTGGCTCAGAACGAACGCTGGCGGCGTGGATAAGACATGCAAGTCGAACGGGATTACTTTTGTAGCAATACAGAAGTAATTTAGTGGCGAACGGGTGCGTAACACGTGGGCAATCTGCCGAGAAGTTGGGGATAGCTCGCCGAAAGGCGAATTAATACCGAATGTGGTGAGAGTAGACATCTATTTGAATCCAAAGGTGGCGCAAGCTACCGCTTTTTGAGGAGCCCGCGGCCTATCAGCTAGTTGGTGAGGTAACGGCCCACCAAGGCTTTGACGGGTAGCTGGTCTGAGAGGACGACCAGTCACACTGGAACTGAGACACGGTCCAGACACCTACGGGTGGCAGCAGTCGAGAATTTTTCTCAATGGGGGCAACCCTGAAGGAGCGACGCCGCGTGGAGGATGAAGGCTTTCGGGTTGTAAACTCCTGTCATTTGAGAACAAGGTGCAAGTATTAACTGTACTCGCATTGATAGTATCAGAAGAGGAAGGGACGGCTAACTCTGTGCCAGCAGCCGCGGTAATACAGAGGTCCCAAGCGTTGTTCGGATTCATTGGGCGTAAAGGGTGCGTAGGTGGCGCCGTAAGTCGGGTGTGAAATTTCGGAGCTTAACTCCGAAACTGCATTCGATACTGCGGTGCTTGAGGACTGGAGAGGAGACTGGAATTCATGGTGTAGCAGTGAAATGCGTAGAGATCATGAGGAAGACCAGTGGCGAAGGCGGGTCTCTGGACAGTTCCTGACACTGAGGCACGAAGGCCAGGGGAGCAAACGGGATTAGATACCCCGGTAGTCCTGGCAGTAAACGGTGCACGTTTGGTGTGGGAGGATTCGACCCCTTCCGCGCCGGAGCTAACGCGTTAAACGTGCCGCCTGGGGAGTACGGTCGCAAGATTAAAACTCAAAGAAATTGACGGGGGCCCGCACAAGCGGTGGAGTATGTGGCTTAATTCGATGCAACGCGAAGAACCTTACCAGGCCTTGACATGCATTTCTAAGCGGGTGAAAGCCCGTGAGTCTCGAAAGAGACAACTTGCACAGGTGCTGCATGGCTGTCGTCAGCTCGTGTCGTGAGATGTTGGGTTAAGTCCCGCAACGAGCGCAACCCCTGTGAACTGTTGCCACCGGCGCAAGCCGAGCACTCTGTTCAGACTGCCCTGTGAAACGGGGAGGAAGGTGGGGACGACGTCAAGTCAGTATGGCCCTTACGGCCTGGGCTGCACACGTACTACAATGCCCAGTACAGAACGATCCGAGACCGCGAGGTGGAGGAAATCACTAAAACTGGGCCCAGTTCGGATTGGAGTCTGCAACTCGACTCCATGAAGCCGGAATCGCTAGTAATGCCGTATCAGCTACGACGGCGTGAATACGTTCCCGGGCCTTGTACACACCGCCCGTCACATCATGGAAGTCACTTGTAGCCGAAGCCGGCGCGCCAACCTAGCAATAGGAAGCAGCCGCCTACGCTATGAGCGGTAACTGGGATGAAGTCGTAACAAGGTAGCCGTAGGGGAACCTGCGGCTGGATCACCTCCTTTCTAAGGAGAATTCGTCACCCTGAGAGCTTGCTCTTTAGTGGTGATTGAATAGGTCGACGGCTAAGATCGAAGTTCTTCGGAATTTCGGTGATGCCGTTAAGCCCTTGGAATCGAAAGAAACCGAGGCTTGAAGAACTCTGAAACGGTAACGCACAATTCAGTCTTTGCTGCAAAGTAACGAGACATGCCGGATGGCGATATGCTATCTGGCATTTTTCGTTTTGTAGCCGTCGCCCTGTGGGCCACGCGAGCGCCGACTGCGGGGCGACGCGGCAGACCCACGCTTCGCACAGCGAAGCGGCTACAGGGGCAAGGAATTCGAGAGACGTTGCAATTCTCCATCCTCTATCTACAATCTCAATTCCCAAACCGGGGGCATAGCTCAGTTGGTAGAGCGCCAGCTTTGCAAGCTGGATGTCAGGGGTTCGAATCCCCTTGCCTCCAGATTTTCGCTTCGAGCAGAAGGTCTGCCCGCCATGGAAATCTTCGTCTCCTGCAAGACGTTAGCCTTCCCTGCCGGGCTAACATGAGGGTTCGGCCGGCCAGTTCGTCTACCGATTGAGAGTTAGGGATTGAGGGAATGGACCACCTTGCTCAATCCCCTTCGCTCAAGGGTCCTATTGGCAAGAAACCAGCTTCAAAAAGGGGTTTCGATGATCTCTGCCAAGATCCCCAATCCAAACTCGAACTCGAATTCTTTTCGCGCGCCGCCATCGCGGGAATCCGCGCCATTGAGGCCGGAAAGGCGCGAAATCTCGAGGAAAAATTTTCCGTTTGGCCCCTCTTTCGCCGATCAGGCCATGAAGGATTCGTTGCGACCCGCGGAAAAAAAAGGGCAGATCATTCCTTGCGTGCTCTGTCTTCTTTTTGCGGCGAGCATTCTTTTCGTGGCCGTCCTCATGTGGCGGAATGTTTTCGGGACCGCTCCGACCGATTCCGACTTTGCTCTCCCGTGGGCGGCGCCGGCGACGCTCACCGGCGTCGCAATTCTGCTCGCCTTTCTTGCCTGGCGATTCCTCCAAGGAGATGTTCCGGCAACAGAGATGACCGGCAGGACCTCATGGATCTTGCAACTGTGGGGAATCGTTTGGTTGTTGGTGACAATCTTCATCCTCGCCGTGAGCGATGATCTTATGTCCACGTTCAGCTTCCTGGGGATGTTCGTCGGAATACCGTGTGCCCTCGCTCTGATCTTCCTTCCCGGATATCTTCGCTTGAGTCGTTCCAAATTACTTAACGATTAGCGATTTAACGAACTGGCGATTTGAGTGAATGCCCGATTTATCTGCTCAGTCATTCGCCAAATTCTTCCCTACTTCACCTTCGTGAGGTCGGGCCGGTTCAGATCGAGGTCGTGCTGAGGGATAACCTTGACGTCCTGGAACGCTTTCTTCAACGCTTCCAAAAATTCCGGTGCTTTGCCGACGACGATAAGGCTCGGCGGCGTGTCGAAATATTTCATCGCGAACGCACTCACATCCTGTGTCGTCACGGCGTCGATCGACGGAATGAACTTATTCAGTGTATCCATCGGGCGACCGTAAGTGACCAGCGAGGCGACCTGGCCAACAAAACCGCGGTTCGTTTCCAAATTCCGCGCGTAACCGCCGGTCAACACTGCTTGTCGCGACTTCAGTTCTTTGCCCTCGACCGGATCAGTGCTCAATCGCTTCAATTCCGTTTGCAGCAGCCCCGCTACTTCGGCCGCCGATTCGTTTTTGGTTTGGGCCGACGCGAAAAACGATCCGCCGCTGCGGCGAGAATCGATCGAGCTGCGGGCGCCATAGCTGAGGCCTCGTTTGATTCGGATCTCGCGGTTCAAGCGCGAGACGAAGCCTTGCCCGAGCGCCGCATTCGCCACCAGGCCCGCATAATAATCTGGCGAATCCCGCTTGATGGCAGGCTTGGCCACGGTGACGGAGGCTTGACCCGCTTGCGGCAAGTCGACGACCACGTTCTCCGGTTTCCAATCGGTGTTGGCCACAGCCGGCACCTCTTTGCGAGCGGATGGATCCGTCTTCCAGTCGCCAAAAAACTGTTGAGCGTATTTCTTCCCTTCCTCGAGCGTGAGATTTCCGGAAAGGATAAGGGTCGCGTTATCGGGAGTGTAATAGGTCTTGTAGAGCTTCACGATGTCGTCGCGCTGAATCGCCTGAACGGTTTCCACCGTTCCGCCGGCCGCATGTCCGTATTCGCCCTCGCCAAAAATCACGCGCTCGGTCACGAACCGCGCGAGCGCGCCCGGCTGCTGCAGCACTACCCGCAAACCGTCGAGCGTTTGGTTCTTGAGCCGGTCGATTTCTTCCTGCTTGAAAGTTGGATGCAGGATCACATCCGAAAGAATAGCCAGGGCCGCCTCGGCCTTGTCGGACATCACAACAATCCCCGCGCTGGAAGCGTCCCAACGCGCTCCCGAATCGATCGCGCCGCCGAGCGATTCCATCGCGCTGGCGATTTGGGGCGCAGACATTTTTTCGGTTCCTCTGGTCAACAAAGAGCCGGTCATGCTGGCGCAGCCGGCGCGATCCTTTGGATCGACTTCCGCGCCATTTCGCACGAGCAGCTCGGCCGCCAGCAAAGGCAATCCGGGCCGCTCCGCCACGATCACGCGAAGGCCATTCTCGAGCCGGGCTTCCTTCGGCAACACGAAACTTACCTCGTGAGTTCCCGAGGGCGGCGGCGGTGTATCGACCCCGCCGGTCGCGTAGACGAGGCCCGCGGTCGCCAGAAAAATAATCCCGAAGCTGGAAATAATGCGTGCGCTCATCAGGATTTTTTCTCGCTCTTCTCACCCGTCGCGGTCTTCATCGACTCCGGCAGATACTCGATCACGACCTTCTTTTTCCCCGAGATATATTTGTTTAGCACTTCTCTGATTTGCGCGGCGGTGACCGCCTGCACTTTCGACAGATCCGTGTTCACACGAGTGGGGTCGCCGTAAACCACCGCGGCTTCCCCGAGTGCGCTCGCCTTGCCGTTCGTCGTCTCGCGTTCCAGCAATTTCGATGTGAGAAAACGGTTCTTGGCCTTCGTCAATTCGGCTTCGGTCACGCCTTGCTTCAACACGCTGTCGATCTGCTCGCTGAGTAATTTTTCCGCATCCGCGATTGGTTTTCCGCTGGCCAAGATCGCGCGGAAAATGAGCAAGCCCAGATCTTCCCGCATATCGGCGTTGCAGGAGACCGTTTGGGCGAGCTGCTTTTCGTAAACCATCGAGCGGTAGAGCCGCGACGATTCGCCGCCCGCCATAATTTCCTCGGCAAGCTCGAGCGCCGGCGCGTCACCGCTGCGAATCGAAGGCGCGAGATAGGTGAAGGCGATCGCGGGCAACGGAGCTTTCGGCGTAAATGAGGTTTCGACCTTATCGTTTTTTCGCGCCGGCTCCTTGACCGAGACCCGCGGAATCTTTTCCGACGGCTTCGTGATCGGTCCGAAATATTTCTTGATCAACGCGTCGAGTTCTTCCTGTTTGAAATCCCCCACCACGATGAGCGTGGCGTTATCCGGCCGATAAAATGTAGAGTGAAAGGCCTTCACTTCGGGGAGCTTCGAAGCGTCGAGTTCCGCGATGTTGCCGATGCCGGGCCGTTTGTAAGGATGGACCGCGAACGATTTTCTGTCCGCATCGAGATAAAATTCTCCGTAAGGATTTGCCAGGACCCGCTGCCGGTATTCCTCTTTCACCACATCCCGTTCCGAATTGAAGTTCGGATCGTTCAGCGCCAGCGACGACATGCGTTCGGCCTCCGCCCACAAAATGGGATGGAGATAATTCGACGGCACAGTCTCGTGATAAACGGTCACGTCCTCTGCGGTGTAAGCGTTATTTTCGCCGCCGATATTCTCCGTCATTTCGTCAAAAGCATCCGGCGTCAGATGCTCATTGCCCTTGAACATCATGTGCTCGAAAAGATGCGCGAAACCGCTCCGGCCATTCGGGTCGTCCTTCGAGCCGACGTGATACCAGACCTGGACCGCAACGGTCGGACCGGAATGATCTTCGACGGTATAAACCTGGAGCCCGTTCGGCAGCGTCGTGTGCTTGAAAGGAAGCGGAGGCACAGAGACGGCCGGCGGCGCGGCGGAAGTTTCTGCGCGAACGAGTCCCGGCAGAAGAGCCAGGATTAAAGCGAAAGTGACCGGAATAAATCTCACAAAAGGAGCGATACAATAGCCTGAATTTGCGATTTGCCATTTGCCATTTGCGATTTAAGTAATGACGCGCGCGTTCGGGCGTAGATTCTATCTGCAATTTACGAGCCAAATTTCGCGATTTATTCGGGCCTGTAGCTCAGTTGGTTAGAGCATGCGCTTGATAAGCGCAGGGTCGCTGGTTCGAGCCCAGCCAGGCCCACTTTTTATTTCGGATTTCGGAAACCGGATCGCGCAAAGCCGGCGAGCGCGCAAACGGCAAGACCAAGCATCGCCCCGACGCAATCGATCAGAACATCCTCAAATGCGCCTGTTCTCGAAGGGATGAAAGATTGATGGAATTCATCGAGCGATGCGTAAACCGCGGCGATGGCAAACGTGATCGCCGTCGCGCGCCAGAACGCCTGTTGCCCTCGATCGAAAGCCCGCCAGAGCAGCGCAGCCAGAATCGCGTATTCCGTGACGTGCGCGCCTTTCCGGACGAGGAGCTGGATCAAGGTAACGGTCGCCGGTGAAATATCGGGAACGATCCAGCGCAGGAACGGAACCAGAAATCGCGAGGTGTGCTCGGCGGACATCAGGTCACCGGAGGCGATGAGGATTAGGAGCATCCAGGCGGCAACGGGAATCCAATATTTTATCAGCGGGCGAACGAGCACGGCGTTGCCAAAGTAGTTGGAGCGCTAGTCGTGACAACCATCGACTGCGCTCCGATCCACGGGCAACGCTGATCAAGAGACTGACGCGCCCCTTGGAAGGGCGAAGTTTGCAAACTGCATCTTGCCTCCTACGTTGCGACTCCATCGATGCCCTCGACTAATTTCACGCAGCCTCTGGTCTTCGAACCGATCTTTATGGAACGGGTTTGGGGCGGCCGACGGTTGGAATCGGTTTACGGCAAACGGTTGCCGCCGGGCGTGTGCATCGGTGAATCTTGGGAAATTGTCGATCGGCCGGAAGTGCAGAGCGTGGTGCATGCCGGTCCTTTTCGCGGCCTGACTTTGCACGAACTTTGGATGAAGCGTCGGCCGGAGGTTTTCGGAGAGGCGCCAGACGGGCCGCGGTTCCCGATCCTGGCGAAACTGCTGGATGCGCAGCAAAATCTTTCCCTGCAAGTGCACCCGCCTCCGAAACTCGCCGCGGAACTCGGCGGAGAACCGAAGTCAGAGTTGTGGTACATCGCCGATGCCGCGCCGGCGGCCCAGTTGTTTGTCGGCTTGAAGAAATCTTCGTCGCGCGCTGCGTTCGAAAAGGCGATCAAGGAAGAGAAACTGGAAGAGCACTTGCACTCGATCGCGGTGACGACAGGAGACGCAATTTTTCTGCGGAGCGGCCGGCTGCATTCACTCGGCGCGGGGAATGTGATCGTCGAGATCCAACAGAACAGCGACACGACTTATCGGGTTTACGATTGGGATCGGGTCAAGAAAGGGGGCGCGCCGAGAACGATGCACCTCGAGGAGGCGTTGCGGTGCATCGATTTTAAAGATCGCGAACCGTCCCTGCTGAAACCGGAAGGAGAAGCACTCGTTAGGCAAGAGATGTTCGACGTGGAAAAATGGTCATTGCGTCAGCCGCGCGAGATTGCACCCCGCGGAAGCTTTGCGATTGTCGTTTGTCTCACGGGCGCGCTGCGATGCGCGGGTTTGCAATTCAAGCCCGGGGATTTCTTTCTCATTCCGGCAGACTTGCATGAACGCGCGGTCGAACCGATCGGCGACGATGTTTCGCTGCTGCGGGTGACGTTACCTCTGTAGCGGAGCCGCTCGAAACACGTTCGGCGGTCATAGACCGCCGCTACAGGGCTAGATCCGCAAACCGGCGGAGTGTTGTCCGGCGGGCGTATTTTGCATAACTTGCACGCCGTTGATTTTCCACGAATCGCCTTCCGCGATCAGGCTGTAGAGGAATGAACGCGCCGAACCGTCGGCGCCACAAAAGAATACCTGCACCACCGCCGCAGAGCCCTTGATTTTGACGAAGCCAAATTCAATGCGCTGCGCGTTTGTCATGTCGACATAATCGCGGCGGATCATCGCTTCGAACTGCGGCATGGTGAATTTTTGCTGAACCTCGCTCGCGGCATGCCGATAAGCGCTCGAATAATCGGCCGCGCGAAAAGCTGCGAGCTGCTTCTCCACCACGGAGAATAGCTCATGGGGCGCCGGCGGCGAAACCTGCGAGCGCACGTGATGGCTCACAAAAATCGCCGATGCGCACAGTGAGAGGAAGAAGAACAACAGCGATGCTTTGATCGTTCGCGGCATGGGAAGAAGAGCGTAACAGACTCGTCAACCTCCCTCCTGCTCCTGATCTTGCTTCTGATCCTCGCCCGTGACCCACAGCAAACAGAAAGATCATGATTAGGAGCAAGATCAGGAGCAGGATTATTACGACGGCGGAGACAGTCGCCGGAGATATTGAAAGGAGTAAAGACCGGTGCTGTGGCCGTCGCCCCAGCGCGGCTGCAACGCGTAGCCGCCAATCAGTTGCCAACCAATGAGCTGGAAGCTCGAGCTGGAATAACTCACATCCGGCCGAGAAATGTTTCCGAGCACGTCAGGTTCCCCGCCACAGCTGGCGCAGGGACAGGCGCGACGGAACCGCTCGATTTGCAAATACGATTCAGCTCCGTCACTCCATTGAATGGCGAGCTCGTCGCCGATCAATTGCACGTTCTTTAATTCCAGAGGCATCAGGGAGCGATGAGAAGACAATGGTGCATCGCGGAGTCATAACAAGGAGAGACGCTTTTCCAAACCGCCCGCTTCCTGGTCGGCGGTTTGTAAACCGCCGCTCCTTGAATCGGAATTGACAACGGAGAGTTGCCTACGGATCCCGCAGATCACTCCGCCGCGTTTTCGCTGACCAACCGTGCAGGTGTTCGCTTGCCAAATATCGCGGTGCCGACGCGAACGAGAGTGGCGCCTTCTTCAATCGCGAGCGCGAAATCGCCGCTCATGCCCATCGAGAGTTGCGGCAGATTGACTTGGAACTGGGCCGCGAACTGATCGCGCAATTCGCGCAAGGCGATGAAATATCGCCGTGATGCTTCCGCCTCCGGCGCGAGAGGTGGAATGGTCATCAAACCTTCTATCGTTAGGCGCGGGAGCTCAAGGAGGGATTCCATTTGGGTCCGGAGCGAATCCGGCGCGAACCCGATCTTGCTCCCCTCGCCGGCGACGTTCACTTCCAGTAACACGCGCACACGCAATCCCTCTTCGCCGGCGATCCGATCCATCTCGCGCGCCAGCTCGATGGAATCGATGCTGTGGAAAAGCTCGAAAAGCGGAAGCGCGTGCCGGACCTTGTTCTTCTGGAGCCGCCCGACGAAATGCCAACGTGCGCTCGAGGGCAGCAGCGGAATTTTTGCCCGCGCTTCCTGCACCCGGCTTTCGCCAAAGATTTGCTGTCCCGCGTCGAGCGCGGCCCGCACCTTTTCGGTCTCGTGGGTTTTGGAGATGGCAATGAGTTCGATGTCGCCGGGCGCGCGTCCGCCCTTTTCCGCTGCGTCCGAAATCTCCGCTCGCACACGTTTCAGGTTTTCAGCAATCTTCTCCACGCCTGAAGTCTTAGCGCGCCATCGGCGCCTTGCTACAAATATTCGCTGGCAAATACCGCAGGTCTCGGGCACAACAAGTCGATTATGAAACGCTCTTCACTCCTGACTGTTTTTGCTTTCGCTTTTGTTTGCTCCGGTCTGTTCGCTCAAAACAAAATTGATCTCCAGCCCAGCGATACCATCATTAGCATTCTGCAACGGAATACCGGTCAGATCGTCGAGCTGCGGATGAAATGCGGGGAGAAGATCGGCGGCAAGGTGGAGAAGGTTGGAGACAAACTCGTTCACCTTTCCCAGTTGACCGGCGCGGAATTTTTCGATGCCGCCGTGGATACTGCCGACGTAGCGGCTGTCATCGTCCGAACCAAGAGCAAGTAGTCCGCGATATCTTTCCAAGGAACGGCGGTTTACAAATCGCCCGTCCCATTGCCGCGATCGCCACCCTGCAGGCGGCATGACGACTTTGCGCAAGTAACACGCGTGGCTTGCGCTTCGCACAGCGAAGCGGCTACAGGAAGCAATCCCGCGCCGCGGAAAATTGACAAGCGGGGATGCTTCCATAACTCACTGCTGCCATGAACAACTCTGAGCCGCCTTCGCCCGTTCTATTTTTTGAGACCTTAACCGCCTACCAAAACACGGCGGCCCTCAAGGCAGCATTGGAATTGAAACTCTTTACCGCGATTGGCCAATCACAGGCCACGGCCGCGGAGCTGGCCGTGGAGTGCAGTGCGACTGAGCGCGGAATTCGCATGCTGGCCGATTATCTCACGATCCTCGGTTTCCTGGAAAAGAAGGATGGTCGCTACGCTCTCACCCGCGATTCTGCCGCCTTTCTCGATCAGAAATCGCCAGCGTACGCAGGAGGCGCGGCCGCGTTCCTTCTCTCACCCACGATTCGCGGCGCGTTCGATGAATTGGCCGCAGCGGTGCGCAAAGGCGGCACCGCCGCCCAATCGGCCGAAGGCACGATGGCGCCGGAACATCCGGTCTGGGTCGATTTCGCGCGCGGAATGGCACCGATGATGAATCCGCCGGCGCAAGTGCTGGCCGGACTTCTCCCGATCGATGCCGCCCAGCCCTCGCGAATCCTCGATATCGCCGCCGGCCACGGCGTCTACGGAATCGCGGTCGCTCGAAAACATCCACTCGCGCAACTCGTCGCGCTCGATTGGGCGCCCGTGCTGGAAGTGGCGCGTGAAAAGGCCGAGGCCGCCGGTCTGGCGAATCGTTTCAGCACGATCGCGGGCAGCGCCTTCGAAGTCGATCTCGGAGAAGACTACGACGCTGTCCTTGTTCCGAATTTTCTCCATCATTTCGATCCGCCGACTTGCGTGGCGTTCTTGAAGAAAGTTTATTCCGCTCTTCGGCCCGGCGGCTGCATTGCCATCGTCGAATTCGTTCCCAATCCCGATCGGGTCACGCCGCCGGAAGCGGCCAGCTTCAGCCTCGTCATGCTGGCCAGCACGGCCGCGGGCGATGCCTATACTTTTGAAGAACTGAATGACATGCTGAGCCAGGCTGGATTCAATCGAGCGCAGCAACATCCGTTGCCGCCTTCGGTCGCGACGGCCGTGATCGCCACCCTGTAGCCGCCACCCTGGGCGGCGCAACGATTGTCCGCTAGCAACACACTCGCTTGCGCTTCGCTTAGCAAAGCGGCTACAGCGGAGACGCGCCGCGTTTTGGAATTGCGATTTCGCGGTGCACTCGTTAGACCGTCGAGTGCATGAAGCGCACTTTCGCTTTTCTCATCTGCCTCAGCTTCATTTTGTTTCAGGGCTGCGCCATCCACCGGTCTGTCTCAAAATCTCTCTCGGAAAAGCGCGAGAGGGAGAAGGAGGGACGCGCGGCGGCCTTGCATTGGCTCCAGCTCGTTGACTCCGGCGAATACGCGCAGGCCTATGAGGAAGAACCCGCGCGTCTCCGCGCCTCGAACACCGAGGCACAGTTCATTCGTTCCATGGAAGGCCGGCGCGCTCCGTTCGGCCGGGTGCGATCGCGCATCTTCATTGGAGCAGCCTTCACTCGCAAACTGACCGGTTCACCCGACGGCCGTTACGAAAGCATCCTTTTCCGAACCTCTTTCGAACACAAGGCGGTCGCGGCTGAGCGCGTGATCCTGACCTACGAGTCGGAACAATGGCGCGTGGTGGATTACCGCGTCTACTGATTCTGACCGCGTTTACTGATTCGGGCGAGCTTGTATCTCAACGCTGAATTCGAAATTGCCATCGGCTTTTCGGCGATTAGATTCGGCGGCGTAGACCAACATCAACCAACGGAAAAATCACCTTATGAAACTTCGAAGCCGTCTCAGCAAAGCCGTCGTGCTCGCCAGTGCCTTTCTCGCAATCGCGTTTTTCTCGCCCGCGGTCCGAGCTGAGGATTATTCTTTTAAGGTCCACAACAACACCAAGGAGACCATCACGAAACTCCTGGTTTCGGAAGACGGGGAAACTTACGGATATTTCGACATCGGTGACGGTATCAAGGCCGGCGAGACCGAGACCCTCGTCTGGAATAAATCAACCAACAGCCAGTCTTGCCACCAGTGGTTCAAGGCAGTGTGGGCAAGTGGCGAAGAAGGGAAACCGGTCAAGTTCGATTTCTGCGAAAAGGATCTCACCCTGGAGTTTTAAGGGGTTCATTGCCGCTGTAGCCGCCGCATTGGAGCTGGCACGCCCCCGTGCCAGAGGGTCTCTGCTACGGCCTGAGGGCAGGCCGTCTCCAATCGCTTTGCATAGCGAAGCGGATACAGCTCGGCGTCGAGTGATCAGGGGCGCGCATCTAATCCTAGATGCGGCAAGGGGCATCACCTTTGCCGCATTTTGTTTTTCCAGCGCGCCCGCTTCGCATTTGCAAAATAGCGAGACCGACTGAAAGCGTGGGGATGCGTTTCCTGATCGATCCCCTGCTCCGGTGTCTGGCTGGCGCTTTTGTCTCTACGATTATGGCCGTGATTTCCGTCGGCGCAGCGGAACCGGAATCGGCCGATCTGCGCTATTTCCGCGAGCTGGTCGAGACGCGCAACTACTCGTTAGGCCAGCCCGTTTCTCCCAAGCTGACGCCGGATGGCAAGGCGGTCATTTTCCTCCGCGGCGGTGCGCGAGATCCAGTCCTCCGGCTTTACGAATTCACCATCGCCGATGCCAAGCTGCGCGAAATCCTCACGCCGGAGAAATTACTGCAAGGCGCCGAGGAAAAACTCACGACGGAAGAACGGAGCCGGCGCGAGCGCGAACGCCAGAGTTTGCGAGGATTCACCAGCTTTCAGTTGTCGAAAGATGGCCGCAGAATACTGGTCGCGCTTTCGAGCAAATTGTATGTCATCACGCGCGCCGACTCACATGTGACCGAACTCCCGGGCCGGAGTTGGATCGACCCGCATTTTTCACCGGATGGCCGCGACGTCGCCGCTGTGACGGGCGGCGAGCTGCACGTTATCGATCTTGAAACGCAAGCGGATGTCGCCCTGACTTCCGGCGCGACTGAGACGGTCCAGCACGGCGTAGCGGAATTTGTCGCGCAGGAAGAAATGGGTCGGCACGAGGGCTTCTGGTGGTCGCCGGACTCGCAATCGATCGCTTACCAGGAGACGGACAACAGCGGAGTCGAAAGCCGTTTCATTGCCGATCCTCTCCATCCTGAAACGCCGCCCGCAAAATATTTCTATCCGCGCGCGGGAACGAACAACGCAAAGGTTCGCCTCGGGATTGTCGCCCGATCGGGTGGCGCCACGCGCTGGGTGGAATGGGATCGCGAGAAATATCCATATCTCGCGCGCGTCGTTTGGAAAGAGGCCGCCGCACCGCTCTGCGTGCTCGCGCAAAATCGCGCACAGCAAGAGGAAATTTTGTTCGCGGTCGACGAGGCCTCCGGTGCCACCCGCGAGCTGCTGCGGGAGAAAGATGCCGCGTGGTTGAATCTCGATCACAAGCCGATGCCCGTGTGGCTGAAGGATGGCCGCGAGTTTCTTTGGACGACGGAGCGCAACGGCGCCTGGCAAATCGAGCTGCATTCGGCAGATGGTGCGCTCGACCGCGCAATCACGCCGCGCGATTTCTATTTCGAGGAATTTATCGATCTCAACGAAACCGAACGTTCGATCGTCGCCGCCGGCGGTCCCGATCCACGCGAACGTCATCTATTTCGTTTCGCGCTGGATAAGCCGGGCGAAGGACGGCGGCTGACTTCGGAGCGTGGACGTCATGACGCCGTCTTCGGCGAGGCCAAGGAGCAATTTCTTCATCACTTCGATCTTCTCGACGGCACCGCTGGGTGGGAAGTTCTGCGCGCTTCTGATGGCGTGAAGATCGGCGCGCTGCCGTCACTGGCGGAACGTCCATCATCTCTGCCTAAGGTTGAGTTGACCCGGACGGATGGCGTGCGCGCCATGGACGCGGCGATTGTTCGCCCACGCGATTTTGCGAAGGGAAAACATTACCCGGTCATCCTGGACGTTTATGCGGGACCTGGGCACAAGCAGGTTCTGGCGCAACCGGATCGCTACATGATCGATCAATGGATGGCGGATCGGGGTTACATCGTCGTCGCGATCGACGGACGTGGGACGCCGGGCCACGGCCGCGAGTGGGAACGCGTGATCCGCGGAAATTTGATCGACGTCGCGTTGGCCGACCAGATCGCGGGATTACATGCGCTGGCGAAGCACGAACCGGCGATGGACCTTAAACGCGTCGGCGTTGTCGGCTGGTCCTTCGGCGGATATTTTTCCGCGATGGCCACGCTCCGGAAGCCGGACATTTTCCGCTGCGGCGTGGCGGGCGCACCCGTGGTGACGTGGGAGAATTACGATACGCATTACACGGAGCGTTTTCTCGGATTGCCCTCGGAGAACACAGAAGGATACCGCGCTAGCAGCGTGCTTACTTACGCCGCTGATCTACGCCAGCCGCTTTTGCTCATTCACGGTCTCACTGATGACAACGTTTATGTTCAGCACTCGATGCAACTGTCCGATGCACTCTTCAATGCTGGGAAGACGTTCAATTTTCTTCCGCTTCTCGGCACGCACATGGTCAGCGATCCCCTGCTCCGCCTGCGCCGGCAGACGCGCATCGTCGAATTTTTCGACGGCGTTTTGAAACCGCGTTAGCTGCGATCGATCCGTCGGTTGTAAACAGCGGATGTAATCAGCAAGCCTGGGTAGCACACGCGTCTCGCGTGTTGGTTTCGGCGTCTCGCCGAAACGGACTTTCCTTACCCCTCAAAGTCCGTGACGGCGTGACTCACGCCTAACGAATGTATGCCGCTCGATTATACGCTTATCGATCCGCATTCGGCATCGCTAGGGGCGGTAACTTGGTTTCAATCGTCGCGCGATTCGATTCCAGCCATGGCGGCAAGACCAGCGATTCGCCAAGATGCGCGCGGTCTTCGTCAACCGCGAACCCCGGACCGTCGGTCGCCAATTCGAAAAGCACTCCACCCGGTTCCAGGAAATAAACCGACTTAAACCAAAAGCGATCGATCACCGGCGTCGGACGGGCGCCCTCTTCAGTCACTCGCGTGCGCACTTCGAGTTGATGCACTTCATCGTCCACGCGCCAGGCGATGTGATGAATGCTTCCCGTACCCCACGCGCCGCGCCGGGCTGTCGGCGTTTCGCGAAGATCAACGTAAGCGCCGGATTTTCCGCCGGCCACACCGAAACGATGCCAGCCGTTCTCCGAACCGACGTGAATGAATCCCAGCGCGCTCGAGAGAAAGGAAGTGGTGACAACCAGATCGCGCTCGACCATGCGCGCGCTTTCCAATCCGCGGATCTGTTGTCCAACGGTGATCGGACTTCCCTCCCAGGGCGTGAAGAGACGGCCTAACGAGTCCTCGCTTTCCACTAACGCAAGTTTTAGGCCGTGCGGGTCGATCACGGGCAGCGCGTTTTGACCGAAGCGCACTTCCGTCGCGCCCAACTTGACGCCATATCGTTCCAAACGTGCGCTCCAGAAAGCGAGGCTGCCCGGCGGCACTGCGAGCGAAACTTCGCTGCCAAGTCCATAGCCTTCGCGGCTCGGCGCCATTTGGGCCCAGGGAAAAAATGTCAGATCAGTCCCCGGATGACCCTCCGCGTCGGCGTAGAAGAGATGATAAGTGCCCGGGTCATCCTGATTCACACTTCTCTTCACCAGCCGCAGACCGAGCACGCCGGCGTAGAAATCGAGATTCTCCTGCGCCGGACCGGCGATTGCCGTGATGTGATGAATGCCTTTGATCTCACGCATAAACGTCGCGCCGCTTCACAGCCAACGGCGTTTCTTGAAATAGACAATCTGGAAAATGGCGACAGCCAACATGAAGAGGAGGCAGCCGAGATAGCCCCATGGTTGATAAAGCTCCGGCATATTCCACGGCAATTTCTTCCCGTCGGCTTCGTGGGCGAAATTCATTCCGTAAACACCCGCGATAAAAGTGAGAGGAATAAAGATGGAGGAGATGACCGTGAGCACCCGCATGATTTCATTGGTCCGGATGCCGACGCTTGAGAGATACAATTCCGTCAAGCCCGAGAGAACATCGCGATAGCTCTCCACCAAATCCATCAACTGCACGGTATGGTCGTAACAATCGCGCAAGTAGACTTTGGTCGCTTTGCTGACGAGGCCGGTCTCTTCATGCATGAGTGAGTTGATCAGATCGCGCACCGGCCAGATGAAACGCCTGATCTGGGTCAACGTCCGCTTGTGCCGCTGGAGTTCGCCCACCGGGCTCTTGATCGGCGCGCGGACGAGATCGTCCTCGATCTGGTCGATCTCCGCGCCGACCGTTTCGAGCACCGGGTAATAATGATCGACGATGGAATCGAGCAGCGCATAAGCGAGATAATCGGCGCCTAATTTTCGAATGGCGCCGTTGGCCGCGCGGATCCGTGAGCGCACCGGTTCGAAAACATCGAAGTCCCCCTCTTCCTGGAGCGTGATGAGAAATTTTTGCCGAGAAACATGCTGACCTGTTCGCCGCACATTTGCCTCGGATCATTCAAGTAGAGCATCTGCACGATGATGAATAAGTAGCCGTCGTATTGTTCCACCTTGGGCCGCTGGCCGGTTGCGAGCACGTCTTCGAGCGCGAGGGGATGCAGGTTGAAGCGCGAGCCGAGGGTGTGCAAAACTTCAATGTCGCCGAGACCGTCGATGTTGATCCAAGTCACGCGCTGATTGTCGAGATGAGGCAGGAGTTCTTCCTTGTCGGCGATGGTGCGTTCTTCGAGATGCGCGCGATCATACTCGATCAGAGTGATGACGGGCCGGCGCTGAGCCGCTTCTTCGCGCGGACGCAACTGGGGCGGCGACTCGCCCGGAATGGGATAGCGTGTCTTGAACATGCGCCTATTCTGCGACAGAGGAGCACGAGTCGCGAGTTGAAAGCGGCAGCGCTTCTGTAGCGGCGTTATGCTGTCACCGCAGCTGTCCCGGCATTTTTTCGCCGGCGCAGTTCCATCGCCCAAAGACCGAGGATGGTGAGTACGTCACTCACGAGATGCGTCCGCTGGACGGCGCTCTCCGCGGCCGGAGTTAGCGTCGGTTCGAGAAGGTCGCGCACCGGCTTGATCTCCGCGACGGTCGAGCCGGGATCAGATTGCTTGATCGCGGCCAGCGTGGCGTGCCGCTGTCTGGTCACCGTCATGATCGCATCCATATTTTCGTAGGCGAAGAGGCAGAAGAGGAGTGTGACAATCAGTGTTGTCACAGCAGCGGGTAATTTTCGCAGCGAGGAAAAGGCAAGCAAACCGCCGACGATGACGACGTAGAGCGTCCAGTACCCTTGCAGTGCATTCGAGCGTTCGAAGTAGAGCTGAATTAATTCGTCGTATTTCATAAGCCGCGCCGATTATGGAGGAGCGGTTGTTCGAGGCGAGGAGAAAAGCGGCGACGAAATTTCTTCGGGTAATGGCGGCAAGGCACGCGCGAACGCTGTTAAGGCTGAAATCACTTCGGGTCGCACGATGATGGCGGGCCGGACTTGGCGAAGAACCTCGATGGCTTCGGTAACGCTGCCGGCTCTTCCGGTCTCAAGCAGATAGGCCGCCGCCGCCGCGGCGGTGCGGGAGTAACCGATCTTGCAATGGACGTAGACGATGCCTTTCCGGGATTTATCGTCGATGAACGCCGCCATTTCTTGCAATTGATCGATGGATGGCGCGGTGAGATCGAGAATGGGAATGTTCCAATAGGTGAGCGCGCGAAATGAGGGCGCTTCGGAAAACTCTGCGGTGAGATCCAGCACTGCGGTCACGCCGAGACGCGCGGCTGCCTCTGCCTCGCACTGGTTTAGCATTCGGCCAATCCAAATTTCCGGCGTGATCTTGTCCCACGACCGGCATTGACGCCGATAGTAGAGCAATGAGAGCTGCTGGCCTAATACACAAGGAAGAAGAACGAGCCGAGCGCTCCAATGCAACTGCCCATCGGCTTTAAGAAAGATAACAGGACCCGCGCCGAAGTAGGCGCTCGCCACGACGCCTAACGACATTGCTGGCCAAAGCAGCAATGCGCCCCACGGCCAAAACCAAACCAGCGCGCAAACGAGAATGAGCGCGGCGCTGGCGTAATAGAAACCGACACGCCGGTTCTCGATCACGGGAAGGTGCGGCGCGGACTCGCGAATGAAATAGATGCAGCAAACGCCGAGCGCGAAGCCGGCGACGACGTCCATGAAGTGGTGTTGGTAAGTGAGAAGAGTTGAGAGACCGACGAGGACAAACCAGGCGTTCGAGGCGTCTCGCCAAAGGCCGCGCGTGTGCCGCGCATAATGTTGAGCCAGAATCGTCCGGAAGGCGATGTGGAGCGAAGGAAGCAAATTGTAGGGCTGGTCCATTCCGCGAAACCAATCGAAAGCTGCGCCGAGCCAGCCGCCCGCGTGCGGACGCTCGAAGGCAAACCGAAGCGGAAAGAGGAGAAAGCAGATTCCCGCGACGACGATCGCGGCTACAATTCGTTTGGAAAATGTGGCCAGTTCCCGCTCATCACGGCAGAGGAAGGGCGCCGCGACAAAGAAGAGATCGATCGATAGATAAGGAACGATCATCAGCGGCACAAACGGAATGAAGCGTTCCCATTCGAAGTAGAGCGTGCCGACGTCGTGGCGTTGTGCGCTAATCCAATTGCACCAGCCGTAAACGAAGACAAACAGGACCGAGAGCCCCGCGGATGTGCCGAGAGCCCTCAAGCGCCACGCAATCCGATTCGACGAAATCACGCGGCGAGGCGGCGGGCGATCGAGACCGTGAAGATTCCCCATTCGTCCACTTCCATGGTGATTTTTTCGAATCCTGCCGTGCGGACCAGTTCGTCCATCTCCGCGGTAGTCCTTCGACGCATGATCCAGGGTTCGCCTTCGCGATTGCGCAGAACGCGCGCGATGAATTCAACCTGCGGATGCCAGGGTTGATTGGTGTAAACGAGATGACCGCCCGGCTCGATCGCATCCGCCAGCCCGCGAAGCGAAGTCAGCACCCTGTCATTCGACGGAAACAATTCGAACAACCCCGAGACGATGCCGATGGTCGGACGCGGCTCGATTGCGGCCAGGGAAGTCCGATCGAAAGCATCTGCGAATACGACCATTACATTCGTTAGGCCAAAATCCTGTGCCAGGCGCGTGGCGGCATCGACGTTCTCCTGTTTGTAATCGCGCAGAAGCGCCGTCATCGGAATTTCCGGCAAAGCGCGCATAGTCTCGAGAAGGTACCGCCCGCCGCCTGCGGCGATATCGACGATGCGCACCGGATTTTTCTGCGCGTGCGTTTTTTCGATCACCTTCCGCAGGAGTTTTTCCAAATTCTTTTTCCGCTGGCGAATGCCCCGCCAGCCGATGCTGTTCAAATACCCATGATCGATGAAACGGCCCAGGCGCGTCGCGCCTTGCGCCTTGTTTTCGTAGACGTAATCGAGCGTGAGCCCGGAATCGAAACCGCTGCGCCAACCGAGATCGATGCCTTTGCTCAAACGACCGCCCGTTTTCATGCCGGCACGGACGACGGCAAACTGCGGGCCGCCGCGCAGCTTCAAACGCTCGTATTCCTCCCAGGTGTAGCCGAACTTGTCGGCATTGAGCAGTGATGGAGTGACCGATGTCGCAGCGAATCGTTCGAGGATAAATTCGCGGGCGCGTTCAACAACCTGCGCTCGTTCCTTCTCGTGAAAGATGGCGTGATACGCGGCGGGAAAAACGTTCATCCGCTTCACCGGGGACGAGAGGCCGTTAAAGAATTCGCGTTGCGCATCGAGGCTGACGACCCAGTCGCGGCCGGCGCTGAGCATAAGCGTTGGCACATTGATTGCGCCCGCGTCCGCGAGCAGACGGGTGCCGGCGTCGTGCAGATCGATCAATACATTCACCGCGATCTGGCGAAAAATCAACGGATCCGCTTCGTAAATCGCAGCTTGCACCTGATCGTGCGTGAGCATTTTCGCTTTCACGTAGCTTTTGACGGAGCTCGGTCCGAGAAATTTTTGTTTCAGCCGGAGCGACGGAATAGCGAGTGGGACGTAAAGGCGGACGCGAAACGCCGGTGTCGCGAGAATCATCGCGCGGATTGGCGGCGCGTAATCATGGACCCACGCCGCGACCGAGACCGCACCGACGCTATGTGCAAGCACGATGATATTTTCGAGCGCGAAACCGTAATGCTCCGCAATGTGGCGGACAAACGCGTCCACGTCTTTAACCATCGTCCCAAAATTTTCCGCGGAACCTCGCTCGCCCGGCGATCGGCCGTGGCCGCGCGCATCCCACGCGAAAACCGCCACGTCAGGCAGGTCTAGCATTTCCACGACCTCCGACCAGCGGCCGGAATGTTCGTGGCCGCGATGAAAGAGGAGGAGTGCTTTTTCTTTGGCCGCCGCTGGAATCCAGGCACGATAGAACAGCTCCGTGCCGTCCCAACTCACCATTGTTTCTTCAGCGGCCTGCATGTTGTTGCGCGAGCTGCTCTATGGCATCGTGAAGCTCCGCGGCGATGCTGGCGCTCGCGCTTTTTTCCGGCGGGATGGAGGCGTAGTTGCGTGGCGCGCCAATGATCAGACGCACTTTTCGAGGCCGCGGCCAGCGGCTGCCTTTGGGCCAGGCGCGGAAAGCGCCATCCAAATAACAAGGCAGAACCGCAACGTCTCGACCAGCTACGAGCGCGCCGATGCCACCCTTGAATTCCTGGAGCTCTCCGGTAGTGGAGCGAGTTCCTTCCGGGAAGATGATCAGAACGTTTCCGGCATTCGCCAGAAGCTCGCCGCAAATCGCGAGACTGTGACGAACGTGAGTCTGACGCGCGAACGGCAGAGCGTTCACGACCACGGTTGCGATCCAGGTGCGCGGCACGCTTTTGAAAAAATAATCGGCCGCCGCCGCTGGGAATGCCCGATGCAGTCGTCGCAGTGGCAGTCCCGCGAGAAGGCAGACCGTATCGAGATGACTGGAATGATTGGCGACGAGAACGAACGAACGATTGCTGCGCAAATGCTCCTCTCCGACGATCTCGAAACGGCAGTAAGTTCGGAGGAGAGCCCGGATGACTAACGCCACGAGCGAGCGCAATCCGTAGACGAGCATGTCCGGTTCGCGGGGAAAATTCCGCAGCCGTTCAATCAGCGTCTGGTCGAGATCGGCCGCGGGCGCGTATTGCCATTTCTTCATCGCAGCTCGTGATAATAGCCGGCCATGTGCAGGAAAAGCGGCGCGACGTAAATTAAACTATCGATCCGATCGAGAATGCCACCGTGCCCGGGGATCAAACCTCCCATATCCTTTGTCCCGATGTCACGCTTGATCACGCTGATCGACAAATCGCCGAGTTGCCCCCCGATGCCAACGATCAATCCGGTTAGGATCAACTGCCACGGACCGAAGGCCGGAAAGGAGAACCGCAGCAGCCATGGCAAAATCATCGAAAGCGCAAGCGCACCTGCTGCGCCTTCCCAGGTTTTGTTCGGACTGATCTCGCTCCGCAACGGACGACGGCCGAAGAGCCGGCCGAAAGTGAATGCCGCCACGTCGTTCAACTCCGTCGCGAAGATCACATAAAGGAGATAACCATAAGCGTTCACCGCATTCGCGAGGAAGCCGAGATGCCCAAACATCCAGCCGATGTAGACGAAGCCGACGATGCCTAGCGACATCCGTTGCAATTCTCCGCGCGCGCGATTGCGCAAGATCGGAACGATCAGGATGAGCGCGATGGCAAAGACTGGCACGGCGACAAAAAATCCGAACCAACCGGGACCGGGTTCTTGGCCGCGTGGATGCGACACCAAAGACGCCATGCCGACGGTGACGATCCCGGCGTAAACCGCGCCGGTCATCCACCAGTCGCGATACAATCCGGACGCACGCGCGAATTCCTTGAATCCGAAAATCGCGAGGAGCGTGACGCCAATGATCGTGGGAATGCGGCCGGCAAAGATCACCGCCATCCCAATCGGCGCGAGCACGAGCCAGGAGCGATAGGTGCTCCAGATCGGACCGAGTTGTTTCTTGAGTCCCCGTTGCAGGAGGCCGAGCACAATTCCGCCCACCGCCAGGGATCCCAGGATGATCCTCAGATATGCGGCGAAGACAGGATCGTGAAGCGCGTGGTGCGGCGACATTAGTGGGGAGCGGACTTCGCCTGCAATGCGGCCATGATTCGGTGCAAGCGGATCGCCATCGTCTGCACACAGCCTGCAACGACAATGAGGCAGGCCCAATCGAGAACCGTCAAGCGCGCGAACCGAATCGATCCAGTATTCCACCAAAGACAGGCGAGGGTAACCCAGGCGCCAACGTGCAGCGTCACCATGCGCCACGGTTTCGACATCAGGCCGCTAAATTCGCGCTGAACGCCGACCCCTTGCCCAAACATCCCGACGTATGCGGTCAAGAGCGCAAAGATGGCAGCCCAGTAGCCGAAGAGCGGATTCATCCAATCGCTATGCGCAACGCCGGCAAAAATCAGGACGTCCGAAACGCGATCGGGCAGATCGTTTAGAATTTCACCACGCCAGCTCGCCTTTCCCGAAGCGAGAGCCACCATTCCGTCGAGCATGTTGAACCAAAGGCGCAGGTAACAGAAACTCGGCGCGAGAAAAAGAAGCCAGGGCTGCTGGCGAGATTTCCAAAAACAAATTGCCGCCAGCGCCGCCGCGACGATCGAAAGATAAGAAATCGCGTCCGGATGGATTTGGCATCGAACGCAAAAGCGAGTCCCGCGTTGCGCGGTCAGGCGAAAAATATCCGCGATCGGACGGCGAGAAGTAGGTTTGTAATCCGCCATTCACACGACCGAGGTACGGCGCATCAAAGCGAGTCTGCGGTGGTGCGCCGGGTTGATGAACAAAGGCTGCATCTCACGATGCAGCCTGCAAAAAAATGAAAGCGCAGGATATGAAAATCCTGCGCTTCCTGTGAGCCCGTCGGGCAGCTTACATGTAGTTCAACGCACCACACCGCCAGCACGTGAACCAGGTCCAGTTGCTCGAGACGTAGTTGCCCGCGCCATCGTTAAAGCAAGTGTAGAGAAGTTGCCGCGAACGACCGCCGGCTTCACTGGAATCGCCTCCTTTTTCTGTTCCTGAACCGCCCTCTTTTTCCGGCTTTTTGCCTGTTTTTTCGTCAGCCATAATAATATCCTTTCGTGTTGTTCGTTGTTTTTGCTTCACCGCCACATCACTCGATCTGGCAGCAAATCTTTACTGATGTTGCACGGCGCTACAAGCCTTTGCCTGCCCCGCCGTTGTTTCATTGTTTGTTAGACTGATAGGTTTGCCAATTTTGCGAGTTATCTTTTCCCACACGGCCAGCTGGCGTTTCAGATTCAAGCGTGAGCGGCCGCGGCTGTCGCAGGGGGTTGAGCGGCTTGGGAATGGCGGGGTGCGGCTCCCGTATCCGAGGCGTAGTAGAGGTCGTGGAATAAGCCCTTCTTCGCCAGGAGTTCCTCCCCTGTTCCTTGCTCGGCGATTTTTCCCTGGCTGAGGACGATGAAGTTATCGCAAAACGGCAGCAACCAATGCAGATCGTGATCGACCACCATCACGGTGTGATCCTTCGCCGCTTGGCGAATCATTCCCAGGATGGCGAACTTCTCCTGGTTATCCATCCCGACGGTCGGCTCATCGAGGAATAGGACCGCGGGATTACGGAGCAGGCAGCGAGTGAGCGCGAGCAGTTTGCGCTGACCTCCCGAGAGCCGGCGGCCAGCCGCGAACTCGGCGTCGAGCGGATTGCCTTTGGCCCCGGCTTGCAGGATCGCCCAAATGCCGGTTTCCTCGCAAATCTTCTGGATCTCTTCATCGGTGGCGTCCGGCTTGGCCATCGTCATGTTGACCCGCAGCGTGTCGAAAAAGAACGCAGGGAACTGCGACATCATCGCGATGTGGTCGTACAAGTTGTCTGCCGCGTACTCTTCCACCGGCCGGCCACCCAGAACGACCTGTCCTTGTTGTGGATCATAAAAACGGAGCGCCAGTTTGAAAAACGTTGTCTTGCCCTCCCCCGTTTTGGCGACGAAGCCCGTAATTTTCCCCGGTGGCAATTCAAACGTAACGTCGTCGTAGATCAGCCGTGTCCCCTGCTTATAGGAGAAAGTGAGATTCTTCGCGGCCAGCGTGGGCGGAATCGAATCCGCCCGCAAATCGCCGGAGCGCTCTTCTCGACTGGCGCGAGATTCAAGCATCTTGCTAACCGACTCGATCCGCGGCCAGGCACTGCCCGCCATGACGATGTAAGCCGACAGCGCCCCGATCGGCGCCATCAACTGCGGGGTGAGAAGGAAGATGGCCACGACGTTGCCCGCGGCCCCGGGATCCGTGGACCGGAAAGCGATAAAGACACCGAACGCAAGCATCACCACCTGGATGAACCAGCTTGGCAAACCGTTGACGAGATTGAGCGATTCGATCGTGAGCGTGGTTTTCAATCGCGCTTTGAGCAGCGCCGCGAGCTGGGAGTCGTGCTTCTTCGAGAAGACCGGTTCGGCTTCCATGGTCTGAATTTCTTCCGGCGATTGCATGGCGCCCGTGACGAGACTGTTGAGCGCCAGCATCTTTTCCTGCATGTCGCTGGAAACATCGCGCACGCGATTCGCCAGCTTTCCCGTGAGGTAGGGCGAAATGAAGGCGAAGAGCACAATGCCAATGGGGATAAAGGCGGGCGGAATCGTCACTCCGAGAATCACGGGAGGCGGCCCTTCCATCTGGAAGTTGTAAATAAGTAACGCGACCGTGCCGCCCAGCACCACCATCTGGAGCAACATGTCCACCGCGATCTGCCGCATTGTCATCGCCGCCTCGATCGTAAACTGGTTCGCGACGGCGTTGAGTTCTCCCGGATCGTGAGTGTGGTAAAACTCGGGCGACTGCCGCAGCAAGCGCTCGAAAAGGCGGCTGCGCAGATTATTGGAAAGCGTCAAATCCAGTTTGGTCGAGATGGCGCGGAATGGAATTCCGAAACCGAGCACCCCCAGAGCGCAAAGCGCCCAGAACGCACAGGTCCAAATCAATCGCGTTTTGCTCTCCGGTGTCCGCACCACCGGGCCCGGGCCCTGAGTCGGGGCTGGGGCGACACTCACGTTGGGGGGTGCGGAAGCCGAATCGGCCGGCTTAGCGACCGCGCTAGAGTTACTGCCGCCGCCGGTAAGTTCCCTGGTGACTGTCCCGAGCAACTGCGACGTCGCGAGATTCATCCCGCTTTGCAGGAACGTCATCACGCAGTAAAGAATCACGAGAGGTTTCGCGACCGCAGCCAGCTTCCAGCCCATGCCAAAGATCGCGCCCCAGCGGACATCGCCCAAGTTCACCTCGGGCTGCTCGGCTCCGGGTGGCATTCCACGGACGCCGCCACCGGGAGGCGGCTTGCCCGAGCCGGACGGTTGCTGGCCCTGCGCGGATTGCGGCCCAGGCCCCTGACCTGACGGCATTGATTGAGCTGCTTTTGCGTTCTGCCCTGGCGGTGGTTTTCCGGTCATAGTCGGGGCGAGCTTCGAAGATTTGCCGTAGTCACTGCAAGAATAAACTGCGTACGGAAGCGGTAATTTTTCGAATTTGCCCATAACCACGGAGCGGCTAGGCACAACCGGTTGAACTCAACCGTCCTGATCGAAGCCCGCCCTTCCAATTCGTTGCGCCGGTTGACATAACGGAAGCATTGTGAATAAGATCGCTTTATTATGCGTGCGATCTGGAAAGGTAGTATCAGCTTCGGTCTGGTTTACATCCCCATAGCCGTTTACCCGGCCACCCGCGAAGAGAAGCTCAGCTTCAGGCAGCTGCGAGCCACCGATCTCAGCCCGATCAAATACAAAAAGGTCGCGGAAGCAGATTCGAAGGAAGTCTCCGCCGACCAGATCGTCAAAGGTTTCGAGTACGAGCGCGGCCAATATGTTGTGCTCAAGGAAGAGGACTTCGCGAAGGTGAAGATCGAATCCACTCATTCCATCGACATCACCGATTTCGTGGAGCTGGGGCAGGTCGATCCAAAGTTTTTCTACAAGCCGTATTTCCTGGAGCCGCAGAAGGGCGGCGAAAAAGCCTACGCGCTTCTGCACAAGGCTCTCAGCGGCACTGGCAGAATTGGAATCGCGAAGGTGGTGATCAGCAACCGCGAGCATCTCGCCTCGGTCAAACCGGACGGGTTGTTTCTCATCCTCGAGTTGATGCATTTCGCTTCGGAGATCTTGAGTCCCGAGGAGTTAAAGAATGGGCCGACCAGCGCAATCACCGAGAAGGAATTGAAGATGGCGCAGTCGCTCATCGAAAGCATGGCCGTTGCATGGGAGCCGGAAAAATATCGCGACGAATACCGGACGGCAGTCATGGAAATGATCGAGCAGAAGGCGCAGCATAAGGAAGTCGCGGGCAAGCCAGCGCCCGCGGTGCGGGCGACGAACGTGGTCGACCTGGTGAAGGTCCTTCAGGAAAGCCTGAATCGAAATCAGTCGCTCAAGCCAAAACGAAATGGCAGCCGTCCCGCCAGCCGTTCCACTTCCTCGTTAGTCAAACAGAAGCGGCGCGCCGCAGCCTAGGCGACTGAAGATCCAAGGATTTCGAGGAGCTGCGTGGCCAGCTTGGGACCCATGCCGCTTTCCTCGTGCTTGAAGTAGACGAAGGCATCGGACCAGTTCTCTCGCTGCGCCCTGATCGCTTCCGCCCATCGCGCCACATCCGCGGCCTGATAATCTTCCCGCCGTAACCGCAGGTATCCATAGTCGGAGGTCACGACCAGCGGCGTGGCGAGTTTATCGCTGTCGGCAATGCAGAGAGCGACGTTCTTGTTTCTGAGGAGCGCAAAAACTTCGTCGTCGAACCAGGAGGCGTGACGGAATTCAAACGTTGCGCGCATTCCCGGTGGAAGATCGTCGAGAAAAGCGCTCAGGACAGGCGCGTCTTTCTTGAAGGCGGGCGGCAATTGAAAGAGCACCACACCCAGCTTCGCCTCCAGATCCGAGATGACCCGATAAAAGTAACGCAAGGTATCGCCGCAATTTCGCAGCTTCGCGAAGTGCGTTACTTTCTGCGGCGCTTTCAGGCTAAACTTGAAGCGTTCCGGCGTGGCATCCCACCAACTTTGAATTGACTTAGCGCTCGGAATCCTCCGGAAAGTATAATTGACTTCAGTGGTGGAAAGCCGCTCCGCATAATACGGCAGCATCTTCGCGGTAGACAAATCCTCCGGGTAAAAAGTTCCCTTCCATTCCGCATACTGAAAGCCTGAAGTACCGATCCAGATGTTCATGCCGTGACTATGCCGCCGTCAGGTATCAGCGCACAAGTTCTACCGACGTTCAGCTTTGCGCGTGACAATCACCGCCATTCGTTCAGGCTCAGCCCCATGGTTACAAAAAATATCGGCATGGTCGTGCTTGCCATTTATCTCATCGTCGTCGCCATCATCGGGTTTGGCGTGAGCCTCGGTCCCGCCAGCATATTGGTGCCGATCCTCGCCCTCATCGCCGGGATCTTGATTCTCATCGGGAAGTAGCGTCGCCGGCGGCGCCTTTCCGACAGACGACGACCGCCGCGATCATAACCGTAATAACTAATCCGATACCAAACTCGTCGATGATGTAGCGGGTTCGGCCGGTGTCTGCGGTAAGAGGGGTGAAGATCGATTGAATAAAGAGATTGTGGCTACCGTGAAGAATTGCGGCTGGCCAAAGACTGCCCGAGCGCAGGGTCAGCCACGCCAGAATGAAGCTATCGGCTACCACCATGATGGTGAAACAGCCAAGCCCAAACCATACAGGTGTGCCGGCGTTGTAGTCGGCAAAGATCAGGGCCGGGAAATGGTAGGCCGCCCACATTAAGCCACTGATCATTGCTACAGCTGGGAAGCTCACCACCTTGGCCAACTCGGGCACGAGAAAACCGCGCCAACCTATTTCCTCACCCAGCGCGCGTGACATTTTTCCAACCAGTCCGAGCGTCGCAGTGAGCACCACGAAAAGCGTGAGCGTCACGCCAGCCCGGAAGTTCGACCATCCGAATATTTCCGCGGTGTGTTTGACGAAAGCCGCCTCGCCAAATCCACCCAGGCCGCCGAACCACACGACCAGATAGACGGGTAGCGCATAAGCAATCGGAATGAGGTAACCGAGCCAGGCATATTTCGAAGCTCCCCATTTCCACGGTAGTTCACGAATGCTTTCCCGAAAGATTGCTTTGGTGGCAAAGGCAGCCAGTGCTGGACTCCACATCGATCCGGTGACGTAAAGCAAGTTGCCAGCATCCATTTTTCCCGCGTGCAAAACGAACGCGTCGAACACTCCGCTGAAGAGCATCGTCAGCCCATAGAACAGAGTGATCTTCTTCCAAACTCGCGCCTTGGAATTTTCCATGCGCTCGAGGCTAACGAAACGCCGCTGAAGCGCCAGCCTTCAACGCAACGTTGCGGCTACTGAAGGTGATACGCCTCGACCACGGCCACGCCCGTTCCACCATTCACGCCGCTGACGACCGCGGTGTAGTTACCAGGATTAAGATCGGCAACGATCGCGGATTCGGCATCGTCGGCTGGAGCAGCGCCCGTGGCCTGAATGGCCGCCTGCTGCGATTCCTTCCAATTATTATTCGAGGCGATCTTCGTTCCCTGCGCATCAAACAGGTCGAGCTGCGGATCGGCCAGGGCCTGCTGAATTCCGGCATTGACCAGCGAGGGTCCGATCGCGCGAAACAGAATTCTGGCCGGATCGGGTCCCATCAGAATCAATCCGCCGATCATAACGTTGTCGCCGGTCCCAATCGAGCCACGGGTGCTGATATTAGCGAGTTTCGAAACTGGCGAGCGCTGCAAATCGTAAACTTCGACCAGACCGACGCCGGTGCCATTGTTGGTCCCGCTCACTATGGCCGTATATGCTCCTGGTTGAAGAGAAGCGACGATGGCGGATTCCAAGTCGTTAGGCGGTGCGAGTGTCGTATCGCTGATGGCTTGTTCCTGCGTCTCCTTCCAATTGTCGTTGGCGCGCAGAAGGTTTCCGCCGGAATCGCGCAGCTCGAGGGTGGGATCGGCGAGCGAACCTTGAACACCCGCCCCCGCCAGCGACGGTCCCAATGCGCGAACGATGACTTGTTTAGCGGCGCTGCCGGCGATGATAAAACCGCCAACCGAAACGCTCTCGCCACTTCGCACATCTACGCGGGTCGCAATGTTCGCCATGCTGGCGCGCGCGGTAACCCGGATGACCACCGCATCATAGGCAATCGTATGCACACCATCATCGGCGCTCAGGAGCAGCGTGTAAGCTCCAGCCTGGGGGAAGCTGACCGTTGTGCTGGCCAGATTCGGATTGGCAATCGTAACCGGAGCAGGTCCCGAATAGAGTCGCCATTGAATCGCCGCGTTCCCGAGAGGCGAATTCACAACTCCGTTGAGCGAAGCGTCCATCGGCAGCTCAAGCAGTTGATCCGGCCCGGCATCGGCCGTCGGTGCGCCGGGTAACCGCGGGCCTTCGTTCGGTCCGGTCGTTTGGACAACGTCGAAGTTATCTATCGCGACCGTCGAGAGGTGATCGAACGCGTTCGACCCGAACCGATCGTCAGGGCAAACGGAGATCGAAAAGAAGTTGCCGTTATCTGCAACGATCGCGCCGTATTTCTTCAACGCGAGGAGCACCGCCTTTTCCTCGATCGTCCAGTTCGTCGGAATCACGAAGCTCGCTTTGAGCCGCAAGCGCTGACCCATCGCAGGATAATCCACCGAGGTCGCCGGAATCGAGGATGCGTAATGCCGTGCCGGATAAATGTATTCGCGCCGGCTTTTCGCTACCACCAAACGCACCGCGTGTTCCACCATGCCGCGCTGGCATTCGTCATAACGAACCAACGCCGGAAACATCGGCAACCCCGCAGCATCGCCTGAGGTCCAGCCTGCGGGACGCGTCGCGTTCGAATTGAGATCGAACTTCGCGCCATTCGACGCCTGCCAACCGCTTTGGGTCAGGCGCGCCAGCCATGTCTCCCAGATCGAACCGGCGCCGGGCGCGACCATGATCGCGTGACGATCTCCGCCGGTGTTGTTCACGTCCTGCTGCCATTGTTGCAACGTGAGCGTGCCTGTATCTTTCGGCCAGGTTTCGATGGGCAGGTTCGGCGGAATGGGATAGCTGCCGTTCGGAAAGGCGCCGCCATCCAGATCGGATTCGTCGGGATAATTGAAAAACGGGATCGTGATTCGCGGCTGATTGTCAGGGACGAGCACGTAGTTCATTTCGTAGAACGGGCGCAGGGTTCGCCGATTTGCGCTGAGATCGCTCGTGATTTGCGCGATCATCGCGCTCGAATTGGTGAGGGGGGGTCGCTGTGAGATATCTTCATTCCACGCGTTGTCGCGCGGCAAGATCTGCATCGCCGAAACGATCGCGTCCGCCGCCGGCGTGTTAAATAAAGTTGGAGTGGTTACGACCGGCGCCGGTCCGAGAATTCGTCCTTCCTGGTTGATGCGCTCGGCGCGAGTTGATAACGCGAGAATTAGGCTCAACCCCAACGCGAAGGCGCAGGACCAAACACGATTGCAAACGGGAATGATTTTCCTCTCCATGATAAATCTCGCGGAGAAGCTCGGAGAAGCCTGCAGACTTCTGATAGCAGCAATATTTGCGCCGACGCTTCGCGCGATCGTGCCGCAATATAAGCGATTTAACCGCGCAGCGCCTGCGCGAAACGGATCAGCTCGCCCGCGACTTCCTGGATGCGCTTAGCCACCTTCTCATCCTTCAGCTTCTCGCCATCAAAGGCATCGCCGGTCGCGTAAACAAAACGCGGGATGATCACGGAGCGGAAATCGAGCATGAGACTGTTCGCAAAAGCCATGACCGACATATAGCTGTTCATGCCTCCAGCCGCGCAAAGGAAGCCGACGATTTTGTCTTCCCACGAGCTGCCGGTTAGTTCGACCATGTTCTTGGCCGCCGCGCTCACGTCGTAATTGTAGACCGGCGTCGCGATGAGTATCGCATCCGCCGACTCGATCGCGGCGTTGAGTTTTTGCGTCACCGGCTGCGCATAACAGGTATCGGCGTCGCAGATCGGCAGATTAAGATCTCGCAGATCGAGCCACGCGCAATCCACCTTTGCCTTTTCCAGATGAGCGAACGCGGCCCGCCCCATGGACCGGCTGTTACTCTCGGGATTACCGCTCGTGCTGACGACAAGATATTTCGGCATAAGACCTTCGCACTTTAACGACGAATTGAGCGGGCGCTCGCTAATTCGCACAATGATGAGTCGCAACTTGGCGGGGGTTGTCATTGGCAGCTGTTCGAAGTGAAAAAGGGGTGGAGTGGTTAGGCGGTCCAGTCGAGCTTCAGCACGCTTCAGCATGTCCGATGTCTCCTCAACTCCAACGCCGCACCGGCGCCGTCCGCGTTATCACGGCAAACATCCACGCCGTTTCGACGAGAAGTACAAGGAGCGCGACCCCGCGCGTTACGCCGCAGATGTCCAGAAGGTCATCGCGTCCGGCAAAACACCGGTAGGCACGCACCGCCCCATCATGGTGGCGGAGATCCTGGAAGTCTTGTCGCCGAAGCCGGGCGAAATCGCGGTCGATTGCACGCTCGGCTACGGGGGGCATGCGCAGGAAATTCTCCCGCGCCTTCAACCGGGAGGAAAGTTGCTCGGCTTGGATGTTGACCCGATCGAACTACCCAGGACCGAAGCCCGCTTGCGCTCGTTAGGTTTCGGTCCGGAAATCTTCACTGCGCATCGCAGTAACTTCGCGGGCTTGCCGCAGGTCCTGGCTTCTGTAGCGGCGAGCCTGCTCGCGAAGCCTTTCGGAGTCGATGCCCCCAGAAATGCAACGCCGGGCGCCGATCTCATCCTAGCCGATCTCGGTGTTTCTTCGATGCAGATTGACGACCCCCCACGCGGCTTCTCCGTGAAGCACGAAGGGCCATTGGACATGCGCATGAATCCTCAACGTGGCCAGCCCGCCTCGCTCCTTCTCCAAAAAATCCGCGCCGATGCGCTCGCTTCCTTACTCACAGAAAATGCCGATGAACCGCACGCCAGCGCGCTTGCCTCGGCCCTCGCCGGAAAAGCTTTCGCTACCACCGGGTCCCTGGCCGCGGCCATTCACGCTGCCTTGCCTCATCGGGATAAGGAGGCTGCCGATCTTTCGGTCCGCCGAGTCTTTCAAGCATTACGCATCGCGGTGAATGACGAGTTCTCCGCTCTCGATTCTCTTCTGCGCAATCTGCCTCTCTGCCTCAATCCCGGCGGACGCGTGGCCATCCTCACCTTCCATTCCGGAGAAGATCGCCGCGTGAAGAAATCCTTCGAAGCAGATTTGCGCGAAAATGTTTATGCGGAAATCGCACTCACTGTGATCCGTCCTGGCGCCGCAGAACGGAATTCAAATCCTCGTTCCGCTTCCGCCAAACTTCGTTGGGCCCGACGATCGACCTAGAGACCGGCGCTTTTTACTACCGCGAACGCGATCTTCCCCACGAAGGGCGCGGCGAGGAAGCTGCACCGCGATGGTGCCCATTGCGGCGAGCATCACCGCTCCCGCGCGGAGAATTGCCAGGCAATCTCGGCTCCATCTTGGGCTGAGAAAAACGGCGCTCTCCCCTGCCCCGTTCTTCGCGCGGCGGCGCGGCGGCCTCGTAATCGAATCCTTCGGCACGTTTGCGCACGATGCCTCGACCGATAAATCGCTCGAGCGAACGCAACGCACCCTGATCTTCCGAGGTGATGAAGCTGATCGCATCGCCGATCGCATGCGCGCGGCCGGTGCGTCCGATGCGGTGCACGTAATCTTCGGAGTGCATCGGAAAATCGTAATTCACCACATGCGAAATTCCATCCACGTCGATCCCGCGTGCGGCGACGTCCGTAGCCACGAGCACACGCACGACGCCGGATTTGAAATCCTTCAGCGCGCGCAACCGCTGATTCTGGGAGCGGTTCGAATGGATCGTTCCCGTTTTGATGCCGCTGCTCTCGAGCCGGCGCGCAATGCGGTCGGCGCCGTGCTTGGTGCGGGCAAAGACAAGCACGGTGTCGAACTGCGGATCGGCCAGGAGATGAAGCAGCAGCGCGGGCTTCAAGTGCGCTCGCACTTCATAGGCAAGCTGCGTCACCGTGTCCGCCGGATTCGCCCGCCGGCCGATCTCGATAATCTTTGGCGACTGCTGGAATTCATGGGTCAGCTTCTCGATTTCCCGTGAGAGCGAGGCGGAGAACATCAGTGTTTGGCGCTTCTTCGGTAGCGCTCTGACGATCTGTCGAATGGGAGGAAGGAATCCCATGTCCAGCATCCGGTCCGCTTCATCGAGGACGAGAAATTCGATTCCGGAAAAATTGCAAACGCGCTGTCCCATCAAATCGATCAGTCGGCCAGGCGTCGCGACCACTAGATCGACGCCGGAACGCAGCGCCTCGATCTGCGGACGCTCGCTCACCCCGCCGAAAACCGTGGCCATGCGCAACGGAAGATGTCTCGCATACGCGCGCACGTTCTCCTCGATCTGCACGACCAGCTCGCGGGTCGGCGCCACGACCAACGCGCGCGTGCCGCGCCTTTGCCGCTCTCCAATGGAATTAGCCAGCTTCGTCAGGATAGGCAAAACGAACGCCGCTGTCTTGCCCGTTCCCGTCTGCGCGATGCCGATGAGATCGTGCCCGGCCAGAATGTGCGGTATAGCCGCCGCCTGAATAGGAGTAGGCTCGGTATAGCCGGCTTCCTGCACGGCCTTGAGAACTTGAGGGGAAAGATTAAGAGCGCGAAATGGCATAAGCCGGGGACTATCGTCGCTTACTGAACTAACGCATCCCTTATCTTGACTTCGGATGTAGAGGTGCTTGTGCCAAGCGCCTGATCCCAACGGAAGGCGCTTGGCACAAGCGCCTCTACATTTCTACTCTGCCTTCATGTCCGTGTGAAAAACGATGCGCCATCCCGTTCCGTCTTTCTTCCAAATCGATGCGGCATAGGCTTTCCCCGAGATGTCCTTGCCGCCCTCCGTCCCCTCGATTGTGACTGGATAGCTCACCATGGCCGCGTCTTTGTCGATGAAGACCACATCCATTTCTCCCAAGGTAAAGGACTTGAAATCCAGGGTCCGGACATCGGCCACCTCTTTGTCCGACTTGTTTATTCCGTTCGCGTACACGCCGCGGAAATCACTTGCCAGCATTTTCTGAAAGGCGTCGAATTTCTTGTCTTTGATATTTTGCCAGGCTTCTTTTTCCGCCGCAATGACCGCATCCTTGTCGGGCGAAGCCAGTGCCATTGTGGACATCGCGAATAAGGCGGTTACACCAAGAGTGAGTAGTTTTTTCATAGGTAGCTTTCGTTAGGTTGCTGGCATTAGATCGAATTCAGGATCTCCGGTCAAGGTAGTTCCAATAGTGCTGGCGCCTCGATTCTTCCCGCTCCCACTCGTGCTCGTGCTCGATCTTCTTAGTCTAAACGCTCCCCGTCCCCTTCAATTCTTCGCACTTGGCTTCGTACCTCTCGATGAGTCCGGCGATCTTCGAGTGAAACGAATCCTGCGCGGAATACACAGCGCCGATCGGTTCCGAGAATTCGCCCTGCTTCAGCTCTTCTTCGATCGTTAAAGTGAGTTGCGCGAGCGCCTCGATATTTCCACGAGAGTGAAATTCCATCTCCTTGAGCTTCGAGAGGATCGCAATCGACTTCTCCAGGTCGTTCGGTCCTTGCTCCACTTTTGGAGTCTCCGACGCCGGCGCGCTTTCGCCCGGCTCCTTTCCTTTCTCGCCCGCCGCCGCCTTCTTGCCTCGCGAAGCGCGCTTTGCTGCTGGGGCAGCCTCGGGGTGCTGGTGATGTTTCTCCTGGGTGACCTTCTTATCGTGCGCGACGTTTCGTGGATCTGACATCACTAACGTTACACCCCCTTCCACGTATCCGCATTGCCCAAACCAAATCCGCCTGCTTATCCTCGTAATGTGCTTGTCCTCATGCTCCCGATCGCCTTCTTCATTCTCTAAATCACCCGCTCGCTAACCCGCTCATGAAAACTCATCTCTTCTTCTTGTCGGCCTTGGTTCTCTTCGCCATCTTCCCCTCACCCATGCGCGCCAACCCAACTCCCGCTGAGCGTGTCGCCGAAATCCAGACCGCCCTGCGCGCCGCGAAACTGGACGGCTGGCTCTTCTACGATTTCCGCGGGAGCGATCCTCTCGCGCCGCGGATTCTCATGCTGGGCGACCACGCTTCCGGATCGCGCCGCTGGTTCTACTACATCCCTGCCTCGGGAGAGCCGACGAAAATTGTGCACTCGATCGAGCGCTACAAGCTCGATGCCTTGCCCGGCAAACGCCTCATCTATCGGGGCTGGCAGGAACAGCACTCTCACCTCCGTGAAACTCTTTCTTCTGGGGCGAAACCCGTGTCGCCTGCACCCGGCAAAACGAAGTCCGACTACAAATCCTCCCGCATCGCCATGCAGTATTCCCCGATGAATGACATCCCGTACATGTCGCGCGTAGACGCCGGCACGATCGAACTCATTCGCTCCTTCGGCGTTGAGCCGGTCACCAGTGCCGAACTGGTCCAGCAATTCGAAGCGGTCTGGACGCCCGCCCAAAAGCAATCGCATATCGAAGCGTCCGATAAGACGCATCGCATCATCATGGAAGCCTTCGCTGAAATCGCGCGACGCACCCGGGCCGACGAGCCCGTAACGGAATACGACATCCAGCAACTCATCGCGCGCCGCTGGGATGAAGAAGGCATGCTGCCCGAGCAACCCATCGTTGCCGTAAACGAAAACGCCGCCAATCCGCACTACGCACCGACGCGCGAAGTAACCAAACTGATCAAGCGCGGCGACTTCGTCCTGCTCGACGTTGCCTCCAAGCTCAAGAAGCCCGGCGCCGTCTACACCGATCAGACCTGGACCGGCTACGTCGGCGACAACGTGCCCGAAGAATTCAGTCGCATCTTCAATATCGTGCGCGAAGCGCGTGATTCCGCGGTCGAGTTCGTCCGCAAAAATGTGCGGGCCGGCAAATCGATTCGCGGTGCCGAAATCGACGACGTTTCCCGCGGGGTCATCCAACGCGCCGGCTACGGCGAACAATTCACCCACCGGACCGGGCACTCCATCGGCGAAGAAGTGCACGGCAACGGAGTTAACATAGATAACTTCGAGACCCGTGATTCGCGCCGGCTCATTCCCGGCATTGCCTTCTCCATCGAGCCAGGCATCTACCTCGAGGGCAAGTTCGGCGTCCGATCCGAGATCGATGTCTATGTCGGCGAGAAAGACATCGAAGTGACCGGCCAACCCATCCAAACTGACATCGTTCCAATTTTGAAACCCGAGTAGCTCATGACAAGCTTCCGAAACCTTCTGGTCCGATGGCATCTTCTGCCGCACAACCAGCACGTCCATATCCCTCCTTCGCCCACGCGGCACCTGGGCCGTCTTACTTTCATCGCGTTTCTGCTCACCTTCATCGGCTCGCGCGCGATCGTGATCCTCATCATGACCCGCCGCATGCCCAACCTCTTCTTCCATGCTGGCGGCACGCATGTGCATCATCTTAACTACGGAATCTTTCTCCTCTCCACCGTTGCCGCTGTTTTGCTTTTTGCATCATTGAACCTGCGGCAAAAAGGCATCTGCGCGCTGCTTTACGGGTTTGCCATGGGCCTTACCTTCGATGAGTTCGGAATGTGGCTGAATCTTGGCGGCAGTTACTGGCAACGCGCGAGTTTCGACGGTGTTATCGTCGTGCTGACTGTCTTCGGGCTAGTCGCATTCCTTCCGCGCTGGGAACGATTGCGGTCTCATCACTACGGCACCGCCGGCTTGCTCCTTGTTGTAGTGGTGTCGTTCTACTTCCTGCTCTATAAGTCCTTCCACCACGTCAACGAAAAGTATGCGCCGGTCCTGATGGAGATCGAAGAAAGCGGCCCGCGCTAGCTCTCGGCTCCTGGCGTCATTTCGCCGCGCTTTCTCACCCGCTCCACGGCTTGAGGGAGCCGGGATAGCGGTAGACATAAACGCTGTGGTCGGGAAAGCGCTTCAGCAAGGTGGGGATTCCCACCCCGTCGTCATAATCCAGGTAAAGAGTGTCGGCGGACCACAAGTCCGGCGGATTCCGGATCAGGTCGGCTATTTTCATCTCGTAGGTTCCAGTCTGAAGCAAAATGATCCTTTTCTTTTCTGGAATGGCCGCGACGGCGCGTTCGAGGTCCAGCCGTTTGTAGATCTCCCGCGTCTGACCGGCCCCGTAGACGATACTGCAAACGACCAGGCTGGCCATAACCAGGCCCCATCCAATCTTGCCGATCCTTTGGTCGCGGTCGCGACTTAATCGAACCACCTCAACCACGGCCAGGATGAGAAACGGGAAGTAAGGGAAGAGATAACGCGGCCCGGGTCCCGCGACGCTCCAGGCATAGAAGAAGTAGACACAGACATTGAGCGCGAACAGCGTCACGTAAACTTTAAGCTTAGCGCTATGGCATGGCCGCCTCAGACAGAGCAGAAGCAAAATAACCGGCGGGAAAGTATACAGCACACGCAGAAGCCGCAGCGCCGTGATTCCGAATCCCCCCCAGTGAACACCGAGCCGGGCTTGCAAATTCCCTCTGGCGTCGTCCACAGCCGGTGGGAGGAGCGCGCCGCCAGTAAGAAGCTTGTTGTAAAACAGGTGAACGGACGCCAGGAGGCCAAAGCCAAGCAGGACCAGAATAAGTCCTTTGATCTTTCTCTGACGCAGCAAATCGAAAGCGAACCACGCCATCAGGGGCATCCAATCGAGGTATCGAATCAAAGAGCAATAACCTAGAACCAATCCTACCGTGAAGAGCCGAAGGCGAGACCGTTGCGAGTGGCTTTCATCGAGCGTGTCGTCGTAGAGAACAAATGCGCCGAGAAGGACGGCCATGGTTGCGGTGTGCGAGCCGTAATTGGCGACACTGAAGGAAAAGAAAGAACAAAGCGTAACCAGCCACCACGTTGTCCCAACGTATTCGCCCCCGATCCGTCTATTGACGTAGGATAGGAGCAGGAAAACGGTCAGAGCACCGAGCAGAGGCGCGACCAGCCCTTCCGCCCCCAACCTGGAGCCAAGCGAGAGCAATGCCGCCCAGCCGGGATCGTATTTTGAGAATCGCCGGCCTTCCAGATCATCCAGCGCATCGGAACGCACGTACTTGTTGAGGGGATTCGCTCGATCAAAAATCGGGTCCGTCACATAAAGTTGGCCGCGCGAAAATAACCTGGCCTGGAACAGGAAAGCCTGCTCGTCACCGGAGTTGGCGAACTGCTGAATCAGAACAAAGTGAACCAGCAAAAATTGCAGAAGCGATAGGAGCGATAGGAATAGAATTTTGCGCTTCATTTCGAGAGGATGGCTTGGCGGAGAATAGCGGATGCAACAGGTGTGGCAATGCTTTACAAATTCTGAACGGCTTTATAAGATCAACCGGCATGAAACCTTGTCACTGCCGAAAGGGTATCTCCCTGCTGCTCGCAGTCGCTAGCGTAATCGCTGCAACCCACCATTGCTTCGCTGAACAAAAGAAAACGCTCGGCATCGACGCCGCCCAGCAGGTTCCGAAATGGTCCGCGGAAGACCTGAGCTTCTTCATGCACGGATCGATGAGCACTGAAGTCGTGCCCGAGTCCGTTCTCCGCGCCTTCATTTAAATTTATCCTGACCTCTTCCCGCGTCAGGACTTGAGTTATCTCGGCTTGATCCGATTCCGATTTTGGCTGGCCCATCGGCTTCTCCCGAAAAGAGGTGAAGCGTCTTGGTGGCTTGTCCGCCGTTGGGTTGAACTGCGCCGCCTGTCATGTCGCCGAAGTTCATTCTTCCGAAGGAGCCACACCTATCCACCTCCTCGGTGCTACCAGTCACTTCGATGCCGAGGCCTTCTTCGGCGCGGTCATTGTCGCAACCTTTCGCACTGGCGACCCAGCAAACATGAAGCGCTTCGCCTCCGCTTACCTCTCTGCCGCGGATTCCAAGTCGGGCGAACAAGGCGCGAAGGTGTTATCCGATCAGTGGCAGAAGCAGGAGCACGAGATTGCCGCAGCGATCACGGCCGATCCCGCTGGCTCCAAAGGTGCCGATGACGGAGCGCTCCATGATCTTAAGGCAGGCGATGTGCGTCTGGATAAAGCAACGCTCGAACATGGCGTGGACCTCACGACGCTCTCGCATTCCATGCTCAAGCTTTTCCATAACATGCGCGCCGCGCTCCACATTCCCGATCAGCCGCCGGAGAAAGCGCCGCCCTCTTCCGGTCCTGGCAGGAACGACGCCTTCGGTCTTCTTTCTGCGGGTCTTTTCCACTCTCCGCAACCCTACGCGCCGGTGAAGTATGGGTTGGTCTGGAACGTGAGCAACCGTCACTGGGTCCATTGGGATGGTAACACTCGGTCGCCCCTTGGACGAAACTTGCTTGCCTCACTGGGCCTGGGCGCGCCGCTTCACGGCAAACATGGCGAGCTCGATTTCGCAACGGTGAAACGGCAGACCGATCTCTCAGAAATGATCCAGGCTCCGCGTTACCCCTACCAGCTCGACCAGTCCGCCGCGAAACGCGGAGCTGCCCACTATGCCGCTAACTGCGTCTCCTGCCACGGCGGACCTGAAAGCGATAAGCGCCTCTACTCTGCCGCAGAAGTAGGAACCGACCCGCATCGCGCCGAGCTATTCACCAAGCAGCAAGCCGCCTTGTTCAACAAGTTCCTCGCCGAACTGGAAACCACCGGTTATCAAGCCTCGAAAGAAGAAGGTTTGCGCAGCACCGGAAAATATTGGGCCGCCAGCATGGATGGAGTTTGGGCGCGTTCGCCCTACCTGCATAACGGCTCGGTCCGCACGCTGCAGGAGTTGCTCACCGCGCCAGCGGAACGTTCGAAAACATTCCACCGCGGCTCCCAGGATTACGAGACCACCTCAATGGGCTACACTGATGCTAGTCCATATGTCTTCGATACCTCTACTCGCGGTAATTCCAACACCGGCCATAACTACGGCACCGTCCTAACTCCCGATCAAAAGCACGATCTGCTCGAATACCTCAAAACCCTCTGAACCTGGCTCACTAGCGCGACATCGGAACTGCATGTCATCCCGAGCCGCGTCAGACGGCGAGGGACCTCCCAACTGCAGATTGCGTCACCCGAACCACACTGCGCCCGACCTAACGTAAACGCCTAACAACTCGCGAAAGCGTCAGACCGAATGTGAGGTCCTCGACTCGCTATGACAAACTTCTCTCATCGTTCCGATAACTCCCGAATTGTCGGCACATCCAACACCCGCACTCCCTCTGCCGGATTTTCCACCGCCCAGACCAGCGCATCGAGCATCTGCGAAATAGTAACCAGTCCCAGCCGGCGTGCTGATTCCCTCGTCGCCGGCAGCCGTTCGCAGACCCAGTAAAACGGCAACAGCACATAAGCCCACCGATGCCCCGGCCCAAGGACGTACCATGGCCTGACGAATGTTGCCGGCATCCCGCTCTCACGAATCATCCTTTCCCCTTCGCTGCGTACCGCGATGAAGGCCTGCATCATCTGTGCCGGCTGCGCCACACTTAGATAAATGAAGTGTCCTATCTCCGCATCGCGTGCCGCCTTCACTGCTACTTGCGCCGAGACCAGATCGATCTCCTGAAACTCCTTCGCCTTCGCTGGACTGGGATGCGCCACTCCGATCAAATGCACGAACGTATCCGCGCCTCGCACCTGCTCGGTGTAAGAACCCATTCGGAGCGGATCGGCTAGCACAGGAGTAGCCCCGGCTGGCAACCTCATCTCCGATCCCTTACGCACTAACGCCGTAACGTCATGACCGCGCCGCGCCAGTAACGGAATCAGCCTGCTACCCATATATCCGGTCCCTCCAGTAACAAACACCTTCATGATGCAGAGAACAAAAACATGACGCCTCTTCTATTCGACGCTGCCGTCCTTGAGCGTCGAAAGCCAGCCTGTAGCGGCGATCTATGACCGCCGGGATTCAAACATTTCCGCGGTCACAGACCGCTGCTACAATCAATCAGTTTCGGTCCCCTCGTTCCCGAGTTGGACTTGGGAACGCACTTGCAAGCTGTGCTTCGCCGCGATGGGTCGTGAAATATCACTACAATCCATCCAGCTTTCCGCCTGCTTACCCCCCACCTCACCCCTATAACACCCCTACCGCGCGCGAAATCAAAAGCACCACGATCGTAAGCGAAATCAAGATCTGGGTCATCGCGAGCAGTTTCGCCCAGTGAGTCAGGATCGGCGCATCGGTCGGACCGAAAGTGGAACTGGTAGTAAAAGCAACGAAAAGATAATCCACAAATCCCGGACGCCATCCATCAACTCCGAATCTCGTGCGCTCGATCTTTTCGATTTGCATCTGCGGAAAAACAAAGCTGTGGCTGCCGAACTCACGTTTCGACTCACGTTTCGTCGGGCCGCCGCCGTCCAGCCGCCAATACCAAAGCGCAAACACCAGCACATTCGTCACCCACAGCGCTCCGCCCGAACACAGCAGGGTCGGCGCCGGCTCCTTCTTGGCCGGGAGAGTAAGGACAAGCAGCACCACCGAGGCGATGAGACCAAAGGTAATGATCGCTATGATCACGATACCCAGGACATGGTTGAGTGCATGCCGGCCCGTCCGGTGCGCGAACACTGTCGGAACCAGCAACACCACAATAAGCGCCGGCAGCAGCCAGGTAGGTCCAACAACCAACTCCTTCGGCAGAGCCATGTAAATGCCAGTGACCGCAAGGAGCCCAAGGATCACCTGCCAGCGCGGTTCCGGCCGATCGATGTGACTCATCGCCATGACTTCGGTATAGCAGGAATCGCGAGCGGCGCGAGTGCGGAGATTGATCGAAGCAGAACTTGCCGACGTTTTGTCGGGGATAGCAAGACCCGGGAAACGGCCAGATGGTGAGTTACTCAGCGCACGGCAGCTCAGTCTCTGGGTAGCGCACGCGTCTCGCGTGTCTGGTGATGGCGTCCTCGCCATCACGAACTTTCATTAGCGTCCGCCTCAAACTGCCTGATTCAATACCTTGCGCTCCGATTAAGAAACAATCCGTTTCAGCGAGACGCCGAAAACCAGACACGCGAGACGCGTGCGCTACCCAGACGGGATCCTGCCGGCCGACTCTACGCGCAGTCGACATCCCCGAATCTGTTTGCCCGTCGATTTTTTCCGAGTAAGGCTCTCTCGTTATGAAATTCTCATTCGCCTCTTTCGTTTTTCTGCTCGCTGCATTCGCAGGAACTGCAGCACCAGTTTCCGACGCTGACAAACCCAATCCCACGGAGTCGCCGAAACCGCAATATGGAACCTGGGGATTCGATAGTGCGGGCGCTGACATGGCGAAAAAGGCAGGCGACGATTTCTTCCGGTTCGCCAATGGTGCCTGGCTGGATCGAGTGCAGATCCCAGGGGACAAACCAGCCTATAGCTTGCGCCTTGCGATGACCGACACGACCGAACAGCGCTTGCACGATCTGATCGAGGAAGCGGCGAAGAAGGCGGAGAACAAGCCCGCCACGACCGAGGGCAAGGTAGGCGCGTTCTATAAGTCGTTCATGGATGAAGCGCGGATCGAGAAGGCGGGCGCGTCAGCTCTCAAGGATAAGCTAGCAGAGGTTCAATCGGCCAAGACGCGCGAGACGCTGGCCGCGATCATGGGCAGGCAGAACGCGGATTTCCACGGAGGGATCTTTGGCGTGTTCATCGACGTGGACGTGAAAGATCCGAAGCGTTACGCGGTCTATCTCGGTCAACAGGGATTGGGCTTGCCCGATCGCGATTACTATTTGAAGCCGGACTTCGCGGCGCAGAAAGAGAAGTATCAGGCTTATGCCGCGCAGTTATTGCATCTGCTCGCCTGGCCAGAGGCGGATAAGCGCGCGGCCGAGATCGTGAATTTCGAAACGAAGATCGCGGAGGCAAGCTGGACCAAGGCGCAGCAGCGCGATCCGCTCGCGACCTACAATCCGATGTCTATGGCGGAGTTGGAGACGCTCGCGCCAAACTTTTCCTGGCGGCCATTCCTGACCCAGGCCGGCCTGGACAAGCTGGAACGCGTGATTGTCGCGGAGAAGTCGGCCTTCCCGAAGATCGCGGCGATCTATGCCGAGACGCCGGTGGAAACCTTGCAGGCCTGGCAGGCCTTCAACATCGCCGACCACGCGGCACCTTACCTTTCGAAGGCTTTTGGCGACGCCTTGTTCGAGATGCGGAACAAGACGCTCTCTGGGCAGAAGGAGCAACAGGTGCGCTGGAAACGCGGAGTGCACGCAGTAAGTGGCGGCGATTATGGCGCGGGAGACCGCTACGACAGGGTCGGGAACCTGGGCTGGGCGGTAGGTCAGCTCTACAGCGCGAAGTATTTCCCGCCGGCGGCGAAAGCGAAGATCGAAGAGCTGGTGGCGAATCTTAAGGTAGCAATGCACGCGCGTATCCAGGGCTTGGATTGGATGGGTGAAGCAACCAAGGTAGAAGCGCTCAAGAAGCTCGACACCTACAACATCAAGGTGGGTTATCCAGATAAGACTCGAGATTATTCCAAGGTCGAGGTCCGGGACGATGACCTGGTTGGCAATGTCTGCCGCGCCGCTGCGGTCGATTGGGCCTTCTATGTCCAGCGGCTGCCGGGACCGGTCGATATGGCTGATTGGGGTATGACACCGCAAACCAACGATGCCTACAACGGTTCCTTGCGCGATATCGTTTTCCCGGCCGGTATCCTTCAGCCGCCGATGTTCGATGCTAATGCCGATGCCGCGATTAACTATGGGGCGATAGGTGCCGTCATAGGTCACGAGCTGACGCATGGCTTCGACGATCAGGGCCGCAAATTCGATGCGGAAGGCAAACTGCACGACTGGTGGACGGCCGACGACGCGAAGACGTTTGAGGCGCGCGCCGCAGTGCTAGGCGCACAGTATTCGAAGTTCGAGCCGCTGCCTGGCGCGAAAGTAAATGGTGAGCTGACGATGGGTGAGAACATCGCCGACCTGGGCGGACTAACGATCGCGCTCGATGCCTACCGCGCCTCTCTCAAAGGCAAGCCCGCGCCAGTGATAGACGGGCTCACGGGCGATCAGCGCGTGTTTCTCGGTTGGGCGCAGGCCTGGCGCGGTAAGCTGCGCGATGACGCGATTCGCCGCCAGGTGGTGAGCGACCCGCATTCGCCGCGGCAGTATCGGGTCAATGGCGTGGTTAGAAACATCGATGCGTGGTATGAAGCGTTCCAAGTCAAACCGGAGGAGAAGCTTTTCGTCGATCCCAAGGATCGGGTAAGGATTTGGTGATCCTCGATAGGCCTCGAGGTTACGTCTCGGTAGTTGGGATGGAGCGAAGTTCTGGGGAGCGCAGGCTG
>PLCN01000024.1:59627-134399 GCA_003134785.1 Spartobacteria bacterium
CAGCCTGCGCTCCCCAATGCTCGGAAAGGAGGCTTATCCGCGGCTTGGCAGATGACTAACCACCATCTCATCCTCGCGCAGTGGACCGAGGTTGTCGGAGTGAGATAGCTCGAGCTGGAATTCCGCGCCGTTGACAGTGAAGCGCGCTGGAGCGATGTCGCCGGTACCCGCCGACCAGGAGACAGTTTATTCTCATCTTTTGTGTCGCACGATGAAATCGTAGACCCACCAGCCACGGGGATACTGCGGCGGTTCGACATGACGCTTCCCGGCATAAGTCAATTCGAAATCTGGAAACGCAGGCCGCATCTTTTCTCAAACCGAACCTTGGCGTCATAGCCAGCAGTCTCTGAAGCATCTCCCGCTAAGAAATCGACCATAGGCGGAAACAAACCCGCGCCCAGCAGTGTCACTGTAAGGACCCTGAGAGCGAGATGTGTCGTCGCATGCATTATCGAAGGTTGCAGGTTCCGAGCCCTTCTGTCGAGAGACTTCGAACAAGAATTCGAGATGTAGAGGCGCTTGTGCCAAGCGCCCAACCAAAGGGCAGGTGCCTGGCACAAGCACCTCTACATCAAATCAGTTTGTTCCTTAAGTTTTCCGAGTCCCAGGTGTCTCACTGGGTAGTTCGAGTTTGGAAAGGACTTGGTTATGGCTGGACCTCTACTTTATCAACCCAGGCAAAGCGGGCGCGTTGCGATTGCTTTCGGCGCGGCGGCGCTAATCCATTTTACCGCTATCGCCCTCGCCGCGATCCACAAGGACACGCGGATCGCAGAGCCATCCTTGGGATCTGAGTTTACAGATATCGATATCATAGCAACGGTCGCCCCCGCCGAGCAGCCCACTCCTCCGCCAATTGGACCTGAAGCATCACCTATTCCGGCGACCGAATCGCCGTTTCACGAGGCAACAGCTACTCCGCCTCCCGTTCGGCGACAGGCGAACAAACTCGCGGCGCCTATCGTAAAGGCGAGTAACGGCGCGGCGTCTGTAACTCTCTCCTCGGCCAGAGTGCTGGCTCTGAGCGCACCGCGGCCGGAGTATCCTTATGAAGCAAGGCGCCAAAAGATCACCGGCAATGGAGTTGTGGCCATGACGGTCGATTCCCTGACGGGAAGTGTCAGTGATGTCTGGATGTGGCAAAGCACAGGAAGTCCCGTGCTCGATAATGCGGCCGTCGCGGCCTTCCGGAGGTGGCGTTTCAAACCCGGCACGGTATCGAGGGTGAAATCTCCGATTACCTTCACGATGTCCGGCGCGCAGTATTAGTCCCCACTCCTGCTCGTGCTCGTGCTCGTGCTGAATCTCTGTTTTCTCGTTCCCAGTTGCACTTGGGAACACGCTTGTCCCCGAAGCTGTGCTTCGCGCCACAGGCCAGGGACTACGACTTATCAGCCGTAGCTGAGGCCGTGCAACTGCCTGGACAATTGCGTTCCCAAGTGCAACTTGGGAACGAGGCTGGCGGGACTCGGGAACGAGGGGGGCAGGCTCGAAACAATAACCAAGCATGGCTAAAAGCAATCGGACTCGGCCAAAGACACCGGAGGTTTGTCCAGTTTGCGACGAGGACGTTCCGAGCCGTGCCCTGGCGTGCCCGGAATGCGGCGCGGACCATAACTCAGGCTGGCGGGAGGACGCCGAGACTTATGGCGGCCTGGACTTACCCAACGAAGATTTCAGCTACGACAAGTTCGTCCGGGAAGAGTTCGGATCTTCCTTCAAGCCGGCCGGCATGAAGACGATCTGGTGGGTTACCGCAATCCTGATTATCGTAGCTTCCGTGGCGCTCTATTTTCTTACCTAGCGCCAGCACTTCGTCGCACGGAAAGAAAAAATGCCAGTGCCCTTGTGCCAGTAATCGAGCTTACGACCGAAATCTTCGCGCCGGTTGAGCGAACGTTCGACCTGGCTCGCAGTCTTGATCTGCACATGGCCTCGACGGCACATATCGGCGAGCGAGCGGTCGCTGGAGTCACTGCCGGTTTGTTGAGCTTGGGACAAGAAGTAACCTGGCGTGCGAAACACTTTGGCATCTGGCAACAGCTTACCAGTCGCATTACTGTTTATGAGCAGCCCTTTCATTTTCGCGATTCCATGGTGCGCGGAATCTTCCACCGCTTTGATCACGATCATTTCTTCACGCCGCGTGGGAGCCACGGTCATGCGCGACGTTTTTGATTTTCAATCGCCTTTGGGTCTCCTTGGCCGCATGGCGGACCAACTGTTTTTGGTCCGGCATATGAGATCCCTTCTCCAAACTCGGAATGAGATGATTAAGACAGTAGCCGAGAGCGATCAGTGGCGACGCTACCTTTCAGGTCGCGGCATCGGGTAATGCGAAGTCCCTGTAGCTAGCGACCAGCTAGCCTTAAACCGACCACCATCGCGCTTTTACCCGGATCATCTCCCTCGTTCCCTTGTTGCGCCTGGGAACGAGGGGTTAAACGGTAGCCGGGAGCGATCAAGGGCAGCGCTACCCCAGATGGGCGATCTCCGATTTCAGATTTCCGCTAGTCGTCAGCGGACGCGGCGGGCGCGATAACTGCCTACCTAACCACCCGACCAGCCAAACCGCTCCACATTTTTGACGCGATCAAAATGGACGTCCCGGCTTACGATGGGGAGCCGATGCTGGCGAGCCAGCGCGGCGATCCATGCGTCATTGGCCGGGATGGGAGTGCCGCTCGCTTTCAGCTCCGAGCGAATCGCTGCATAATGCGACGACGTCTCTGCAATTACAGGCAGGACGCGAAAGAGCGACAAATCGCGCGCCAGCCAGGCTTCATATTCAGGGCGGCGCTTCGAGATCGCGATGCCAAAACGGTATTCGCCGAGCACGATCACCGGCAAGGCCAACTCGCGCGATTTGCCGATTACCTTCAAGAGCGCCGCGTCCTCGTCCAGCAAAGCTGAAAGGGCGTTCGTATCCAGGATCATAACCGATCCTCGGGCTCGATTTTCTCGAACTCCGATTCGATGACGCGCTCGATTCGTTTGCGTTCGCGCCGCAAAAAGCGCAACGCCCCATACGCCCGCATCCAGCGGGCTGCGGTAGCTTTGCCGCTCCCGGTCCTATTGTTCGCCTCGAGCCTTGATTCGAGCGCTTCGGTGAAAAGCTGTTTCAGCGTCACTCCTTCATGGACGGCCGCACTCTTGGCGCGGCGAAAAAGCGCATCCGGCAACTCGAGGGTAGTTTTCATGGCGACCCATATTCCCATATCGCCGTAATGACGCAACTCCCACTCTCTGCGACCTCCTTCCCCCTTTCTAATCCTCCTAGCGGGAGCTAGAGGGAGGCAGGGTGGGCCTTCGACCAATCAAGCTCCCGGCCAGAGCCGTCAAACGTCGGCACCGAAGGAAGTGAGCGGGCAGATTTTATGGGCGAGGGATCCAGGTTCAGGGCAGCAAGCCCCTCCGGCGTAACGTAGGCATCGACGAGCTTTCCGGGGGACGGCTCGGCCGGGGTCCAGAGCTCGGCGAGCAATTTCTTGCGTTTATTGAAACAAAAGGCAACGAAGGAAGCAAAGATGTAAGGCTGAGCTCGGAAGTCGTCATCGGCTCCTCCTTGGCAGCTCAAAGGCGTTTCAGGATCGTCTCGGCGAGGGATTTGGATTTTTGGAGCTTGCTGGCCTGGTCGCCGGCTCCTCCGACGCTGATGCTAATGTAGCTGCTCCCTTTCAACACATACAAGACACCGCCAAAACGCTGGGCCGACCAAAAAGCTTCATCGCCCAAGCCGGCGATGCTGTCCGGTTTGGCCGCCTCCTTCTCTTCTCCACGCTCCTTCTCGGTCTCGTGCTCGCTATGAAAGATTTCTTCCCATGATTGTTTCGGGTCGCTGGCTTCGAAGCTGTCCGCTCGCTGGGTCAGAGTCACGACGATGGAATCGGCCGCGACGGGAAGAAGGAAGTAACATTGCGAAACGGTGAGCCCTTGTCTGGAATGGGTGCTCGGTTTTGTGTCCTTGGGAGCCGCCCCCTGAACTGCCTCGATTTCCTGGCCAGTGAGCAAAGAACAAGCATCGATCGGGGCTTTGCTCGAGGCAGCGTTCGGCGTCGCCGATGATTGCTTGGGCGAAGGCGACTTTTCTGGTTGGGTCTCCGCCAGGGTAGGACTCTTCGACTTTGAACAGCTAGGAAGAGCAAGGACCAGACAAAACGCCAGAGTAGTTAAGAATGTTCGCATCGGACGAATCTTCCCGATGGGTTCCAATCTAGCAAACCATCATTTGCCGCGACAATCTCAAGCGGCCTGAGTTAAATCGAACATGTCAGGAGAAACGTTTTGTTCTCAGTTGAGGAATCTCCGCACCTTACATTTTCGTCATTATCGCAGTATCTGCTCGACCTTTTTACTATATTTCCGCAATCTCGTTGAATGCGATCGAGAATGTTCCCTCCATTCGAACGAGGATGTCCGTTTTTCCCTGAAATAATCCGAAGTGAGATAGCGTCTGCCTTTCCGCACAATTACATTATTGTAATCCCAAACTCTCGATCAAAAAAAATTAACAACCAACCGAACCGATCTCTCCGAACCAGCTATCAACTCCCGCACCAATCGAAGGTTCCTCGAACCTTTTTCGTCCCGCAGGCGTCCTAACCAAAATAAAATCCATGCAAATTAATCCTTCCTCTTCTGAATCCGGCGCCTTCAACCCGCGCGTCTTTCTTGCCTTCATTCTCTCTTCCGTTGGCGTGTTGCTGGCGATGGTTGGCCTGGCAGCGACGCCGCCAAGTGGAACGCTTTCCGATTCTACTCCAACGCTGACCTATACCGCCGGACCATTCTTCCAGGCGAATCCTTCGCCGCTCGGCGCCGGCCAGCTCGACAGCGGACCACGCTGCGATAACACGAGTTTTCCTTGCGACGACTATACGCTCACGGTCACCTTGCCGGGTGGCTATGCGGCCGCGCATCCGAACGCCTCGGCCAAAGTGACAATGTCCTGGACCGACGCCGGCAGCGGCAATTCCGATTACGACCTCTATATCTTCAAGAATCCGCGCAACGACTGCACTCCGAATGATTGCACCACGACCGATGGCTCTGAAGCAGCTGATTACCAGTCGGCCAGCAGCAGCAATCCCGAGGTAGCGAACATCAGCCCCCTGCATGACGGCTCTCAAAAATACACGATTCATATCGTTCCCTACACACCTACCGGCGAGACGGTGACCGTGAAGATAGAGTTCCTGCCTGGCGCAGCAGGTTCGGGCGTGCCGGGGTTTGGCGGGGCGGACCCAACTACGCCGGGAGTGCCGCGCTACCAAATTTTCGAGGCGCCCGCAGGCACCTCGGCCCAAGCAAGCAGCGGCGAGTTTAACATTGGCTTTAACCCGAAGACCGGCCGGATCATGACGATGAACATCGGTCCGATCTGGCGGATTACTCCAGGTGAAGTTCAGACGCCGAAGAAACCAGAATGCTGCGAAGGACTTTGGGAAGATAAGTCTTCCACGGTTACTGACACCGGTCTCGATCCTATCCTATGGACGGACCAGAAGACGGGCCGCACCTTTGCTTCTAACTCGACGGCCGGCGCGAATGCGGTCTATGCCTATACCGATACTGACGGCGATAACTATGTCCCTGTCGGCTTTGGACCGCCGAACGGTGGCGCGGATCATGAAACAATCGGCTCGGGTCCCTACCCCGCTTCGTTGAGCGTCTTATCGACGCCGGTGAACCAGGGCGAGGCCGTCTACTATTGCTCGCAAGACATCGTAGGTCCCGCCGCATGCCAAAGGAGTGATACACTTGGCGCCAGCTACGGACCTGGCGTCCTGGCCTATACGGGCACCACCACCGAATGCGGCGGTTTGCATGGCCATCTTCACGTCGCGCCCGATGGCACCGCCTGGTTGCCAGTCAATCAGTGCAACGGCAAACAAGGCGGCGCCTTGTCCACTGATGCCGGCACAACCTGGCAGGAGTTCATTGTTACCGGCGCGGTCTCGCAGCAGCAGGGCGCCGATCCTTCCATCGCGATCGACTCGGATAGCACGGTCTATTATGCCTATGTGAATAACGAAACGGTGGCGCAAGGTCAGCCTCCCGAAGGTCACGCTCACGTGAAAGTAAGCAAGGACGGCGGTCAGACCTGGATCAACGACTTCGATCTGGGTGCGTCGCATGGGATCAAGAACGCGGCGGAGATCGAAGCAGTGGGCGGAAGCTCAGGCCGCGCCGCGGTAGGTTTCCTCGGTACCGATTTACCTGGAGACTACCAGGCGCTTACCTTCCAAGGCAAGTGGTATGCCTTCATCGCGACGACCTACGACCAGGGCAAGACCTGGGTAACGGTGAACTCCACACCTAACGACCCAGTGCAAAGCATGACAGGTGTTTGGCAGCAAGGCGGCGGCGCACAGGACCGCAACCTTCTGGACTTCAATGAAATTACGGTCGACGACAAGGGCCACGTCCTCTACGGCTATAGCGACGGCTGCGTGACCGAGGGTTGCATCGCAGGCACGGCGCCGAACGACTTCGTCGCTTTCATGCGCGTAGCGCGGCAGTCCGGCGGCAAAGGTCTGTTCGCCGCCAAAGACTCAGTCGAGCCGGCCGTGCCTAAGCCGGCCTGCCTCTCAGGCACACGGGACGCGACCGCTTCCTTCCTGACCTGGAAAGCGCCGGATAATGGCGGAGCGGTCATCACCAAGTATCAGATCTTCCGCGGCACTACGGCCGGCGGCGAAGCTATCGCTCCCATCGGACAGACAATTGGCAAGACCAGCTTTGTCGACGGGACGGCAGATCCCGCGGTGCCTGATTACTTCTACATTGTCAAAGCGATCAATACCCAGGGCACCGGATCTGCGAGTAACGAGATCGACTTAAAGGTAGTGGCCGCGCCTCCGGTCCAGAATGTTTGCGCGGTGCCGGGCCTGACTGTGTTCACGGACGCGGCGGGTGACAACACGGGCGGCGTACCGGGAACGGACCTCCTTTCGTTCGACTTTGCGCAACCCTTCGCGCCAACTGGACCGATCAAGTTCGTGTTTACCATTAACACTGACCCAATTACCGCGACGCCGGTCGGCTCCGGCTGGTATGTCGCAATCAAGATTCCTGATGCCGCTCCGGCCACGACGTTCCACTACAGTGGCGTGCGCATGGATGGAGGAGCTACGGGTCCCACGTTCTCTTCTTATGTCCCGGGCGCGAACAGCAGTGGAGGCGTTGATGGGCGATTCGTCGCTTCCAGCAAGCCGGCCGATCCAGCCAGTAATTTGGATGGACCTAACGGTAAGATCACGATCGTGGTGACCGCGGCCGATCTCGGTTTGCAACCGGGCAGCGTAATTGCCGGATTTGTCTCGGGTTCGTCGCAAATGGCGGGCGTCGTGACCGAAGTCTATGACGGCATGCCGGATAGTCTCGCTTTCAGCAGCAGCTATGCGGTCAACGCCAATCAATTCTGCGCGCCGAACGCCGCGCCGACAGCTGTTTTGACAGCTACGCCCGATCACGGGGCGGGTCCATTGACGGTGACTTTAAGTGGCGCCGGTTCCACTGATCCGGATGCGGGAGATACCATAGCTACGTATAGCTTCGACTTTGGCGATGGCGCAACCGCATCACAGAGCTCGCCTACGGTCATGCACACCTATACCGCCCCCGGTGAATATCGGGCGCGGCTGACCGTTACCGATTCGCGTGGGCTAATCAGCACTAACACTGCCATAGTGCCTATCGAAGTGAACGCGGCGCTCCGAAACATCTCGACGCGCGCCAACGTCCAAACAGGCGACAACGTTTTGATCGCAGGATTTATTGTCACAGGCAATGATCCACGGCAGATCCTGCTCCGCGGAATCGGCCCTTCGCTGAAGATAAACGGTCAGCCGATTGCGGGCGCCATGGCCGATCCGACCATTGAACTGCACGATGGCACCACCGTTATCGCAACCAACGATAACTGGAAGACCGACGATGCGACGGGACAATCGCAACAGGCCGCCATCGAAAACACTGGGGCCGCGCCGACGGACGATCATGAGTCAGCGATCGTGAAAACACTGAATCCCGGGGCTTACACGGTGGTCCTGCGCGGGAAAGGTAATACGACCGGGATAGCTGTGGTGGAAGCATTCGATCTGGATCCGCTTGCGAATTCCAAGCTGGCGAACATCAGCACGCGCGGAGTCGTGCAAACCGCGGATAACAGGATGATCGCGGGCTTTGTCGCCGGTCCGGATAACGCGGCGCCAACGGGCATCCTAATCCGCGGCATGGGACCATCGCTGAGCAATTCCGGTGTGCCAAATGCACTCGCGGATCCCACGCTCGAATTGCATGACAGCAACGGAACGACGCTCCGCACGAATGATAACTGGAAAGACACACAACAAGCCGACATCGAAGCTACCGGGATCCCACCGGGCAATAATCTTGAGTCGGCTATTCTAGTTGACGTGGCACCAGGCGCTTACACCGCGATTCTAGCCGGCCAAGGTAACACCACCGGCGTGGGCTTGATCGAAATCTATAACGTCCACTAGCCGAACTACTAGCGTGGGACCAGGAAGATACCACGAAGCGGCGGTCTCTCGACCGCCGCTTCTTCCAAGAAGAAACATGCCTGTCGTTCCCGCCGGTACCTCGGCCCGATGGGTCGCGACTCGGGAAAATAATGCTCGACCTATTTGTTCGGTTCCACAGTCTGGCCCAAGCCCGGATTCGGAAGGCCTGGCCTCCGTCCGAACGAAGGTTCTTGTTACATGCGTCACCAACGCGCTTAGGAAAGGGTTTTATGCAACAAAATCGTGAAGCCGGCTTCTTCAATCCGAGAGTCTTCATGGCTTTCGTTTTTTGTTCGGTTGGATTTTTGTTGGCTCTGATTGGTTTCGCCGCACCTACGCCGCCACCTAACCTGAATGTAACAGGTCCGCTCCTAGTTCCAATCGTCAGCACTTCAGTGGTGAATGGCATCTCGCCTACAGTGCGGGACCTACCGGCGACGGCAGCAGCAGTTCCGCGCACGATTGAGCAGGAGGAAGGCTTGCGCCGGATTCGACCCGATCGCGCGGCGCCACCGAATTTCGTCGATGCGGCGTTGCAGAGCGCGCTGGGTCCACTCGCCATGCCGGCAGCTACCACCTTTGAAGGAATGACCGCGGCCGAGGGATGCAACGGTTGCATCCCGCCCGACCCGAACGGCGCCGTCGGTCCCACTCAGTTCGTGCAGATGGTAAACTCGTCCTTCTCTGTTTATGACAAGGCCGGCATTCGTAAGAGCGGTCCCAGTCAGATCAATAGTTTGTTTGCGGGACTGCCCGGTACCGCCTGCGCAAATAACAATAACGGCGACCCCGTCGTGATCTACGACCGAATAGCAGACCGGTGGGTCTTGACTCAATTCGCCGTGCCTGGGGGCGCGGTCGGTTACCATGAGTGTATCGCGGTCTCGAAGACTTCGGACGCCACCGGGCAATACTATATTTATGACTTTCTGCTTAGCCCTACCTTGTTCGAGGACTATCCGCATTTTGGGTTATGGCCCGATGCCTACTACATGAGCACGCATCAATTCGACTCCGGCAATGCTTATGTAGGCGCCGGCGCGTTTGCCTTTGAACGGGACAAGATGCTTCAGGGTCAGTCCGCCCAGATGGTCTACTTTAACATGGGAAGCACGAACACTGCCTTCGGCGGACACCTTCCTGCGAATGTTGACGGCCCGAATTTGCCTCCAGGGGGCACACCCAGCTACTTCGCGGAAATAGACAGCTCTGCGGATACTGGCTTGGGTAACAACCTGCGAATTTGGAAATTTCACGTTGACTGGGCAACTCCAGCAAACTCGACCTTCGGGAATAATGGGCAACCCAATACCATTACGCAGGTCGACGATTTTGTGCGGCCTAGTTGCACGAACTACACCGCGGGTTGCGTCCCGCAGTTAGGCGATTCTTTCCAACTGGATCCGATCGGCGATCGCCTGATGGCCCGCGTGGTCTATCGGAGGTTTACCGATCACGAATCGCTTTTGCTTAATCATACCGTGGTGGCCGATAGCGTAACGGGGCAAATGGGCCCACGCTGGTACGAAGTGCGCGATCCCGGCGGCACGCCAACGATTTTCCAACAAAGCACGTTGGGACCAAGCAGCCAGACTGATGTCTATCGCTGGATGGGTAGCATCGCGATGGATGGCTCCGGCGATATAGCTATCGGTTACAGCACTTCCTCCAGCACCACCTTTCCTTCCATCGCCTATTCGGGACGGCTTGTAACCGATACCGGGAGTACGCTAGGACAAGGGGAAGCGCAGATGTTCGCAGGCACCGGTCCGCAGCATGGCGAGGCATTTCCTCCGCAATTCGGCCGATGGGGCGATTACAGCGGGCTAACCGTGGATCCTGCCGATGACTGCACTTTCTGGTACACGACCGAGTATTACGCATTGGCCGATGCTCCCACCGGGAATTGGCACACTCGTATCGGGAGTTTCAAGTTCCCAACATGTGTGGCCGCGACACCTATCGCTACGCCGACGCCCACAGCTACACCTGTTTCTACTCCTGCGCCGACAGCTACAGCTACACCTACCCCAACGCCAACGTCTACGCCCTCGGGAACTCCGAATCCATGTGGAATTCCGGTGATATATTCGAACACCGGCACCGTCACGATTAACGACAACGCTCCTGCATCACCTTATCCCTCGACCATCGATGCGACCGTCCAGCCTGGGACAGTGAGTAAGGTCACCGTGGATCTCGTCAGCATAACTCATAATTTTCCGGATGACATTGGCGTGTTGCTCGTCGGTCCTACGGGCGTAAAAGTGCGCTTGATGACCGACGCTGGCGGAGGCGGCACAGGCTTTTCTCTAACTGGCGCTACAATGACGTTCGACGACGCTGCGACAACGCCGGTTCCTGATGAAGGTCCAATCGTTTCGGGAACATCCTACCAACCAACACAAGGCGTAATCAACACTCTCAGCAGCCCGCATCCGGCAGACTTTGCCGCACCGGCGCCTGCCTCGCCCTACAGCAACGTGCTCTCGAGCTTTAACGGAACGGATCCCAACGGGACGTGGAAGTTGTTCGTCGACGACGATACGGCGGTTGATGGAGGTGTGATCCAAAATGGCTGGTCCATGACCGTTACGACCGTTTGCACAGGGGCAACGCCTACACCTACCGCAACGCCAACAGCTACTCCAAGTGCTACTGCAACCCCGACGCCAACACCAATTCCGGGGAGCATAACCTTCAGCCCTAACTACACGACACGTGCACCCTACATCGGCCAGGATGTCGAGCCAAGCGTTCGCTGCGATAAGTTTGGCAATTGCTACGTTGCTGCGATTCGCGGTGTCCCGGGGGGCACGGACCTTTGGTACTTCGATCTGCGACCCACAATTCCAGATCCAGGCAGCCCTGGGAGTTCCATTGCCAATCCAATGTACGACCCGTACATGCGCAATCCGCAATATCGCGGTCAGCCAGACAAGATTGCACCAGTAGATTGCACGCAGACCACACCGCCTGCCGCTTGTGACGGCACAGTGGGGGCTGATGGCGGGGGCGACGTGGACATCGCAGTCGGCTTCAATAGCGAGGCTACGGAAAATCCAAACGCGCCGCCAACCCTGGCCTATGCCAGCCTGGTCGTCGGAAACATCTCGACCCAGAGCTCGACTGATCGCGGCGCAACGTTTATCCAGAATCCTGGCGGTAACGTAACTGGTGGCGTGCCCGGAGATGACCGGCAGTGGCTGGAATTTTTCGGTCCCAGTACGGTGTTCCTGTTTTACCGAACGCTGGAGCCGGCCATCTCGCAAGTTCAGCAGTCGATTGATGGCGGCCTTACTTACGGACCCGCAGCCACCGCCGGAGCCGTCGGTCAGGCAGGTGGAATTGCGGTCGATCAGAACAATGGCAACGTCTATATTAGTGGGAGTAATGGCAGCGTCTCCGTAGGTATACCACCCGCCCCCGGCCTGGCGCCCTTGACTTATACCACAACGCTTGTCGCGAGCGCGAACGATGCCCACCTCTTCTTCACGGTGAAGGTCGCGCCGGATAGCACCGTCTACGCCTGCTATTCAGATGACCACGATGTTTTTGTCAAATTTTCAACTGATTTCGGCAGCACCTGGAGCGCCGCTATTCAGATTAGCCATGGGGCGGAGACCAAGACCGCAGTCTTTCCGTGGATGACAACTAGTCCCGTGTCCGGGACTATTGGTGTGGTTTGGTACGGCAGCGATAAACTTACTACCACAGACGACTCCGCGGATTGGCATGTCTTTTACAATCTCGTGACGACCGTTCAAGGCATTGCCGCTTTCCATCAGGCGATAGCAAGCGACCACGTGATTCATGCAGCTAACATCTCCGAGAATGGGTTAGTCGTCGCAGGTGTGTCGCCGAATCGTAACCTGGCGGATTACTTCCAGGTGGCTTTCGATCCGACCGGTGCCGCCGTCATCGGCTACTGCGACGATCACAACGACCTTAGCGGCCATACCTATGTCACGCGCCAGATCAGCGGACCTAGCGCCCTGGGGTCAAACGTCCCGGCGCCGGTGGAAGGCGGTGGTTTGCTACCTCCCCCGAACGAACCTCTTCCGAGGGCGGTAGATGTTGGTGGTATTCCAGGGTCACAGGTCACCGACTTCAGGGATGATGTGCGGCTTGGCGGTAATCCCGAACTGGGGGGAACCGCCGTCCTCGCGGGGGATGATCCGCTCGACATTCTATCTATTTTGTATTCGGCGGAGCCCGTGCCTTTTTCTCTCAACAACGAACGGATGCTTGTCGCTACCATGAAGGTTTCGGACATGACGGCTATTCCTCCGAGTTCGAACTGGCGAGCGACCTTTACCGCCAACGCGCCGGATTCCGTTCTTAGTCCGACCAACGAATACACTTTTGGCGTTTCTGACCGGGGAGATGGGTTCTTTGTTCGAGCAACGACCGACGCTTCCGGTACCCAAACCTTCATGTACGGGACGGCGAAGAGAAACTTTAGCGGCGGTATCGACTACGTGGATGTCGGGACGGCGGATTGTGGATTCTTCGACCAAAGCGCAAAAACAATCACGATGAAAGTGACGCTTAGTAAACTCAACGCGGCCCTACCGTCTGGTCATCCCCCGATTGATGTCGGTTCGGTCCTGGTGGGTCTGCGCGGAAGCACCTTCACCACGGCGGGCTCTGGGGCGAGCGGCAACAACAAAGCGGACACAGCTCGTGGCGGAACGCAATACACCGTCACGGTTGGCCCATCGACTCCATGCGGACCAGGGCCGACACCAACGCCAACGCCTACCCCAACAACCACACCGACGGCGACACCAACTCCGACCGCAACGCCGACTCCGACAGCTACGGCGACTGCGACACCTACGGTCACCCCGACAGCTACACCAACGGTGACTCCGACGGCTACACCGACAGCCACACCTACGGCCACTCCGACAGTTGCGCCTACAGCTACGCCTACCCCCACGCCAACAGTGGCGCCCACGGCTACACCTACCGCCACTCCGACCGTTGCGCCCACGGCTACGCCTACCGCCACGCCAACAGTGGCGCCCACGGCTACTCCAACGGTGGCACCAACAGCTACTCCAACGGTGGCTCCCACGGCAACGCCGATAGCAACTCCAACACCCACGGCTGCGCCAACCGCCACACCTACGGCTAGCCCGACAGCCACGCCGGCTGCTACCGCTAGCCCGACGCCGACTGCTAGCCCAACGCCGACAGCTACTCCCACCCCGGCGCAGTTACTGAATATCTCGACCAGAGCGCGAGTTCAGACCGGCGATAACATCCTCATCGGTGGCTTCATCATCACCGGAGCCGAGTCGAAGAAAGTAATCGTCTTGGCGAAGGGTCCCTCGGTGCCGGTCCCGGGAAACCTGGCCGATCCTATCCTGGAGCTGCATGATGGCAACGGCGTTCTCATGACCACGAATGACAATTGGAAAGACTCACCGCAAAGGACGGAGATAGAGAATAGTGGCTTCGCGCCGTCCAATGACAAGGAATCCGCCATCCTGCAAACACTTTCTCCGGGCAACTACACCGCGACCGTGCGCGGGGTCGGTAACACTACGGGCGTTGCTTTGGTGGAGGTATACGATCTGGCCACGACCTCGAACTCCCAGCTGGCTAACATCAGTTCGCGCTGCTTTATCGACACGGCGGACAACGTGCTCATCGGCGGCTTTATTACCGGCCCGGGTGACAGAGGCGAGACCGCGATCGTGGTCCGCGCGCTAGGTCCGAGCCTGAGCGGCTTCGGAGTGCCGAACGCTCTGGCTGATCCCACCCTGGAGTTGCACGATCAGAACGGCGCAACGTTCGCGAGCAATGACGATTGGCAGACCGATGCGAACGCGAGCCAGGTGCAAGCCGCTGGTCTGGCACCTAACGACACGCATGAAAGCGCCATCTATTTCAAGCAAGCGCCATCCAACTTCACCGCGATCGTCCGCGGCAAGAACAACGCCACCGGAGTCGGCTTGGTGGAGGTCTATAACGTCAAGTAGAAACTAACAGTGACCGTGAAAATGAACCTTAACGAACCAAGATTCGTCCGTCAGATCCGTACCCGCGTCGCCTAAAAAGAAGAGCCATCCTTATGCAAAAGAAATCCAACTCCGAATCCGCGCTTTTCCAACCACGCGTCTTAAGTGCGCTTTTACTTTGTTTTGCCGGGTTGCTCCTGGCGATGTTCAGCTTCGCGAAGCCGGCTCCGCAGACTGGCGTTGCCCAGGTGTCAGCGAAACAAAGCAACGCGCCGACCCCAGCTGGTGACACCCTCAGCCCGACCAGCGGACCGCTGACGTTCACGGATAGCACACCGTTGGTCCCAAATCCGACCGGCGAAGGAGTAGGCTTCAGCGCGCCAACATGCGCGGCGAACACCTGCAGCACTTATACCCTCACGCTCGATCCTGCTCTTTTCTTGGTTGCCGGCAGTTACGATCCGGCGCAAAACAACATTGTTATTCAAATTTCGTGGCCAGTTGCCACGACGCAGTATGGATCGTTCGTGGAGGACGCGAGCGGAAACGTGATTGCGTCGAACACGGCGGGCATCGATCCGGAAACAATTACCATTCCGATCACGACCCTGAATCTGCAGGCCAATGGCCCATATACCATTGTCACAACAGTGGAAATCGGCACCGGTCCTTCTATAACTGGAGTGATCACGCTTGTGCCGCTTTCCGGCCCAGGAACCGTGTGCAGCGGCTGCATTCCCCCGCGCTATCAGATGTACGAAGCGCCTGCCGGCGTTTCCACTCAATCAGGCGAACCTTCCATCGGTGTGGATTGGAATCCAAATGTTAGCAGCCTGAAACAAATCGGCCCGGGGACACTAGCGCATGGCCCGACCCTCCTTAACACCGGCGGCATAACAATGTTTACAGCTACTTTCGATCAGTATCAGGTGGCGTTCGATGATTGCTCTTCGCCCGCGGTCAACACTTGGACGGATACTGCTTTCATCGTCCAGCAGACTACTACCCTGGATGCGATCGGATTTACCGATCACTTCACCAGTCTCCCGCTTGGCACCGGTCCTTATAGTCCCGGCAATCCGACGACTCCAGGCCGGACCTTCCATGGCCAGCTCACCGCCGGTGATAGTAACACGTCTTACACGGATGATGATGGCGGCAGTCACACCCAGACCCAAGGTGGGGGCGTGCCCCAAGGTCCCGATCACGAAACGATCGGCGGCGGTCCTTATAATCCTAACTCGACACCGGCTCCACCTCCCAACCTGATTTACCAAAACGCGATTTATTATTGCACTCAGAATATCGCGCCGGAAGCGGAGTGCTCCCGCAGTGATGACGGCGGCCTAACGTTTGGTCCGGGCGTTCCTATTTATACTCCGACCCAATGCACTGGGTCGATTCATGGACACGTGAAGGTGGCGCGCGACGGTACCGTTTACGTGCCGAATTATTCCTGCACTTTGTCAGGCGCAACTCAGGGTGTCGCTGTTTCGACCGATAACGGCATAACCTGGAACGAGCGCAACGTGCCGGGAAGCGGCAGTCCAAAGCCAGGCCTGGTCGATCCATCGGTAGGAATTGGTCTCAATGATGTGGGTAACACTAATCCTCCGGGTGGCGCAAATGCCATCTACTTTGGCTACATCGAGAACGATGGCACGCCGAAGATCGCCGTGTCGCATGATCGCGGACTCACTTGGTCTACCGCGCAAAATGTGGGAGCTGCCTTTGGGATCGTGAACTCCACTTTCCCGGTGGTGGTGGCGGGAGACGACAACCGCGCCGCTTTCGGTTTTCTTGGGACTACCACTCCCGGCGATTCATCGTTGAACGCGAACTTCCCCGGAATTTGGCACCTCTACATTGCCACGACGTACGATGCCGGTGTCTCCTGGGTGACCCTCGACGCCACTCCCGACGACCCCATCCAGGTAGGTCCCGTCTGTAACGGTGGCACGACCTGTCCAACGAAACGAAACCTCTTGGACTTTAACGGCTTCGATGTGGATAACGAAGGTCGCGCAATACTCGGCCTTTCGGATGGCTGCGTTAATTGCACCAATAGCTCCACTTCGGGCGACTCCAACGCAGCCCAGGGATTAATCGCACGGCAAGCGGGCGGTCCCAGATTGTTTTCCTTCTTTGATCCTCCCGCGCACGCGGTCCCCGCGGCGCCGCAAGTTCTCTCAGCCGTGTCTCAACCAACCGGTGTCCTCGTTTCCTGGCTAGAACCCGACAATGGCGGAGATCCTATTACCGCCTACAAGATTTACCAGAGTTCTACCAGCGGAAGCGAGACTCTAATCGCAACGGTCAGCAACGATCCGCTGAACAAACACACCAAGTACCTCGATCCGTCAGGGCTCAACACGTCAAACTCCTTTTATCATGTGACGGCTGTGAACACGAATGGTGAATCGGCCTTCTGCCAGGAGGTCAGCGTCGTTACCGTGGTTGGCACTGGTGACGCGTGCACCTACCCATATCTCGGTGTCGCTCCGGCTGGCCACGCCGGCACCGTCCCGGCCGATCCAACGAACGGAGAACTGACCATTCAGTACGTCAATATGGGTGAGCCATTTACCAACTGCACGGACAACTCCATCACGTTCCTCATGAAGGTTCAGACGTTAGATCCGGCGGGAACCGGAACCGCCGCTCCGCCACCAAATAGCGAGTATCAGATTCTTTTCGGGATCATCGATACTCTTGGGAATCCGCAAACGATCTTCGTGGATATGGATACGAATGGCGCGGTGCCAACACCGGAATTCAGCTACGGGAGACGTGACCCCAGCTCGACCGGCGGGACACTCGACACCACAGTGTGCACGGCCAGCACGACATCGACTTGCCCGGCGATATCGGGAAGCGTTAGTGCGGACGGAACAATCATCATTAAACTGGATGTTTCAGCTCCGCTCAATTTCCCAGCCCCGACCGCTGGGGCGACAGGTGTCACCTTTGACTGGGACGCCAGCGCACCTGGCAAAAAGCTGCTGAGTATAACTGGTAATACTATTACTCTAATCGGCGGCGCCGGGACCGGTTTGCTAGAAACTGTCCAGACAACCAGCGGCGGCGCCTACACCAGAGTCGGTAACATTTCCTGCGCCGGCCTGATTCCGGTGGCGGAACTCTCCGCTACTCCGAGTGCGGGTCCGTCACCGCTGTTGGTGAATTTTGACACTTCGGCTTCGCACGAACCCGCTGGCGCGTGCGGCACGATCAACTCCTACACGCTGGACTTTGGTGATGGGAGCGCGTTCGAGACCAATGCGACCGGCGTTTTTTCGCACACCTACACTGCTGACGGCAGCTACCCGGCGCGGCTGACTGTTTCAGATTCGGTTGGTCAGGCAAGCACTAACCAAGCTCAAGCTGTTATCACCGTGGGAACAGTACCGACACCGACTCCAACACCTACGCCAGGGGCTACAGCGACTCCAACGGCAACACCCACAGCCGCTCCAACAGCCACGCCAACAGTTGCGCCTACGGCCACACCTACGGCCACGCCAACAGTTGCGCCTACAGCCACACCTACTCCAACACCTACGCCGGGGGCCACAGCGACTCCAACGGCAACACCTACAGCCGCTCCGACAGCTACACCAACGGTGACTCCGACGGCTACACCGACAGTTGCGCCAACGGCCACACCTACGGCCACTCCGACAGTTGCGCCAACGGCTACACCTACCGCCACCCCAACAGTTGCGCCAACGGCTACGCCGACCGCCACGCCAACAGTGGCGCCGACGGCTACTCCAACGGTGGCACCAACAGCTACTCCAACGGTGGCTCCCACGGCAACGCCGATAGCAACTCCAACACCCACGGCTGCGCCAACCGCCACACCTACGGCTAGCCCGACGGCCACGCCGGCTGCTACCGCTAGCCCAACGCCGACTGCTAGCCCAACGCCAACAGCTACTCCCACCCCGGCGCAGTTACTGAATATCTCGACCAGGGCGCGGGTTCAGACTGGCGATAACATCCTCATCGGTGGTTTCATCATCACGGGAGCCGAGTCGAAGAAGGTAATCGTGCTGGCGAAGGGTCCCTCGGTGCCCGTTCCGGGAAACCTGGCCGATCCTATCCTTGAGTTACATGACGGCAACGGCGTTCTCATGACTACGAATGACAATTGGAAAGACTCGCCGCAAAGGACGGAGATAGAGAACAGCGGCTTCGCGCCGTCCAACGACAAGGAGTCCGCCATCCTGCAGACACTTTCTCCCGGCAACTACACCGCGACGGTGCGCGGGGTCGGTAACACTACCGGCGTTGCTTTGGTGGAGGTATACGATCTGGCCACGACCTCGAACTCCCAGCTGGCTAACATCAGTTCACGCTGCTTTATCGACACGGCGGACAACGTGCTCATCGGCGGCTTCATTACCGGCCCGGGTGACAGAGGCGAGACCGCGATCGTGGTCCGCGCGCTAGGTCCGAGCCTGAGCGGCTTCGGAGTGCCGAACGCTCTGGCTGATCCAACCCTGGAGTTGCACGATCAGAACGGCGCAACGTTCGCGAGCAATGACGATTGGCAGACCGATGCGAACGCGAGCCAGGTGCAAGCCGCTGGCCTGGCGCCTAACGACACGCACGAAAGCGCCATCTATTTCAAGCAAGCGCCATCCAACTTCACCGCGATCGTCCGTGGCAAGAACAACGCCACCGGAGTCGGCTTGGTGGAAGTCTATAATGTTAAGTAACAGCAGTAATCGTACGACCCGCGCTGCGACCAAGAATAGAAGTCCTATCACGCTATGAAACAACAGTCTTCTGCCATAACAGCTCTATTAATCGAAAATCGTATATGAAAATAAGATCCTTTTCGCTAACCGCTCGCGCCGCCCTCGGCACCCTGCTCTGCCTAAGCAGCGTGGCGCTATTTTGCGCCATACCATTAAGCCGCACCCGCGCGCAAAGCCCCGCCACAGGTACAGTGGGACCGACCGGTCCCGGGTCCGCTTGGGATGGCACGATAATCGTACCCGTTGGCGGCGTGGTGAATATGGAGTCTCTCTGCCAGGATGGCGTTAATTGTGAAACTTATACGCTGACCGTCACCGGGACGCCGGCTCAGTGGGCTGGCAAAAGAGTGCAGGTTTTGTTGACGTGGACCAGCAGTACAAATGAGTACGACATCTACATTCACAAGGGCTCAAACAATAACCCGGTGGTTACTTCAGCCGCGGCAGGACCCGGGCTTACAAATCAAGTAGCATACATTAACCCGAGCACGGACGGCGTCGGCGTCTTCACGATCCACGTGGCTTACGACACGGTGCCGGCCCCGGCCCTGGACCATTACCACGGCACGGCGACCGCAGTGCCCGAAACGCCCGCGCCTCCTCCGCCGGCGCCGCAGGATTCAGGGCCCAAGATCGGTTACGAGAATTTCGAGGCCCCCGGCGTTCTGACGCCGGGAACATCGACCAGCTCAGGCGGAGTGACGGTGGAATACATGGGGCGTGGCGCGGGCGAACCCTCCATCGGCAGTAACTGGGCTACTGGCGTCGCGAACTTTCAGTCGGACTTGGAAACTCTGTTTATCACCTTCGACGACTCGTGTTCATTAACGAATCCGAAAGCAAGCTGGGTAAACCGCCGGGCTCCTACGTCTGTTTTTATCGACTCTGATCCTATCGGATTCACCGATCGTGGAACTACTACAGGCCGCGTCTTTGCCTCCGAGCTCACCCTGCTCGGCCCTAATACCGTCAAGATTTCCCATAGTGACGACGACGGCCTTACCTGGATTGTGGCGCAGTCCGGCGGCCTCGCATCGGCGGTGGACCACCAGACAATCGGTGGGGGTATTTATCATACGCCGATTCCGTCAGGAGTGAACCCCCTTTACCCGAACGCGCTTTACTACTGCTCGCAGGATATCGCGGCGGCTTTGTGCTCGAGAAGCGATGATGGCGGAACTACCTACGGCCCTTCCGTCCCAATCTATAACCTGACGGCATGCGGCGGCTTGCACGGCCACGTAAAGGTTTCCCCCAAAGACGGAACCGTTTATGTCCCGAACAGGCAGTGCGGTTCGCAATCAGCGGTGGTTGTTTCCCAAGATAACGGACTAACCTGGACCATCCGGCCTGTGCAAAACGGGTCAGTTTCTGACACCGCTGCCACTGATGATCCGGCTGTAGGTATCGATGACAATGGTCGTGTCTATTTTCTCTTCGCGAACAACGGCACCGCCGCGGGAGTCGCTACTTCTGACGACTTTGGGGCTACCTGGCAGAACATCGTCGATGTGGGGGTTCCTTTTCCGTTAAAAAATATCGCCTTCCCAGCCGCCGTTGGCGGCAGTAGCACCGGCGGCAATACCGGCCGCGCCGCGGTCGCCTTCTATGGGTCAGTTACGGGCACAGGAGACTCTAACGCAGATACTTTTGCCGGTGTCTGGCACCTCTACATCGCGCACACCTTCGATGGAGGATTAACTTGGACGACCACCGACGCGACGCCGAATATGCCGATGCAGCGTACCGGTATCTTGCGAGGAGGCGGAGGACCCGTCACGCGGAACCTGCTCGACTTCTTCGATATCACCATCGACCGGGATGGTCGTGTCCTGGTCGGTTACGTGAACGGTTGCTCGGGTGGCGACTGTGCTCAAGCCCCGATAAATCCGGATGGTTCATCCGGTGTGACCGGAAACGCTTACTCCGTGACCGCGACGATCGCGCGGCAGTCCAGCGGCCGAAGGATGCTTGCCAGCAAGTCAACGCCTACTACTTCCGCGCCAGGAATGCCATTCGTCACTCAACGGCGAATCGGTCCTGTCGTCCATCTGGCGTGGAGCGAAGCGGATACCGGAAACTCGCCCATCACGGGCTATCAAATATTGAGGGGCACCGCGAGCGGCGGAGAGACCCTCCTGACGACCGTGCCAGGAACTCAAACGGGTGGGACCTTTGATGACTCAACGGCCACCGACATCACCAAGACTTATTACTATAAGGTGCTGGCGGTAAATGGCACTACAGCTCCGCTCGGAGCATCATGTGCTAACAATGAAATTGCTGCTCCCTATGTGGGCGAGCCATGCGGTAAAATGATCATTCACACGAACGATCCGACCCATCCCGAAGCGCTTGGAGGTAGTGCGATGCAGCCGCCTACGCCTCAACTTCTCATTGACTATGTTGCGGTCGGCGAGCCGCCGTCGAGGCCGGGCGTTCTCATGTTCCAGATGAAAGTAGGTGATCTTTCGACCGTTCCACCGAACAGCAGATGGAGAATGGTCTGGGATTCGCCCGCTTCTCCAGACGAACAGTATTACGTCGGCATGACGACCGACGGAACTAGCACTGTCACCTTTGAGTACGGCACGCTCCAAACCGCATCCCTCGTCGTGCTCGGCGTTCCCACGGAAATACCGGCGGCCGGACCGCCTGATCCCGCGAGCAACTTCAACGCCGATGGCACAATCACGATTTTCCTGGCGAAATCCGCGATTGGAAATCCTCAACCGGGAGATCTGCTCGGGGCGGTGAACGGAAGGACATTCGATACCGGGGATAGCCCTCCTATGACCTTGGAGCGCTCGAACCTGTTAGTAGATCATACTTTCGTCAAAGGAAATACCGACAATAGCTATCCTGCTGCCACCTACACAGTGGTCGGCAATGTCCCTTGCGGAGCAATACCGAACACACGGCCCACGGCTGATCTGAAGGCCAACCCAACATCGGGGAACGCGCCACTGAGCGTGACCTTCGACGGCACTGGCTCATTCGATCCGGATTTTAGTGATACGATTGCCAGTTACACCTTCAAGTTCGGCGACGGCAGTGCTGACGTCACCCAGGCCTCGCCTGTCGTTCAGCACACCTACGTCAGCGCGGGAATCTACGCCGCGCAATTAGTCGTGACCGACTCACGTGGAGCACAGAGCACAAATACGGCCGAGCAAGTGATTACGGTAACGCCGGCGACGACGCCTACACCTACTCCTACTCCGGGAGGAACACCTACACCTACTCCGGGAGGAACGCCTACTCCTACTCCAGCGGGAACAGCTACTCCGACGCCTACGCCATCGCCCCAACCCACGCCCGCTAACATCCAGCTAGTAAACATTTCGGGCCGTGTCTTTGTTCAAGGTGGCGATAACGTCGGAATCGGTGGTTTCATCATTACTGGTTCAGGCACGAAGCGCATCATAGCTCGTGGCATGGGACCGTCCGTGAAAGTTAATGGCAACCCTGTTCCAGGAAGCTTGCAAGATCCAGTGCTCGAGCTCCACGACAGCAACGGAGGTGTCATCACCAACGATAACTGGCGCAGTACGCAGGAGGCCGAAATCCAGCAAACCGGCCTGGCGCCAGCTGACGACCACGAAGCCGCCATCGTGAAAAGGCTGCCTGCGGGCACTTACACCGCTGTGGTTCGCAGCGCCGATGGCAGTCCGGGTGTTGGTTTGGTAGAGCTATACGACCTGAGCACCGCTGACCCCGGCGAGCTGGGCAATCTGTCCGTTCGCGCTTCGGTTCAAACCGATGACAATGTTCTCATCGATGGCTTGATCCTGCAGGGCGGAGACCCAAAGCGCGTTCTCTTTCGCGCGCTCGGTCCATCGGTGCAGGTCAACGGCGCACCTGTCCCCGGCGCGTTGCAGGATCCGACGCTCGAGCTGCATGATGGGAATGGCGCGCTTCTCCTTAGCAATGATAACTGGAAAGATGCGCCGAATGCAGCGGACATCCAGGCGACCGGGTTAGCTCCTGGCGATGATAAAGAATCCGCGATCCTGATGACGCTCGCACCGGGGAATTACACGACGGTGGTGCGTGGCGTGAATCGGACGACGGGCATCGGACTGGCCGAAGCGTACAAGCTGGATAATTAGGTATCCCTTCACTTTCAGGTACGCGCCGTTTCTTCCAAGAAGCGGCGGTCTCCAGTCCGCCGTATAAAACGGTCGGCGGTTTGGAAAGCGCCGCTCCTTGCTGCGTCCCCCGAAGCGGCGGCCTTACATGTGGGCGATGACGTTATCGCCAAACTCGGAGCACTTGATCTCGGTCGCGCCGTCCATCAGGCGCGCGAAGTCATAGGTCACGCGCTTGCTCCCGATCGCGCCGTTCAATCCTTTCAAGATCAGGTCCGCGACTTCGACCCAGCCCATGTAACGAAACATCATCTCGCCCGAAAGAATGACTGAGCCCGGATTGACCTTGTCGAGGTTCGCATACTTCGGCGCGGTGCCGTGCGTCGCTTCGAAGACGGCGTGGCCGGTGATGTAATTGATGTTGCCGCCCGGCGCGATGCCGATGCCACCTACTTGCGCGGCGAGCGCGTCGCTCAAGTAATCGCCATTGAGGTTCAAGGTCGCGATCACGTCGAAATCTTCCGGCCGGGTCAAGACCTGCTGAAGCGTGATGTCTGCGATTGCGTCCTTGATGACAAGGCCGGCGCCCGGTTTGCCCATCGGGATTTTGCACCACGGGCCGCCATCGATCTCTTCCGCGCCGAAGTATTGCTTCGCGATCTCATAACCCCAATCGCGAAACGCGCCCTCGGTGAACTTCATGATGTTGCCCTTGTGCACGATGGTCACGCTCTTGCGCTGGAATTTGATCGCATAACTGATCGCGCTATGAATCAGGCGCACGGTGCCGGCCCGGCTGATCGGCTTGATGCCGATACCCACCAGGACTTCATCGCCTTCCGGCGCGCCGACTGTTTTCCAAAACTCCGCCGCCTTTTCCTTCGTGCCGAAACGAATCTTATCGAACGCCTTTGGAAATTCCTTCTGGATAAATTCGAGGATCTTCCTGGAGCCTTCGCTGCCCGCGGCGTATTCAATTCCCGCATAAATGTCTTCGGTGTTTTCGCGAAAAATCACCATGTTCACCTTCTCCGGATGCTTTACCGGTGACGGCACGCCATCAAAATATTGGACAGGACGCAGGCAAACAAACAGATCGAGCATTTGCCGCAGCGCCACGTTGAGCGAGCTGATCCCGCCGCCTACTGGCGTGGTTAATGGGCCTTTTATGCCGACAAGATATTCGCGGAAGGCTTCGACCGTATCTTCCGGCAACCATTCATCGAACTTGTCCTTCGCGGCCTGCCCCGCAAAAACTTCAAACCACGAAACTTTTTTTTCTCCGCTATAAGCTTTCTCCACGGCCGCATCGAAAACGCGCACACTCGCGGCCCAGATGTCCGGGCCTGTGCCGTCGCCGCGAATGAATGGAATGACGGGGTGATCGCCCACGTTCAGTTTACCTTGGGATGTCGAAATCTTATCGCCCGCTGGCGGAGTGAGGTTTTTGTACGGCATAGGGTCTGACTGTAGCGGCAGGCGCGTCGCCTGCAAAGAGATCGTCGCGGCAGGGAATTTCTGCAGCGGCGGCAAAATTATGTGCGTGACCTGCTTGGGAATTTCCGGCAGACTCGACCCGATGAAATCGATGCCGGACTTGCGGTCCCGGGTCGTCGTGGCCGCTGCTCTGTTTCTCGCTGTCAACGGGATTGCGCGCGCGCAGACGATCGCCGACTTGCCCGACAACCGATTTCAATCGGTGGTGGAGAAGACCGACCTTTACGTGAAGGCGCTCAAAGCCGCGCGTAGCATTCAACCGTCCTACGATCGGTACGCATCCTGGGTTGATCTGAAGAAAGGCCCAACCGGCAAGGAGCCTGCCATCGAACACGGTCTCTACGATATTGATAGCACCACGCTTCAAGAGTTAGTGGACGCGGGCAAGAAAGGACCGGGGCTGTGGCCACCGTTGCCTAGTCTGGATACCACGGCGCAGAAGCTTGCCGATACGGCAACCGCCCTCGCGCCCTTGGTGAAATCGGCGTCAGACTATTACGCGCAGCACGGCTACAAGAGCGACGGAGCGAAACGCGGCCAGGAACTGCATGTCCAAATGATGCCGCTGTTCGAACAGGTCTTTGCGTCGGAAGCGATGCTGCGGTTCGGATTGCGCGCGGTCAAAGACGATGTCGACCGCCGAATCCTGGCGCAGTTAGAGAAGGAGCATGGGAAAAACTACGAATGGTATCTGCGCAGCTTCTTGATGGCGGCGGAAACGCTGGGAGATTTGATGCCGAACCACCTGGATGCGCCCATGATCGAAGGACCGCGCTACAAGCAGCGTTTCGCCAACGTGGAGTCGGCCTATGCTGCCTTCGTGCAATTCAAGGGTGCGCACTCGGACGAAATCAAACAGGTCCTGCTGGCAGGTGCAGTTGGGAATTCAGTCGAGGACTTTTTTGCCACGAGCAAATTTCTGCGCAGCCTTCTCGAAGCGCCTAAGCCCGACAAACAAAACTACCTGGCGAAAGTAAACGAATTCTCCACGAAATACGACGACCTCCTCCAAAAAGCCAGGTCTCCGAAGTAGGTCACAACAGAGCGTCTTCCGCCGTCCGCTCAGAGGGCTTTCGCACATCCCTCCAACTTTCGCTACGCGCCCCCGTATCTACGCCGTCTTGCGTCCTGCCTTCCATAATCTAGGTCGTCGAGTGTAACCGATTGCGACCAGCGCCATGCGCCGCCGATCCATGCTGCTGGCTTGGGAAAAGGAACGCGCGGTCGCAAAGATTTTTTCCTGTTCGCTTGGCAGAGTCGGCGCGGGTCCGACCGCCGGACATCATTGGGAAAACCTGCGGGCGACACGCCCCACGCGGACGTCGCAGCGCGATGTCCATACCCAATAATGCTGTTCCAATCGGGGGGCGGTTGCTGTTAGATCAAGGGCATGGCTTCCACTTCTCTTTGGCCGCGGTTTCAAAAGTATTTCCTGCATTATCCCGATCTCGATTTTTCGATCGATATCAGCCGGATGCGTTTTGCCGATGATTTCTTCGGCAAAATGCAGGCGCGCGTGGAGAAAGCGTTCGCCGCCATGCGCGAGCTTGAAGCCGGCGCGATCGCGAACCCGGACGAGGGACGAATGGTCGGGCATTACTGGCTCCGCGATTCCAAGCTCGCACCGACGCCGGAGCTGCGCGCGGATATCGACGAGACCAACGCGCGGATCAAACAATTCGCCGCGGAAGTGCACAGCGGAAAAATCACGCCGCAAAAAGGCGAGCGTTTCAAGCATGTGCTCCTGATCGGCATCGGCGGCTCCGCCCTCGGACCGCAATTCATCGCCGACTCGCTCGGCCACGCTACCGATCCGTGCGATATTTATTTCCTCGATAACACCGACCCCGACGGATTCGATCGCGCCTTCAACAAGATCGGCGATCACCTCGCGCACACACTCTCCGTCGTCATTTCGAAATCCGGCGGTACGAAAGAGACACGCAACGGAATGCTGGAGGCGGCGGCGCGGTATGAGCAGGCCGGTTTGGATTTTGGGAAGCATGCGGTGGCGGTCACCGGCGTCGGCAGTGAGCTGGATAAATACGCGGAGAAAAACGGATGGCTCACGCGCTTCCCGATGCACGATTGGGTCGGCGGCCGCACCTCGATCATGAGCGCGGTAGGGCTGGTGCCGGCAGCACTCGAAGGATTCGAGATTGATAATTTTCTCGCGGGCGCCGCGGCCATGGACGCGAAAACGCGAGCGGCCGACGCCTCGCAAAACGCGGCGATGCTGCTGGCGCTGATGTGGTTTTACGCGGGCAACGGGCGGGGCGAAAAGGACATGGTCATCCTCCCCTACAAAGATCGGCTGATGTTGTTCAGCAAATATTTGCAGCAGCTGGTGATGGAGTCGTTAGGCAAAGAGAAGGATCTCGACGGCAACGTGGTGCGCCAAGGCATTGCCGTTTATGGAAACAAGGGATCGACCGACCAACACGCCTACGTGCAGCAGTTGCGTGATGGCGTTTTGAATTTCTTTGTCACTTTCGTTGAGGTGCGCAAGGACCGGGGAACGGAACGGTTCGAGGTGGAGAAGGGCGTGACCAGCGGCGATTATCTCCAGGGGTTTCTGCGCGGGACGCGCTCGGCGCTTTACGAGAGTGAGCGGGAATCGATCACGCTTACGATTCCGGAAGTGAATGCGTTCAACGTCGGCGCGCTGATTGCACTCTATGAGCGCGCGGTGGGATTCTATGCCTCCATCGTGAACATTAACGCGTATCACCAGCCGGGCGTTGAAGCGGGGAAGAAGGCAGCGACGCGGGTGCTCGAATTGCAGAAGAGGGTGGAGGAAAATTTGAGCACCGCGGGTGGGAAAAGCGCCGAGGAAATTGCGACCTCGCTCAAGGCGGACCCGGAAGATGTGTTTCATATCCTCCGTCATCTCGCGGCGAACGATCCAGCGATCCAGGTCTCGGGCGACGGCGCGGTCGGGTCGCAGAAATTTACCAGGCGTACGTAGCACAACCTTTGGCGGGACGTGCCTCCGAGATGGGCTGGCGCTAAACGCCGGTTGCGTTAGCGTTTGCATCGCCCCCTTCATCATGTCTCCATCCGCCGAAACTAATTCAACGCCGAACCCGGACATCCAGGTTTCGATGCCGGACGTGGTGAAGTTTGTGCGGCAGCTTGGACACGATCTTCGCAACAATCTCAACGCGGCCGAACTGCAATCGGCTTACCTCGCCGAGATCGCGGTGGCTCCGGAAATGCGGGAGGAAATCAAGCGTCTGCGCGCGATGGTTTCCGAAGTGGGCGCAAGTTTGCAGCGCGTCACCTCATCACTCGGCGCGCCGCGATTGACGCTGATGTCCTATGGCGCGGCCGATTTCGTGGAAGATTTGCGCCAGAAGGTGGCGACGGATTTTTCGAACGAAAGCGCGAAAATCGAATGGAGCGTGCAATTGGGCGACGCCACCCTCGAGGTCGATCCACAATCTTTGCAATCGGGGCTGATCGAATTGTTCGCGAACGCGTTCCGGCACGGCCGCGGGGAAGGCGTCATCTCGGTGGAGGCGCGGATGGAAAAGGAACGTTTCGTTTTCACCATCCGCGAACCGAAACGGAACTTCGAACGCTCGACCGAGAACTGGGGACGCGAGCCATTGCGCACAATGGCGCAGGGTCATTATGGTCTTGGACTTCATCGTTCGCGCGCTATCATCGAGGCCCACCAGGGCCAACTGAGCGCGCGCTATGATAAAGCGGCATTATCTCTCATCACGACGGTCGTCCTTCCTTCGGCCGATCTGGCGAAATAGCGCTTCGCCAGCGAGAAGTCCGCAGCGTCTACTGAATGAAAGCGTGCTGTTGCACGTCGATTGCTCTTCCTGTTTGATCTTTGCGCGTGTAAATACGCGACTCCTGTAAAACCATGACCGCTGAAAATAGACGCATCCTGATCATTGACGATGAGCGGACGATTCTGCTCACGCTGGAAGCGCTGCTGGGCCGTCACGGCTACCAACCCGAAACCGCGGCTACGGCGTCGTATGGATTGAAGGTGTTGAAGAGCAACCCGCCCGCCGTGGTTCTGCTCGATCTTCAATTGCCGGACGCCAACGGATTGCAGATGCTCGAGCAAATCAAGCGCGAGCATCCCGAGACGCAGGTGATCATTTTGACCGCGCACGATTCGCTCAGCAATGCGATCGAATCGATCAAGCGCGGCGCTTATCACTTCATCAGCAAACCGTACGCGCCGGAAGAATTGCTCAGCCTGATCGAGAAAGCGCTCGAAAAACAATCGCTGCTGCGCGAAACCGAACAGCTCCGGGAAAAGACGCAACAGCTCGAGAAGCGGCTTGAGATCGCGGAGACGCGCCTGGCGCCGGTGATCAAGAGCAAGGCGATGCAGGAAATCCAGGAGTTAGTCGAAGCGATGGCACCGTCGGATGCCAACGTCCTGATCACGGGCGAGAGCGGCGTGGGCAAGGAAGTGATCGCGAACGTGATTCACAGCCGCAGCCGGCGCGCCGGAAAACCGATGGTGAAACTAAACTGCTCTGCGTTTCCTCAGGCGATGATCGAAGGGGAATTGTTCGGCTACGTGAAAGGCGCGTTTACCGGGGCGACAAATGATTTTCCCGGCATGATCGCGGCCGCGGGCGGGAGCACGCTCTTTCTCGACGAGATTTCCGAGATGCCGCCGGAGTTGCAAACGCGTTTTCTCCGGGTGCTGCAGGAACGCGAATACCGGCCGCTCGGAAGCACACAAACGCTCAAGTCCGATTTCCGGGTGATCGCGGCGACGAACCGCCCGATTTCGCGCGCGCTTTCCGAGAATCGACTGCGCGCCGATCTGTATTACCGCCTAAATACCTTTCAAATCGAGATCCCGCCACTGCGGGAACGAAAAGAAGATATCCCTCCGCTGGTCGCTACGTTCTTGAAACGGTTCGCGCAGGAGCTGGGCAAACCAGAGCCACAAATCGGTCCAGAGGCGTTTCAAAAATTACTCGATTACTCCTGGCCCGGTAACGTGCGCGAGTTGCAGAACGCGATGGAATACGCTGTCGTGCTCGCGCGACAGGGCAAGATCAGTGTGAAAGAATTGCCGGCCGAGGTGCAACTGCCGGCGGCGTTGCAGCACGCGGAACGCAGTAATAATGATGGCACCGCCGGCGTGCAGAACCTCGACGATATGGAACGGAACGCGATCATCCAGGCGCTCGCGCAGTGCCACGGAAACAAGAAGAAAGCCGCGCAGGTCCTCGGCATTCAACGCCCGACGCTTTACAATAAGATGAAGCGTTACGCGATCGAGTTGTGACCGCTTTGGATTTTAGATTGTGGATTTTGGATTGAGCGGAGACTTTTCCGCCAGGTCGTAATCCGAAATCCAAAATCTAAAATCCAAAATGCCGGCCTCTCGTCATCTCGAAAAAGTTCTCGCGCATGCCGAGCGTGAGCTGGCCTCGGCCCGCACGAAGGGACCGGCGGAAACTCTCGCGCTTTATAAAAAATTCCTGAAGATCGAAGAGCATCGGCTTCGACTCAGCCATCAATCGGGCGGCGGGGGCCGGGAAATTTGCGCGCTCCGGGTCGAGCTGATCGATGTCTTGCTGCGCCACATCTTTGCGTCCGCGTCGAACTTCGCGCGGCAAGAAAGAGGCGTGTCCCCTACTCCGCTCACTGTGGTCGCGCTCGGCGGTTATGGCCGCCGGGAACTCAACCCTTTCAGTGATGTGGACGTGATGTTTCTCCACGACAAGAACAGCTCGGGCATCTCGCCCTATGCGGCCCAGGTCATCGAACAAACGCTCTATCTCCTGTGGGATATCGGATTCAAAGTTGGGCACTCGACACGTTCGATCCCCGAAGCGATCAGCCTCGCGAATACGGATATGCTCACGAAAACCGCGATGCTGGAATCGCGCCAGCTGGCCGGCGATCCGCAGCTCGAACGTCTTTTCCGCAAGCGGTTCCGGGCCAATTGCGTGAAGGGCCGGGAAAAGGAATACGTTGAGCTGCGCATGCGGGATCAGGCAGAGCGGCACGCGAAATTTGGCGACAGCGTTTACATGCAGGAGCCGAATCTCAAAAGCGGCTGCGGCGGGTTGCGCGACTATCAGAATCTTCTTTGGATGACCTTTTTCAAGGAAGGCGCGCTCACCACCACCCATCTCGTGGGCAAGGATTGGCTGAGCGAAGCGGACCGGCGGCGCATCGAAGCGGCCTATGATTTTCTCCTTCGGCTCCGCACCGATCTGCATTACGCCACCGGTCGCGCGACGGACACGTTGCATTTCAACGTCCAGGACCACATCGCGCAACGGCTCGGTTACCCGCAAAAGCGTGGGACGCTGCGGAACGAAGCGCTAATGAAGGATTACTATGAACACACGCGAAACATTTTTCGCGTGACGGAGCGAATCACGGAACAGTTCGCGAGCGGACAATCGTCGGCCAGCACGCGCAAGCTCTTCAGTTTCCTGCCGCGACCAAAAACGCGCGAAGAGCAGGTGGACCAATTCCGCGTGCGGCAGGGACAACTCCACGCGCAACGCCCGGACATTTTTGCGCGAACGCCCGAAGCCATGATGAGCGTTTTTCTTCTCGCACAGGAACGCCGCCTGGATCTGAGCCCAGACCTGGCCGATCTCTTCACTCGGAACTTGGGGCTGGTGACGCGCGCCTTCCGCAACGGGAAAGGACCGCGCGAAACGTTCCGCGCGATCCTTTCACACAAAGGCGAAGTGGGCCGCATTTTACGGATGATGCATCGCGTCGATTTTCTTGGTCGCTATGTTCCGGAGTTTGGACAGCTCACCTGCTTAGTGCAGCACGAGTTTTTCCACCGCTACACCGCGGACGAACACACCCTGGTTTGCATCGATAAGCTCGATCAGATCATTCGCACGGAGGAGACGAAGTTTCGAATGTATCGCGAGCTATTCGGAAAACTCGAGGACCCGCTCGTTCTTTATCTCGCGCTGCTTTTGCACGATACCGGCCGGGCGGTCGGGGCGCGTCCGCATTCGGAAGCGAGCGCGCTTTTTGCGCAAGGCGCGGCGATCCGGCTCCAGCTTTCGGCCGCGCAACGCCGTTCGTTGATTCTGCTGGTGGATCATCACCTCACGCTTTCGAACATGGCCCAGCAGCGGAATCTCGATGACCCGGAAACAGCGGTGGAGTTCGCGCGCATCGTGAAGGACCAGAAAAATCTCGACGCGCTTATGCTGCTGACGCTCGCCGATGGCCAGGGCACAAGCGCAGACGCGTGGTCGGACTGGAAGGAAACGCTGGTCTGGCAGCTCCACCGCGCGACGTCGCAATATCTATCCGACCAGGAGGCGTTCTACGAGCAAACAAAGATCGAGCGCGAGCGCTTGCAGGCGAGCGTGACGGAAAGCCTGGGCGAAAATTACGCGGAGGAAGTGGAAGCGCACTTCGAGTTCATGCCGGACAATTATTTCCGCGCCTTCGCCGTCAAGGAAATCGTGGCCCACCTCAAACTCTTCCGGCGTTTCCTGGAGAATTTGTACTGGCGCAACGAACCGCCGCTCGCTCCCGCGATCGCGTGGCAGGCTTTCGCGCAGCAGGGGCACAGCATCGCTTCTTTTTGCGCTTGGGATGGCCAGGAGTTGCTGGCGAAAATCGCGGGGTCGTTCGCCGTGGTGCCGATTAATATTCTCAGCGCCGACATTTACACGCGCGGCGATAACGTGGTGCTGGATATTTTTCGCGTGTGCAACACGAAGTTTCGCGCGGTGACAGATGAGCGCGATCATGCGCTGGTCGAAAGCACCTTGCGCCAGGCGCTGGCCAGCGAAGAGTTCGATTTCGCGCCACTGCTCGACCGAGCGCGAAGAGAAATCGTGAAGGGCGCCGCCCGCGGTGAGATGGATTTTCCCACGCGAGTGACGGTGGAAAACAAGGCGCATCCAATCTATACACTCGTTCAAATTCAAACGCCGGATCGGCTCGGATTGCTTTACGAGTTGCTCTCTGCTTTCGGACAGGAGCGCGTGTCGATCGCGCTCTCTCGCATCAGCACCGAGAAGGGTGCGGCGATCGATACCTTCTACGTGGCGGATCGGACGACGCGGGGCAAAATCGTGGATCCATCGCGAATCGCTGCGTTACAGGAACGGCTCCATCGCGCGGCGCTGGGGGTGGTTGGGTAGCACACGCGTCTCGCCAACACGCGAGACGGGTGCGCTACCCAGACAACTGACCGCACGGCGGACCAAAGTTCGAGCGCAATAATCAGACTGGCTGGCGGAGCCTTTCCGTCTACCTTCCCCGCGATCCTGTGGTTATTCATTTTTTTAAGATTCCTATGCCGACGATATTTCGAGACCAAGGAAAGGCGGTTTCGAAGCCGCCTTTTGTTTGGGTCGGCCGCTTGGAAAGAGCCGGTTCTTTTTTGCTGCTGCCATGAATGTCCTTATACTCGCCGCAGGGTACGCCACGCGCCTGTATCCGCTCACGCTTCACAAAGCGAAACCGCTGCTCGAAGTCGCGGGCAAACCGATGATCGAGTGGGTGCTCGACCACCTCGCGGGTGTGCCGGATCTCGAAACGATTTACGTGGTTACGAACAGCAAGTTCGCGAAAGATTTTCAAACGTGGGCCGAGGATTACCAGCGGCGGAAGCCGGGACTCGCGCTCAAGATCGTCAACGACGGCTCGACCGATGACTCGGATAAGCTGGGCGCGATTGGCGACATCACCCTGGTCGTGACGCGGGAAGAGCTGGGGGCCAATGATCTAATCGTTGTCGGGGGCGATAATCTGTTCAGCGAATCGCTGGAGGATTTTGTGCAAGCAGCCGAAGGATCGGAGGCGACGCTGGCGACTTATGATGTGGGCGACCTCGAGGCGATCAAGAAGTATAGCGGCATCACGACCGATTCCGCAGGCGTCCTCACCGGGTTTGAAGAGAAGCCAGCGCAACCGAAAACCACGCTGACAGGGATTGCGCTCTATTACTTCTCGCGGAATGTCGTGCCGCTTTTTACGACTTATATCGCGGCGGGAAATAATCCGGACCAGCCGGGAAGATTTATTCAGTGGCTCTACACCAGAAAGCCGGTGAAAACCTATCAGATCAAGGGGACTTGGTTTGATATCGGGAGCAAAGAAACGCTCGAAGAAGCGAGCGAGATTTTCGCAAAGTTCGTTCGATGAATGTGGGAGGGGCCTCAGTGCCCCGACATCGAACTGTTGAATCGGGGCACTGAGGCCCCTCCCATATTATTTCAAGCGCCCTTCGTCGAATTCGATGAGGTCGAAGTAGGTGCGAATATCTTTGCGGCCTTCGCCGCCGGCTTCTTTGAGGAAGTGGATGAAGCGCGCCTTTTTCGCGGCGGTATCCGGACAGCGCGAAATCATGGCCTCATTCCAATGTTCGATCGCATCGGCCGAATGCGCGGTGCCATTTTTCGAAATCCAATCGAGAATCCCGGCGTCGTCATCGAGGCGGTTGGCCGCTTCTTCAAACGCGTCCGGGTTCAACTTCAGAAAGGCCAGGAGATGTTTGTCGAACCCGACGGTTTTGTAATTGTAGCCGTCAAGCAAGCCTTTGCGATGGAGCTTCGCCTTGTCGATCAAACGCGGCAGATGCACGTAACCGCCCAGCCGGTCGTACGGACTGCGTGGACGCAGCTTTTGCATTCAGCCCCGAACTAAGTCGCGGGCAATGGATGCGGCACCACGTCCGGCGGGATCACATCCGCGCCTGCGTCCGAAGCAGCAGCGATTGGCTTCGACTCCGGCAGCAGCTCAGCTTGAGTGAGTCCGGCGTTGCCAATGACCAACTGGCCGGAAAAGATGCCGCCTTTCTCCACGGAAATCGATTTCGCGGTCACGTTTCCATCGAGCATCGCGTGGCGATGAATGACCACCGCGCCCTCCGCGATGATCTCCCCCGTCATCCGCCCGCGAATCTCGATGCTCTTGACTCGAAGGCGCCGGAAAAATTGCACATCGGATTTTTTCTCGACCAGGACCCGTTCCGCTGTGAGCCGTCCGGGAATTTTGCCGGTGAAATTTATCGTCGCCGTTCCGACGCAATTCATGTTGCCGCGCATTTTCCCTTCGATCAACGCAGTCCGGCAAGTCACGCTGCTGCTGCTGAGATCTCCTTTCGCGGTGACGTGAATCTCGCCGTGAGTTTTGATCGAGCGGCTGAAGCTTGTGACTACCTTGTAATCGCGCAGATCGATGTGCGTGCTGCACTTCGGACAAAATGTGGACGAGGCGGCGGAGCTGATTTCCTGCTTCGCCTTGCAATCGAAGCATTCGATCTCCGAGTTGTGATGCTTCGTCCAATAGCCTTCCAGTTTTCGGAAAAGCGACGGATCGGCCACCGCCTCGACCGGCTCGTCCTTGGGCCGGAGACGCACTTCCATCTTCGGCGCGGAAGGCGCGAAATGAGCGCCGCATTGGCGGCACATCGTGCTCTTCGCCGCAGCATATTCCATCTGCTTAAAGCCACAATGCGGACAATCCACATTGACTTTAGCAGGCGACGGCTTGGCCACTGGTGGCGTTGGACAGGTAGCGGCTTAAACGCGGGCGCCGAAAGCCGACTTGGCTGGGGGCGTCGCCGGCTCTTCGTTCCGAACGATCTCTGGTTTCGCGGCCGGGGTGGCGCCTTTGCTGGCGCCGCCGCTGGTCACTTCGGATTTGCCGATAAAAGTAGCGCCCTCTTCGATCACGAGCCGCGCTGCTTTCAAGTCGCCCTGCAGCGTGCAACGCGATTTCAGCTCGCAACGTTCGCCCACGGTGATGTTCCCCTGAACCTTGCCGTAAACCGTAATCGATTTGGTTTTGATCTCGCCGCGGATGTCCGCGTTCTCACCGATGGTGAGGACGCCGTCGGAATTGATCTCCCCTTCGACTTTGCCGTCGATGAGCAATTCCTTTTGAAATTTGATGGAGCCCTTAATCTCGACGTCGCTCGAGAGGATGTCTTTGCCAGAATGTTCAGCCATATATTTTTGTGGATCGATTGTTGGTGGTGATGTTCGGGGTTGTTCGCGCTGAGCGAGCCCGTTGTTCTCATCAGTGCCCGCGCTTAACGATCCTTCTCCGATCGACGACAGGGGCTTCTGCGGGATGAATTTTTTCAGCACGCCCGCATTATGGTAATACCGAATGGCTCTGTCAATGGCTTACCGAGGGAAAGTCATCTTTTTCCGCGGAAAGCTGGACGTGAAACACTTTGCAGGCCGTGTTTTGGGAGACGAGGTGAAGGAATTGGGGCGCCTGGCTCGGGGTGCGATCGAGCACGCGGCCGAGGGGATTTTCAGGCGGTGGCAGGCCGAGAATAGCGGGTGAATTGGCCAGGGTGCGGTCTGCGTCGTACACCAACACCCAGGCGACCTTGCTCTTGAGCAGGAGCTCGCGCCCCGTTTCTGCGTCCGATGCGAGGAAGAAACGCGCGCTGCGTGCGATTCCATCCAGCGATTCGTGCGAAGAGCCCGCCACACCGGGCTGGCCCGACCAATAGGCGACTGCGGGCGACCACCACCACGGTGCGAGGAAAGCGGCCTCGGCCTTGCCAGCAAGCGCGGTTGCGGCGGCCCGACATTGCACGGCTTCGAGGCGGCGTTCCAAGTGAAGAGTGTTTTCAGACTCGTTAGGCCAAAGGCTTGCGTCCCAATCCAACATGATCGGGCACAGCGAAACAACGATGGCGACCCACGCGATGGTGCGACTCTTGACCACTTTGAGCAGCGCGGGCAAAGCCACAGCAAAAATCGCGACAAAGAAATAAGCCCAACGCGCCTGCCAAGCCGTGAGAACAAACGTCGTCATCAACAACGCCGCCAGGAAAATGGGAACCGCAAAAGTTCTCCGCACCGCGATCCAAAGAAGGGCTGGCAACGGAATGAGCAGCAGCCCAGCCCAGCGAAGCCAGATCGGATCATCGAGCGGCACGTGCTTCAGCTCGCCGATCGTCGCCGCCCAATTCGTTCGAATCGGATCTGATCCGAAACGCGGCCAGCTCGGCAGCCGCTGTTCGATCAACAATCCCAGCACGGTGATTATCCCGAGCACAGCCCAGCCAATCCGACGATGCCTCGCCGTAAAATTTTGATGAGCAAAGACAGCGTGAGAAAGAAGGACCACCAATAGCAGAACCGGCGGTTCGTAAAGCGAAACCCACAACGCCAGACCCCACGCCGCGCCATTCACCGCGCTCCATCCGCGCGATGCTTCCGTTTGCAACGTCCATTCGGAACAAACGGCGACGATCAAAAGCAGAATTAGAAACGACTGATGATCCGGCCGGCCCAGTTCCATTCCATGCACGAGGATTGGACTCACCGCGTAGATCAGCAGAAGCGCGCCCCGATATCGCAGTTTGCTTCGCCGCGCCCACCACCACAAAAACCAACCCGCCAGCAAACCGAGCAGCGGCGAAATAATTGCGCCCGCCAGATCGAGCGCTCGAGCCGTAAACGGCTTGAGCATTTCCGCCACTGCGACGATGAGATAATCAAACGGCGCGGTCGTGTGCGGTGTCGTCCCAGCGGGAAAATTCTCGAACGAATGATGCCGAACGACGAGCCCCGGATGTTCCAGACACATGCGCGCGCGCGTCATGCGCGAATAACAATCGGCGTCGGAAAAGTAGATGTCGCCCCCAACGAAAACGTCCTGATAATTCGCGCACCTCGCCGCGAGAATGAGCGCGCTGAAAACCAGGAACTCGACGACGAGAGTCGTCGCGCGCACTGCACGACGAAGCGAAGGATTCAATCTGTGGGGATTCTTTTCATTCCGAAATCCGAAATCGCAGCTGGGCCCACCAGGATTCGAACCTGGGACCAAGGGATTATGAGTCCCCTGCTCTAACCGCTGAGCTATAGGCCCGCACGACGACCGGAATAGATCATGGCCAATCCATTCCTCAAAGGCTCTCTTTGCCTTTGAAAAGATAATACAAAAAGGCGAGCGACGGCAGCAGTATGACCGCGCCGAGACAGAGCGCGATCATAAGTAGTCGCAGCGTCGCGATCGGCGCCGCGGCATTAAGGAGGGTAACATCCGGTGTCACAAGATTCGGGTATTGCGCGAGACTCCAGCCTGCGAGGATGAGTGTGACTTCGGCGATGGCCGCGATCTGTGCCACGCGAAATCGCCGCAGCCAGAGACCCACCAAAGCGATGGCGGCGAAGCAGCTCGTCACGCTCACCAGCACCACTCCCCATCCGCTCGTTAGGCCATGGAAAATATCGGGCGCCCCTGTCTTGGAGGTGATGAAAACGCCCAACGCGACTGGGATGAGAGCCAAGCCGGACCAGAACGCGCGCAACCGGAAATCGTTTTGCACCTGCGGTTCCGCTTCGGGGTCGAGCGTGAGATAAGTGGCGGCGAGAAATCCGCATAGGCCCAGGGCGAAAAAGCCGCAGGCGAGCGCAAACGGGGTAAGCCATCCGGCGAAGAATCCTGTAGTTACGCTTCCATTCACGACTCGAATCTGACCCGTCGCGAGCGCGCCGAGCGTGATCCCTTGGACGAAAGGAGTGAAGAAGCTGGCCGCGCCAAACATCGTGCTCCAGCGCTGTTGGACTTCGGGTTCCTTGGTGTCGTACTTGCGAAAGATAAAAGCGGAGCCGCGCAGAACGATGCCGATGAGCATGAACGTAATGGGAATGTGGAGCGCGGTCATGATCGTTCCGAAGGCAGGCGGAAATCCGGTGAAGAGAATCACGACCACCAGAATCAGCCAGACGTGATCGGCTTCCCAAATGGGACCGATGGCCTTCGTGATTGCGTTTCTTTGCGCGGCCGCGCGCGGTCCGCTCGCGAGCAAGTCCCACATGCCACCGCCAAAGTCCGCGCCACCCGTGACAGCGTAAAAGATTAATGCGAGCAAAAGGAAAGCAGCGACGATGTGCTCGGGTTGATTCATGTCGCTGATGGATCCGGGACCGGTTCCGTCGCCTTCATGAACTCGCGGCGCAGAAGGTAGAGAACCATGAAGGAGAGGAAGAGGTAGACCACAGTGAAGGTGACGAACGGCACCGCGATCCCAGGCATCGGCGTGACGGCTTCTTCCGTGCGCATCACGTTGTAGATGATCCAGGGCTGGCGCCCTAATTCTGTCACCGTCCAACCGGCTTCGATCGCGATGAAACCGAGCGGTCCCGCGGTCACAATCGCTCGCAAGAACCATTTGCTATCGGGAACGCGTCGGTGTTTCCACCAAAGAAAGCCGGCCGCCAGCGACAGGAAGATCAACGCCAACCCCGACGCGACCATGATGTCGAAAGACATGTGGACGACGCGCACGCTGGGCCAATTTTTCCTCGGAAATTCTTCCAATCCGGTGACCGTCGCATTTGGATCGCGCGCGACGAGGAGACTTAAACCTTTCGGGATGGGAACAGCGTATTTGGTCGTCCGTGCGTCGTCGTTTGGAATTCCACCGATGAGGATCGGTGCTCCGGTTTGCGTCCGGTAATTCGCTTCCATCGCCGCAAGCTTCGCGGGTTGTAAGCGGGCAACCGAGCGCGCGCTGAGGTCGCCGCTCCAAAGCTGCAAGGGAGCACTGATGCAGGCGACGCTCAGCGCGATACCGAACGCGCTACGATGAAATTTATCCTGCCGGTCTTTGAGCAGGAAAAAGGCGTGGACGGCCGCGACTGCGAAACCGGTGCCGATAAAGGCCGCCAGGGTCATGTGCACGACTTCGTGGAAACTCGCCTGGTTCAGCATCGCCGCGACTGGGTCGATGTCGGTAATCTTGCCGCCGATTATTTTAAAACCAGCGGGCGCATTCATCCATGCGTTCGCCGTCACGACGAAAATACCGGAAGCAATTCCGCCGATGGCAACCATGAGTCCGGACAACCAATGCCACAGCGGCGGAAGCCGATTCCACCCAGCCAGGAAAACGCCGAGAAAAATGGCTTCGGTGAAAAAAGCAAAACCTTCGAGAGAAAAGGGCATGCCGATAATGGCGCCGGCTTTCTCCATGAAACTTGGCCATAACAACCCCAGCTCGAAGGAAAGGACCGTGCCGGAGACGGCGCCCACCGCAAAAAGAATGGCTGAACCCCTCGCCCAACGTTTGGCGAGCTCGAGATAGACGGGACGACCGGTGCGAAGATACAATCCTTCCGCGATTGTCATTAGCACCGGCATTCCGATGCCGACCGCGGCAAAGATAATGTGGAAGCCTAACGACATGCCCATCTGCGCGCGGGCAAAGAGAAAATCATTCATGCCGCAAGGTTGCCTGAGCCGAGACTAGTCCGCGGTTTAGCCGCTCGCAATCAACCACCGTCACCCGGCAAAGCGGCCGATCGTGACATCGCTCAGCGCCAGAGCGAGCATGATCGCCAGCCGAAAGGAACCGGCACCGGCAAAAATCCACATGATCCCTCCAGGTATAAGGTCGCCAGGGCGATTGAGTTGGTTCGTTTCTCGAAGAGTTGTGGCATGAAATCGCCGGCAGCCTCCTGCTCCGCCTGTATTCAATTCGGACGAGACCTCTCCAGCAATTGCAAATCGTTCGCGAAAGCCGGCAAAGATTCTTATTTTCTCCGCGATCGATGCGGCAAATGCATCTGCGGACTAGCTGTGCGGCGAACTGATAGAAAACCAAGTATGTTTTGATGCTCAGCCAGCTTTGGGATCAAAGAGCGCGGACATAACGAAAGGCACAGCGTGAAAAATGAATTGGTGATTCGACGGATTATCGAAGTGGGCGCCCTCTTCCTGATCGGAGACGGGATCATGGGATTGATCAAACCGTGCTGGCATTCACGCATCTGGCATTTTGGGCCGCAGCTCGCCCAAGCCGTGACGGAGGAATTGGCGGACCACCCGAATACCGCTCGGGCGGTTTACGCCGCGGAAGTCGCCATTGGCATCGTGATCGCGTCCTGTTCCACCCCGGAGAATCAGTGAATTCGGCCCGAGAGGGCTGCGGAAATACCGCGCAACGAAGCGCGACGCTACGTATCTAAGAATGTAAACGCCCGGGCGAAGGTTGGCTTCGGCGAAACGGAATTTATCAGATCATGTGGATCGTTCGCCTAGCGCTGCGCCGGCCGTACACCTTCACGGTGATGGCGATTCTGATCGTGCTGGTCGGCATCGTAACCGTCACGCGCATGTCGACGGATATTTTTCCATCGATCGATATCCCGGTGGTCAGCGTCATTTGGAGCTACGCCGGCGTCGCGCCGGAGGAAATGGAAAAGCGCTTCGTCACCGTCTGCGAACGCGCCATGACGACGACGGTCAACGACATCGAGCACATCGAGTCGCAGTCGTATAACGGCGTCGCGGTCATCAAAGTCTTTTTCCACGAAGGCGCGAAAGTGGAGGCCGGCGTGGCGCAGATCACGGCGATTTGCCAAACGCTTCTTCGCATCATGCCGCCAGGCACGACGCCGCCGCTCATCATTCAGTACAGCGCGTCGAACGTTCCGATCCTGCAACTCGGCCTCAGCAGCCAATCGCTTTCCGAGCAGCAGCTTTACGACTTCGGGTTGAATTTCATCCGCACTCAGCTTTCCACGGTCCAAGGTGCGCAAGTTCCCCTGCCCTACGGCGGAAAAGCGCGGCAGATCATGGTGGACATCGATCCGCAAAAGCTTTTCGGCAAAGGTTTATCGCCAACCGACGTGAGCAATGCGATCAACGCGCAGAATGTCGTTTTGCCCGCCGGCACCCTGAAGATCGGCGACCGCGAATACAACGTGCGCCTCAACAGCAGTCCCGAAGTACTCGATGTGCTGAACGATCTTCCGATCAAGCAGATCAACGGCGCGATGGTTTACGTCCGCGACGTCGCACAGGTGCGCGACGGGTTCGCGGTGCAGACGAACATCGTCGCGCAAAATCGGATCCGTTCGGCGCTGCTCACCGTGCTGAAATCGGCGAATGCGTCGACGCTGGATATCATCAAGCGTGTGAAGGAGGCCTTGCCGCGGATCAAGTCGACGCTGCCGCCGGAGCTCGACATTACGCAGCTCTTCGACCAATCGATTTTCGTGCGGGCCTCGATCAATGGCGTGCTGCGCGAAGGCGTGATCGCCGCCAGTCTGACCGCGATGATGATCCTGCTTTTCCTCGGCAGTTGGCGGAGCACCATCGTGGTCGCGACCTCGATTCCACTTTCGATCTTGTGTTCGATCATCATCATGGGCGCGCTCGGGCAGACGCTGAACATCATGACCCTCGGCGGACTGGCGCTGGCGGTGGGCATCCTGGTGGACGACGCCACGGTGGAAATCGAAAACATTCACCGTAATCTGGCGATGAAGAAGCCGATGGTGCGCGCCATCCTCGACGGCGCCTCGCAAATCGCGGTGCCGGCGTTCGTTTCCACGCTCTGCATCTGCATCGTTTTCGTGCCGGTTTTTTTCCTAAGTGGGACGGCGAAATATTTGTTCCAGCCACTCGCGATGGCGGTGATTTTCGCGATGCTCGCGAGTTATTTTCTCAGCCGGACGGTGGTGCCGACGATGGTGAAATTCCTCCTCACCGATCACCTGGATGAACTCGACCTCGAAGAAGGCCACGGACCGGAAGATTTGAAGGATCGCGAAGACCCACGAGAGGAAAAGAAAACGCAGGCTCGGCCAGGTCGAGAAAAGGCGCGTTCCCCGAAAACGTTCTGGAGCAAGATGATCGGCCGGTTCAAGTGGATCCACGAGAAGTTCAATCACGGCTTCGAAAAAGTGCGCGATCGTTATACGGATTCGCTCCGCTGGTCGCTCGAGCACCGCGTCTTCGTCTTCGTGGCCATGGGGGTTGCCGTGTTACTCTCGCTTTGCCTCCTGCCGTTTCTCGGACGCGATTTCTTCCCGGCGGTCGACGCGGGCCAATTCCGTTTGCACGTGCGCGGGCCTGCCGGCACGCGCATCGAAGCGTCCGAAGAGCGCTTCTACAAAGTAGGCCGAGCCATTCGCGACGTGATTCCGCCGGAAGAAATCAAGACGGTGCTCGACAACATTGGATTGCCCTCCAGCGGCATCAATCTCGCCTTCGGCGACAACGCGACCATCAGCTCGGCCGACGGCGAGATCCTGGTCGCCCTGAACGAAAAACATAAACCGACCAGGGATTACATGCAGATCTTGCGGCAGAAATTGCACAGCGATTTTCCCGACATGGATTTCTATTTTTCCGCACCCGATATCGTGAGCCAGATCTTGAATTTCGGAATTCCGGCGCCGATCGACGTGCAAGTGACTGGCCGCGACAAAAAGAATTACGAGATCGCGCAGGAGATTGAGAAACGGATCGTGCAAATTCCGGGTGCGGTGGATGTGCACCTCCACCAAGTCGTGCATGGACCGGATCTCCGCGTTAATGTCGATCGCACGCGCGCGCAGGAGATCGGGCTGACGCAAAATGACGTAGCCCGCACGATGTTGATCTCGCTCAGCTCGAGCGGGCAGACGGCCCCGAATTTCTGGCTCAACTTCCAGAACGGCGTGAACTACCAGGTCGCGGTGCAGACGCCGCAATACAAAATGGACACGCTTCAGGATTTGAAAAATACGCCGGTCATCGCGCCGAATTTACCGCGGCCGGAATCGCTCGGAAACCTGGCGACGATCGAGCATCGCGAATCGCCGGTGATCGTGAATCATTACGATGTTCAGCCGGTCTTCGACGTGCTGGCGAACGTGCAAGGCCGCGATCTCGGCGGCGTGGCGGATCAGATCGCAAAGGTGGTGAAAGAGTTCGAAAAGAAACTGCCGCGCGGCTCTTTCCTGAAAGTGCGCGGACAAGTCGACAGCATGAACCGATCGTTCGTCGGGCTCGGCGGCGGGATCCTGTTCGCGATCGTGCTCGTTTATTTCCTGATGGTGGTGAATTTCCAATCGTGGACCGATCCGTTCATCATCATCATGGCGTTGCCCGGCGCGCTCTGCGGTATCATCTGGATGCTCTTTCTTTGCGCGACTACGCTAAACGTTCCGTCGCTTATGGGCGCGATCATGGCGATCGGTGTGGCGACGGCGAATAGCATTCTGCTGGTGACGTTCGCGAATGACGAACGCTGCGGTGAAGAGGCGAAAAGCGCGCACGATGCGGCGATCTCTGCCGGATTTACCAGGTTGCGGCCGGTAGTGATGACAGCGCTCGCCATGATCATCGGCATGTTGCCGATGGCGCTTGGTCTCGGTGAAGGTGGCGAACAGAATGCGCCGCTGGGCCGCGCGGTCATTGGCGGATTGATCGTGGCGACGTTTGCCACGTTGTACTTCGTGCCGGTCGTTTACAGCCTGCTGCGTAAAGGCGAGTTCGTTTGCGACGATGACGAGGAATTCGAAAAGGAAGAGAAACAGGAGACGGCGAAGGAATCGGCGAAATGATATTGGTGAAGAGCGCGGCAGTGGCGGATTTGGGGAGCGCGCGCTTCCAGCGCGCATGTTCCGGCATCCTGCCGGAACACTCTCACGCCGAGCGAAAAGAAAAAGCGCCACGACAAGAAGCACGCGGGAAAGAAGCTACCGGCAGGATGCCGGGCGCGGCGCGCAAGATGCGCGCGCTCCCTGAGACAATATGAGCGCGCCGCAAACTCACCCGCCAACACACCGGCGTCACGCGCCGCGGAGCAAATATGCCGTCTGGGTCCCGCTCGCGATCGCAGCTGTGTTCGTGCTTTTGGTAATCGTCGGCATCTGGCATCGCGTCCATGCTCGCCACGAGCAGGCGGAAACTTCCAAACAAGCGGCTCAGCTTTCGGTCAACGTGATGGCGGTAAAGCGCGACACGAAAGCCAAGGATCTGGTGTTGCCGGGGAACGTCCAGGCATTTCAAGAAACGGTTATTTATCCGCGCGCGAACGGTTACGTGAAGAACTGGAAGGTCGACATCGGGGATGACGTGAAGGAAGGACAGTTGCTCGCCGAAATCGAAACGCCCGAGATCGATCAGCAACTTGCGCAAGCAAAGGCAAATTACGATTTGGCGGATGCGACGGCCACACGTTGGCGGGAAATGGCTGCCAAGAAAGTCGTGTCCGATCAGGAACGCGACGAAAAGGAAACAGCAAAGCGAACAGCCCAAGCCAATCTTGAGCAGCTGCAAAAGACGCAGGGTTTCAAAGAAATCACCGCGCCTTTCGCCGGTAAAATCACTGCCCGAAAGGTCGACGTCGGCGCGCTCGTCTCGCCGACTACACAGCTCTTCGGAATCGCGCAAAGCGACCCACTGCGCGTTTACGTTTATGTGCCGCAGACTGACGCACCCACGATGAAGGAAGGTTTGAAGGCGAAAATTCTGGTGTCGGAACGACCAGGCGAGGATTTCGACGGCGTCGTCATGCGGACGGCCGGCGCGCTCGATTCTTCATCGCGCACGATGCAGGTCGAGGTGCAGGTCCCTAATCACGATGGGAAACTTTTCGCGGGCATGTACGCGGACGTAAAATTTTCATTGCCGGAGGAAAATGCGCCGATCGTGATTCCCGCCAACGCGGTCATGTTTCGAACGGAAGGCCCGCAAGTGGCCACGGTCACGGAAGAGAACAAGATTCACTGGCAAAGCATCCGCATCGGTCGCGATTTCGGCACGAAAATGGAAGTGCTCGACGGGCTCAAGGAAAACATGAAAGCGGTTATGAATCCGACGGATGATTTGCGGGAAGGAGTGCAAGTCCAGGTGAAACCACTCGAAAAACCGAAAGAGGGAAGCTCACCATCAGAAGGAGCGAAATAGCCGACGAGCGCAAGCGCGACATCACCTCATACGCTCGCGTGCAACACTTCTCGTTTAACGTCCTCCAAGTTCGCAAAAGCGCGCCGCCTTTGCCACCACGCGAGTCGCGTGCGCTCCCCAGAAACGAGCTCGCAAAATGGCTCTGTAATCCCTCGTATCTCCGGCCGTCGGTTTAATCCAGCTTCTCATACCCCGGCAGCGTGAGGAATTCGACAAACTGATCGTCGGTCGTGATTTGGTCGAAGAGAGAACCGGCCAGATCGAATTTGCCTTTCGCATAATGCTCTGCGCCAATGCTCGACTTTATCTTTTCGAGTTCCTGGTCCAGGACGCTGCGAAAAAGTTCTTTCGTGACCTTGCGACCATCGGTGAGCACGCCGCGGGGATGGCGAATCCATTGCCAGACCTGCGCGCGCGAGATTTCCGCGGTGGCCGCATCTTCCATCAGATTGAAGATCGGCACCGCGCCGCTGCCGCGCAGCCAGGCTTCCAAATACTGCACGCCGACACTGACATTCGTGCGCAGTCCCTGCTCGGTGATCGGTTCGCTCGGACCGAACGCGAGGAGATCAGCCGCCGTCACGTTTACGTCGTCGCGTTTCTTGTCGATCTGATTCGGCGTCGGCATCAACCGGTCAAAGGCGTCGAGCGCGAGCTGCACCATTCCCGGGTGAGCCACCCAGGTGCCGTCGTGCCCGTCGGTCGCCTCGCGTTCCTTGTCGGCGCGGACTTTAGCGAAGGCTTCTTCATTCGCCTTCGGATTGTTTTTCACCGGAATTTGCGCCGCCATGCCACCCATCGCGAAAATCTTCCTGCGATGACATGTCTTGATGCAGAGCAGCGAATACGAGCGCATGAAGTGCGTCGTCATCGTGATGCAGGCACGGTCGGCGAGAAGGAAGTCGCGTTTATTGCGAAATTTCTTGATGCAGGAAAAGATGTAATCCCAGCGGCCGCAATTGAGTCCCGCGGAATGTTCGCGCAGCTCATGGAGAATCTCGTCCATCTCGAACGCCGCCGGAATGGTCTCGATCAAAACCGTGGCTCTGATGGCGCCTTGCGGGATTCCAAGTTCAACCTGCGCGAGTTTGAAAGCGTCGTTCCAGATACGCGCCTCGAGACGGCTTTCCATCTTCGGCAAATAAAAATAGGGACCGCTGCCGCGCGCGATCAGCTCTTTTGCATTGTGAAAAAAATACAAACCGAAGTCGAATAACCCGCCCGAGATTGGCTCGCCATCGACGAGGACGTGCTTCTCGAGCAAATGCCAGCCGCGCGGACGGGGCATGATTACGGCGACTTCTTCTTTGAGTTTATATTCTTTTCCTTCGGGACTGGTAAAGGAGATCGAGCGCCGGATGGCGTCGCGCAGGTTGATCTGCCCTTCGATCATGTTGGTCCACTTCGGCGCGTTCGCGTCCTCGAAGTCGGCCATGAAAACCTTCGCGCCCGAGTTCAGCGCGTTGATCACCATCTTGCGATCGGTTGGGCCAGTGATCTCGACCCTGCGGTCGAGAAGGTCTTTCGGGATTGGCGCACAGGTCCATTCGCTTTCACGGATCTCCTTGGTTTCCGGAAGAAAATCGAGCGTCTCGCCTAGATCGAGCGCTGCCTGTCTTACCTGGCGTCGCTCGAGACATTCCGCGCGGCGGCCGGCGAAGGTGCGTTGAAGCTTGGCGACGAACGCAAGCGCGTCGGCCGTGAGAATTTCGGCGAACGCCGGCGTCACTTCTCCCAACACGTCGATACCGGCAGGAAGTTCGCGATGAGATGAGGTGGCCATGAGTAGGTGGTTCGGGGTCGGGATCGAACCCTCAGTTGAAATTCGCAGCCGCTCATGTCGCTGCGCGGGAAGAAGTGACGTTTCATCAGAGGAATCGACGCAGCTTCATGATCGTTGCGCCACTCGGAGAAAGGCGGTAAGAGATAGTGGTTCTGGGAACTTTTGGGCGAGTGTCAAGTTCTTGACGGCGATGGACGGCGCTCAAGGTGTGGCGCTGGCCCGCGAACATCGCCCGGACCTGATCCTGCTGGATCTTTATCTTCCGGACATCTCGGGTGAGGAGGTGCTGTCGCAATTGCGCCAAGCGAAAGAGACAGCGGAAATTCCTGTCTTCATCATCAGCGCTGACGCTACGTCAGGCCAGGCGGAGCGGCTCCTTGCAGCGGGCGCGCAAGCGTACCTGACGAAGCCGCTCGAAGTCCCGCAGTTTCTTCTAGCCATCGAACAGGCGCTAATCGGCGTTTCCAAGGGACGCAAAATCCGGCCGGTCAGTAGCTAACCGTGGATCGCGATTATCCGAATCGCTTCTTGGGGAGCGCAGGCTGCTAGCCTGCACGTCTCGGCAGCTTGCCGAGACGCCTCGATCGACTGCGTGAAACCGAATTACACCGCTAGGTGTTGCCGGCAGGCTGCCGACACTGCAGGCTGGCAGCCTGCGCTCCCCAACGACGGTTCGGAAACCACCGCTCCCTAATTAGGGTCAGAATTCAACGGCGATCGCTGACGTTATCAGCGATCATCATGCCGATCGTGGCGATCATCGTGACGGTCCTCGCGGTGATTCCGGTGATGACCACGAACGTACTGACCGTGGACCCATTGGTGGTTGTGAGCCCAATGTCCCGGCGTCCAAGTCATCTCCCAGTCATTATCCCAGTAGGTTGCGCCGCGATAGAAAGGCTTATCGCCGATCTCGATGTTGATGCCGCTCGCGCCGCCGACCGCAGGAATAAGAGCGCCGACAAGGACGACGGCTGCGATTAAAAGTCTGTGCTTGATCATAGTTAAAATGAATTCGTGCGAGATAGCCGAACGCGCGTGTTTTTCTTTTCTATTCTGCGCGCTCTAAGCCGGACGTCGTTCCGGACCGCGGCACTGGAGAACCGCGGGGGACATGCGGAAGCACCTCCCTCCGGATCATTTCTCCGGATCAATCTTCACCCGACTTCTGTGAATGAAACCCGCTTTGTTCGGACCCAGGATTATGTGAACCCAATCGCCTTGCATCCCGGCAACCTCGACCCGCTCGCCGTCCCTCACTACGCCAATGATCTTGGCGTGAAGGAAAGGTTGTTCGCGCACGTTCGTGATTCCGTCGGGATCGTGCACAACACCATACACTGCTCGATGTACGGGGCCGGGCGGAGGAGTCGACACTTGGAGCGCAGGGCTCGGCGATAAGGTTGTCGGAGGCGTGGAAACGGATTGAGGCGTTGGCGAAGGGAGATCCGGCGCATTCTCATCTTCCGATCCATTGGCAGACTCGTGGATCGGGCGGCCGGTCGCGGGCCGCAGGCCTTTCATGCTATCGATGCGCCAGGCGGCCGATTCAAAAACAAATTCGATCGGTCCTTGCCACCGCGCCTGCCGAGATGCCGGATCGGTATCCTCGAAAACCGCCGTGACGCTGGCGGTGCGTTCGCTCTTGGAGACCATCGTAGCTTCCACCACCTTCACCGGCGGCGTGGTACCGATGGTCCGGGAATATTTTACGATCGAGAGACGCCGGCGAAAATCCGCCGATAGGAGATTGTAGGCCGCGGTCGCATTGCGCTTATTTAGCAAAGCAAAATAGCGTTGCGTCACCGCCACTGGCGCTTCGGTCTGGTCGATCTGCGCGGTGGCCGTTGTAACCGGAGTTGCGACGGGCGCGACCGTCGCGCTCGCGGCGACTTCGCTTTTCGGAGTGCTCTGGAATCGCGCTGGATTCTTTGAGATGAGAAACCAGATCAGCGCGACAACCACTGCCAGCAAGACCACGACGCCAACCCAAAGCAAGTTCCGCTTCGGGGGCGATGCTGGAAGCGCGACGGGTGTTGGAGGTGTTGGAACTTGATTCGGCTTCGCAATTGGAGGCGTGTTTTGAAACTTCGCTATTCAGGCGGCAATTTGTTCCGCCGCTTTGACTACGGATCGGTCGCGCGAATCGCCCGTTACGGAAAGCCAGTGAACAGTAGCGAGAAGGTAGTCGAGGCTTTTTGATGGCGTCGATTCATCGAAACGAACCGGAACGATGTTGAGGCCAAACTTCAACGCGCGCTCGACCTCGCGCAGGACGTGCGAGGAGACATTGGAGTGTTCGCTGTAAATCAGCACGAAGCAGTTCGCGCTCTCAATCGCGTTAAGCAGCGCCTCCGCGTAAGAACCGCCCGGCGGCACGTCCCTGGGGGCAACCCAACAAGGGACACCACGCTCCTCCAGCGCCTTCACGAGCGAATCGGCGGCGGCCGAATCTTCGTGGGAGTGGCTTACGAAAACGTGGCTACTCATCCGTCTCCCCCATTCGCTGAGGTCTAACAAAGCTCAAGCTCGAGACCAGCTTTTATTGATCGCGCGCCTCTTGGCGTCGGACCAATGCGTGCGATATCTTACTCTTTCCCCGAACCAACTCGCTAATGAAAAGATTGATCCTTCTCGCCTGTGCGTCCGCTCTGGCTGCAACGGCGCACGCGCAGATCTCTCCAGTGCCGAACATCGCAGTTCCCGAGAATCTCGGCCTCGGTCTGAAGCAGTTGGCGGAACTCTCTCAACAAAATCAAAGCCAGCTCCGAACCAGAATTACCTCCTCCAGTTCGATCATGTCGGACGCTTCGGGGCGCGTGGCGGTGAACATCTATCTCGATGGAAAAATCTCCGCGGCTGACTTAACCGCAAAGTTGATCGAGCTCGGTTTGGAAATCGTGGCCGTCGACAACCAGTGGCGCAGCGGCGTCATTTCGGCGTGGCTGCCGATTGCCCAAGCGATCCCCGTCGCAAATCTGGCAGGCGTGCAAAGCGTGATGCTGGCGCCGCGACCTGTCCGTTATGTCGGAGTTGTCACAGCCGAAAGCAGCGTGGTCGAGCACGCCGCCGAGGTGAACACGCCGGGCCTGTTTAGCGCGCAAGGAATTCTTGGCCGCGGCATCAGCGTGGGGATCGTTTCGGATTCCTTCGACAGCGCACCAGGAGTCCCGCGAGCGAGCGTCGGGATCGCGTCGGGCGATCTCCCCGGTCCGGCCAATCCCGATGGTTACACTCAGCCGGTCGTGGTCCTGAACGACGACAGCAGTGCGGGCGTAACAGATGAAGGGCGGGGCATCGCCGAGATTGTGCACGACATCGCACCCGCCGCTAAGATCTGTTTCTCGGCCGTCGGTTCCACCCAGGCCACGATGGCTTCCGCCATTCGTGGTCTTCGCACCTCTTCGGCCACGCTTTGCGACGTGATTGTGGACGACATCGGTTTCCCCGATGAGCCGTTTTTTTCCGACGGCATCGTCGCGCAGGCGGTCGAGGATGTAGCCACGAGCGCCTCGCTTCCGGGAAAAAAAGTGTCGTACTTTTCCGCCGCCGGCAACAACACTAACCGCGGCTATTCCGCGGACGCGAACATCATTAGCTCGACCGCCGCGCAACCATTTCGGGGAAATCTCCGCCTGACCCAGGTCCCCTCCAATCTCTACTCCGGCGGCTTCCAAAATTTAGGCTCCGATGCCGCCCCGGCGATAATCATGCCGGTCACCATTGGCCCCGATTCGGCGCAAATCGTTTTTCAGTGGGACGATCCGCTCGGCGGCGGCGTGACCACAGATTACAACCTTCTGGTCTTCGATCAGAACGGAAATTACCTCTCGTCGCTCAGCGGCACGGACAACAGCTTCTCCACCATGCAGCCGCTCGAGATCGTGCAGTTGAACGCGAATACAAATTACCAGCTCGTCATTAGTCTGCGCTCTGGCAATCCACCCACGGCGCGGCATTTGCGCGTGATCTCTTTTGGCCAGGGAGAGGTGACAGGACCATTCTTCACGGACAATATCATCACGCTTTTCGGACATCCCGCCGCCGCTGACGCCAATAGCGTCGCTGCCTACGTCTACAGCAGCACGCCGGGCAGTGTTCCGAATTATAACTCCAATCACAGCAACCCGCCGCCCGGCCCTTACGAACCCGCGTTGGAAAGCTTCAGCTCTCAAGGCGGGAATCTTCCATTTTATTTTAATGCGCAGGGGCAGCGTCTCGCTTCGCCCGAGATAAGACTGAAGCCGGAGTTTGCCGCCGCAGATGGAGTCGATACCTCCTTCTTTCCTACCGACGCCGGTTCCGATACCGACAACGATGGCTATCCAAATTTCTTTGGCACGAGCGCCGCGGCGCCAACTGCCGCAGCCATCGCTGCGTTGATGCTCGAAGCCGCGGGCGGGCCGGCCTCGCTGTCGCCCGGGCAGGTGCGCTTGATCCTGCAGCAAACGGCGGACGCGCACGATGTCGATCCGAATTTCTCCACCGCCATTGCTTCCGGCGGAACCGCCAATGTGCAATTGACCGCCACTGGAGATGACAGCAACGAAAGCGCGACCAGCCCGACCTTCTTCAACCTCACCTTCAATGGCCAGGCCGGGGAGGCGCTCCATCAATTCACGATCGACTTGAGCACTACTCCGCTTGTCTTCGACCAAAGCGCGGACCTGGGCTTTCCATTTACCGTTGGCCAAAACGGCGGCGGCGTTTCGATCTCGCCCAGTTTCTCAGCGGACCTGCGCGTCCTCACGCTCGATTTCGGTGATAGCTTCACGCCGGGACAAACAATTTCGTTCGGAGTCGATCGCGACCTGGCTGCGATTAACGCCGGTGGAAATTCGGCCGATCTTCTCGCGGGCGCGGACATCGCAGCCGTCGTCGACGCGGGCCAAATACTCTACGGAGCGTTCGGTAATCAGCTCGGCAAGAGTTTCGTTGCGACTGACGGCTACGGTTTGGTCGACGCAAAAGCTGCGGTGCAATCTATCGTCGGCCATGGACCCGCCGCGACGGGCGTTCCCGTAAACCTTTCCACACGCGGAACGGTCGGCGCCGGTGACGACGTTCTCATCGGCGGGCTCATTATCGAAGGCGGCGCGTCGAAGCAAGTGATCGTCCGCGCCTTGGGACCTTCGATCCCCGTGCCGGGCGCGCTCTCGAATCCGACGCTCGAATTGCATGACGGGAACGGGAACATGCTCGCCTTCGACGATAATTGGCAGGACGATCCGGCGCAGGCCGCCAAAATTCAGGCGACGACGATCCCGCCGTCCGACCCTCGGGAAAGCGGGCTGGTTGAGTCGCTGCTTCCCGGCAACTACACCGCGATCGTTCGCGGCGCGGGCAACGCCACCGGGGTGGCGCTGGTGGAAGTTTACGATCTCGACTCGCAGCCGGCCCCATCGCGTCTGGCGAACATCGCCACGCGCGGCACCGTGCAAACTGGCGACAACGTAATGATCGCCGGCTTCATTCTAAATAATAATCCGGCGGCCATAGTCGTGCGCGCGATTGGTCCTTCGCTGGCCGCCGCGGGAGTGGCTGGTGCGCTCTCCGATCCCGCACTCGAAATCCGCGACGACCAGGGAAATCTCCTCGCCTCGAATGACAACTGGCAGCAGGACTCTTTGCAGGCGACCCAGATCCAGGGTGTTGGCTTGCCTCCAATCAGCCCGTTGGAAAGCGCCATAACCACGACGCTGAATGCGGGCAACTACACTGCGGTCGTGCGCGGCGCGCGCGGAACGACCGGCGTCGCCTTGGTCGAGGTTTACGATCTGCAATAGCAGTCCATTCGTTAGGCCGCAGGGAACGGACTCGCGGCGTGATCAGGCCAAAATCGGGCATCGCCTTTTAGTTCAGTCATGCTAGAGATGGTCACGCGTATGAACTACATGGCTTCCATCTCGGATTTTTTCAAAAGCCCAAAATGGCTGATGAATCTGCTGCTCGGTGGCGTGTGCTGCCTTATCCCCGTCGTTGGTCCATTGGTGTTAATGGGTTGGCTCATCACCGGATTTTGGGCGCGCGAAGATCAGCGCCCCGAGGCTTTTCCTGATTTCGATTTCAACCAATTCGGAAAATATCTCGAGCGCGGGGTTTGGCCTTTTCTCGTCACGCTGGTGGTCACTTTGGGCATGGCCTTTGTCATGTCGTTCTTGATCGTGCCGATCACACTCGTGCCCAGCTTCCTCTTCGCCGGGAGCGACGGCCACGCCAGCGGCGCCGCCGGCGCCATCATCGGGCTTTTCGTCATGATCCTGGCGATGATGTTTGTTCTCACGCCCCTCAAACTGCGGGCTTCTATCGTGCAAGACTTCGCGAAATCCTTCGATTTCGGGTTCGTAAAGAAATTCGTTACTACCATGTGGATGGAGATCGCGCTCGGCTCTCTTTTCTTGATGGTGGCCAGCGTAGTGCTGGTCTGCCTCGGCCTGCTGGCGTTTTGCATCGGCATTTATCTGGTCATGGTGCCGATTTATTTCGCCTGGGCTCACCTGCTCAAACAGCTCTACGCCCTTTATCTCCAGCGCGGGGGCGAGCCGATACCGCTCAGTCCCAAGCTGCGCGACACTCCGCCGTCGCCGATTCCTTCGGTGTGAATTCTGCGGGACGCGCGCGGCACGTCCTTTGGCAGGGACATGGGTCTGCATGTCCTCGTCGCGCCGAGGATCCTGGTCGTTAGGCCGCTTGGTCACGGATGAAACCTTTTCACACGCTCGCGGAAACAATCACGCCGGATGGAGCACGGTTCACGCTCCACGAACACGACGGCGATTATTTCATGAAACTCAACGGCCGGCAGCTCATGTGCAGCACGTCGACCGCATCGGAAATTTTGCTGGCGAAACTCGCTTGCGAGAATCTGAGCCGGCATCCGCATCCGCGCGTTTTGATCGGAGGACTGGGACTCGGCTTCTCGTTGAAGGCGGTCCTTTCGATCGTCGGAAAAAAGGCGGAAGTGCACGTCTCGGAAATACTGCCCGAAGTGGTCGATTGGAATCGCCAGTTCCTGATGAAATTAAACGGCGCTTTGCTGAACGACCATCGCGTGCAGGTTTTTACCGAGGATGTCATTGGGTTGATCCGGCGCGGGCAAAACGCGCGCTACGACGCCATCCTCCTCGATGTCGATAATGGACCGACCTCTTTTGTGCAGGCGCGAAACTCGCGGCTCTACAGCCGCCGCGGATTCAACCGCATCGCGGCTGCTTTGCAACCGGGCGGTCGCGTCGCTTTCTGGTCCGCGACCGATGAGGAATCTTTCGGTGAAGCGCTCACCCGCGCGGGTTTTCGCGTGCACGTGGTGGAAGCCAAATCTCATGAACGCGCGAAGCGTTTCGAGCATCGCATCTACGTGGGCGAAACGAAGCCGCGGCAACGCGAGCTGGCACCGCCTCCTTTGAAAGAGAACATCGTACCCTGAATCGCCGACGCGCAGAGGTGTGCGGCGAACCATTCTGCTTCTGCAGCGGCGGTCTAGTCTCTCACGCCGTAGCCTTGGCGAAGGAAGGATGACCGCCGAAGGAGTGCTTCGAAACACGCTCGCCGCGACGCCCAAAAAAGAAAGACGGCGGTCATAGACCGCCGCTACAGCGCTAGGAGAACACGCACCGCTTCCGGATTGTGCATCCCTGTCGTGATGTCTACTCTCGCCTAACGACATGACACCAGCGGTGAATCCCAAACGAACGATAGCGGAGCTGAAAGAGCTGCGAGATTTGACTGGCGACGAGAACGGCGCGCAACGGGTCGCGTTCACTCAAACCTGGGCCAGGGCTCGCGCGTGGCTGCGGCGAAAGCTGGAAGAGTTTTGCCCGGAGACTCATACCGACGAAGCCGGAAACCTTTGGGCGACTTTGCGCGGAGAATCCGAGCAAGCCCTTCTGATTGGCGGCCACATCGATTCGGTGCCGAACGGCGGCTGGCTCGATGGCTGTCTCGACACCCTGGCCGGCGTCGAAATTCTTCGGCGCATCAACGCCCAATACAACGGCAAGCCACCGGTGACCGTGCGGCTGGTGGATTGGGCGGATGAAGAAGGCGCGCGTTTTGGCAAGAGCCTCTTCGGTTCGTCAGCGTGCTCGGGTCACCTGGACATGAATGAAGCACGCGCGTTGAAAGACAAGGACGGCATCAGCCTTCCCGCGGCGCTCGAGCAGAACGGAATCGATTTCGAGAAGGTGAAGGAGTGCAGCAAAGAGCTGGCGAAGGCTGCGGCCTATCTCGAGTTGCACATCGAACAAGGTCCCGTGCTTCTTGATTTGGACCGGCCGCTCGGAACGGTGCTCGGAACGTTCGGCGTCGAGCGTCACGCGATCACCTTTCGCGGGCAGGGTGCGCACGCCGGCGCCACACCGATGAACAAGCGGAAGGATGCCTTTCTCGCCGCGGCAAAAATGAGTCCGGAAATTTATCGTATCACCGAACGCAACGGCGGCGTCTGCACCATCGGCTCCTGCACCACCCAGCCCGGCATCGTCACCAGCGTCGTCGAAAAATGCCGGATCGCGCTCGACCAACGACACCTCGACCCCGCCGCCCTCGCCCGCATGCTCTCCGAAGCGAAACAAGCCAGCGAACGCTTCGCTGCGGAAGCAGACGTCACCGTTTCCTGGGAACGCCTCTGGCAAATCGAGCCGATCCTCTTCCACGACGACCTGATCGCCCTTTGCGACGAAGCCATCTCCGCCGTAACGGCTGCGGAGCAACGGCCGGGCTTTCAAACCGGCGCCCAACCGCATCGCCTCCCCTCGGGCCCTCTCCACGACGCTTCCGAAGTCGCCCACTTCGGCATCCCCACGATCATGATGTTCGTCCAAAGCCTCCACGGCATCAGCCACAACAAAATCGAGGACACGAAAGAAGAGCATCTCGAATTGGCGGCCGTTGCATTCGACAAATTGGCGGACAAAGCAATGCAATGGATATCGGCAAGGCGGGGTCGTTGAGTCGACCAAAGAACGTTGCAAAACAGCGGGTCTAGGCTCTCTTTTCGCCCTCGATGCAGATCACGCTATTAAAATCCAAGATTCACCGCGCGGCGGTGACGGGCGCCAGTTTGCACTATGAAGGCAGTCTCACCGTTTCCGCGGACATTGCCGAAATGGTGGGCCTCCTCCCTTATGAAAAGATTCTCGTTGGCAATCTTCAGAACGGAGAGCGTTTCGAGACCTATGTGATCTACGGAACGGCGGGAATGAGTCTGATCGAATTGAATGGCGCCACGGCTCGACTCGGCGCAATTGGCGATCGTCTAACCATCATGAGTTTTGCGCGACTGACCCTGGAAGAAGCGAAGACTCATCATCCTCGCGTGGCCGTGCTCGACGCGGAAAACCGGGTCGTTCGTTGCGAAGATGCCAAGACGAAAGTCGGACGCACCGAGCGTGAGCTGACGCTGGCGGGCGAGTAACCGCGAATCGGTTTTGGATCGCGCGTTGGTGCGTCGTGATGCTCTTGGGGAGCGCAGGCTGCTAGCCTGCCCGTCTCGGCAGCTTGCCGAGACGCTCGCTCGACTTACCACGTGCGAAAGCATGGAGCGTCCCCAGGTGTTGTCGGCAAGCTGCCGGCAACTGCAGGCTGGCAGCCTGCGCTCCCCAGAAGGAACGCGCGCGCTCAGTGATTCGATGTTTCCAGGCGCAGCTCGAGGCTGAACTGGGCGCTGAGTTTTTGGCCCGGAGGAATTTCCTGAATGCCTTCCTTGTTTTCGAACGCGCGCTGCTCGTGATGATCGGTCAAACCCCAGCATGGTTCGACACATAGAAACGGACCGCCATCTGACCACAACGTTAGGTAGGGAACGCCGGTCAAATCGATCACAACGGTTCTTCCGGACGGCGGGTCCGTATAAGCGAAGACGCGATCCGGAACATCCACCAGTTCGAGAATGTAAGAGCCTTGGAGTTTCTCCCTGGCGAAAGGCATCTCACCGCCTTCGAACCGAATGTCCTCCGTTTCGCCGCTCAGATAATTTTCAGGAGAGAAATGGCGGCGGTAAAGGCCTGCCGGCATCTGAAAACGGAACGAGTCGAACGAAGTCGAGGCAAAGCCGGGGTGCAAACCGAACCCGACATGCGCGGTTAGCTCCGGCTCGTCGTTCCTGAATTTGAACGAGACCGAAATGCGCGGGCCTTCGATTCGATAGGTCAAATCGAGGGATACCTTGAGCGGATATTCGGTTGGCGAAAAATCTTTTGGCGTGATGCGATAGGTCAGTTCGTTCTCCCGATCCGACTCGACCCGATGCCAGATCTTTCCTCGCAGAAAACTGTGCGTTCCTCCACGAATCTCCTGACCGCGGTAGAGCGTGCGCTCGTTCTTGATGCGGTGCAGATAGTAACCCATCACGGTCGCATGATTCGCCCAGCCTTTCGCGGGCGGGCCGATCTCGTTATCGCGATTCAGGAACCCGATCCATTCGCCGGCGTTGTTTCGCCGCGCCACGCTGATCAATTCCGCGCCGAGCCGCGAAACGATGAGACGAAGTCCGTTCTCTTCGTCCGTCAGAATATCGAAGAGCCGGTCGCCCCGCTTATCTTCGCGATGCGCGAACAACTTCATAACTGAGGATCGGCGGTCATAGACCGCCGCTACAGGTCATGGGAACAAGCCGCGGGCGTGCTTCGCTTTCATGACACGCTCGACACCGATGGCCATGGCGGAGGTCCGGTGCGAAATCTTGTGCGCTTTGGCGCGCCGAATGACTTGCGTGAATGAAGATTCGAGAATGCGGAAAAGTTTGTCGGTTACTTCCGTCTCGGTCCACATGAACGCCTGCAAACCCTGAACCCATTCGAAATAAGACACGATCACGCCGCCGGCATTGCACAGAATGTCGGGAATGACGAATAGCTCGTCCCAACGCTCGTTCAGAATGAGATCGGCCTCGGGCGTGGTCGGACCGTTCGCGCCTTCGGCCAGGATGCGGCATTTCAATTTTGCGGCATTGCCGGCGTTAATGACACGATCGACCGCGGAGGGCACGAGCACGTCGCACGGCATGGTAAGCATTTCGTTCGGATCGATCCGATCGGCTTCGTCGAAAGCGCGCAGGTTCCCCTTCTTGATGACATGCTGCTCTGCTTTCGCGACGTCGATTCCGTTTGGGTTATAAAGCGCCACCGTCGCGTCGCTGATGCCGACGACTTTCACGCCGGTCTTGAGTGCGAGCGACAGAGCCGCGACGGAACCGACGTTGCCGAATCCCTGCACGATCGCCGTGCATTTCTCCGGATCCATTTTCAACATGTCCATCGCACGCTCGACCAGATAAACGACGCCGCGTCCAGTCGCTTCGCGGCGGCCTTCGGTGCCACCGATCGAGACCGGTTTGCCGGTGACGATTTCGTTCACGCAATAACCCTGGTAAACCGAGTAGGTGTCCATGAACCACGCCATGACCTGCTCGTTTGTTCCCATGTCGGGGCCCATGATGTCGGTGTGCGGGCCGACGAACGGAATCATTTCCTGCATGTAACGGCGCGAGACGGCTTCGAGTTCGTTGCGCGAAAGCTTGGTGGGATCGCATGCGACGCCGCCTTTGGCGCCGCCGTACGGCAAGTTCGCCAGCGCGCATTTCCAGCTCATCCACATGGCGAGCGCGGCGGTTTCGCCCATCGAGAGAAAAGGCGCGAAACGCGTGCCGCCTTTGGTCGGACCGAGCGTCAAGTGATGTTGAACGCGATAGCCTTGGAAAGTTTGCGTGCTGCCGTCATCCATGTGCACCGGCAGCGTGACCGCCATGGCGCGCTTCGGGAGCATCAGCCGATCGCGATCATTTGGATTGATCTGGAGATAATCGGCGATGACCTCGAACTGGTCGCAGGCCATCGTGAAGACTTCGTCATTGTAAATGCTCATAGAGAGAGGCCGGAAAGGTAGAATGCCCCGGCGTGAAATTCAGGTGCTATTTGCGCCGGAGGAGCGGGGGTCGTCAAATCGAATCGAATGACAGGTGGCGACGGCGCGCTGCGTCGTTCGACTGTTTTGCATTGCGCCGTTTCGCGGCGAAATTCGTCGGACGCCTCGGAGATGCGTCTCTACCTTGGTGAAAAGTAAACGCAAAATGCGGATCGAGACTTTGGCGGTGCATGCCGGGCACGCCATCGACGCGGCGACGGGTGCGGTCGCAACGCCGATCCATTTGTCCACCACGTTCGAACGGGATGCGGAAGGTGGGTATCCGCACGGATATGTCTATGGCCGCAGCGCGAATCCCACGCGCCATGCGCTCGAAGAAGGGCTCGCGGCGTTGGAAGGCGGTGAAGATGCGGCTGCGTTTGGTTCGGGGTTGGCGGCCTCGAGCGCGGTCCTGCAAGCGCTCGCGCCCGGCGATCATGTGATCGCGCCGACCGATGTTTATCATGGGATGACGAAGTTGTTGCGCGAGGTCTTCGTGCGATGGGGCCTCGACGTGAGCTTCGTCGATATGACGAAGCTCGATGAGATCAAGCAGGCGGTTCAGCCGCGAACGAAACTGTTTTGGGTGGAGACGCCGTCGAATCCGTTGCTGAAAATTACCGACATCGTGCGTGTGGCGGAGGTCGCTCACGCTGCCGGCGCCGTCTGCGTTTGCGATAACACGTGGGCGCCGATCGTGCAGCGGCCGTTTGATCTCGGAGCCGATCTCGTGGTTCACGCGACTACGAAATATTTCGGCGGCCACTCCGATGTGACCGGCGGCGTGGTGATCGCGAGAACCAAGACGGATTTTTTTGAACGAGTACGCGAAATACAAACGACCGGTGGCGCGGTCCCCTCGCCTTTCGATTGCTGGCTGATCTTGCGCGGGATGCGCTCCCTTCCGTGGCGGATTCGCGCACATTCAGAGAACGCGTTTAAGGTGGCGACCTGGCTCGCCGATCACCAGCGCGTGGAAGCGGTGCATTATCCGGGACTGGATTCGCATGCCGGCCACGAGATCGCGGCGCGGCAGATGAGCGCTTTCAGCGGGATGCTCTCATTTGAGGTCCGCGGCGGCCGCGAAGCCGCTCTTTCCGTGGCGGCGAAGACGGAGATTTTTATTCGCGCTACCAGCCTTGGCGGGGTGGAAAGTTTGATCGAACATCGCGCCTCGATCAAAGGCGAAGACCCGCGCACGCCGCAGGGATTGCTCCGGCTTTCCATCGGACTCGAGCATCCGGATGATTTGATCGAGGATCTGGCGGAGGCGCTGGAGTAGTAGCGCGCGCGTCTCGCAGCTGGTTTCGAAGAGTTCGAACCTCCAATCAAGAACGGATTCGGGCGAACCTGGTGCGGACGAGCAGTACCACGTCGCGCAATTCCGCGACGTGCAGCAGATAAGCGGCGCCGAAGAATGCAGCGCTTCCGACGAAGATCGTGAGTATGAGAGCGAGTAATTCCCGCCACGCGCTTGTTTCAGCCGTGGAAAAGAAAAGGAAATGCTGCGCCAGGAAGCAGATCGAGGCCAAGACAGCGCCGGCCACTAGCAGCTTGGCCAGCGTTTTGATCATCGCGCCGGTTTCGAGCCGGCCGGTGTAACCGCGCATCATCCCGTAGAGGAAGAGAAAGTTGGTGATCGCCACCAAACTCGTGGAGAGGGCGAGACCGCGATGCCCCCATCCCAAATGAAAGGTGAAATACCAATTCAGACCAAAGTTCACCCCGATCGACGCGAGGCTGACCAACATCGGCAAGTTCCGTTTGTCGATGGCGTAAAACGCGGGCGCGAGAACCTTGACCGCGGAATAACCAACCAGCCCGATCGCATAGAAACGAAGCGCTTCAGCGGTGTGCAGCGTAGCGTCCGCCGTGAAACGGCCATGCTGATAGATCAAGCCGATGATCGGCTGCGCCAGAATGATGAGGCCGATAGCTGAGGGAATGGTGAGCAGCATGACGAGGCGGATCGAGTGCGCGAGCGCGCCGCGAAACTCCGCTTTGTTTCCGAGCGCGGCACTGCGCGAGACCAGCGGAAGCGTAACGGTCGCAATCGCAACGCCAAAAATTCCGAGCGGCAATTGCATTAGACGGAACGCGATATTCAGCCAGGTCATCGGTCCGTCGCCGAGCGAAGAGGCGAATCCGCTGTTCACCATCACATTTACCTGGACCGCGCTCGCCGCGATAGTGGCCGGACCCATCAAAACCAGGATTGTGCGGACACCGGGATCGCGCCAATTGAAGTCCGGCCGGAAGTGAAACCCGACGCGGCCTAACGAAGGCAACTGGACAAGGAGTTGGAGCAGGCCGCCGATGAGTGTGGCGATGGCCAGGCCCATGAGCCCGCGCGCGCCGAAATGCGGGTGACGCCAATCAGCTTGCGGCTCGAGCCAGTAACAGAGCGCGACGCCGCCGATGATCGAGCCGAGATTGAAAAAGCTCGAGGCCATCGCCGGGACACCGAAGACGTCCTTCGCATTCAGCATTCCCATGACGAGCGCGGCGAGCGAGACGAGCAGAATGAAAGGGAACATGATCCGGGTGAGCTGGATCGTGAGTGCTGCTTTTTCGAGCGGGAAACCCGGTGCCAGGATGTGAATGAGGACCGGTGCGCCGATGATCCCAAGCACGGTGAGCGCGCTCATGAAAACCAGCGTGAGCGTCGCGACCTTGCTGGCGAGACGCCAGGCAGAATCGTCGCCGTCGGTGGCGATGCGGCGGGAGAAGGTCGTAACGAAAGCGGTCGAAAGCGCGCCTTCGGCGAAGAGATCGCGCAACATATTCGGTGCGCGGAATGCGGTGAGAAATGCATCCATGTTGCGCGAAGCGCCGAAGAGCGATGCGAAGACGACCTCGCGAAGCAAACCGAGAACGCGGGAGCACAAGATGGCGATGCCGACAACGCCGGTCGCGCGCGTGCTTACGCGTTTGTTTTCAGGCGACGCCATGCGCAAGACAGAACAACTGCGAGTGGCCTTCCGAAAGCAAAATCTCTGGAATGTAGAGGCACTTGGGCGAAGCGCCTGTCGTTTTGGTTTAGGCGCTTGGCACAAGCGCCTCTACATTTCGCAATCAGGAATCGGACGGCTTCTTCTCTTTCGGCACGAGGAAGCGCTGATAAACGAATGACGCCACGATCAGAATAATGGCGACGCCGATGAACGCTCCAATTCGATAGAGCTGACCAAGATTCCCTAAATCATGGAGCAGGAGCTTGACGAGCGTGACGGCCAGAAGCGCGATTCCAGCGTACCGCACCCAGCGGGTTTTCTGTCGCATGCCGATGAGGAGCAGCGCGAAAGCGAAGAGCGCCCACGCGATCGAGTAAGTCATGTCGCGCGCGAAGTTGCCGGAAAAAGAGAAAGTCAGGGTCGGCCCGATGGAAAAATAATCCGCGATCTCGATGTTCAGGAGGAAAAAGCTGAGGATCGCGCCTAACGAGTAGAGAAGCGTCGGGGTCACCCGCTCGAACGAGGTTTCTCGGGGGGCGCGAAAGAGCCAGGCGCCGCCGAACAGGCAGAGAATCGGAATGCCGTAGCCGTAAAGATACCAATTCCAGATCGGAGTCGCGGTCCGTTGGTGATATTCCAGCACCGCCGGATTCAAGGCGAGTCGAATGAAAGCAAGGCAGAGCAGACCGGCGCCGACGTAACGCAAGCCGCGATGCGGCACGATGCGGAACAACCAGAGAAGCGCGAATCCTTCAAGCGCCCAACCGACCGTGATCCATTCGCGGTCGAATTGGATCGGGAAAATGAGACTGACGAAAAAGAGGGCGACTCCACCCTGCCAGGCGAGCCGCGCATCGCCGGAGGCCGGTTCCACCTTTTTTTTCCTAACCAGGAAAGCTGTGCCGATTGCATACGGCAAGGCAAAGGCCGCCGGGACAAATCCGTTGTGCAGGTCCGGAAATGTCGTGCGGATGATGTCGAAGATCAGGGAAAAATGCAGCGGCCCGGAAAGTGCACCAATGGCCCAAGGCAAAGACTTGCCCTCTTCGGCTGAGAAAAAAGGATAGCCGAGAAAGATCAGGAAAAACGCAACCTGCCAGCCGAGGGCCAGCGCGCCGAAGCCACTGGTGAAATGCAAGCCCTGCCATTCGCTCTCGACGGCCCAGGTAAAAGCAAGCGCGATGAGAGCGATCCAACTCGTGCGCGACAAAACCCCGAGGGCGAGCAAGAGCACCGCGAGAAAAAATGCGGTGATGAAAAACGGCGTTGGGTTCACGATGGGCAGCTTCGCGATCGCCATGAGCAGGAGCAGGAATGGCATCGAAGCCGCGAGCGCGGGGACATTGCGCCGGGCATTCGCCGAATCGGGAAAAAGCTTTCGAGCGGCGAAGAGTGCCGCGGAGAAGAAGAAGGTCCCGGAACCTGCGGCGACGATCAAGAATCCTCGAATATCCATTTCTGCCGGCGCGGCCAGAAGCCATAGAACAGCCGCGACGATGGTTACGACCAAGGCGATCGCGATTGCTGAAAGGGAGCGTCGCACGAACGCCACTCCCACCGCGATGAGATCAAGAACGAGGACGCAGGCCCAGACCGCCGACGAAGTCTGATTTTTCCAGACGCACAAGCAAATCAGCGCGAGCGGCAGCAACGGCAGATAACTTTGCCACGCAACGTCAGCCGGTTTTGAAACCGGCGCGTCTGATTTCGGATAGAACGCAAGGCCCGCGTGCATGATCCCGAAGACGACGTAACCGCCGAGTCCCCACCAGAGCAGCGCATCGTTCAGATAATTTCCCGTCCAGGACGCGAGGAAGACAAAAAGGGTGAGGCCGCTGATTGGCGCGAGCGGAGTCGCTTTCGAAAACAGGATAGGGATGAGGAGCAATCCGGCCTCGGCGGCGAAGGCGAACGTGAAAAGGAAACCGGGCCTGTGCCCAAGTTCCCGATAAGTTAGAAGACAAAACGCCCACGCAAGCGCGGTGAAACCCATGGTGACCGCAGCTCGCAGCGTCCAGTTTTCCGCCGGAACGGTGCGGCGTTGGAAAGCAAAGAAAGCGAGGAATTGCGCTTCGAAGCCAAGAAAGATCGCGAGCGAAGTATTTGCCTTTGTGTAATCGAAGAACCGGGCGGCCCAACCGAACTCGATCAGCGCAGCGCCGGCCGCGGCGAGCATGACCAGATAATCCCAGCGCTTGCGCAACGCGACTGCCGCGATGCCGACGTTCAGGACTGCGATGTAACCGAAGAGCGCGGTGGGATTATCGACACCGGTGGACAACAGAACCGGCGTGAGAAATCCGCCGAGCAAACCAAGGATTACGATCACCTGCGCGTTCATGCGGACCGCCAGGTAGAAGGCCGCGCCCGTTACGACCGCCATGGCAACGAAGGCGGGAACCAGTTCGATGAGATGGTAGAAAACGTGTGCCGCGAAAATGTTTCCGTAGAGAACGAGCGCGCCGGTCGCGCAGAGACTTTGTCCCGAAACGCGATAGCGTCGCGTCGCCGTGAGCCATCCGATGACGATGAGCACGAGGCCCAGGATGGTGCCAATCGCGACGCGCATGGGCGGCGTGATGAGATTGTTCTCGAAGGAGTACTTCACCAGAAACACGATCCCGAGGAAAAGGATGAAGCCGCCGATCCACGCGAAAAGTTTCACGCCCAGGATCGTTTCCCAATCGATCGGCTTGGAGACTCGCGGGGCGCGAGGTGCGGGCGCAGGTTTCAGAGGCGGCAGCGGCGGCGGGGCGCTGGCTGGCATTCTCGGCAACGCAGGCTCGGGAACGAGCGGTTGCGTCGGCAACGGCGGAGGGACTGCGCGCGGCGGAGTGGGGCTCGGCGCTTTCTGAACGGCTGGCGCAGGTTGGGCAACTGCACCGTCGCGCGATTCGAGCAAACCGATCCGACGGGTCAGCTCGCGCACGGCCTTTCTGAGTTTTTGGATCTCCACCACGCCGACCACGATCAAAATGACCGGGATCGACAAAACAAAGAGGCCGAGACAAACGTTGGAATCCATTTAAGAGCGTTCCTTTCGCGAAAACATGGATGCAAACCAAGGAGGGGCGCTTTCCAAACCGCCCATCGTCGTCATTCGTGGCGCAGTCGGCGGTTTGTAAACCGCCGCTCCTTGTGAAAGCAATCCGATGAAACGTGAATTCATAATCCGGTGGGGAAATCCAAGAATTCCCAAGGTAAATCGAATCGATCGGACAAGTGAGCGGCTAAAGCTTTCACCCCAAAGGTCTCAGTCGCGTAATGTCCGCCCAGCAGCAGGTTGATTCCGAGTTCTTCGGCCGCGACCGCCGCCCAATGGGGCGCCTCGCCGGTGATGAAGGTGTCGACGCCTTCAGCTGCGACTGCGTAGATTTCGGAGCCCGCGCCACCCGTGATCAGAGCGACGGTTTGCGTTTGCTCAGGTCCGGCCGCAAACATTTTCACCGGGCCGCCTAACGAGTGTTCGAGCTTGCTCGCCAGTTCTACGCGCGAAACCTGGGCCTGCATCTTGAGCCCGACACATTGCCCCTTTTGCTCGAAAAACGGTTCGGTGTTTTCAAAACCCAGTGCTTTCGCGAGCTGCGCGTTGTTGCCCAGGACCGAATGAATATCGAGAGGCAGATGGGAGCTGTACAGCGCAAGATCATGCTTAAGAGCGCGTTCGAGCATTCGCCGCCGGCCGCCGGTAATCGGTTGCAAACCCGGCCAGAACAAACCGTGGTGCACGATGAGGAAATTTGTCCCGTGCTCGATCGCTGCGTCGATTGCGCGCGCGGATGCATCAACCGCGGCGCCAATCCTGGTCACTGCGCCGGAATTTTCGATCTGCAAGCCATTGAGCGCATTGGGCCAATCTTCAATCTCCGCGACGCGAAGGAGATCGCGGCAATAATCCACCAGCTGCGGAATGGTCGCCATCGCGTCACTTCTACTCAACGCGCGACGGATTGAACAGCGGCTTGTGACCGCGGCCGTGCCAATTCCTTCCGCAATGGTAGGGACGGCGCGCTGCGCCGTCCGAAACGTGTTCTCGCCCCGGATCTATCAGCGACGGAGCGCGGACGCCGCAGCGCGGCGTCCCTACCCGCGAATTGTTCATTCGACGCTAAGATTGAATCAAGCTTTGGGCGGAAACGACCGCGCGTCATCCTCTTCGAGAACATCCAGCACCAGACGATCAGCGGGAAGGTTCTTGCCGCAAAAGACCTGAAACTCCACGCGAAGATCAGCGAACAGGTGGGCCGTGGCCAGGGCCGAGCGGCGTCGTGATCTTCATCTCCACGAAGTATGGGCCCAACGATTTCGCGTTGGCATCCCTCGGTCAAATGCGCCAGTCTTCTTGACGAATGGCCTTGCCCTTGGAACGATGGCAAAGGCTGGCTAAAAAAGCGGAGGATCACTTTGGAATATACTGACGCGCCTACGATAGAACCCGAAATCTCTGCCGACACCATGAACTGTCCGCTCTGCGGACACGTGCTGCCGAAGGATGCGCAAAGCTGCGATCGCTGCGATTGGGTGCGCGCGCCCGATACCGACACCGCGGAAGGAAAAGCGAGCGATCTGGTGGCGGTGATGTTGAGTGTGGTTCCCGGGTTGGGACATGTCTACAAGGGTTACAGATTGCTCGGGCTGCTTTTCGTTATCGGTGCGTTCGGCGCGATCCTTCTCGGGCTGCTGGCTGCGACAGCCACCGCCGGATTCGGACTCGCGCTGATTCCGATCTATTGGTTTGCGGTCATGTTCCATGTTTATGGCGTCGAAGACCGCATCGCGCCGACGGCAAAAGACGAGGGCGAGGAGTATTGAGCGTCGAAGGGTTGAAGCGTTACGAGGCTTTTTTTACCGCTTGGTAGATTTCCTCGACGATCTCGCGCAGGCCGTAACGAAATTTCCAGTCGGGATAATGTTCCTGGAATTTGCGCACGTCGCTGATCCACCAGATGTGGTCACCGATCCGGTTGTTCTCTTCGTATTTCCAGGTTAGGCGCCGGCCACTGATTTCTTCGCAAAGACTTATCGCCTCGAGCATCGAGCAGTTGCTGTGGCGGCTGCCGCCGATGTTATAAACTTCACCGGCGCGCGGCGCTCGAATGAAGGCTGCGAAGGCGTCCACGAGATCGGCGCTATGAATATTGTCGCGCACTTGTTTTCCGCCGTAACCGAAAACGCGATACGGCCGTCCAGTCACGGTGCAGATCATGAGATAAGAAAGAAAACCGTGCAGCTCCGCTCCGGCGTGGGCCGGCCCGGTGAGGCAACCACCGCGAAAACAAACGGTGGGCATTCCAAAGTAGCGGCCATATTCCTGCACCAGAATGTCCGCGGCCGCCTTCGACGCGCCGAAGAGCGAATGCTTCGTGTAATCGATGCTCATCGTTTCGGAAATGCCCGGCTCGTATTCGTGGCCGGGCTCGATTTCCCAACGCAAAGGCAGCTCGCGCAGGGGCAATCGATTGGGCGTGTCGCCGTAGACCTTGTTCGTGGAAGTGAAAACGAACGGCGCTTCCGGGCAAACTTCGCGAGCGGCTTCGAGAAGATTCAGGGTGCCGTTGGCATTGACCGTGAAATCGGTTTGGGGATCGCGCGCCGCCCAGTCGTGCGAAGGCTGCGCCGCGGTGTGGACGACGGCTGCGATCTCGTTGCGATGCTGCCGAAACAGATCGAGCACCCCCTTCGTGTCGCGAATATCGAGATCGAGATGCTGGTACTCGCGCACCGTTTCCACGAGTTGATTCCGCGTTTTTTTTGTCGAAGCCTCCGCGCCGAAGAATTGGCTCCGCATGTCGTTGTCGATCCCGAACACGCGATACCCTTCACTTGCGAAATGTTTCACGGTCTCGGAGCCAATCAGGCCCGCGGAGCCGGTGACGATAATGCTGCGCATGGAAGGAGGTTCAAGCTGGTGCCGTGCCCAAACTCACGCCTCACCTAGAATCCAGGTGAGAGCGCCGTTGGCCGGTTCCACGCGCGCCGACGGAAACTGCCGGTCGCCTCCCAGCACTTTCTGCAATAGGTCCACGTTCTTGTTCGCGTTCACCAGATAACAAACGTGCCGAGCCTGGTCGATGAGCGGAAAGGTAAACGTGATTCGCCAGGTGTTGAACTTGGGAACGAAATTGGCCACGACTTTTCTCACTTTTTCCTCAAGTGCCGCCGTGCCCGGAAACAACGAGGCCGTGTGGCCATCGTCGCCCATGCCGAGAAGAATCAAATCGTGGCGGTAAATCATCTCACCTCGTTGCGCGGCGAGAAGATCAAGTCCGTCCTGATATTCCTGCGCTGCGATTTGCGGATCGATTTCGCCGCGAATGCGAGCAATCGATTTCTCCGGTATGGCCGCGGGGACGAAAAGCGATTCGCGGGCCATCCGGAAATTGCTTTGCTCATCGTCTGGAGAGACGCAGCGCTCGTCGCCGAAAGTAAAAAAGACGCGGTCCCAAGGGAGGTCGCGTCCAATCCTGGCCAGTTCGGCGTAAACTGGCCGCGGCGTGTTTCCGCCGGAGAGCGCGATGCGAAATTGATCTCGTTCCGCCAGCGCGACGCGCGCCTTCTGGAGGATGAACTCCGCGGCGTCATGCACGAAATTTCTGGAACGGACAACTTCGCGCTTCATGCGTGGGATGTGGCGCTTAGACCGCGCAATGCGTTAGGCCGCGTTTTTCGAGATAACGCTGATGGTAATCTTCCGCGGGATAAAACGTGGGGGCGGGCTCGATCTGAGTAACGATGGGCCGCTTGAAGCGGCCACCCTGGTCCAGGCTTGCTTTTGATTTCTCCGCCGCAGCCTGTTGCTCGGGCGAGTGATAAAAAATCACGGAACGATATTGATCACCGACATCGGGCCCCTGACGATTCAGCGTGGTTGGGTTGTGATTCGACCAGAAGACATCGAGGAGCTGATCGTAACTAACGATCGCCGGATCGAATTCGACCTGCACCACTTCGGCGTGCCCGGTGCCGTGACTGCATACATCTTCGTAAGTGGGATTTTTCGTTGCGCCTCCCGCGTATCCGACCGTGGCATTGGTCACGCCGCGCGTGGCGCGAAAGGTAGCTTCGACGCCCCAAAAACATCCGGCGCCGAATGTCGCTTTTTCTGTCGTCATGGTGTCACCATGAAACGGGAAGAGCGGAGGCGCAAGAAGGTAGGGCGACGCTCCGCGGAGCCGTTGGTTGGGCGGACCGAATCCACCGGCTCGATGGAGTCTCGCCCTACCGCTTGACGAGCGTTGTGGTTTTGCTTTCCGTGCGATTGAGCGTCGAGCAATTCTCCACCAGCATTAATTCGCACGCGCCGTTGCCGGAATCTGTTCGGCTAAGGGAACTGCGCCAGGTGCCAATCTCCGGACCTGTCGCCTCGACCAGCTCGCCTTCGAGATGAACGAGTTCGCCTTGCCGGAGCGACTTGCAGAACGATGCGATGGCCGGTGTAGCCGGGATGACGTGAAGATTGGTGCTATGCGAAACGATTTGGTCACGCGGGATCGGCGGAGGCAATTGGTATTCGTACCAATAAAAACGCGTGCTTTGGCTAATCTCGATACGATCGAGCACAGCTTGATCAGACATCGGTCCCCACCCGACCGCGAGATCGACCGGCACGAGCTTCGATCCGCGATCGTAATCGTAAACCTTCCGGTGCAGAATTCGCGCATCGAGCGAAAACCGGACGAGAGCTTTCAGTTGATATTCGCCACGCGCGATCATTGGCTCTCCGTCGCCGATCGCAGTTTGCGCCGGTTCAGAATCGATCAGGACGCCGGCTGGATATGTGATCGGGCGATGTAAGTAGAAGTAACCAAAGAACGCGAGCGCGATGGCCAGGAGAGCTGAAAGGGTTTTCATTCGCGGAGCGGCCTAACGAGAGGCCGGGGAAGGAAAAGCAGGTTTGGTGCTCGTTTGGTTGCGCAGGCGCGACCGACAGCGAGAAGTATCAAGGAGCGGCGGTTTACAAACCGCCGTCGTTTCGGTTCTGCGGTCTGGAGGCCGCCGCTCCCTGGAGGAACTACATCACCATCCCGCCGTCCACGGTCAGCACTTGACCGGTGATGTAATGCGCCTCCGCGGAAGCGAGATACGCAACGGCGCTGGCGATGTCGTCGGGCTGTCCAAGTTTTCCGAGAGGAATTTTTTGCAGGATTGCCTGTCGCACCTCATCTGAAAGCACGCCGGTCATGTCCGTCTCGATCAATCCTGGCGCGATGGCGTTGACGGTGATGCCGCGGCTGGCCAGCTCGCGTGCCAGCGATTTCGTCAGCCCGATCAACCCGGCCTTGCTCGCGGCGTAATTCGTCTGGCCAGCGTTGCCGATCAATCCGATGACCGAGCTGATGTTGATGATCCGGCCACTTCGCTGCCTGGTCATCGGCCGCACCAGGGCCTGCACAAAATTGAACGCGCCTTTCAAGTTCGTGTTCAGGACGGTATCCCAATCTTCCACCGACATCCGCATGCTGAGGCCGTCGCGCGTGACGCCGGCGTTGTTCACCAAAATATCAACGCGACCGAACTCTTCCAATATCTGCGCGCCAATTTTTTGCACTGCGGCGTGGTCAGCCACATCCACGGCATAGGCCTTCGCTGCATCCGCACGTGAGGCATTGATTTCTTCAGCGGTTTTCTGAGCGTTGGTTTCGGTGCGGCTGACGGAGGCGACGCGTGCGCCTTCACTGGCTAAACGCACCGCGATGGCGTGCCCAATCCCCCGCCCTGCTCCAGTGACCACTGCAACCTGATTTTCGAATCTCATCCCTAAGCCGACATCCTGCGCTGCCGCGTAAAACTGTCAACGAAGGATCAGATGCGCTTCGACGCCAGCCGGAGGCCGTCGCCGCAATGACAAAATGGGTTCTGTCCAGGCTTCGGTAGATTAGTCGAGTTGCCGGCTGGTCTTACGTAGCGCGACTACTTCGGCGGCTCAACCACCCACATTTCCTTCCAGTAGAGAAAGACCGGCTCGGCTGTTTCGCGCACGTAGAGCCGTTCGTAACCTTTCCCTTCCACCTTGGGCGCTTTTTCCAAACGGTCCTTGGTTGCATCGAGGACATAATTTGTCTTGTCGTTTTCCTTGGCGACTTGGAACGCTCCCCACGGAACCGCGACTTTGGTAGCTCCGATCCCCAGGAAACCACCAACCTCCAAAATGAGAAATCTCACGCGCCCCGAACCTGGGTCGATGAGAACCTCTTCAATCTCGCCAAGGTCCTCGTTTTCCAGGTTCTTGACGTGTGTTCTTTTGATTTCAGAACCGGCGACCAGGTCGGGTCCGTGATCGCTGCCTAAGCTACAAGAACGCTCGGCGGATGATCCACACTTTCGCGGCGTCTAATTTCCTCCATCACATCTTCGCCGATGATCTGCAGTAAACGCTTTTCGCGTTCGGTCATTCGGCGTGGCTTGACATCGAGGATGCAGAGCGAGCCAATCGGAAGGTTGTTGCTCCGGAGCGGAACGCCGGCGTAAAAGCGCAGGCCGCGCTCTCTTAATAAGGGGTTGTTTGTAAATCTTCGATCGCGTGAAAGGTCTTCGACCACGAGTACCGCGTCGTTTGCGATCACATGGCCGCACACCGAAAGCTCACGCGACGTCTGCTGCGCTTCAGCGATTTCCTCCGGCAGCCCGACTTGCGATTTGAACCACTGGTGATCGCGATCGATGAACGTGATAAGCGCAATCGGTACCTCAAAAATGCGCGCCAGCTTTTTCGTGATGCGGTCGAAAACTTCTTCACGCGTGCCATCCACGAGATGCAAACGAGCCAGCTCTTCGAGGCGGTTTTCCTCGTTGTCCGGGATCGCGCCGGGGATCATCTCATCGGCCATCGAAACAGAAAACTTCGCGAGCTGCACCACTGCTTCGGCGAGGGATACCACCACTTCGTCCGCACCGGAAGACCGCAGCCGTTCTCCCGCGCCCGCCATGTTTTCCGTGGCACCCCAGATTCCGACCACGATTTTTGCGTGTGGCAATTGAGCGCGAAGTTTCGCGCTGAGATGGCGCGCATGGATCAGAGTGGAGGGTGTGACAACCGAGATGCAAATCGCTTCGGGATCCGACGTCGCCGCCATTTTGACGAGATCGCCAATGTTTGGCGCTGCCGGGGCGTTTTCGGCATCGAAACCTTGTTGTCGAAGCAACTGCACGAGCATCGCCCCGGCGAGTTCATCACGGTAGGCCCGGGCCGGCACGCAAAGCACGCGGCACGTGGGAGAGGAGAGAGGAAAGGGAGTGTGTTCGGCGACCGCCTTGTCCGCTTCCAATTGCGACTTTGACGGCGGGGCCGATCCGAGATCTTCAATCAGATCCTGGATGTGACGATGAATCGCGGAACGCTGTTCTGGGCCCAGCTCGTCGCGTTGCGCGTCCATTTCCGCGAGTGTGACCGTCGGGATCAGAACGGAATCGTAAAGAGAAGTGAGTGAATTTGTTTTCACGTACGCTTCCGCGAGGTCGTTCGCTTCATCCAAACCTAACGCGAGCAATCGGTGATAACATTCCTCGTGCGGAGCGAGCGCTTGCTCTTCGCTGAGGAGTACGCTCAAGAACTGCAACTTCGGCACGTGCCGGCCCATCACGGCAACGCACACGGTCAGCGGGGTCGCGAGCACAAGCCCGATTGGTCCCCAAAGCCACGTCCAGAAAACCGCCGCGATGATCAGCGCGATGGACGAGACACCGGTGCGGGATCCGTAGAGCCACGGCTCGAGCGCGTTAGTGTTAATCAATTCGAGCACGACGAAAAGACCGAGCGTCAGAAGCGGATTGAGCCAGCTCGTGGAAACTGCAAACGAAATCAGCGCAGGAATTGCGGCCGCGATCCAAACTCCCACGTACGGCACGAATCGCATGATCGCCGCGAACGCGCCCCAGAGCGCGGCGTTCGGCACGCCGATGAAGTAGAGTCCGATCGCAACGCACGAGCCAAAAGTCACGTTCACCAGAAGCTGCATCGTAAGGTAGCGGGCGACGCGACTCCCGGCATCGTCCATTGCCCGCGTGGTCGCGCTGATCCGGCCTTGCCCGATCAAGCGGATCATTCGGCCGCGCAGGTCCTCGCGCTTCAATAGCATGAAGATGACAAGGAATAAAACGAGGCCGGCCGTCCCGAGCGGTCCGACTAATCCGGTCGCGGTCGTTTGCAGGATTTGCGGAAGGCGGCTTTGCGATTCGACGATCCGAACCGGCATCGGCTGTTGAGCCGCAGGCGTGTTGCGAGAGCGCGCCGCCGTGGTGGCCTTCGTTTCCGGCACCGGGCCGGTCGCATTCGCCGGCGGCTCCAACGAATCCGGCAGTTGCTTTTGCAGCTCGAAAATGCTTTGCGAAAAGCGACCAAACGCGCCGCCGGTGGGAAGTCGGATCGCGTGCAATTTGTTGTCGATGTTCGTCTGGTAATCGGGAAGCTTTGCTGCCAGGTCGATCAGTTGACTCGTTAACAGCCAACCGGCTCCGCCGACGACCCCGAAGAGGATCGCCACGACGATTAGAACAGCCGCGATACGTCCGATCCAGCGTTCAATGTAGCCGACCAGCGGTGCAAGCAGGAACGTCAGCATCGCCGCGAGCGCCAGCGGAATAAGCAGTTGGCGTCCGACATAAAGAATCGTGACGACGAACGCCGTCAGCAGAATCGTCCAGATCCCTACAAGCGCTGCGGCAGAGGCATTCTTCATCGCTGGCATGTCATCCGTCGTCCACAGCGCGACTTCTAGCAAATGCCCGGCACGTAGCGCGCGTACCTCAACTCAGCCTTGCAGCCCGCGAAAGTGGTTTCAGGTCACGCGCAGAGCGGTTTACTCGCCGTGGAGCATATCTAGCCTTGAGCTAAAACGCGTGGAGCACTTTGAGGACGACGATGACAACTACAATGACTCCGATGATGTAGAAGATATTTCTGTTCACGGATCGTGGATAACACATCGCTATCCCCGGCGGCAAGCAATAATGGCAAGCAGCATAGTTGTCGCGTTTGAGTTCCGTCTTCTCTCGCGTCCGGCGGTGCCTCGGGGTCAAAACAAAACGCCTGGCGACGAGCACTTTCTCGATTCGCCAGGCGCTAAATTGCTAGCTTGGTCTAAATCAGCCAAGCAAAACGTGAACGGTTAGTCGCGGACTTCCGTCACGATGACTTTATCGACGAGCATGTCGTCGCCTTCTTTGATGTAGTGAACGCGAACCTTCGAATCCTTTCTGATTCTCGAAGCTTCGATCACTTTCCCATCTGAAGTCACGTAGGTGACGGTCTTGCTGAACTTGTAGTGCAACGGCTCGGCGGCTTCAGTCTTTAGGATCAGCGCCTGGCCCGGAGTGTACTCCGTAACCGTGCCAGCGCTTTCGGTTGTCGTGGTGGTGGTTTGAGTCGCTCCATTGGTTCCCGTCGTAGCGGTGGTGGAGGAGGTGGATGTTTGCCCGTAAGCCACTAAACCCATAAGGGCTGTAGCAAACGTGACACTGAGGAATAATTTCATCGTATTGATTTTCTATTTACCAAGTTGCTGCAGTGATCGCAGCTAAAGGCCTTGCGATTCGTGCCTCCGACATGAAATCGGCGAGCCGGGTTGGTAAATGGATGCGGCAGGTAATAAAGTATCGGCATGGCCTGACCCCCAAAAAGTGG
>PLCN01000013.1 GCA_003134785.1 Spartobacteria bacterium
GCGCCCGCAGCCATAAGGTCTAGGTTATGCGCGTGATTCGACACGTCTTGTTATTCGTGGCATTGCTGGGCTTTGGATGCTCACCGCACGCGACTCTCCCACGGATAAAGGTGGAGTACAGCCCTTCCGAGGATCTGGCTTGCTCCTTACCTCCCGGGAGTCCGATCAAAGAAGAATGGAAAGCAGAGATGCTCTCACGCGAGCCGGAGTTCGTGAGACTTTGGCAATCTGAAGGTCTCAAACTTCTCGCAGCAGCGGAGGCGATTTCAGGAAAGGATTTTCCTTCACAGGAGATCAAGGCGCGGCTTACCCTTTGCAACGCTCCGTCGGAGTCCTTTCCGGGCGAGGATCGAGTCACGATTAACATGCGGTATGCGCTGAAGAGCTTCACGCCCGAGGCGGTGTCGATACGTTATAAGGTTGACACGCTCTTTCACGAGCTTCTGCACATCTTCCTATCTCGTCATCCGATCGAGAACTCAGCTCTGCTGAAAGAACACGCCACGGAGGATGAACGAGTTCGCGATCATCTGCACTTGCTGGCGCTGCAAAAGGCAGTTCTTCTAAGGCTCGATGAACCCGACGTGCTAAAGGAGGTGGTTGCGGTAGACAGTACACTTCCGGGTGGCTACTACAAACGAGCCTGGGAACTCGTCAATGCGACCGATAAAGAGTACCTGAAGTATGTTGCCGAACTGTCGAAATAGGCCTAACTCTATGTAGGGAGTCAAGCGTGGATGCGGAGTTTGAGTTGATTTTAGTTCATTGGTTTTTTGTACTTAACGGTTTGACTCAATCGTTCGGACGTTTCCTCTTCCTTTAGCTCGTTGGGTTTGTCGTTCCAGCGACTCTAACTCCTATCCGTGCGTGTCGCCGCGTGGCCAGCGCTCGTCGCAAGTCCCGGTATTTTGATCTTGGCGCCTCGCGTCGGCGTGATATTATCGTTTTTGTGAGCGGTGCAGCCTTGGTTCAAGTTCCGGATTCGAGGTCTTTGTTCCGGGGCGTCAGAACGGCTACAGCCATAATCCTGTTCTCAGGAGCGCCCACCTCTTTAGGCGCACCGTCTCACACCTCTTAGCGGCTCGCTCAATATAGCCGGCGTGATAAAGGCTGAAGGATGAAAGAGGAAATGAAAGCCAGGCGGCCTCGCCAACGTGCCCGCTCGCGAACGCATTCGGAGTGGCTGCGCTCTTCCTCATTAGGGCTATGGAGCAGGTGCAGGATGTGGGTTGTGTCTTTTGCGAGATCGTCGCGGACAGAGTGGCTGTCAGTGTGGTGTTTCAGGACACTCTCACCATGGTTTTTGTCGATCTTCGGCAATTTCACCCCGGTCACACGCTGGTTATTCCGCGCCGGCATCTTCGCGACGTGCGGGAGCTCAACGACTCTACCGGGGCTGCTCTCATGGCGACGATCTCGCGCGTCACTCGAGCAGTGGGCGCGGCGTTCCCTAACGAAGGTCTGAGCCTTTGGCACTCCTTCGGCAACACCTCGAACAGGACGACCTTCCCTTGTGACGATGGCCTCGACACCAGATAAGATTCCCTTCGTTGGCGTGGGCTGTATCGTCGTGCGCGACGGCCAGCTCTTACTTGTGCGCAACCACCGCGGCTTCTGGTCGACACCGGCGGACACCTTGACTTCGGGGAGTCACCGGAAGCTTGCGCGGCGCGGGAGACTTTCGAAGAGACAGGTGTGTCGGTGACAGCCGTGCAGTTCGTGGCCATCACGAACGACGTGCTGGCAGATGCCGGCAAACACTACGTGACGATCTGGATGCGCGGCGAGGCGCGTGATGTTCCGCCCACCATTGGCGACACGGACGAGATTGCGGAGATCGGTTGGTTTACGCCAGATGCATTGCCTGCGCCTTTGCACCTTTATTTTCAGAACCTACTCGACGGCCATTGTTGGCCGCGATCGCCTACAAACCTGCCATTCACTATAACGCCCAAGCGCTAACGGCTGTATTTGCGCCGAGCGGTCCGGCAGCATCCGGCCCAATTTGCATTTTGGGCGGCGTTGTGCTCAGTAAGAGGTCGCTCTTCCGCCTTGCTTGCGACCACGCGCGAGGCTTGAACGCAAATTTCATCTTATGTTCGCCATTTTTCTCGCTCAAGCGCCCGCACCCGCCCCGAGTCCGGGTTCGGGACTTATCAGCATCCTGCCATTCGTCTTAATTTTCATCATCATGTATTACGTGATGCTTCGGCCTCAGATGCGGAAGCAAAAGGAGCAGGCCCGCCTCGTTTCCTCACTCAAGACCGGAGACAAAGTCGTGACGGCCTCGGGGATTCACGGAATGATCTCGAATGTGAAAGACACGACCGTGATCGTGAAAGTGGCGGATAATGTGAAGCTGGAGATGGAGAAGAGCGCAGTCACCAACGTGGTGAAATCAGTTGAGAGTTGATTGTTGATCGTGAAGAGCTCTGATTTCTCGCGCGATTATTTTTCGAGCGCGCCCGCCATCAACCATCAGCCATCGACCATCAATCGTTCCAAATGAGTCCTGTCTATACCTTCCTTATCCTGCTGGGTCTGCTGATTCTTTTCGGCTGGTATTTCGCCACCGATCATGGAGCGCGGAAACGCATTCTCGCCCTGGCTTTGATGGCGTTGCTGGTCACCTTCAGCCTCATCACGATTTATCCGCCGGACAAACAAATCCGGCTCGGCCTGGATATCCAGGGCGGCACTTCGTTTCTGATCCGGCTGGAGCAAGGGGACAAGGAAATCACGAAAGAGATGCTCGACCAGGCGGTCGAGGTGATCCGCAAACGCGTCGATTACTTCGGCGGCGGCGAGCCGGTCATCAGCCCGGTGGGGAAGGACCGGATCATGGTGCAGATCCCCGGATTGGGCGCGGAGAAAATTGAGGAGGCGCGTCAGCAACTCTCGCGCGTGGCGAAGCTCGAATTCCGCCTCGTTTATCCCGATAACGGCCAGCGCCTGCAAGCGATCGACGCCAAAACGGATGTGATTCCGCCGGAATATAAGATCGAGGTTTACAAAGCTCACGCGGAGGAGGGCAAGAAGCCGCGGGAAGAGCGGCTCCTCGTGAAAAAGAAATCTGACCTGGGCGGCGAGCATGTGACTTCCGCGCACGCTGGATTTGGCAACGACGGCTGGGAAGTGTCGCTCAATTTCGACAGCGAAGGCGCGAAGACATTCGGTAAGATCACCGAACAACATGTGAACCATCGGTTCGCGGTCGTGCTCGACGGCGTGATTCAATCGGCCCCCAACATTCGGGAGCCGATTTACGGCGGCAACGCGCGCATTTCGGGAAGTTTCGGGGAGCAGGAAGCGCGCAGCCTCGCCAGCGTGCTGGAAAATCCGCTGCAAACGCCGGTGAGGATCGAGGAAGAGCGCAGCGTTTCGCCTACGCTCGGAATGGATTCGATTCGCGCGAGCATCATCGCGGGTCTCATCGGTCTCGCGCTCACGCTCGTTTGCGTGATGATCTATTATAAATTCGCGGGTCTGATCGCGAACCTGGCGTTGCTGATCAACATCATCCTGCTCATCGGCGCGCTAACGATGTTCAACTTCGTGCTGACCCTGCCCGGCATCGCGGGCATCATTCTCACGATCGGCATCGCGGTGGACGCCAGCGTGCTGATTTACGAACGGTTGCGCGAGGAGCTGGCGCTCGGGAAGTCGCTCAACATCGCCGTCCAATCGGCTTACGACAAAGCCTTCAGCTCGATCTTCGACGCGAACGTCACGACGCTGATCACAGCGGCGATCCTGTTCTGGAAGGCGAGTGGCCCCGTGAAGGGGTTCGCCATTTCACTTTCTCTCGGAATCCTGGCGTCGCTGTTTACGGCACTGATCGTGGGGCGGAATGCGCTCAGTTGGTTTGTCGAGACCGGACGCGTCAAGCGCATCTCGATGTTGCACTTGATCTCGTCACACAATTTCAATTTTCTCGGCAAAGGTTTCATCGCGTGCATGTGCTCGCTCGCCCTCATCATCGCGGGGGCGACGGCGTTTCACATCCGCGGGGATCGCAACTTCGGCGTGGATTTCAGAGGGGGCGACTTGATCACTCTGAGTACCACGCAGCCGGTTTCCGTCCACGACGTGCGCCAGTCGCTGGAACCGATTCATCTCGGCGAGGCGCTCATTCAGGAATCGGCACAAGGCGGAAAGAATTACATCACCATCCGGAGCGCGATCAACACCAGCGAGGCAATCGAAAAGCAGGTGGCCAAAGCGATGCCGCAAGCGCAGTTCAAAGTCGAGCGCGCCGAACGCGTGGGTGCGCTGGTCGGCGGCGAGCTGGCCAAGACTTCGCTCTGGGCGCTGGGTCTCGGCATTCTCGGCATTCTCATTTTTGTCACGTTCCGTTTTGAATTGTCGTTCGCGGTCGGCGCCATCGTCGCCGTGTTGCATGACGTAATCATCACCGTCGGCGTATTTTCGCTCCTCGGGCGCGAGTTGACTCTCACCATGGTGGGCGCGGTGCTCACCATCGCCGGGTATTCCATCAACGACACGATCGTCGTCTACGATCGAATCCGGGAAGGCCTCGCCAGCAGCAAACGTGGTTCGATCGAGCAGATTATGAACGACAGCATCAATCAGACTTTGAGCCGCACGATCCTGACCAGCACGGTGACGTTGATCCCGATTCTCTGCCTCTTTTTCTTTGGCGGCCCTGTTTTGCGGGACTTCGCGCTGGCGATCATCGTCGGTGTGGTGGTTGGAACCTATTCGTCGATCTTCATCGCCGCGCCAATTGTGCTTTGGTGGACCCGCGCGCGAGGCGGCAGCGCCTCGTTGCGCCGGGAGGTGGCTGAGAAGGCGGCTGCGACTGGACCGGCGCTGTAGCCGCTTCGCTGTGCGAAGCGCGGCTGTCTTGACCACCTTGCGTTACAAAATCCCGCGCCGCCCATAGGGCGGCGGCCACAGGGAACGAAAGTTATTCACAATAGTTGACGCCCCTCCCCGGCCCGAGTAGGCTCGGCTTCACCGGTCGAGCCGGGAACATTTTTCAAACCGAAGGAACTACCATGCCAGAAGTTATCGTTCGTAAAGGTGAGCCAGTCGACCGCGCCCTGAAACGGTTGAAAAACAAGCTGGACGCCGAGGGTATTCTTGAGGAAGTCCGTCGCTTGAGAGCGTTTGAAACCCCGAACCAAAAGAGCCGGCGCAAAGCCAAGGCCAACGCGAAGCGGGGCCGGACGAAATTTCGCTTCAATCCTTCATAAGCTGCTGCGCGGCAACTTATAGCAGCGGCGCTCCATTCCTGCTCGAGTGCCGGCTGAGTGGCGCGGCAAATTCAGCTCTCGGGGTGCGCTCCCGCTGAAAAGCATGTCATCCCGAGCCGCGCAGACGGCGAGGGACCTCCCATTCGCTCACCCGTTTACTCGCGCCAACGGCACGTCCTTTATGGTAACGGCGCCGTGGGGCGCAAGCTAATCCGCACTGCAACTGCGAGGTCCCTCGCAGTCTCCGCGGCTCGGGATGACAAACGAGTGGCGCCGTCTCGGCGGTCATAGACCGCCGCTACAGAATTAGTCGCATTCGCACACGATCCGGAAGCCGAGATCGTTGCAGGAATAGTTTGGCATGTTCGAGCCCCGGGCCGTCGCCCGGAGGCTGTTAAAGCGCGATTTCCAACTGCCGCCTCGATAGACACGCTTCGCTCCGGCGGTTGGTCCTCGTGGATTCACTTTCGGGGTGCCGCGATACGGTTCCAAAAAATCCAGGCACCACTCCCAGACGTTGCCCGCCATGTCTTCCATTCCGAAGGGGCTGGTGCCAAAAGGAAACGCGCCCACCGGCGAACTTTCGGGATATCCATCGTCGATCTCCCGGTCGCTCCAGGCAAAAACGGTATTTCGATCCGCGAAGTTCCCCAGATCGCCGCGCCCATCATGATTTCCCCAGGGGTATTTGCGGCCATCCGTCCCCCGCGCCGCGTACTCCCACTCGGCCTCGGTCGGCAGGCGATATTTTTTCCGCTCACGCGTCGAAAGAGATTGGCAAAACTTGATCGCATCCAGGCTGCTGACATACACGACCGGGTGGCGGTCACTGGCGCCCGTTGCGCGTTTCCGTTCGTGCGTGTGGTCGAACTGCTCGTATTCGCCGTTCGTGATCACGTGTCGCGACATGTAAAACCGGCTCAACGTCACTCTCGTAAGCGGCCGTTCGTTCGGCCCGGCATCAATGGCCTCGCTTCCCATCGTGAATTCGCCTGAGGGAACGAAGAGCATCTGGCCGCCAACCGAATTGACGTAGTTTCCGAAGCGCGCCCGCTCACTCACGACGTCGGTTACCACCACGACTGGCGTCTCAGAAACAACTTCAACTATTGGCGCTGGTTTCGCGGTCGCCAGCGGCACGGCCGCGCGCGGTGGCGGCAACGCATCTGGATCGGACCTCTTATCGGCCTCGTCCAAGTAAAGATCGACGAGGTCTTCCGCCTCGGCCGGTTCGATACCGAGATTCTCCGCCATGTTGACGAAGGCATCCCGCGTGTCGTCCGCCATGCCGTCGCTATCGAGGCCGCTCAGCCGAAGCATCCGGAGAAAATCTTCCTTGGGATCCAGCGATTTCTGCCGACGCGCTCGCGCTTCTCTTCTCGCTTCGCCCGACACTGAAGGAGCCAGGGGCGGCAGTGCCGCGTTCGCTACCACGCGATGCGCCCCGCTGTCTTTCAACTCAGCTTCGATGTAGGCAACGATTTGCTCCTCGTTCAGACTCTGCTCGGCCCCGAAACGATAAAGGCTCTTTTCTTCCTCCGCGGTCAGAAATCCATCGGCGAGGGCGAACGTCAGATATTTGTGGAACTCAATGACCGCTTGTTCGTTGGCTTGGGCGGCCAACTCGTCATCGACTTGCTGACGCCGAGCCGGATCCAAAAGCTCGACGCGAGCCTCCGTCAGGTAACGCGACGATTCGTCCAGGCCCGGCCGCAGCAATTGCGCCAGCGGGTTGCTCGGCTGGTTCTTCAACGGCAGCTTTTTCTGCCACCACCGCATCAGTTCGCGGCAACGCTCTTCGATGATTTCGTTGCTCGGATTCGCGCGTGGATCGAGGCAAAGTCGCTCGTAAAAATTGGGCGATTTGTACTTGCTCCAGCCATCCCATTTCTGCGGATCGTCCGGCAGCGGGACAGGAAAATTCCTCTCGACTTGCATTCTCCTAGGCGACCGCGATTGCGCCTAAGGCCGCTGCAGCGCGCTCGACTTCATCCGGCGCCAGGCCGGTATTCCGTTCGATCGTCACCTTCGCTTCGTTGCCGCAAGCGTTGACCGCCACCTCGAGGACCTGGTTCGCATTGTATTCGTAGGTCAGCTCGACCGGCGAACCTTTCGGCAGAAATGCGGGCAGCTCGACTTCGCACAAACCGAGCGGCGTGCATTCCGCCGGCAAAGTGCTCTCGCCTTCCACGATCCGGACGCGCGCGTGCCGCATGTTGGCGCTGGCGGTGCCGAAAGAATTCTTCGCGGTCGCAGGCATTGACGTCATTTTCGGGATCATCGGAAAAACATATTCCTCGAGGTGTCCCTCATCCCAAAGCACGACGCCGAGCGTGTGCGAAGTAATGTTGGTCACCTGGACCAGGCCGCCATCGCGTGCGGAAAATTGTTGGCGTGTGTCTTCCGGCAGCGTTTTCACCCCGGAAATTTCTTCTTCCCGCAACTGCGACAAAATCGCCTGGATGGCCGCGCCGACTGCGACTGCTTCATCCGGATTCACGTCATCGACTACCGGAATCGACGAAAGCTGCGTGATCATTTCACGCACCATCGGCATTCGCGTCATCCCGCCGACGAGAAGAACCTTGTTCATATCACTCCAAGTCAATTTCGCTTCCTGCAAAACTATCTCGCAAATCGTTTTGCATTTCTCCACCAGATGCCGCGTCTTCTGCTCGAATTGTTCCCGGGTCAGCTCGACTTTCACGCTCTTGCCGTTGTGACTGTGGACGATGGCGGTGCGCGGCCGGCTCGAGAGCTGGATTTTTGCGGCCAGCGCGCGACTCTGGAGGTCCTGGTAGCTTTGCATATCAAGCAGCGGATTCTCGCCGTGCTCGCGATCGAATTCCTCCGCGACGTGATTCACAATGACATCGTCCCAGTCCTTGCCGCCCAGGCGATGGTCGCCATTGGTCGCCAACATCTCGATGCCATTTCCCTGGATGCGCATGATGGTGACATCGAACGTTCCGCCGCCGAGATCGAAGACGAAAACCGTCTGGTCTTCATCGAGTTTGTCGAGGCCGTAGGCCACGGCCGCGGCGGTCGGTTCGTTGATAATCTGGAGGACGTTGAGCCCGGCGAGCTGACCCGCGGTGATGGTGGCCGTGCGCTCGGCGTCGTTGAAATAAGCCGGCACGGTGATCACAGCATCGGTCACGGGTTCTTTCAGGTATTTCTCCGCGTCGGCCTTGAGCTTGCGCAAGATGAGCGCCGAAAGTTCTTCCGCCGAATAAATCTTCCCGTCGAATTCGCGATGAAATTGTTCCTTCGGCTTGCCCATTTCACGCTTCACGAAATCAACAATCCGTTCCGCCTCCGCCACCGAATTATTCTTGGCCAGGGTGCCGACGATCACGCTCGCGCCATCGAAGAGAATGACCGAAGGCGTAATGCGTTCGCTCTCCGAATTCGGGATGATTTGCGGCTTTCCGTAGATGTCGATATGCGAGACCGCACAGAAGGTCGTGCCAAGGTCAATGCCGATTGCTTTTCTTCGAGTCATGGGTGCGAATAATTTTGGGTTGAGCGAAAACGTGATTCCGCACCACCGTACAGGTGCAATTTCCATGCCCGAGCCGAGGGGGAATGCTGCGGCTTATTCGAACCTAATGCCGCTTCGCAAAGGCGAAGCGCGACACGCCTCGTTTAAGCGAAATGACAGCGACCTACTGGAAGCGTTTCGCCACCACTTCTTCCGGCCGTAAAACCTGGTCGCGCCAGAGAAAACCACGCTTAACGCGCATCACGATCCGGCCATCATCCTCCGCGAAATCCGCAGGCTCGTAGCTGACGACACGATGGAAGGCGCGATCGACCATTTCCTTCGGTTCGATTTCGTTCACTTCCATGCGGTGCAGGATCTCGGTCAGAGAATGGATCGAGTTCTCCAGATTATCCCGCCACTGCCCCTGCTTGCCGCGCTTGGTTTCGCTCGCTTCCTCCGCCGCTTGGAGCTGGGACGAGAGCGCGCTCAAATCGTCGAACAAAATGACCAGGTCGCGAATGAACGGTTTCTGCAGCGATTCATGCAGGAAATTGTCGCGATATTTGATCAGCTCCTCGTGAAGCGAATCGAAGAGCCGCTGATTCACACTTTCCGTGTTGCGCAGCGCCGCCATGTGCTCGTCCATTTTGGAAAATTGCGCGGTGAGATCGATCGGCTCCGCGCTGGACAATTTCTCGAGCCGGCTGGCCACCGTCTCTTCAAGATTTTGCAGACGTCCGTTCAACCGGCGAAATTCCTCCAGGAGCTGCGCGTGTTGCTCGGCGCTTGTGTTGCGATCGTCCCAGGCGTTCTCCGGCCGTGTTTTTTCCGCTTCGGCGCTCAACTGCTGCATGGTCGAGGTAAATTCGTCTGTGATCTTGATTTTCATCGGCCTTCTTATTCGCCTTTCCCGGTCAGAAAAATTTTCGGATTGCCTCAACCAAACCCATGATGTCGTGGCGTCGCGCTTCGATCGCCACCTCCAGCCCACGCTCGTGCGCGGTGGCCGACGTCACCGGTCCGATGCTGGCGACTTGCATGCCAGCCGGCCAGGCGAGACCGAGGGCAAGAAAATTTTCGACCGTTGACGAGCTGGTAAATGTGATCAAATCAGCGCCTTCCTCCAATAAACGGCGCCGCGCGCCGGTAACGTCGCGCGTTTCGGGGACCGTGCGGTAGGCAAAACCTTCATCCACAATAGCTCCCAAAGCCGAGAGCTCCTTGGGTAGCAAATCCCGCGCCTTTTCCGCGCGAGCGAGAAGAATGCGCAAATTCTCCACGCCTCCCTGCTTGCGGAATTCGCGCACGATCGATTCGGCCACGAACTCTTCCGGCTGCAGATCAACCTTCAGATGAAAATCCTTGATCCGCTGCGCAGTCGCGGGACCAATGGCGGCGATGCGAACGCCGCCGATCTCGCGCGCGTCGTTGTAAAGCTTGTAAAACAAATCGAAGAAAGCCGTCACGCCGTTCGGGCTGGTGAAGACGATCCAGTCGTACGAGTGCGCGTCCTGCACCAGCTCGGCGAACGCGCGCAGATCGCTCGGCGGTTCGATCCGAATCGTCGGCAGCTCGATCACATCGGCGCCGAGTGCGCGCAATTGTTCGCTCAGGACGCCAGCTTGCGACCGGGTCCGCGTCACCACGATTCGCTTGCCGGAAAGCGGCTGATCTTCAAACCAGCTCAGTTCATTGCGCAATGCGACCACGTCGCCGAAAACGACGACGGCTGGCGCGGTGAATCCGCTATCCGCAACACGCCGCGCAATATTTTCGAGATTTCCCACGAGCGTTTCCTGCCGGCCGGTGGTGGCCCATCGAATCAACGCCACCGGCAGATCGCTTCGCATTCCGTTCGCCAGCATTTCGCGCGCGATCGCTTCGATTCGCTCCACGCCCATCAGCATCACTTGCGTGCCACCGAGTCTGGCGAGCGCCGCAACGTCGATTGAGGTCCCGGATTTTTCCGGATCTTCGTGGCCGGTGAAAAAGGTCACGTGCGAATTCTTTCCCCGATGTGTCACCGGAATTCCGGCATAGGCGGGCCCCGCAATCGCCGAAGTTATTCCGGGAACGACGACAAACGGCACATGCGCCGCGGCGAGCGCTTGGGCTTCTTCCGCGCCGCGTCCAAAGACAAACGGATCGCCACCCTTTAACCGAACAACCTGTTTCCCGTCTCGCGCCTTATCGACCAGAAGCGCATTGATTTCATCCTGCGTCAGCGTGTGCGCGCCTGCTTTCTTTCCGGCGTAGATGATCTCGGCGCTTTCCGGCGCCCATTTCAGCATTTCGGGGTTGGAGAGGTAGTCGTAAACGACCACGTCCGCCTGCTCGATGCATTGCTTCGATCGGAGCGTCACCAACCCCAGATCGCCGGGCCCGGCGCCGACTAGAAAACATTTCCCATTTGGTTTCTTATCCGCCATTAATTCGCTCCAGTAACTCGGCCGCGAAGCGTTCGGCGCCATTAGTGATTGATCCTTCCACTTCTGCCGAACGCGGTTCCAATTTTCCCGGCTCGAAGACTTGGGCGCGCACTCTCGCTCTTTCCGCCTCGACGATTGCCAGCACGCCCACCGGCGAATCGCAATCGCCCTGCAGCAACCGCAAGAATTCGCGTTCCGTCCGCAAACAGAAAAGCGTGTCTATGTGATTTATTCGATTCACGATCGTCTTTGCATCTTTATCATTGGTTCGAATCTGCAACGCAATCACACCCTGGCCGCCAGCGGGAAGAAATTGATCGCGTGGCAGAATCTCCGCGTGAAGTTGCGCGCCTTCAAAAGAGAAAGAACCGCCCGCCAACTCGTAACCGAGGCGTTCGATACCCGCGCGCGCCAGCACAATCGCGTCCCACTCGTTTGCCATCAGCTTGCGCAAACGCGTCGGAACATTGCCGCGGAGATCGGCCACCTGGATCTGTGGGTATTTCCATCGCAGCTGATACTGCCGCCGGACACTTCCGGTCGCGACAATCGCGTTCGGTCGCAGCGATCCCAGACCCCCTGACACTTTGCCAATCAAGACATCATCCACTGCAGCGCGAGGCAACACGCCCCGCACGTCAAGTCCCGGGGTCGCTTCGCTCGGCAAGTCTTTCGCGCTGTGCACCGCAATGTCGATCCCGCCTCCCGCCAGAACGCGCTCGATTTCACCAGTGAAAAGTCCTTTGCGGCCCGCTCGCGGATCGATCGGCTCGCTTGCCTCCAAGCTCCGCTCATCTCCATGAGTCTTGATGGTCTCGAGCTTGATTTCGAGTTCCGGCCACGCCCGTTGCAACTCTGTCGCCACCATCGCCGTTTGCGCGCGGGCAAGTTCGCTGCCGCGCGAACCAAGGATGATCTTCTGTAGCGGCGGTCTATGACCGCCGACCGAGTTTGGTGAATCGTCGACGCTCATGGAGCGCCGCTAGAGTTCGGACGCGCGCAAGGCCGCTTCATCCAAAACGCGCGGAGTCACCGGCAACGGTTCATCGCGGGCGCGCCCGAGCCACGTTTGAAAATCCGAAACGTGGGCTGCGATGATCTCTTCGGCCGCGGCGATCTGCTCGCGCCGGAGCGCGAGCGATTGGGCCGCGATCGATTGCAATGAATCGATGTCGTAAAGAAAAACGCCGTCCATTTCATTCACCTCGGGAGCCACATCGCGTGGCACCGCTATATCAATGATGAAAAGCGGTCGGTCCGATCGCTCGCGAATGAGCGGCGATAAAACATCCGGGGTTAACAACGGCTCGTCGGCTGAGGTGGACGAAATCAGGATGTCGATCTCGCGACACTGAAGCGTCCACTCGTGGAAAGAGACGGGACGGCCGCGAACCAGTCCAGCCACACTCTCCGCCCGCTCGAACGATCGGTTGCTTACCCGGATGTCGGTGACGCCGCGTGAACTCAACGCGCGCGCGGTCCGCTCACTCGTTTCGCCCGCCCCGAGGATGAGCACTTTCCGCTCGCGCAGATCGCCGAAAATCTTCACCGCCAGATCGACTGCAACCGATCCCACAGAGACGGCGCCGCGCGTAATATCGGTCCGCGTTCGCACTTGTTTCGCGACCCGGAAGGCGCGCTGAAAAAGACGATGCAGCAATGATCCGACGCAACGCGATTCGCGCGCCTTGGCGTAGGCTCTTTTCACCTGGCCCAGGATGTCCGTTTCGCCGATGACCATCGAATCCAGCCCGGCCGCCACGCGGAAAAGATGCCGCACGCATTCTTCACCCTCGTAACGGTAGAATGCGCTGGCGTTCTCGATCGCTTCCGTTCCCTCGCGCGCAAGCCAGCGCGCTATTTGTTCCGTGGCAATGGAAGCCGCGGCGGATGCATACACTTCCACGCGATTGCAGGTCGCCAGCATGAGCGCCTCGGCGCAGCCGGTTTCCACTCGGAGCGCCTCTTCCGATCGCTGCCCGGCATAACGCTCGCGCGTTTCCACCTTCGCGGTGTGATGGCTGATTCCAACGCAGAAGAGGTTCATTACATCGGGGGCCTCTGCGAGACGAAGTTGATCGCCCATAAGACCGAGACCGCCGCGGTGAAGGCCAGCACGCAAAGCGCGGCCACGCGTTTTGGAGCAAACCAGCGAAGATGCCGGCCCTGCAAAATCGCGCCGTAAAAAAGCCAGACGCCAAATGCGCAAATCATCTTGACCCGCGGCAACGGCCCACCGGTGAAAAAGCCGCTGATGAGGCCCGCGGTATAAAGGGCAAATCCAAGCCAGAGCAGACGCGTGAGCGCGCCGAACAGGTTCGTCAGTGGCGGCAGATAATAAAAGATCGAACGCAACTGATGCGTTTTGAGCTGCCGCTCTTGCACCAGGTACATCACGCCGGCCACGCAAGAGAGCGCGAAAACGCCGTAAGCGATCATCGAAATCGAAGCGTGAAATTCCAGCCACGGATTCGCGAAAAGCCGCGCCGGATGCGGAATATCGATCGGCGCAAGAAGCGCGAATGTCTGCAACGCAAAAACCAGCGGAGCGGTGAACGCACCCATGAGCGAGAGCCGGTAAGTGGGTCCGACCAGCAGGTAAATTAACGCGACCGACCAGGCGAGAAAGACGAAGACCTCGAACAAATTTGTCAGCGGACAACGGCCGAGCGCATGACCACGCACCGAAAGAAATGCGGTCTGAGAAAGAAATCCCGCGCCGATAGCGAAGAAATTGAATCGTCCATGAAGCGCAACTCGCGCGCGCACCGCGAGCAAGGTGCGCACAACTGCCGCGAGATAACAAAGCGTCGAAGCGATCAGGAGCGGGCGGTCCATCGGGAGGGCCCAGTGTAAAGACGGGGCCTCCCCTTGGCAAACCTCCGAAGCGGATCTTTCTCGCCTCGTTGCCGCGATGCCGATCTGCGTTTGGTAGGGACGGCGCGCTGCGCCGTCAGCTGGGAGTGTGCGAAGCTTCTGGTTGCGGTCGAACGTCCACCAGCCGGACGCCGCGGCGCGGCGTCCCTACCAAAAACTCACTCCCGCCCCTGCACCTTATCAATCTTCCAAACGGTACCATCCTTGACTAAAGAAACCTTGAGCCGGCGGCGCATCTCTCCCTGGCCCGCCAGCAGCACCTCCGCGGTGGCTTTCATCCCAGTGATTTTTACATCCAAGACAGAGATGTTTTTTGCCCAAAGGTTGTCGAAATCTTGCGCGTCGAGGAAGTAATCGCCGCCGAGTCCATCCGCGCCTTTCTTCATTCGATCGATTTCCTTCAGCAATCGCTCGGTGGCGAAACGCCTCAACTCCCTGCGGTTTTCCATCGGGTTACGGTTCGCGATCAGCTCGGTCACGTACCATCGGTAAAAGCTGCGAATGGTGTCGGAAGGATTTGAACCGGCAGCCGTGGATGGCTCAGCCGCTCTCATTGCGGAACAAAATCCGAGCGCTACAACCAAGGCCAAGACGGAGAAGAGTGATTTCATGGAACCGACCCTAATGTCACTCAAACGCGGCTCAAGGCAGATGTTGTGTCGGTGCGATCGTGGAAACAAATCGGCGGTTCGGCTGCCGTTGACGTTTTCGGGTGAGCCGTTAGCGTCCCCGCCATGGTTGCCGACCCCATTGATCAACTACGCGCCGCAGTGCGCGATGTGCCAGATTTTCCGAAAGCCGGCATCGTCTTCAAGGACATCACGCCGATCTTGAGCAACGGGGAACTTTTCCGCGCTTCGATCAATGCTTTTCTCGAGCAATGCCGCGGCAAGGAAATCGACAAGATCGTCGGGATCGACGCTCGCGGGTTTCTTTTCGGCTCCGCGGTCGCCTACGAATTAGGCGTCGGATTTGTGCCGCTCCGAAAAAAAGGCCGGCTGCCCTACAAAACTGAAAGCGCCAAATACTCGCTCGAATACGGCGAAGCCGAGATGGAGCTGCACATCGACGCCATCGAGCGCGGAGAGAAAATTATTCTGATCGACGATCTTCTGGCGACGGGTGGCACATCAGCGTCGGCCGCCACACTGATCAAAAAAGTCGGCGGCGTTCTCGTGGAAGCGCAATTCCTGATCGAGTTGGAATTTTTACACGGCCGCGAAAAGCTGGCGCCCACTCCGGTAGTTTCGTTTCTCAAGTACTGAGTTCGGCGTGAAGCGCGGAGGCGAACTCCGGGGAGCGCAGGCTGCCAGCCTGCAGTTGCCGGCAGCTTGCCGGCAACATCTGGTGGCAAAACATCATCCTAAGCGTGGTCAAGCCGAACAGCGTCTCGGCAAGCTGCCGAGACGGGCAGGCTGGCAGCCTGCGCTCCCCAAAAAGTCGACCGCGCGTCAACTCTCGTGGCACGAGCAGCCATCGCCACATCCGCGCTCAGCCACGATCACTTCCATTTTAATTTCCTGAAGCGCGATCTGATCATGAATGAGATTGAGCAACCCAAGTGCGCGTTCGTCCGGCATGTAATCGCAGCGAACTTCAATGCGCGCGGATTTGCGGTTCAATTCCGGATGCGCCGCAACCATTTCGCCATCGAGTAAAAAGGAAACGTACGCGTTGAACTTTTCCTGCAGCTCGTGCAGCCGTTCATCCGAACCATCCCACGGCCGCGATTCGTGCATCGCGAGAAGGACTTCATCGGTCTTCTGGTCGTGCGCAAAGAGATCAATCACCGCTGGATTAGCAACTCCGGGCGTCACGACTTCCTGCTCGTGCTCGTGCTCGTGATCGTGATCGTGATCGTGATCGCAAATTGCCATTAAGAGCTCAACGTTCAACGCCCGACGCCCCTGCGCAAGACGACCAACGCAGAACCTCGACACTCGGTCGTAATGGCATATTTTCGAACGATGCGGCGTCTGCCCTTGCTCGTTGTCTTTTTCGTTGCCGGAAACGCGCTCGCGCAGTTCACGCCCGCCTTGCTGCAAAACAACAGCTATTGGGCCGACGGCAAGGCGGAGTTCAACATCTACGACGCCAAGATCGCGCGTGAGGGCGTTCCGCGTCCCTGCGAAGTCCTGCACATCCTCGTACGCGAGCCGTTTGATCCGAAACAGTTCGTCAAACCGGAAGGTCCGCCGCGGCCTGATTCGATCGCCGTCCTGAAACTCAATCAGATCCTCCACGTGCCGACCGGCCTCTATGTCTACCAGCAAATGCACTCGAACTTCTGGCGCGTAGACAATGCAAAGCTCCTGAAATTTTCTCTCACTAGCAACGACAGTTGCGGAAACACCTACAAGGAAGCGCGCCGCCGCGACGGCGAGCAACTCAACTACGAATTCCACACCTACTGGGACGGGATGGCGGAAGGAAAAGAAAACATCGCTCTGCCGGCGAATGGTTATTTTTACGACGAGTTGCCCTGGCTGGTGCGGACGCTGGATTTTTCCAAACCGCCGGCAGAATTCGAAGTGCTATTGGCCGGTTCGATCATCAACTCGAAGAAAGACGCGATCGCGTTCAAGCCGGCGAAGATTTCATTCAAGTCGACCGAGAAAACGATCGACGTCGCCGTCGTCCACGCGAATGGCACCGACCATTTCATTCTCGATCGCGACGGCCCCTATCTGCTGCGTGAATGGAACGCCGCCGACGGCAGCCATTTGAAGATGAAGCGCAATCTGAAAGTCGATTACTGGAACTACAATAAGCCCGGCGATCGCGAGCGCGCACTCGCGAACCCAACGCTACGGCAACCGGACTGACCGTTTTCGTAATCGTGCTCCTGCTCATGATCGAAAGCGATTGAAGCAAAGGCCACGGGCGCGTTTAATCTCCCTCGTGGCGAAACGAAACAAACCCGCAGGACTGACGTTGCTCGGCAAGAGCGAAGCACGATTGCCTCCCTCACCATCTGAAGCGCGGCTGGAAACATTTCCGAATCCCGCCCGCCGAAATTATCGAATCCGATTCGAGACAGCGGATTTCACTTCGCTCTGTCCGGTCACTGGGCAGGTCGATTTCGCGCAAATCACCATCGATTACGTGCCGGCTGCGCTGTGCATCGAGAGCAAGTCGCTAAAGTTTTATCTTGCATCCTATCGCAACGAGCGCGCTTTCAACGAGGCGGTCACGAATCGGATTCTCGATGATTTCGTGCGGGGATGTTCGCCCCGTGAAGCGGTCGTGACCGCGGAATTCTCCGCTCGCGGGGGGATTGCGCTGACCGTCCGGGCGGAATACCCGGACGGTGCCGGCGCCCGTCCGAAGCGGCGATGAACCGTGCCGTCGTGCTGTTGAGCGGCGGGCTCGATTCGGCCACGACACTCGCGATCTGCAATCGAGAGGGATTCGAGTCCTACGCATTGTCATTGGATTACGGGCAGCGACACGAAATCGAACTGCTGGCGGCAAAGCGGGTGGCGTCGGCTCTTGGCGCGCGCGAACATAGGATCGCCCACATTGATCTGCGCATTTTCGGAGGTTCGGCGCTGACGGCTGAAATCCCAGTACCGAAAAACCGAGACGAAAAAAACACCAAGGACATTCCAATCACCTACGTTCCCGCGCGGAACACCATTTTTCTTTCATACGCGCTGGCCTGGTGCGAAGTCCTCGGAGCCGCCGATATTTTCATCGGGGCGAACGCGATCGATTACAGTGGCTATCCCGATTGCCGGCCGGAGTTCATCCGAGCGTTTGAGGAGATGGCGAGTCTTGCGACAAAGGCGGGCGTGGAAGGCACGCGTTTTGGCATCCATGCGCCGCTTCTCGAGCTGTCGAAGGCGCAAATTATTCAGAAAGGGATCGAACTCGGAGTCGATTTTTCGCTAACCCACAGTTGCTACGATCCGACCCCCGACCTCCTCGCCTGCGGCAAATGCGATTCGTGCCGAATCAGACTGGAAGGTTTCCGAGAAGCGGGACGAACGGATCCAGTTCCTTACGCGACGTGATGAAGCGGCCATGGGCGATATTTGTTCTCACGCCACGCGAGCAGCGCCTCATCATTTTCGTCGTGCTCTCGCTCGTTGTCGGCGTTTCGGTCAAACATCACCGCGACATGAAGGTGAGTCGTCCGCCGCAGAGCAGCGCGGAATCATCCCCAACGCCACTCATTTCACCAACGCCTAACGAACGATAAAGCGAGTGAAGCGTTCGTCGAAGGCACGGCACCACTACGCCGCCTTCTTCGCGGGATGTTTTGGCGCGCTCTTTTTCTTCTTCGCGCCTTGCGATTTCGCCAGGCTCTCTCGCAGCACCGCCACCAGGTCGATCACCTTCGTTGACTCTTTCTTCGGCTTCGGTTTTTCCTCGATCTCTTTTCCGCCGGACTCGACCTTTTCCTCGATCACTTCCATGAGCGCCTCGCGATAATCATCGTGATATTTCTCGGGATCCCACTTCGAGGTCATGCTTTCCACCAACTTCTGCGCCATCTCCTTCTCGCGTTTTCCAACTTCCAGTTTCTTCGGCACGTGCAGCTTTTCCGCATCGGCTAATTCCTCGGCGAAATGCATCAGCTCCAGCACGAGCGCGTGCTTGAGCGCCTTCACGCCCGCGAGATATTGGCGCGTCTTGATCACGACCTTGGCGATGCCGACCTTCTTGCCATCGGCGAGCGCTTCGCGCAGGAGCACGTAGGCTTTGTCGCCGCCTTTTTGCGGCTCGAGATAATACGGCTTGTAGAAATACATCGGATCGATCTCGTCGAGGTCCACGAAATCCTGGATGTCGACCGTTTGGGTCGCTTCAAGATCCACCCGCTGAAAATCTTTTTCGTTCAGCACGACGAATTTCCCTTTCTCGTACTCGTAACCTTTCACGATCTCGCCCCAGGGGACCTCCTTGCCGTCCTTCTCTGCGACGCGCTTGTAATTGACTGGGCTGTGGTCCTTCGCCCGCAGAAGACGAAATTTTAGCTCTTCCTTCCGCGTCGCCGGATAAAGAGCGATCGGGATATTGACGAGGCCAAAACTGATACTGCCCTTCCAGATTGCACGCATACTGAAATAATTTCGCGGCTCGCGGCTGTCGTGGCGGTCTATGACAGCCGGAATTGTAGCGCTTCGGCGGTCATAGACCGCCGCTACAGAAGAAAGCTACGCCGCTCTTTCGAGCTCTTCGCGTTTGACGCCGCGCAATTCGAAAAGACGCACGAGCGTTTCTTCGATCAGATTGTTCGGGCAGGACGCGCCGGCGGTGATGCCGACCACAATCGGGCCCGCCGGCAGCCAGTCCTTCGCAATCACTTCCTCTTTCGCGTGAAGATCGTAGTGCAAAATCTCCTCCTCGGATACCAACCGGGAAGCGTTGCGCACGAAGTAAGTCGGCAGTTTTTCCTCACCCATCTCCGCCAGGTGCGAAGTATTCGAGCTGTTATATCCGCCGACGACGAGCAGCAAGTTCATCCGCACATCGAGCAACTCGCGCAAGGCATCCTGCCGTTCTTGCGTGGCGCCGCAGATGGTGTCGAAGAAACGGAAATTCGTGGCCGCCAGTTCCGGTCCGTCTCGATCCACGATCGCCTGGCGAATGCGCCGCTGCACTTCTTCGGTCTCGCCGCGCAGCATCGTGGTCTGGTTCGCCACGCCAATCGTCTTCAAATGCAAATCAGGATCGAAGCCGGGCGAATGCGCGTTCTGGAATTTCTCCAGGAACGCCTGCTTATCGCCGCCATGCCGGATATAATCGCAGACATAATCGGTGTCCGGCAGCGTCAGGACTACGAGATAGTGCCCTCGCCCGTCGCCGAGCGCGCGCGAACTGGTCGCCTTCGTTTCCTCGTGTTCGGCTTTGCCGTGGATGATCGACGTGGCGGATTCGTTCGCGTATTTGCGCACTCGTTTCCACACACTCATCACATCGCCGCACGTCGTGTCCACGATCTGGCAGCCGCGCTCCTTGATTTGCTGCAGGATGGAAAGCTCGGTCCCGAACGCAGGCACGATCACGACATCTTCCGGCTGCAAATCCGCGATGTCCGCCTGCTTGTTTTTCCCCATCAGATTCTTGATGCCTAACGAGGAGATTTGTTCGTTGACCTCGGGGTTGTGAATGATCTCACCGACAATAAACAGCCGGCGATCCTTGAAAACTTTCCGCGCGGCATACGCGAGATCGATCGCGCGCTCGACCCCGTAACAAAATCCGAATTGCTTCGCGAGCCGCACCGTCACCTCGCCAAAGGTCAGGATGCCGCCGGCGCGCCGCACCTTATCGACGATATCGCTACGGTAATGCGATTCGACCTGCTCCTGCACGGCCGTCATCACTTCCGGCGTGCGCAAGTTCACCTTCTCGCGCGCCGTCGTGCCGCTGGAGATGAGATTTGTGCTCACTGGGATGGCGGACCGGCCCGCGACCGAGCTAATCGTCAAAGAGAGGTCCGCTCGGTTTTTGAAACGCGGCGGCGGAAACCGAAACGCGAGTCGGCGGGTCGGGCGTCTTGGAATCATCGACGCGCTGCACCTTTGGTCCAAACGTCGCGTCTTCCGGCTGTGTCTCCGCGATGTTGACGGGCGTGCCGATCTTCACCAGCGCGTAGAACTTCGGCGCCGCTTCGCCCTTCAAACGGACGCAGCCATGACTGCGAGGATGGAGGTGGACGAAGCCTTGGTGGAAGCCGTAGGCCGGTGCGAATTCGCACCAATAGCCCATCGGATAGCCGACATAATTGCCCGGGATATTGGCGCCGGCTTCGGCCGGAACGACCCGATCGCCTTGCACCCGGAATCCATACGATCCCGAACGCTTGTTCTCCTGTTTCGAATAGATGGTGAAGCTTCCTTTCGGCGTGGGTTTCGCAGGAATTCCTACGGTGGTGGCCACGGCCATCAGACAGCGATCACCTTCCATGACGTAAACGTTTTGTTTCGCGAGCGAAACCTTTACGCGCACAGCCGATGGATCATGCGGGCGATGCGCCGAGACGTGGTAGTTACCGGACGAAACAGACATGGGCGTGCCGCAGCTCGTCAGGAAGAGAGCTGCCGTCGCGCCGAAGCAGAACAGAAAACGGGAGAGAGATTGCATAGTTACTGACTGAAAAGCCTATTGCCGGGTCTTTGTCAATAGGCGCGCGGCTTTCATGGCACCGCCTCGAGGATCAAAGTGGACGACATCGGCTCGAGGTTTTTCGCGCGTTCCTCGAGCCGGCGTTCGAACTCGGGCGAGACGTTCGCGTAGAAAGGATAGGCGGCTGGGTCCGCGGCCACCGGACGATAACGCCAGTGTTTGTACATCCAAAGCCACGGCGCAGGATTTTTGCGGACGAACGGCTCGAACTGGTCCCAGCACGCCTGGGCCATTTCCTGATAGGACGCGTCTGGAGCAAATTCGATCCGGGGATGAAAAACAATTCGGTAACGCCCGCCGGGCAGCGGCTCGCAGTGGACGTTGATGAGGGTCGCGTCCGCGCGCCGGTGCGCCCAGGCGTGAGCGAAGGTCACGCTCGTTTTCAATCCGAAACAATCGATTGCGACCGTGGGCAATTGCGCGGGAATCGTGAGGTCGGTGAGGATCGCTACGTGTCCGCCGCGTCGAAGCGTTTTGTAGAGGCGGAGCACGCCGCCGTCGCGGGGTATGACCCGTTGTCCGCTGCTTTCCCGGAGACTCACGAAGATTCCGTCGAGTAATGGGTTCTTGAATTCCTGCGCGATCAGCGCGCTCTCGACGCCAAAAAAATTGGCCGCAATCGCAACCCATTCGAAGTTGCTGTAGTGGAAACAGGCAAAAATAATTCCGTTCCCCGCTTTCATTGCTTCTTGAACGACCTCCAGGTTTTCAACGTCGATATGGCGTGAGTAATTTTTGCTCGTTAGGCTGGGGCTCCAGAAAAGGTCGACCACGGTCTGGGCAAAGTGCTGGTAGGATTCGCGCACCAGCTCAGCCCGTCGCGCCGGCGAAAGTGCGTCGCCGAATGCGGCCTCTAAATTACTCAGGGCCACCCGATGGTTACGCCGGTCGAACCTGGCGGCGAGAGCGCCGATGGATTGCCCCAGCCGGTAACAAGCCCTTCGGGAAAGAAGCGGTATGACCGTGGCCACCGCCTTGAGAGCGAGCCACTCAAGCCGATAACGAAATTTCTTCCAAGCAGCGCGCACCGCGCCAGTTTAAGCACACTTCGTCTGCGCCGCGAGTGTGGGTGCGCGGCCGCGCGCACGGATGGGGAGCGCAGGCTGCCAGCCTGCCCGTCTCGGCAGCTTGCCGAGACGCACTGTTCGACTCGCGATGCGGAATACGAATGCGTGCGTCGCCCAGTGTTGCCGGCAAGCTGCCGGCAACTGCAGGCTGGCAGCCTGCGCTCCCCATCCTCCGCTCATCGTGAGGTCTTGTTCCGCCCCTCGACAATATGACTCGGTTGTCGCCCTTCGATTTCGATAAGATCATGCGACAACCGTGAAACGGATCGCTCTCTCATCGTGAACCTCTGGCGCAGGACTGCGGATTTCTTCGGCCTCCAGCGCAACCTCGTCGTTCTGCTCGTCGCCATCTTTGTCATCGGTGCCGGAGAAGAACTCTGGATGCGCTTCGTCCCGAAATATCTCGAAGCGCTCGGCGCGACCGTTTTCATCATCGGCCTGTTCGACGCGCTCCGGACTTTGCTCGGCGCCGTCTACGCCTATCCCGGCGGCCTCCTGGTAGATCGCTGGGGACATCGCCGCGCCTTTCTCGCCTTCAACGTCTTCTCGATCGCCGGCTACTCGCTCGTGCTTTTGGTGCCCCATTGGGGCGCAGTCATCGCCGGCATGTTTCTCTTTCTTGCCTGGACCTGCTTCTCATTGCCCGCCACTTTTTCGCTCATCGGCGCCACGCTCGGCGCGAACCGCCACTCCATGGGCATTGGCGTTCAATCCGTCATCAAACGATTGCCGATCATGGTCGCGCCCATTGTTGGCGGAATCCTGATCGATAGGTTCGGCGTCATCAACGGCGTGCGCATCGGCCTAATCGTCTCGATCGTCCTTTCCGCCGCGACAATTCTGGTGCAACGCCAACTGCGCGAAACGCCCACACTCGCCGTCGCCCGCCCCGATCGCTGGACCTTCTGGCAAAGCCTCCGCGGATTCAACGCTCCACTGCGCCGGCTCCTTCTCAGCGATATTCTCATTCGCTTTTGCGAACGCATTCCCTACGCCTGGGTTGTCATCTACGCGATGGATGATATTGGCGTCAGCGCAAAACAGGTTGGCATCCTCACCACCGGCGAAGTGCTCGTCGCCACCCTTTGCATCATCCCGGCCTCGCATTTCGCCGACAAACATGGCCGCGAGCCATTCATCCTCATCACCTTCGCTTTCTTCACGCTTTTCCCGGTCGCGTTGTGGATCTCCGGCAGCTTTGTCATGCTCTTGCTTGCCTTCGCCATCCGCGGATTGAAGGAATTTGGAGACACTTCGCGGAAAGCGTTGATCATCGGTTATTGCGCGCCCGAGCGGCGCGGCCAGATGATCGGCGCCTACTATCTCGTCCGCGATCTCCTCGTCAGTTTCGCCGCGATCCTCGGTGCCTGGCTCTGGAAAGTCGGACCTTCCACGAACTTTCTCGGGGCCACCGCGTTCGGCGCCTGCGGTACGGTCTATTACCTCTTTACTTTGCGACGTCCTCGGAGGCAATCTTCCATTCCGGCTTAGGTGCTGGTCACGGCCGAAGCGCAGCGAAGGCGAGGACGCAAAGAACGGTTGACGTTCCGCCACTTATCTCTCACAATGGCGCCCACACCCAAGTCAGCGCAGTAAGGAGATTCAGCCATGCAGATGTTTTCAGGCAGCCGAAAAGTAGAACCCGTGACGCCAATGGCCCCCACGCCACCGCCCACTCCCGCTAAACAGGAACCAGCGCCGAACGGCGTGGCCGATGTGCCGCGATCGGGCGGCACGCTCTCGAGCGGTGTCTCGATCAAAGGCTCGGTTAAATTTCAAAAAGAGCTTCTGGTCGACTGCGAAGTGGAAGGGAAGATCGATTCCGGCGGCCGGCTTACCATTGGAAAGAATGCGAACATCAAAGGTGAGATCATGACCAAATCCGTCATCGTGGACGGCACGGTCGAAGGCAACATCACCGCGGCGGAACGTTGCGAGCTGCGCGCCGGCTGCACGGTCCACGGCGACATAGAAGCTCCCCGCCTGGTCGTCGATGAAGCTGCTTCCTTTATCGGCAGCGCCAAGATCGCGACCCCGAAGGCCGCTGCGGCCTAACGCATTGAACTCGCGATGCGGGCGTCGGTGCCTACTCGGGACACGATCGCTCCCCTAACGACTGGCGTGATTTGCTTCCGCGACAGGCCGCTGTGGACTGAAGCGCGTTAGCCTTCTTTGTGCGATAACTTGTAGTACCGCTCCCGTTTTGGAAGTGTAACGCTCGGAAGTGTATTGCCCTTTACATCTCAGCTCGCGAGCAACTACTGTAAAGCTGTTTCGGTTGCTTCCTAAAGCAGGGTGTCGCCAAGGTTCACGGCTTGGCGCAAGAGAATTATTCCCGGCTTCATCACCATTCCATCGTCGATGTGTCGTTGGCCTTTTCCGGTATTGACACGCATAGTGCGCTAAGTTGAACGGTCGGAGAACCAAGAAAAAGGAGGGCATATCAATGAAAGCAATATGGAACGGAGCAACGCTCGCACAGAGCGACGACACGATCGTCGTGGAAAGAAATCATTACTTTCCGGCTGAGTCACTGAATGAAGTCTGCTTTCGAAAGAGCGATACTCACACCACCTGCGGCTGGAAAGGCGAAGCGAGCTACTACGACATTCTGGTGGACGGTAAGGAAAACAAAGATGCCGCCTGGTATTATCCTGAGCCCAAGGAAGCCCGCGGCCGCGATTAAGGACCGCGTTGCGTTCTGGAAAGGTGTCGTCGTCGAGTAACTCGCGAATTGCCCATTAGCTTCAACGAACCGGTCCTGTTAGCCAGAACTCGAAATGCATCTCGCCCGCGTGGTCAAACTAGTTTGCATTTGCCTTTCTCTTGCTCCCCTCACTTTCGCGGCGGTTGATTCCGCGCGGCTAAGTGACGTACGCGAGGTCTCTCAGGCGAACTTCAACCAGGATGCTTCCCGCGTGGTCCTTCGCACGGGCAGCGGAGAAGTCGCGCTCTGGGACACAAAGAAAGGAATGCCGATAACCGGTGATCCGGCGCTCAAGAAACCTGCGGAGGCTTATGTCATGAGCCCCGATGGCCGAAAAGTTCTGGTCGGTTTCAAGGATGGCCACTCGCGAATCTTCGACGCCACTTCCGGCGCCGCGGTCTCGCCGGTGCTCGATCTTTCCCTTCGAGAAACCGAAAATCCGCAAGCTGTCTTTTCCCCCGATGGCGGCACGATCGTGTTTTTTGGAGAAAAGGATACCTCGGTTCTCGAGGTTAAGACCGGCAAGCGGATTGCAACGATTCCGATCCCATTCGAGGTCGAGGAAGGATCGGGATCTGCCGCGGCGGCAATCTTTATTAGCAGTGGGGCTAAGTGCTTCATCTCAGATTCCGTTGCCAAGGTCACGGCCTACGAGACGAAGAAGTGGACTGCGCTAGGCAAACCCATGAGCCATCCGCCGGCGGAGAAGGCCTATACCTTTGGTTTCGACGCCAGCAGCGATGGGAAATGGGTCGTTACCTTTGACGACCCCGGTGAGAATGGTCCCAAAGGTCAGCTTCAAGTCTGGGACGCGCTGACGAGCAAGCCGTTAGGCGATCCGCTTTCTGGCGAAAACGGAATGTCCGGCCGGTTTTTGCGCGGCCAGGATCGGGTGTTGGTCCAGTCGGGCCGCGGCGAGGCGACAGTCCGCGATCTTCCTTCCATGAACATTGCGTATGTCATCAAGAAAGATGACGAGCTGGATCGCCCGAAGGTTGATCTTTTCCCAAATGGGAAATGGCTGCTCGGCTGGGGTTACGATAAGAAAATTGATCTCATCGATGCCGCAACCGGCAAGGTCCTGAATACCTACTCCTCTCCTGTCGCGATAACGGGAGTGACCATCCCGCCCGACTCCTCCGCCTATTATCTCGGTTTGGACAACAGCACCCCTTCCACCGAAGATAAGTATGACAATGCTTTGCAGCGTTTCTCCGTGCCGGACTTAAAGGTTACAGGCTCCATCCCCGTCGCCGAATATCTCCTTCGACACTCCCTTTCCCCGGACGGCCGTTGGATCATGATCTTACTAGGAGCCACGGACAACGAGAGAATCGCCATCTTCGATGCAGCCACCCTGAAGCCTATCGAGTGGCCGAAGCCATAGCTCGTGCGATTTGCCGATTCAGCTACGAGTAGATACTAACCTACTGGCCGCGGGTACGTAGTTTCCCCTTCTATTTGCTGTCGAGATTTTCATCGACTTTTCGGAATCTTCGAAGCGAAAGAAACTCGATGTCATGACTCGATCCCCCATTCAGCGCCAGTTCCGCTCCGATTTCACCCATGACCGGGGCAAACTTAAACCCGTGGCCGGAGAAGCCGCCGCACAAGATAAGGTTCGGATGCTCCGGATGGTAATCGATCACGAAGTTTTCGTCGGGAGTTAGTGTATACATGCATGGCTTCACTTCGCGCATAGTCTTGACCGCGCCCGGCATCCATTGCTCCAGCGCTCGGGCGATTGGCTCTACGTCGCGAGCTAGATCTACCTCGCGGTTGATGTGCTTGGCGTCAGTCAGGTCCCCGAAGCCGTGGAAGGCCGCCTTAATTCCATCGCCGAAATCCGGAAAGCCATAGAGGGGCGCGGGCAGGCCTCGCCGGTCGACCAAGAATGCCGGGTAACCCGGTGCATCGTAGGCGTGGGTAACAGGGAAAAACCAGGCCTGGATGTTGCGTTGCACGCGTATCCGAACGCCAAGTGACTCGAGCGTCTCCTGAAACCACGGCCCTAACGCCAGGACAAGCTTGCGCGTCGAAACCTGAGTGCCATCGGAAAGGCGCAGCTCGAAGCCGTTGCCGGTGGCATGCCAGCTTTCCATTGCTACGCCAAAGCGCATTTCCGCGCCGTGCGATTCGGCGCGCTTCAAATGGGCCTGAACAGCGAGTTCCGGATTCAACACACCTCCGTCGCTTTCATACAAAGCTACTTCCTTCTTCCGGAGCTCAAGCGTTGGGTAACGCGCTTTGACCTCTCGCTGACTTAACGTTTCGACCGCCAGATCATGTTCCGCGGCAGCGCGCAAAGTCCCCTTGATGATGACACTGGTTTTTTCGCCGACGGAAAGCACACCGGTCATACGCAAGATACTTTCGCCTGTCGCGCGTTCCAGTTCCCGCCATAAGTCATAGGCTCGCAATACCAGCGGCACATAAGCCGGATCTTCGAAGTAAGCCTTGCGGATCATCCGGGTTTTCCCATGCGACGAACCCAGGTCGTGGGCAGGTCCGAATTGTTCCAGGCCGATGACGGAGGCGCCGCGGACCGAGCAATGAGCCAGGATCGCGCTGCCCATTCCACCCAGACCTACTACCGCAACGTCGTGGCCCATGAGTAACCCTAGTCTGCTGCTACTCGATCTCGGCCGACCAAACCGTTCCGGTATACTTGCCCTGGCGATACGAGACGTTAATCCGGTCACCAACCTTCACTTTTTCCCAGTGAGCCTTATCGGTGTGGATATCGAACCGTCGCAGATCGGAGACCATTTCGACTGATACGAGCCACTGCTCGTCGCTCATGGCCCGCGGGTCGCGGCTGGTGCCGCGCGCATCTTTTTTCATAACGTACGGGCCTACCACGATTTCGTCTTCAGCCAGAGGCCTATTGCTAACCTCTGAATCGGCACTGCTTGGACCAGGAGTAGGCTCGCTTGGATTGGGAGACTGCTCAGCGGCCGGCGATGGCGTGGCCTCCCGGGCGGCGATGCGCTCCTTCTCCAGAACCACTGCTTGTCCGCTTTTCTTCCAGCATCCAGTCAGGCTCAGGATCAACATTATGCCGGCGAAAGCCGGTCCGAGTTGAAGAGGCAGCTTAGAAAAACTCTGACGCATCTGGAAGAAGAGACGATGGAAAACTTTCTCGTCAAGGCGAAGCGTTTTCTCTTCGATGGAGAGAACGTTGGAATGACGACGAGCGTGGAGTGACGGGCCGGGGGTCCGGATGGAATTTTCCGTAAGACGCGCATTTCCGAACTCGCAGCCCCAACAACTTTCTGCTGAAAGGGCTTGTCGCCACTGCGGCGACTAGATAGGAGAACCACCTTTCGATGCTCTTCAACTCTCTCACCTTCGTTGTTTTTTTCCTCGTCGTGCTGGCGGCGTATTGGACCATGCGGTCGTGGGAAGCGCGCAAGAACCTGCTTCTCGTTGCGAGCTACATCTTCTACGGCGCGTGGAATCCGCCCTTCGCCGCGCTTCTCTTCGCGACGACCGCGCTCGATTTCTATCTCGGAAGGAAAATGGGCAAGCTGCACGAACCGCGCCAGCGCCGGCTCTGGTTAATCATCAGCGTGGCGGTGAATCTGAGCATGCTCGGGTTTTTTAAGTACGGGAACTTTCTCCTGGAAAATTTCCAATGGGTGCTGGCGCGGGGAGGCATTCAATACAAGCCGCCGCATCTCGATGTCTTTCTGCCGATCGGCATCTCGTTCTACACCTTTCACTCTCTCTCCTATACGCTCGATATTTACCGCGGCGTGATGCGGCCCACCCGCTCGCTCCGCGATTTCACGCTCGCGGTTTCTTTCTTCCCGCAGCTCGTCGCGGGACCGATCGTTCGCGCCGGAGATTTCCTCCCGCAGCTCGACGCGCCGCCAAAACCGCTGAAGGGCCGCTTTCTCTGGGGCCTTGCGCTCATGACACTTGGCCTTTTCGAAAAGGTGGTCCTGGCCGACACAATTCTGGCCGGCTCTGCCGATCGCGTCTTCGGCTATGAAGGTCCTCTCATCGCGCTCGATTCATGGATGGGCGTCATGGCGTTCGCCGGTCAAATCTTCTTTGACTTCGCCGGCTACTCGACCTGTGCCATCGGCGCCGCCCTCTGCCTCGGTTTTCATCTCAAGGATAATTTCCGATTCCCTTATGCCGCTATCGGTTTCTCGGATTTCTGGCGGCGCTGGCACATCTCGCTCTCCACGTTCCTGCGCGATTACCTTTACATCCCGCTGGGGGGCAATCGCCTCGGCGCGGCGCGCGCGATGATCAACCTGATTATCGTGATGTTCATCGGCGGGCTCTGGCACGGGGCCGCATGGACGTTCGTGGTTTGGGGTTTATTGCACGGCTCGTATCTGGCGCTGGAGCGCCTGGTGAAAGCGTTCGTTAAAAAAGATGCCGCATGGGCGAACAACCTTGGCGTCAAACTACTCGCCGGCCTGGGAACCTACGTCGCGGTCCTGATCGCCTGGGTTTATTTCCGCGCGTCGGATTTCGGCGTCGCGAGTCGTCTGATCGGCGGAATGTTCGGCCGGCATCCGACCGGCGACGCCCTTCTGAGCACGCGGGAGATGTTGCAAGTCGGGATAGTTACCTTCTTCCTTCTGGCCGCTCACTGGTCGCTGCGCGATATCTCGATCGAAACCGCCGTCGAACGTCTTCCGCGGTGGGTGGTCACGACCGCCTGGTTCCTCATGGCTTGCGCCATTATTCTCACTCAAGGCAGCAGCAATGCATTCATCTACTTCCAATTTTGAACGGGTAATTCCTGCGTTGCCGTGGCGCGGCATCACGGTGGCGGTTTGCGTCTTCGCGCTCATTGCCGTGGCCGCGTGGGAAATTCATTGCCGCGCGGTCGGGTACGAGCCCACCCTGAACGACACGGAGGATCTTTGGGCCGAAGCCCGGCGCCGGGTGGAGCCGGAATCGATCGTCATTATCGGTGATTCGCGGGCCTGGTTCGACTCGGATTTGGACGAACTGGAGCGCGGGCTTGGTCAGCGCCCGGTGCAACTCGCGCTCCCCGGCAGTTGCGCATACCCGGTCCTGGCAGACCTCGCGGATGACCCTCATTTCCATGGCACAATCATCTGCAGTGTCGTGCCGAGGATTTTTTTCGCGCCGGGCGGTCCGCCGGTCGAGCATTCGGAGAAAGCGGTCCGGCGCTATCACGGCCAGACTTGGGCGCAACGCGCGAGCCATTACCTTTCGGTGCCCTTGGAACAGAGCTTCGCCTTTTTGAAACAGGACGATCTCGCTCTCGAGGAGCTGCTCAAGGACCTTCCCATTCCCGATCGGCCCTACGCGCAAGTGCCGCCGCGCGCGCCGCCCTACTTTTGCTCCATCGATCGCGAGCGGCGCGCGCGGATGGTCGAGCAATGCGCCCGGCCGGGCCCGCTCCAGGAAAAAGTGAAAAGCCGCTGGACGCGGCTTTTCACTCCGCCGCGGCCCCCGAAATTCGTGCCGAAAGAAATCTTCGAAGCAAAAATCGCTGAAGCAATCGAAGCCCGCTATCGCAATACGAAGATTGCGGTCGACAAGCTTCGCGCGCGAGGCGGCAAAATCGTATTTGTTCGTTTCCCCCTCAGCGGCGACCTGAAGGTCTATGAAGACCGCGCTACCCCGCGCGCGAAAACGTGGGACCCGTTACTCCGGCAAACTGGCGCACCCGGGGTTTATTTCGAAGATTATCCCGAGCTATCGGGCTTCAACTGCCCCGAGTGGTCTCATCTCTCCGCCGGCGACTCCGTCGAATTCAGCAAGCGCCTCGTCCCTCACCTCCGCGCGGCGCTTCAACTCTAACTGGTAGGGCGAGACTCCGTCGAGCCGCTCCCTAAAGTGGGAGGGACCTCGGCATCCCGACCCTTTCTTCTAACTGGGCACCCACTAACAATCCTCCCGCCACACCTGCGCTGCCTCTTCATCGCGCGCTGAGTTCAAAAAACGCTCCCACACTTGTTTCTCGTACCAGACCGCTGCCAGCTCCCAAACACAGAACGTTGGCTTGTGGCTCCTCTCCCGAGGAAACAACCCGAAGTTACCCCTGGCATCGCCATCCTTGTAGAAAACAGTTTCCCATATTTCGTTGGAACCGCGCCAAGTGGAGACAATCAGGAAATAGAACTCCTTCCCGCAGCGATGAAGGATAACAAAGCCGAGGCCTCGCGCCTCGAGCGGATTCGCCATCAAATAAGAACGGGCCAGTTGGGTTATCTCATCCGGAACAGGCCGGTTATCTTGGAAAACCGCATACCATTTCAGCACTGCTCCTGGCGGCTCGATCGCTTCCCCTGGGGTTACGCACTTGGAGACGTGCTGGTATCCCGGCGAAACCCCCAAGTCGTCATTCAGGATTTTCGTTAGCTGTGTGTATCGATCAGTCATGGTCAGTTTTTTCACGATGCCATGAATTATTCTTCCCGTCGAGAACGCTAGTATCACCTCAGGTTTTCGTGGAGCAGGCAGATCTCCTTCCTTACTGTCCTCTTTACAAAGCGTGGTCTGCCCGGGTAGCGTTTGCCATGAACAGCCTTTTACCGATTCGTCAAATCGCGCTCGCCTTTTCGCTGAGTGTAATCCTACTGCTATCTCTTATTAGCCCTGCGATTGCAGCCGCTGAAAACGATCTCCCATCGGGCGCAGCTCGTGGATCGCTCACCTTTGAAGGCCACACGGCGGAGTTCAAGTTTGCGGCCGCCTTTGTCGATCAAAAGGATAGCGACAAACCTGTGGTCCTCCTTTTGACAGACACAAAGCTCCCCACTGAGAAATGGACAAGCGAGTTCGACATGATGCGAGATAAGACCAAGTGGAACGGGATCGTCTTTTTCCTCAAGGATGGCGTCGCGATTCGATCTGACATCGAAATGAACGGCAGGCACACCAGCATCTCAGGCATCTTCGAACTCAAGCTCGATAACTCTGCTAGCAAAGATCTGACTGGCAAGGCCACCACTGACGACGGCGCAAAAGACGCCACGCTCAAAGTCACGTTTCACGCCACCTTGAAATAGCACAACCGCTGCAACCAGGCATGACGTTCCGTTATCACCGGCTTGCTCCGGCTCTCACCGGCACACTAAGGCGTCAGGAAGGTTTTGCCGGAGTAAGGATCCTTCACCTCAGTTCCGCTCGGAAAACCGCGGACATCCACATAACCTGATTTCGGTGAGTAAGGACTCGTGACAAACCCCGGTTTGCCGGGAACGGGAATTCCATAGGGCAGATCGCGACGCGATTTGGTCGGAGGGGCCGTGGCGGCTACGCGAGCCATCATCGGCGTTGGCGTGGGCAAAGGCGTGGTTGGCGGTGGAGTGGGAGGCGCCTCTGGTGACGGGGTCTGCCCGTTCGCATTCTGTTGGGTCTGGGAGGTTTTCTTCCGAGTGCTGGGGCGCGGCGTTGGAGTGTGTTGAGGATGTGCTATCGAGTTGCCCAGCCTCTTGAAAAAATCACCGACCGGATTGCCTGCGATCGAATCCCCGCCGGCAAAAAAACATGCGACCGACAAAAGCAAAATTATCTTTCTGGGAAAACGATCCATACCGAGTGGGCACTGTGCACCACGTTGCGCACTGTTCAAATCTCCAGCCACTTTGTTTTATGGCTCGCTAGACAATTCCAGAAACGCCCCGTGAGATTTTGCCGGCGGCTCGACGTGCGGGCGATAGCTTGATCCGGACCAAAAGCAAGGAATGACAACAGCGCTTCGCCGCGCGAGGCTGGATTTCCATTTATGATTCAGACCGTAGCTCCACGCCCGACCACGCTCGTTTCGATCGAGCAAATCAGACAAGGCTTCCCCGCTCTCGAGCGCAGACATAATAGCCATCCTGTCGCTTACTTCGATGGTCCGGGCGGAACACAAGTCCCGCGCGCTGTGGTCGAGGCCATGACCAGTTACCTCTACCATCATAACGCTAATACCCACTGGGCCTACCCGACCAGCGCGGAGACCGACGCGATCATTGAAGATGCCCGGCGTGCGCTCGCCGATTTTCTCCGCGCGGCGCCAAATGAAATCGCATTTGGCGCGAACATGACCACGCTCACTTTCCACCTCGGGCGTGCCCTGGGCCGGGCTTACAATCCCGGCGACGAGATCGTCGTCACGGAGCTGGATCATCACGCCAACGTCGCGCCCTGGCGAGCGCTGGAGAAAGAGCGCGGGGTTATCGTGCGGCTCGCCCGCATGATTCCCGAAACCGGGCAGCTCGATTGGGATCACTTCGCTCGGCAGGTGAATGCGAGGACAAAGCTGGTGGCAATCGGCGCCGCCTCGAATGCGCTGGGGACAATCAACGATGTCCGCCGGGCCGCGGAGATGGCCCACGCGGTTGACGCGCAAATTTTCGTTGATGCGGTGCATTACGCCCCGCACGCACTGATCGATGTGCGCGAGATGGATTGCGATTTTCTGAGCTGCTCCGCCTACAAGTTCTACGGGCCGCATATCGGAATCTTGTATGGCAAAGGAGATCTACTGGGTGCCTTGGATTTCCCGAAGCTGATCCCCGCGCCTGATGCGGCGCCGGAACGAGCTGAGACCGGCACGCAGAACCACGAAGGAATCGCAGGCGCCGGGGCGGCCGTGGATTTCCTTGCTTCGCTCGCGCCGGAAGGAGCGACGCGACGCGGGCAATTGCGTGTGGCCTTTGCAGAACTTCACCAGCAGGGCCGCGGACTAGTCACCCAACTTTGGGAAGGCCTGGAGCGAATTGAAGGCGTCTCTCTTTACGGACCGCCGCCGGATGGACCACGCACGCCAACTGTCGCCTTCACCGTCGAAGGTGTATCGTCCACCGAAGTCTCAACGAAGCTAGCCGACCTCGGCGTCTTTACCTCGAACGGCGACTTCTATGCCACGACCGTGATCGAACGCCTGGGTCATGCGACGGATGGGGTAGTACGCGCCGGCTGCGCCTGTTATACCACCAGCGAGGAAGTAGAGCGATTGGTTGATGGAGTAAGAGCTATTGCCCGTGCGAAGTAAGGGCGATGCACTCCGCCAACCACGCGATTGCGGTCAATCGCCACTTTGAAACTGCCCGATCAACGCTCTCGCTAGCTCTTGGGATCTTCAGCCACTCTCAGCACCATCTTGCCTCTCGTGTGATGCGTCGCAGCTTGTTGCAGTGCCTTTACCGCCTCGGTCAGCGGCAGCACCTGAGTCACAACCGCTTTGATCTTCTTTGCTTCGATCAACTTTGTTATTTCCGCCAGCTCCTCCGCATTTGGTTTTACCGCGATCGATGCGCCACGAATTCCATGCGCTTCCATTTTTTCCTGATCAAGCCGGGAGACCAGGGTCGCAATGAAGCCGCCTTTCTTTACCACCGCGTACGAACGCTCCAGCGTATCATGTCCCACCGGGTCGAGCACGACATCGACATCTTTCGCCATCTCTTCGAATTTCGTTTTGGTGTAATCGATCGCCAGATCCGCACCAAGCTCCTTGAGCAGATCCTGGTTTGGGGTCGAAGCTGTTGCGATCACCTTTGCGCCGCGCGCCTTTGCGATCTGGATGGCCATGCTCCCCACCCCTCCTGAACCACCGTGAATGAGCACCGTCTGACCCGCTCCTAGATGGGCCACGTCGATCAGGGCTTGCCACGCGGTCAAGGCTGCCAGCGGCACCGATGCCGCATCAGTGAAGGTGAGTGACTTGGGCTTGAGCGCAACTTCTCCTTCTGTCGCTATCGTAAACTCCGCCCAGCCACCACCCCAAAGAACGTAGCCATAAACAGAGTCACCGACCTTCAGCTTCGTGATCTTACTCCCTGTTTTTTCCACCACGCCGGCAATATCGTAGCCTGGGATGAGAGGCAGGTGTGTTCCAAATTCCTTCGCGTACTTCCCCGACACAATGAGCGGATCGGCCGGGTTCACTCCGGCCGCAATCACCCGGACCAAGACCTCATTCTCTTTCGGCTCCGGCCGCGGAATCTCTTCGAGTCTTAGGACCTCCGGCCCGCCATAAGCGTGAATGACCATCGCCTTCATCGTCGGCTTCTCCGATTGAGGAGCGGCCTGACCAGGTAGAATCGCTAATATTGTTAAGCCGCAAAGGACTGTTAGCTGTCTTAAGATTCGCATCGGCCCAACGTCTCCTTGAACGGCAATCCAAGCGAGCGAAAAATGCATACCTGACCCATCGGGGTTCTAACCGCGGATGACTCGGATTGCCCGGGATATGATCCTGAAAGTGACATGTCGATATCATTTCCTTGTGGCTCCCTGGCTCGTTCGTTTGGCGGCCTCCCCGCGACCATTGTTCACGCTTTTGTCTCCTCTTCCATTGGACGTTGAGCGTTGGACGTTGGACGTTGAACGTTCGCGGGCGTAGCCCGCGCTCTTCCTATGGAGTTCCTGATCCACCACCACGGCCGCGAAATCGGCCCTTACACCGAATCCGAAGTGCGCAGCCGACTCATCTCCGGCGCGATCACTTCAGCCGAGTTGTGCTGGCATGAAGGCGCCACCGATTGGAAACCGGTATCCTCCTTCGATCAGTTCAACACGAGCTACCCGCCAAGGCCACCGCCTCTTCCTCCCAGGGCTGTGTCGCTAACACCGCCTTCACCATCACCTGCCTTGGATCCCAAAACCCTTGGCTCCTATACGCGCATAACCCTTCAGCCTAACGAACGGGCGCTGCACAAAACAACCATCCATTGGATGGTTCTCGTGCTCCCCTTCTTTGCCGCGTTATTCGCCCTCATCCTCATCGTTCCGATCGCCATGATCGCTTCCTGGAAAGGATACCTAGTCGCCTGGCTGTTGTTGATTATTCCCTTAGCTATCGTCGCCTCCGCGGCGGTTACCGTGAAAACAAGTGAGCTGGTCATTACCGACCGTCGCGTCCTGATCAAGGTCGGATTCATTCAACGCCAGACCTTCGAGATGTTCATCTCAAAAATCGAAGCAGTTGCCGTCGCTCAAGGCATGTTTGGCAAAATGCTGGATTACGGCACCGTCGAAATTCGCGGCACCGGCGGCTCCTCCGAATCCTTTACCACCATCGTCGCTCCCTTACAGTTTCGCGACGCCATCCAGCTAGTCCAAAGCGATTCGGAACGACGTTAGCGCCAGCGGCGCCGCGTCGGTCCTGTCATTCGCTTGGCGCGTACCCTTTCGGAGTTCGAACTTCTCCGCGTCCGCTCTAATTCTTCGGTTCGTCGGCAACCTGTAACACGATCTTACCTCGCGTGTGACGCGTCGCGATCTGTTCGTGTGCTTTCGCCACTTCCGATAACGGCAGGACTTGCGACACGACTGGCGTGACCTTTTTTGCTTCGATTAGCCGCGTCAGCTCCTCGAGCACGTTTGCCTTTGGACTGGAACGAATCGCCGCGCCGCGGATCCCGTGCGCATTCAGTGCCGCTCGATCCGGCTCGTCCGCGATTGACACAATGATGCCGCCTTTCCTCACCACGCCGTACGATCGTTTCAGCGTCTCTTCGCCCACCGTGTCCAGGACCACATCGACATCTTTGGCGACATCTTCGAACTTTGTCTTCCTGTAATCGATTGCCTGATCGGCGCCTTGCTGCTTGAGGAAATCTTGATTCGCGGTTGAAGCCGTCGCGATCACTTTTGCACCCCGCGCCTTCGCGATTTGGATCGCGAAATGTCCGACTCCGCCCGACCCGCCGTGGATGAGCACCGTCTGTCCCGACCTCAACTTCGCGGTCTCGATCAATGCCTGCCACGCCGTCGAAGCCGCTGCCGGAACCGCGGCCGCTTCGGCATAACTCAACACTTTTGGTTTGGGCGAGGCCTCACTCTCCTTCGCCACCGCGAATTGTGCGTATCCACCTTCGCTCGCCAGCGTAAAAAAAGCATAAACCGCATCGCCCACCTTGAACTTGCCAATCTTCGCTCCCGTTTTCTCCACCACACCAGCGGCGTCCATTCCCAGAATCAGCGGCAGCTTGTCCCCGATCAGTTGCGCCAGATAACCCTAACGAATCGCCGCGTCCACCGGATTAACCGACGCCGCGATGACGCGAATAAGGATTTCATCCTCTTTCGGCTCGGGCCTCGGCACAGCCTCAAGCTTCAACACATCCATCCCGCCATACGCGTGAATAACCACCGCCTTCATTGTTGCCTTCTCCGCTTGAGTAGCAGCCTGACAAGGCAGGATCGCCAATGTCGTTAGACCACAAAGCACTGTTAGCCGGCTTGAAATTCGCATCTTCCCAGCGTCTCCTTTAACCACAACCGGAAGCGAGCCCAAAATATGCGCTATCGTTGGTCAAGGGGGGAATGTTTCGCCTTCAGAGAAACGCTGCTGATCTTGCGGCAGCGTCAGTGGACTTGGCAGGATGATTCCATGCATCTAACTAAGCAACGATCTCTTTTTGTCGATCTTTCGCGCACCCATCGGCTGCATCGTCTTCAGATTCACGCGCGTAATAATGTTACCACCGTTATCGAAAACATGCACGTGCCGTGGCGAGTGATCGCCGATCCACCAGATAAAGATGTACCCACCACGACGGATTCCTCCATTAGGTCATCACTCTGTGAATGCGCGACTTTTCGGCGGACACCGAGCCAACTGAAAAGAGAATCGTTGCGATGAGGGGAATCAAACTCACGACCTATCTTACTATTCTTCGACTTTTGGGTGCGAGCCCTTTTTCCACAAGCGGCGCAGCTCTCCCGGGCTCGACAGAGTCTCCTCCTACCAATTCGCGCACCGAGTGCGTCGGTGATTCACATCTCTTCAGAACTCGTGCTCGAAGCAGACGGATTGGCGCCGACTGCGGCCGCGCTTTCCCGCTTCCTAATTTTCCTGCATGCTGATAAAGCCGGACGGCGATGAAGCGAATGCTCTGGCTCGATATAGCGAAGGGATTGGCGATTCTTTGGGTCGTTTACTTTCACTTTTTCACGACCTACTTCGAGCATGGGTCGCTTCCGCCGGCAGATTGGAGCGGATTTGCGGCCGGCGCGTTGACCATCCTCAGGCTTGTCTGGCTCAAGGTGACGGGGCTCGGCTTCCATGCTGTGGGCGTGTTTATTATTCTGAGCGGCTGGGCGCTCATGCAATCGACGATGCGCCGCGCGGAGTCGGGCGCGATGGCGTGGGGAGCATGGTATCGCTCGCGGCTCTTCCGTCTTTATCCAATGTACTGGGTCGCGCATTTGGTTTACCTCCTCTCGCCGTTCGTCGCCCGCTTCGAACAGATCGACAGCCGCATCGTGCTGAGTCTGCTTGGTCTGCGGTTCGTGAACATCGGGATGAACTTCTACTACCTGAACGCGGCCTGGTGGTATTTCTCCATGCTCATTCAGTTCTATCTGATCTTTCCGCTGCTTTTTTGGTCGGCAAGGAAACTAGGACCGTGGACTTTCTTGCTCGCAGCATGCGTCGTCGGATTCTTGGCGCGCTATGTGTTGCTCATTGGCTATCCGCAGGATGGCTTGTGGCTCCAAGGAGGTTTCGCGATCTCCCGGCTGCCCGAATTCGCTTTGGGCATGGCGCTGGGAATGTGGCACAGCCAATCACCCGCGCGAGCAGAACGCTTTTTCCTCGGCGGCGCGGGATTGCTGACCGGCTTGCTGCTCTATCCCGCGGCGCTCCAGCTCTATCATAACGGCTACACTTACATTTTCGTCGATTTCGCCACGGGCGCCTGCTGCTTTCTCGAAGTGGTTGGCGTTGCTGGAATCATTGCGCGATTCGCGAGACCCGCCAAGGTGTTCGGCCTTGTCGGAGCGTTTTCTTACGGCATTTATCTCGTGCACCATCCCTACGTTATCTGGTTGGGACTGCGCATCCGGGAGCAACCGATCTGGATGTTTCTGCTTATCGCTGTCGTAACGCTAACCGTCCTCAGCGCGTGGGGAATCGTTTTGGAAAAAACGACCAACGCGCTCGTGAACAAACTTATTCCCACGAGGAAGAAGGCGTGACTAACGAGTAACGCACGCCGTATCGCTCGTTCCACCTCTCACCTTTCACTTCTCACTCGTCGTTACGCCGTGCCACCGCAACCAACGCGCCGGCATAGCGCCGCGGCTACAGAGCCTTCGGAATCAGCGTCGATTTAGGGGCGCGGCGCGGCGTTACTTAGCGGCTGCGACGCTGTTCGTTATGGCGCTGATTTCTTCCTGATGCTTCTCCTGGCCTTCAGGCGTGCCGCGAAGGATAACGAGGACACCTGCCTCTTTGGTTACTTCAATGCCCGTCAGAGTTAGCTTCACGACGTTTCCCTTTTCGTCTTTGGCGTCCAGGGTGTGCTCGACGACGTTCATGCCGTTCACCGTGCTCTTGGTATCCTTCCAGGTGTCGACGTCCGGCTTTACATGGAGCAAGGCAAACGCCTTATCGATGGAAGCGCCGAGGACCGCTGGATTGGTAGTAATGACATCGATGAAGACCAGGCCATCTTCGGAACTGGCCGAGATCCCCTCGCCCGTAACGGCTGCTTTCCAACCCTCTGGGAACTTGATTGTCGCAACGGGTTTGTCCTCGGGAATCTTCAGCGTGTCGGACAGAGCTGGAGCCGTGAAGGCAAGAGCCATCAGAAAGCAGACGAGCGAATGTTTCATGGATCTCAATATAGAGCGACTGGCGCGAGAGAAAAACAGAAAAGACATTTCGGACAGGATCAACGGTCTTAAATCGATGCCGGTCGTCTTGTAAATCCTGCCGGCACCCTTAATTTTGCATCCAGATGCCGTTGTTTTATCGGATCACTTATCACATCAAATTATTTCATATGAAGATCGAAACACTTAGATTGCTCGCCATCCTCGCGCTCGTGGCCATGGGCGTTTTGTATTTTGCCCGACAACCCCGCGCGCAGGAGAATCGCGCGGTGGAAAATCATACGGCGGTAACGCCGACGGCGGCTGACCTCGCCTCGGCGCCGAAAGTCACGAAGCCCGACGCGGCCTGGAAAGCGCAACTAACCCCCGCGCAATACGCGGTGGCCCGCGGTAAGGGGACGGAGCCACCCGGTTCCAGCGGATTGTTGCGCGAGCATCGGCACGGTGTCTTTCGCTGCGTCGCCTGCGACGCTCCGCTGTTCGCGAGCGACGCAAAATTCGAGTCGGGCACCGGCTGGCCAAGTTTCACGAAGCCATTCGTTCCCGCCAATGTCACGGTCGCCAAGGACGGTAGCCTCGGCATGGAGCGTGATGAAGTTCTCTGCGCGCGTTGCGGCGCACACCTCGGCCATGTTTTCGACGATGGCCCGGCACCGACAGGTTTGCGCTATTGCCTGAACGGCGTGGTGTTGAAATTCGAAGAGCGTCCGTAATCGCAACGCGCGCTCCAGATCCGCTGGTCCAGCGGAGTTATCACGACTAGCAATATGCCGCCGGCGGGAGAAGGGCACGATTATCAACTGTGGGCCGTCGCACAGTCGTGATGATCGGACATTCCTAACGACTAACGAATTCCCAGCAGCGGCCGACGGTCATAGACGGCCGCTACAGCGGCTTCAATAAATCTGCGATGTAAGCTTCGATTTCGGCGCGTTGCTCAGGAGGAAACTCATCCGCAATGACTTTCCGGATTTGAGGCCAGCCCTCCGTTGGGACTTGCGTTGCGTAATCCACCAGATCGTACCGTGTCGTAAAGTTTTTCTGCCTGGCATCGTCGGCCAAGTAAAGAGTTATTCCCTCCTTCGAAACAACGACATCCGTTCGGCCGGATTCCGGCGCGACCGTCCATTCCTTCATGGCTTTCCCTCTCCCGGCTTCGCAAACGAGATGATCTCGTGGGCTTCACGATGATTCGTCCAGAAAGATTCGCCGTCGAAAGCCAGGGAGCGGCACTGGAACGGCACTCGTGCGAGATCTTCTATCCGTGGCGTCTCTTCCCTCGGATCAAGGCGAGCTATCCGCCAATCGCCTTCACCTTGTTCGGTTCCGCGGAGGACGTAGATCAGGCCATCGACAAAGACATGGCCGCATATTTCAGCGCCAATCGCGATTTCGCGGAGGATGTCTCCCGTCGGGCCGAGCTTGAGTATCCTATGCTTATACCACTGGCTTAGGTAGAGATTGTTGCCATCGTAACTAACGTAGGAACCCGTTAGTTCCGGACAAGCGATCCGTTCAGTCTTCGAAAATCCCTTTCCCGGAAGGTATTGATGGAGGTAGCGATCATCTTCGGGACCCTCACCAATAGTAAACCAGATATCTTTTCCAGTAGAGACCGCTGCCCATGGAATTCCGGGAGCTTCAACTTCTTCCAGAACTTTCCATCTCTCCACCTCGATCTCATAGATGCGTCGCTGGTCGCGTGATCCCATCCAGAGCGCATTACCATGCCACGTGAGCGCCTGAGGTGTTATTGCTGGAGAGCGAAGCCGCCGTTGCTCAGCGATTGTTGGGAGTGTTTGTGTGTCCATGTGTGGTTAGAAGGCAGGAGAGTAGCTTACGCAATTCGCGCCTATAGCTCTCGACGATCCGGCCGACCGTCACCTTTAGCTCTTCGGGTAATTCGGATCGGCTTTCACTTCGAGAATTTGCGCGGTGTGGCGTTTGCAGTGCGCGCCATTGAAAATGAGCCATTGATAGGCATCCAGCGTCTTCAAGGCGGGGTGCTCCTCGAAGTGATTCCGGAGATCATCCTTCGTCTCGGTCAGGTACGCGATTTCCTGGGCGCGTTTACTTTCGAAGTCTTTCACCAGCGCCGCTCGGGTCGCCCACCTTCCCGTCGGCTTCAACTGCTCCGGCGCCTGGGCCTTCCGGGAACGATCGGGAACCCTCGTCAAAATGATCTCGTCCTTGCCTTTTGCTTCCGCTGCTTTCTCGGGAGTGGCCGGAGATTTCATGATCTTACCGCTCACCAATTCCCAAATCGTTTGTTCCGCGATTGCAATATGCTCGGATACCTCCGCGATCGACCAGCGATCAGGCGCAGCTTTGAACTTCCACTGCGCATCCGAGAGACCCTCAGTGGCAGCGACGAAATCCTTCTGAGTTTGTTTGAGGTATTCGACCGCGCGATCGCGTTCCTCCTTCGTCAGCGTGCTGGATGCCGCGGCGGAGGTTTTAGGTGGGACCGGCGACGGCGAGCTTTGGCCGCAAACCGGGGACGCCGACACGGCGACGGCGAACAAGGCAAAGAATAGTAGTTTCATAATTCGATCTTAACCTTCGCTTTCGGCATGGGGAAGAGATTCTGCGCGAACAATTTTGCCCTCCCTCCCTGTGTAAATTCCGAGATCCGAGATCTTCGCCGCCCTTCCCCGACTCCTTTTCGGTAACGTCGACATCGATTTGCACCAGAAACTTGTCGGACGACAAACGGGGCTCCAACCATGCAGCTAAGGGCTCGAGCCGCAACCATTCTCGATCAAGGCGGATCATTACTTTTCCACTTCGAATTTACAACTTGCCTCGAAGCAGCAGACCTGCTGGAAATCAGCCATGGCTAACGTAATCACGGAAGTAACCAGCGACTCTGTCTTTGGCAGAATCGGCAAGTCTTTTGTCGGAATGCTTGTCGGCCTGGTCCTCATCGTCGGCTCGATCGTGCTCCTTTTCTGGAATGAAGGACGCGCCGTCGCCACTGCGAAAAGCCTGCGCGAAGGCGCCGCGACTGTCATCGATGTGCCGAGCGACACGATTAACTCAGCCAATGATTCCAAGCTCATTCACGTGACGGGCGGCACTGCCGCCTCGGACCCGCTGGAAGACCCACTTTTCAATATCTCCGAACCGGCCATCCGGCTGCGGCGTAACATCCAGGTCTACGAATGGAAGGAGAAGAAGGAAGAAAAGAAGCGCGACAAACTCGGCGGCGGCAAGGAAACCACCACGACCTACAGCTATGAAAAGACCTGGGCGCCCGATCTCATCAAGTCATCCTCGTTCAAAAGCCCCGAGGACCATCGCAACCCGGAAAGGCTGAAGGTTCCGAAGAAGGAATTCGTCGCCAAAGACGCCACGCTTGGGAAGTTCAAACTCACACCGTCGATCATCGATAAAATTCCCGGCGACGAAGCGATGGCGGTAACCGAGGAACAGCTGGCCAATGTCTCCGAGGACCTTCAATCGAAGCTTAAGTTCGAGAGCGACAAGTTTTACTTGGGGGCTGATCCCGATAGTCCAGCGATCGGGGACGAAAAGATTTCTTTCACCGTCCTACGTCCCGGCACGGTGAGTATAGTAGCGGCGCAAGCGAAGGAGAGCTTCGCGCCTTACCTGACGACGAACGAGCGCGAGATCGAGTTAGTGGAGACGGGTAACGTGCCGGCGCCGCAGATGTTCGCGCACGCCCAGGCCGCTAATCGCACCCTGACCTGGATTCTGCGAGGCGTGGGTTTCGCCGCGATGTTCATCGGCGGGCTGCTTCTGCTCGGGCCACTTTCGGCTTTTGCCCATGTGCTCCCCTTTCTTGGCTCATTGGTGGATATTGGTTTCGCCATCGTGGCGTTTTTCGTCTCCGCCACCGTCTCGATACTGGTGATCGCGGCGGCATGGATCGTCTACCGGCCCATTCTGGGGATAGCTCTCATTGTAGCGGCCATCGCTTGCATCGTGCTTCTCAAATGTCTGCACACAAAGCGCGCGCCGGCTGTCGCCTAAGACCTTTCACCTCTTACCGCGAACGCGCATTATCCGCGATCTCTCTCGACTCCTTCTCTTCGTTCGCGCCTTCCGCGTAACCGATCACAGCCGACCGCTCCTTATCCAGTTTGATTACGACCAGGCGCGTATGGATTCGGCGCGTCTCGTCGTTCCCGGCAGCGAGCCGGTAAATGATTGCATAGGGAGTAAAGCGCCCGTCCTTCTCAACCCCGCGCCATTCGACAACATCGTCGGCCTTGTGAGGAAAGGTTCCGCCACCCGCGTGCATCGTGGCCGAATACAAATCGACCGTCTGCTTCCCGAACCGGATGTTAATCCAGCTCCGCTCGTCGCCCGAAAGATGCAGGAGCTGATACCCTCCCAGACCTGGGAACAACGCCTCAAATCCTCCCTCCGGCACATCGCTTTCGTCTTTGAACGAGATGCTATCCTTGCGCGCGGTGCTGGTATACTTCGATGTGACCTGCTCGCCGGCTGACATTGTGCCCGAGAATGCCAGCAGGCCAATCATGATTAACAAGCAGAAGGTAAGACGTTTCATTGAGTTAAGGGCGATCGTGGTGGACAGAAGGCCTTGCGCATTTCTTGGAACATCGCCTTGTTATACAAATCGGCCACGATTAAGATTAATCGCGAACCCTCGAGATTATGGATTACGTGATTCGGCCACTCACCGCCGCGGATGAACCGGTTCTGTGGGAGATGTTGTATCAGGCCTTAAAGACGTCGGAGGACGCACCGTCTCGAGACATTATTCAGCAGCCCGAATACGCCCGCCATGTCGAGGGGTGGGGTCGCGCGGGCGACACCGGCGTCGTCGCCTACGATTCAGAGCAAACGGATGAGCTGCTCGGCGCAGTTTGGTTACGTTTCCCCACCGGCGCGCAGCGGGAAGGCGAAGGAGCGACGCCGGAACTTGCCTTCGCGGTCAAGCCAGGGCATCGCAAGCGTGGCATTGGGGCCGCACTGCTGACGCAATTGGTCAAAGCGAATCCGCAACACTCCGCCGTCTCGATCAGCGCGTCGGGGAGCAATCCGGCGGTGCGTCTCTACGAGCGCTTCGGATTCAAAATCATGCACGAAAGTCCGAGCGCAGTCCTGATGCGACGAGAGGTCTAAGGAGATGACCTCGACCTCCGACCTATGAATGTGATCAGACCAACAGATATGACCTCCACCATGAAATGTTTTCTTCTATCTCTTCTACTATCCGGACTCTTGGTTTCCGCGACTGCGGCCCAATCAACGATTTTTATTGTCCGGCATGCCGAAAAGGCCGAGAGCGGCGGCAACGATCCTGATTTGTCGGAAGCTGGCCGCGCTCGCGCGGAAGCGCTCGCGAAAATGTTGAAGGACGCTGGCATATCTGCGATCTACGCGACGGAGTTGAAGCGCACCCAACAAACGGCGGCGCCGCTGGCGAAGATGCTTCATCTCGATCCGACGATGGTCCCAGCGAAAGACTCCGCCGCGCTCATCGCGAAGGTGCGTGGATCAACGAGCAACGTCCTGGTCGTTGGCCACGGCAATACCATTCCCGACCTGATCAAGGGATTCGGTATCGCCACGCCGATTAATATCGCAGAGAACGATTACGATAATTTGTTCGTCCTCGTGCTCGAAGAAAAACCTCGCCTGATCCGCCTGCACTACTGATGAGTCGGCTGGGGTCGCATCACGGCCCACCCCTAACCTTCTAGCCGCACCGACGCAGCGATACATGAGCTGCCATCACCTTCCGATTGGCAATGGGACCCTGCGCCCAGGCTGCGATGGTTTTGGTGAAGACTTCGAGGCGCATTGTTCGCGTGGCTAGGTCTGACTTTAGCTGCCGTTCAACTTGAAGCCGCAACTCCGCATTCGGTCCGCTCTGCGCGAAATTCCACGCATCTTCGCCTTCCGCTTCCAACAAGCTCTTCTCCAGCGCTCGCAAAGCTCGCTCCAATTCTGTCAGGACCTCACGCATCTGGCCAAGGCTTGTCTGAGCACCCATGTGATTCGATTCGATGTCACTCAGGGCAAGCAGAATTTCCAAGCGCGCGACATCAATGGCCGCGTAAGCTTCCTGCACCTCGTGCCAAAGCGCGGAAAGGGCAGCATTCGCATCGGCGCGCAGATCAGGGTGCAATCGCCTAACGAGCTTGCGGTAAAGCTCCTTCACCCTCGCATCCACCCTCGCCTCTCCCTCTCCCTCTCCCTCTTCCTCTGACTCCACCTTGATTCGCTTCTTCGCCCTCGGTCGATTGAGATTTCGCGGTTGCGCCTCTTCCAGTGGGCTTCGGAACATGTGCGACTTGAAGGCCTCGAACGTGGTCGAGTAGGCTTCGTCATCCATCTTATCCGGGTTAGTTCCGAGCGACCTTTGCACCCATTCCTGGAAGAGCGCTTCCTTTTCGAAGTCGCTCAGTTTCCTTGATGCTTCATCTCCTCCTCGAGAAGGATCGATTTCTTCTTCTTCGACCGCCGCGGAAGGATTGGCGCGGCGAAACATCACTCGCTGATAGGCGCTATGCGCGTCCTGAAAGGAGCGGCGCATTTCCATTTCGACTTCATGCACGAGCGTCTGGCAGTCACGGAGGTTCTCTTCCACTTCGCGCGCTCTGCTGAGCAGCGCACCAAATTCGCGCGCCCGCCAGCGGACAAAAGCCGGCTTATCCTTGCGCTCAAAACGATGCCATCCGACGCGCGCATCTTCCAACCGCGCCATCGCGCGCGTGCAATGAGCCACAGCCGTCTCTCGCAATGGCCCCTGATCGACCAGGACGATACAGCAGACGTTCAGATCATCTTTCGCTCCCGGTTTCGGTCTTGGCGCTGTGCGTTCTCGCGACATCGGGAGAATTTACGCAGGAGCAGCGATCGGGAAAGCATCTGGCTTGGAAAATACTCTGCAACCCGGCTCAATTTTGCTCTTCAGCTGTGGCTGTTGTCGTGCATGCTCGGCGAATGCCACGCTGTCCTTGGGCTACGACTGAACCTGCCATCGCCTATCACGATGAGGAATGGGGCGTTCCTGTGCACGATGATCGGACCCTCTTTGAATTTCTGATTCTCGAGGGCGCGCAGGCTGGGCTAAGCTGGATAACTATTCTAAAGAAGCGGGAGAATTATCGAAAAGCCTTCGACCAATTCCGCGCAGCGAAAATCGCGCGTTACGGCGCGCGCGATGTGAAACGGCTGCTGGCCGACGCCGGGATCGTGCGGAATCGCTTGAAGATCGCAGCCACAATCCAGAACGCGAAGGCGTTTCTCGCAGTGCAGGAAGAACGGGGGAGCTTTGCTGTTTACCTGTGGAGTTTTGTCGGCGGCAAGCCAAAACAGAATCGGTGGCGGCGCATGGCCCAAGTGCCCGCGCGCACGGCAGAATCAGACGCGATGAGCCGTGAGCTGTTGCGGCGGGCATGGTCAACGATCACTTGGTGACCTGTCCACGACATTCGGAACTAAGCTGAACTTCGCACAAATCTCCGGTTCTCGCAGGAAGCCCTCTTCGCTCCGTCTCGATCACTCCTACGAGTGCCGCCGGAGGAACGAACGCAACCGGCCTTTGCGCCAGGGGCAAACATTACGTTTGACTGGCGTGATGTCAGCAGCGCGGCCAGTTATACCATTCAGGTCTCTGACCAGAGCACCTTTACAACCTCGATCGCCAATCAAACGGTCACCGCATCTTAATTCGGCAGCAGCACGCCGCCGACGAAAAGCATATGGTGGCGCGTCCGAGCTAACAGCGCCTCCGGCCTGACGGGCGCTTGGTCTGCCGCTCGGCGGTTCGAAGTGAAAAACTAATAAGGCATCTCCCAGCTGTAAAAGCGAAGGGCGTCGCGCGCTGGGCAATCTTGCCGAGCTGGGCAGCGCCTTTTGTCGTAAGTGACGAAACGCAGACCACTGCTAAGTTGCGCTCATGAACACCAGCTCCGATCACGCGCCAAACCTCACGCAACGTCCGCCCCGCAGTCCGCGAGTGCGTCTCGGCGGCTACATCATGTTAGCCCGCATTCTCGATAAAGGCCGAGCCGAACTCGTCGGCACGGCAGGCGAATACAAATACAACAATCCAATGGACCATCATTGGTTTCGTTTCACCGGAATCATATCCGACGCATTGAAGGCCGAGATCGCGACCGGCAAAGGCGACGGCGAGATGCTGGCATGGATCGAGGAAAACGCTCAGCACAAACGAACGCCATGGGAGATCCAGCAATGGAGCGCCTTCCAAAACGAACGCGGACCGGATGGCGACGTAGAAACGCTGGAATTTTTCACCAAGCGCGTCGGCGACATCAGCAAGACCCGCGAAGATGTGAAAACCTGGTTCGATTATCTCGATCTCGATGACCACATCACCTTCGGCGGCAAGGCATGATTTCGGAGCGGGATCATTCCATTCGTTTCCGCCTCATTTTCCATGTCCGGAGGCGGAACGTCCTTTGGAACGCGATTCACAGGTGACGATGATGTAGTCGCGCAGCTCGCAAGCGGCGCGGGAAAGATGGCGATTTTTCTTCCAGAGAAGCGCGATCGTGCGCGCTGGTTTGGGTTTGCCTAACGAGCGATAGCTGACCTCAGAAGAATGCCGGCGCGCCATCGCGGGAACCAGCGAAATGCCCGCGCCGGCGGCGACAAGCGATTGAACCGTTTCCATCTGCGCGCTGCGGCAACTAATCTGCGGCGAGAATCCGCGCGCGTAACAAAACTGAAGCGTTTGCGCACCGAGGCAATGCGTGTCGGCCATGAAGATGAACTTCTCGGGCTCGAGATCGGCGTCCGAGAGGAGGCGCTTGCGCAAGAGCGGATGGCGCCGCGGCAAAACGAGCAGCAGTTCTTCGCTGAAGAGAGCGCGCACCTCCAGGCGCGGATCGGTGATGGGCAGACTAACGAGTGCAAGATCCAGCTCGTTATCCTCCAGCAGCCGCAGCGCCCGGTCCGTGGTCTCTTCGTGCATGACGGTTTCCACCGCGGGGCATCGGCGGCTGAAGCCACGAATGATCTTCGGAAGGAGATAAGGCGCGATGGTCGGCAGTGCGACGAGGTTGACCTTGCCGCGCGGCGTGCCCCGGGCATCGCCGATTTCGCGACGTGCTTCACCGATCTCATGCAGAATGCGCTCGGCGCGCAGACGAAGAAGTTCGCCAGCGGAGGTGAGAAGGATCTGGCGCGATTTCCGTTCGAAAAGTTTTTCGCCAAGCTCGCTCTCCAGTTTTAGGATTTGCTGGCTCAATGAAGGCTGCGCCACATGACAGCTCTCGGCTGCGCGGCTAAAATTTCCGCTTTTCACGACGGCGAGAAAATAGCGGAGTTGATGGAGTTCCATAGCCGGTGCCTATCGTCTTGATAGGCAAACAGTCTTTCCTGCCTATTGCGGAATTCGATACTTTGCGAGCACTTATTCGATCAACCCGAGGAAAGCATATGAAGAAAAGCCACCCGAAGAAAACCGGCAAGAGCACTCAGAACATCAAAGTCGAGGCCCTCGCGGAAGTGACGCCGAATCCAGATGGAACGCGCCTTACGACCAATCAGGGCCTCGTGATTAACGACGACACCAACTCGCTCAAGGGCGGTGAGCGCGGGCCGTCCCTTCTGGAAGATTTTCATCTGCGCGAGAAGATCACGCACTTCGATCACGAGCGGATTCCCGAGCGCGTGGTCCATGCCCGCGGCGCCGCTGCTCACGGTTTTTTCCAATGTTACAAAGGCAATTCCGAGCTGACGAAAGCCGGCTTTCTGACTGATCCATCGCGCAAGACGCCGGTTTTTGTTCGCTTCTCGACGGTCGCCGGTTCGCGCGGCTCGTCGGACCTGGCGCGCGACGTGCGCGGGTTCGCGGTCAAGTTCTACACCGATGAAGGCATCTTCGACCTCGTCGGCAATAATATTCCGGTCTTCTTCATTCAAGATGCGATCAAATTCCCCGATTTCATCCATGCGGTGAAGCCGGAGCCGAACAACGAAATTCCGCAGGCTGCTTCCGCGCACGACACGTTTTACGACTTCATCTCGCTGTCGCCGGAAACCCTGCACATGCTGATGTGGGTCATGTCGGATCGCGCGATCCCGCGCAGCTTCCGCATGATCGAAGGCTTCGGCATTCACACTTTTCGTTTCATCAACGCGGCCGGCAAATCGCGATTCGTGAAGTTTCATTGGAAGCCGCTACTCGGCATGCATTCCGTTCTTTGGGATGAAGCGCAGAAGATTTCCGGGACCGATCCCGATTTCCACCGGCGCGATCTGTGGGACACGATCGCGAATGGCGGCGTGGCGGAATGGGAATTCGGCGTCCAGGTCGTGGAAGAAAAGGATGAGCACAAATTCGATTTTGATTTGCTCGATCCAACCAAGATCATTCCCGAAGAAATGGTGCCGGTGCAGCGCATCGGAAAGCTGACCCTCAATCGCAATCCCGATAATTTTTTTGCGGAAACCGAGCAGGTAGCGTTTCACCCGGGCCATCTGGTGCCGGGCATCGATTTCACAGACGATCCGCTGCTCCAGGGCCGCCTGTTCTCGTACACCGATACGCAACTCACCCGGCTCGGCGGTCCGAATTTCGCGCAGATCCCAATCAATCGACCGACCTGTCCGATGCACAATAATCAGCGCGACGGCCACATGCAGCAGATCATCAATCCCGGTGACGCGAGCTATCATCCAAACACGGTGGGCGGCGGTTGCCCGATGCAAGCCCGCGAAAACATGGGCGCCTTCGTCAGTTACGCCGAGAAGATGAACGGGGCGAAAGTGCGCGGAAAAACGGCGAAGTTCTTCGATCACTTCAGTCAGGCCGCGCTCTTCTTCAACAGCCAGAGCGAACCGGAACAAAACCACATTACCGATGCGCTCACGTTCGAATTGGGGATGGTCAAACGGGCGGCGATTGTCGACCGGATGCTCTTTCTTCTCGCGAAAATCGACGCGGAAATGGCCAATAAGATCGCTCAAGGCCTCGGCCGGGTCGTTCCGAAATCGATCGAAGGCCGGCTCAACATGAACGTCGGCGCCGATGCCGGAAAAGAGACCGAGACGAAGCCGGTCAAGAAATCGAGTTTCACCTCGCCCGCCCTCAGCATGGCGAACACCGTCAAGGACACGATCAAGACCCGCAAAATCGCATTCCTCGCCGGCGATGGCGTGGATGAGGAATCGCTCGCCGCGATGAAAAAGGCCCTAACGAGTGAAGGAGCTATTGTCGCTGTCATCGCCCCGCACGGCGGTACGATCAAAGGCTCGAAGGGCGGTCAGATCCCGGTGGACTTCAGCCTGCTGAATGCGGCGTCCGTCCTATTCGACGCGGTTTATGTTCCGGGCGGGGCCGATAGCGTTGCGGCCGTGCGAGCGGACGCAAAGTCGATCCATTTCATGAACGAAATGTATAAGCATTGCAAAGCCATCGCCGCGACCGGCGAAGGCGTGGAGCTGATCCGAGCGTCGTCCATCAAAATGAATGACAAGGCGAAAGGGAAAAACGACAAAACCGATCCCGCGCTCATCGTAGAAGAAAATGGCGACGCGAAGAAAATCTCCGCGAAATTCATCAAAGCGATCGCCCAGCATCGAAACTGGGACCGGGAGAAAATCGCAAAGGCGACCATTCCGGCGTGACCGCGCGGAGCGGGCTGAATACAGTGCGCAAAAGGCTCTCGCTCTGCGCGCGTTGATTTAGCTAAAGTTCCGTGGGGGAGAAAATATTGATGAATTACGTCTTAGCCTTCGCGGTGGGAATCGGAATCGTGGCTGGCTTGCGTTCACTGACGGCGCCGGCCGCGGTGAGCTGGGCCGCGCACGTCGGATGGTTGAACCTGCACGGCTCTCCCCTCGCATTCATGGGATCGACGTGGGCCGTTGCGATATTTTCGCTTCTGGCGGTTGGCGAATTAGTCGCGGACCTGCTGCCAAAGACTCCGAGCCGCACTGCGCCGGTGCCTTTGCTCGCGCGCCTTCTCATGGGCGGTCTCTGCGGGGCTTGCCTTTGCGCCTCGGCCCATCAGTCGTTACTCCTTGGTGCTTTGTTAGGTGGATTAGGCGGAGTGATAGGAGCCTTTGGCGGTTATAAAATCCGGCAGAGCTTAGTGACTACGCTGAACATCAAAGATATCTTCGTCGCTCTCGTCGAAGACTTGATTGCGATCGGCGTGGCCTTCTTTCTCGTCTCGCGCTAAGCGAAGGCTTCTGCCTTTTCTTGGTTCATCTCTATTTTGGAGTGGCTGTAGCGCTGGGTTTGTGTGGCTCATCATTCGTTAGGCCCAACGCCGCCAGGCCAAAGGTGTATTCGAAGGCAACTTCACGAAGCCGGTCGAACCGGCCCGAGGCGCCGCCGTGTCCCGCGTCGAGGTTGATTTTGAAGAGCAACGGATTCTTGTCTGTCTTCATCGCCCGCAATTTGGCGGCGAACTTTGCCGGTTCCCAATACGGCACCTGGCTGTCATTAAGCGAGGTAAACAGCAGCATCGTCGGGTAATTTTTCGCGGCAACGTTATCGTAGGGGCTATAGGTCTTTATGTAATCGTATTCTGCCTTCTTGTTCGGATTGCCCCATTCGATGTATTCGCCGGTCGTTAGGGGAAGCGTCGCGTCAGACATCGTGTTGAGCACATCCACAAACGGCGCGTCGAGAATGGCTACGCGAGCAACATCGGGCCGCAGATTGATGGTCGCTCCAATGAGCAATCCGCCCGCACTGCCGCCGTGAATCACCATCCGCTCATGCGTGGTATATTTCTTTTCTACGAGGAAATCGGCGCAGGCGACGAAATCGGTGAAGGTATTTTTCTTCGTCATCATCCGGCCGTCGTCGTGCCACGCCTCGCCCAATTCACCGCCGCCGCGAATATGGGCGATCGCGTAAAAGAAGCCGCGATCGAGGAGCGAAATCCGGTTCGACGAAAATGAGGGATCGATCGAGATGCCGTACGATCCGTAACCGTAAAGCCAGCAGGGCGCCTTGCCATCTACCGGCACGTCCTTTCTGCGCACGATATCGAGCGGCACTTTCTTTCCATCGCTGGCCGTCGCGCGGACACGCTCCACCACGTAACGCGTGGGATCATAACCGCCGAGGATCTCAGTTTGCTTGAGCAGTTTCTTGCTCCGGCTCGCGATGTCGTATTCGAAGATGCTCGGTGGCGTCACCGGAGACTCGTATTTGAATCGAAATGTGCCGGTGGCGAACTCGGCGTTGAATTCCGACGCGGCGAGGTAAGCGGGTTCCGGGAGTTCGATCCGCGCTGAACTCCGGTTCTCGTAGTCGATGATGCGGAATCCGACCAGCCCTTCCGCGCGCTCGACCACGACCGCGTGATCCGCGAACGGCTCGAACTCTTCAATCGTTAGGCCGGACTTGCCCGGGATGAGTTCTTTCCAGTGATCCACACCCGGACTCGCCACCGGCGCAGTAACCACTCGAAATTCCTTCGCGCCGTCATTCGTGCGAAGGTAGAAAAGATCGTCCCGATGTTCGGGGAAATACTTCACCTCGTCGCGACGCGGCGCGAGCACCTGCCATTCGCTGGCCGGCTTGTCCGCGGGCAGGAAACGAAACTCCGTCGTTCGGCTGCTGGCTATACCGAGAAAGAGGATCTTGCGATCTCGCGAGCGCGACACTTCGACCTCGAAAAGCTCATCCTTCTCTTCGTAGAGCAGCGTCGGCTTCGCCTCCCCAAGAGTGTAGCGCCAGAAGCGATTCGATCGTTTCGCTTCGTCTTCGGTCACGAAGAAAATAGTTTTGTTGTCCGCTGCCCACTCGAGGTCCGCCACCTTGCCAATGGGCGTTTTTATTTCCTCTTTGGTCGCGAGATCCTTCAGATGAAAATCGTAATCGCGGTGCCCGTTAACGTCCGTCGAGTAAGCGAGCAGCGCATTGTCGTCGCTGTAGACGAACGAATTCACCGCCATGAATTTCTGTCCCTGCGCCAGCTCATTGACATTGAGGACCACTTCCTCCGGCGCTTCGAGAGAACCCTTCTTGCGGCAGAAGATCGCGTACTGTTTTCCTTCCTCCGTGCGCTGGTAAAGCCAGTAACCACGTTGGCGATAAGGAGCCGAAACGTCCGTCTGTTTGATTCGGCCAAGCATCTCGCGGTAGAGCGAATCTTCAAAGCCTTGGAGCGGCGACATGACCGCTGCCGTGTAGGTGTTCTCCGCTTTCAGATGCGCGAGCACCTCCGGGTTTTGTTTCTCGCGCAGCCAAAAGTAAGGATCTTCAATCTTGTCGCCGTGGAGCCCGACCGTTTTGGAGTGACGCGGCGCCACCGGCGGTTTTGCGACGTTCGGGTCGAGTTTGAGCGGTGCCACCTTATCGGCGGCCTGCGAAGGAAGAGCGATGGTGAGCAAGACGAGGGAAGAAAGCAGGAAAAGTTTCGAATTCATGTGGGAAATGCCAGGAGTTGCACGCATGCGGATGAGTATTGCCCCGCGGCCTAAACTTCCGAGCGTTTTCTGCCGATCTGCGATCTTGATACCGGCCCGGCTCCGACTCAAAGAAACTTGACGAGCGCGTCGGTCGTAGTGAACCGATCTTCGACCTCTCACGCTAAACAACCAAATTTACACGACACTCAAACTCTACGATTCTAGGCTCAACATCACTTGTTATGAACGATGACAAAGACAACATCCAGCTCAGCGCGGTGGAAGATCACGATGGGATATTGACCATTCGTGGCGGCGGCGCCCGGAGAGATTGGAACGGCATTCACTATAAGCAGGGGATGTCCGCCAAAAATGTAGGCACGACCAAGCTTTCGGCCAACATCGCCACGATACCTCCGGGTGGCGTTGCCTATGCCCATATTCATGTCGGCTTCGAGCTGATTCTTTACATCCTCGAAGGAAAAGTGCGCCACGAGTTTGGGCCCGGACTCAAGCAGGTCTTGGAGAGTGAAGCGGGCGATTTCATCTACATCAAGCCCGGCGTTCCTCACGAAGTCTTCAACATGAGTGACACGGAACCTGTCGTCGCCTTTGTTGCCCGCTCGTCAGCAGAAGAGTGGGATAAGATCATCCCATACGACCGCAACGAGCGGGGTTGAACCGCCTTAATCTCCCAAGCCTCTCGCCGATCCGCCTATTTCAAGAAGCCACGGCTTTAGCGGCGATCCCAGTTGCGGTGATGGCGAAAATGCTCACGGGCGTGTTCGCGATGCCACCCGCCGCGTCGCTCGTAACGTCCATGAGACCAGCGACCGTGAGAACGATAACCGGGAATCCATACCCATTGGTACCCATCGTTCCAGTAATTCGGACCATAGTAAAATGGCCGGTCGTCAAAGCCGATCGAGAAGTCGATCGCGTTGGCCCTTGGCGCGAGCGGAGTGCTCGCCGCCAGCACAACGGCTAACAGCAGGATAATTTTCTTTGTCATGTTTTGTTTCTCCTAATTTGCACGCGGCGATCATTCGATAGCCGCAATATTTTTTCGACGCATTGAGGCAGCGATTATTCAATCCAACCGAAGGGATCGATTCGCGCTTACCCGCCGGGCGGTCGGCGCTGGCCGGGCGGTGGGATGAGATTGGCTGGAACGCCGGCCGCTTGAAGGATGGCGTTGCCGTTCGTTGGATCGCGCCACATGACTTCGCGGCTCACTCGCTGCAACGCGTTGTTGCGCGCGGTTTCATCGGCGATGTTTTGCGCCCAGTTAACGGCACTCTGCGGGTCGGTCGACGCCATGGAAGAGGCCATCGCGGCGACGGCAGCGTCATGAGTGCCACCCGCTGGCAGCGCGCTGATCCAGTTCGCCGCCGCGGTCGCGTCTTCCCGAGTCCATTGCCGCATGACCTGCGAAATAGAGCGCGCTTGCGATGTTGGATCGGACAATGAGAGCGCCCAATTCGCCGCCGCAGTCGGGTCTTGGCCTGCCCATGTCCGCACCACTTGATTGACCGGCGAACGCCAGCCGCCTGCCGCATTATCCTGTGACGCTTGCAGCGCGGCCGCTTGCGGATCGTTCGCGGCCCATTGGCGATAAATCACGCCGCTGAGAGGTTCGTTACCGGGGAATTCACCGACGGTCTGAGCGAGCCGCAGCGCGCCGGCCGGATCGGTGTCAGCCATAAAGCTGAGTACACCGCGCAAAGCCATGTAGCGAAGGTCGGCGTTCGGCAGCGACATCGCGCGGTTGAGCGCCGACTGCAGATCCGTCGCCGCCTCTTGTTGGAAAACATCGTCGGCTACATATTCATATCCGCGGTTCGAGGCGGCGAATTGCAACGCCCCATCGGGATCGCTTTGCGCCCAGCGCGAAACGAGCAGGCGCGAGGCGAGTTCGCGATCGTTGTTGCCGGGCATCCGCCGAATCCGCTTCAGCGCGTCGGCATACTCCGAGGGTTGCAGACCGTTGATGAACGTTTCGAGATCGCCCATGCGCTGCCGCGAATCGTGTTCCCCGAGAATCGCATCCAGGGACTTCTTCGAATCCATTTGGGACGTCGACGACCATACCTTCTGAGCGGTCGCGACAATATCCCGAGGCGCCTCGACCATGAGCGAATCCGAAACCGACGGACGAGCATCAACAATATCCGGCTGTTTCGCCGATGACTCAGTCTGCTTGGCAAAAAAGCCGCGACCAACTATCGCCCCGCTTATGAACGCCGCCGCGATGATCAGCATGTGCGTCCAAGTGGTGCGCGGTGTCATCATCGGAATCTTGTGCTAAGAGAGCAAACTACGCGATCCAAAAAAAGTAGCGAACATTTCCGCACACAAGCAGGTTGGTTTTCCTCTTATCGGGAACCGATTGCACCTTCAACCCTCGTGACCGTCTTCCCCATCGATGCGATAAAAATAAGAACGATCCTCGACGAGGATGCAGCCCGACCGCTTCGCAAACTCCACGTTCTCCTTCGCTTCCGGATCGGCCACGAGCTTCTTTCGGTATTCCTCATAAGCCGCGAGGCTTTCGAATCCAATCAGCGTCATCGCGATATTATCCGCGCCCCCATAACCTTTCTTCGGGAGAAAATAGCCTAACGGCTCGCCCCCACATCGCCGAATGATTCCACCTTCCATCCAGCGACGAGCGTAGGTTTCGAAATCAGCGACCTTCTGCGGATCGATCGTGTAGCGGATGCAGTGGTAAATCATAAATAGCCTGTCGGCCTTTACCTGATAACCGATAACCGCGCAAAAGCGCGCCGGCTATTTCTTCGCCTTCTTCGCAGTTCCCGCTTTCGCGGCTGCGAGCCGCTCGGTCTTTTTCCGGCGTGAAGCGCGTTTTTTTACGTTGTCTCTGCCTTGGCTGTTTCCCATAAGACCTTCACTCTCCCCTTTTAACGGCCGGTTCCAAGTGATTTCGCTGAATCAAGAGACGCAAGTCGGTAGCAAAAGGCGCCCGTGTAACGAGTCAACCTGTGTAAGCGCTGGCCTAGGCCGAAGTGGATTATGCCCAACCCGCATTTAACAATTCCCGCGTCTCCTCCACACCTACGCGCCAGATTTTCATCATCTCCTTATCATCGCGCTGACAATATCGCCCGCCGAAGTTTCCGTCCTTCAAATAGGCGCGTAGCGACTTGGGATCGAGCTGGCGGATCACCTCTAGATCGCTCATCGGCTTTTGTTCGGAAGGGACGTCGATGTTCGCGAGCCGGGTCCAGGGAAAATTTTCCATCCACGACGCATGCGATGCGACCGGATCGATCGCCTGCACCTGCGCCCAAACTTTTGGCGCATTCCACCAATTGTGGAACTTGATCCGCACATCCGGATGACCAGCCGTCCATTCGCCGATCAACCCTTGCGCGGGCGCGTTACCGCCATGGCCATTGACGATCAGAACGCGCTTGAAGCCCTGCTCAGCCATGCTGTCGAGAATGTCGCGCAAGATCGATAGGTAGGTTTGCATCCGCAACGTGATCGTTCCCGGAAACGCGCGAAAGTACGGCGTGATGCCGTAAGCCAGCGCTGGAAAAACCGGCACGCCGAGCGGCTCCGCTGCTTCGGTGGCGAGCCGTTCCGCCAAAATACTATCCACGCTCAAGCTGAGATACGCATGCTGCTCCGTGCTTCCAATTGGCAGGACACAGCGATTGTCCCGCGCGAGATATTCCTCCACCATCATCCAATTCATTTCTGCGATGCGCATCGCTGAAATCTATGTCCAAAACCGTGAACAAACCAATTCCGTATGACCGATTGCTAGCGTAACAAGCCGCGATTGGGGTCACCGGAATGCTGGGACTGGGCGGCCTCACTTTTCTCGAGGCTGGGAATCTGCCGACGGAGCCGACCTTTCCGCAAATTCAAAAGATTTTCGGGGGCCGCTTTGACGGAATCGTTACGCAAACGCCCTGTCTCCAGGGTCAATATGCACTTGAGCCGATGTTTCGCGTTACTTGTGGAGCATGGAGAATGACATACGTGAATCACGTATATCAGCAGTTCACCCGCCCCGGCGCAATCGGTGATCCACAAAACTCATGCACGAGTTAGCTGACAAATGGTCCGCAGTGCCAAACCGTGTGGACGCGCCCTCCCCTGTTCCCATTCTTGTAAGGTGCGAACTGAAACCTGCAATTTCAACGCTGCCTCACTTTGGGAAAAATCCTTCCTCTTCCGCCAGGCGTAGAGCTGCTCTCCCAATTCCACGCGGCCAGACTTATTACGTTTGCTCCCCCTACGCAGGCGACAAGTCATTTTACTCTTTTGGACTTCGAAGATGATATACGTGAGTCACGTATATCATCAAGGCCGAAAACCGGATAGCACTGCGCCACTCCGCGAACATACGTGAGTCACGTATATCATTAAATGCACTTCGGCATTCTTGTCGACCTTGGAGAGGGTGGCGTCCGAGTACTTGTCGCTTCCGCCAAGGCCTTGAGCAGCCTCTCCGGCAAAGCCGTTCCACTGGGGCTACGGTCAACTCAAATACGCACGCTGCGCCGTGTTTCCGAGCCGCAAAACACACAACGATCGTCGTGCGTGAGATATTTCTTCACCATCATCCGATTCAACTCCGCGAGGTGCATCGCTCAGATCCGTGCCGGAGATCGTGGATGAACAAGAACCGCGTCGGTCTTCTGCCGGCGCGCAACAAGCCGAACCTTTCATAGAAGCGTTGCCCGCCAGGCCCGTTCACAATCAGGCGGCGCTTCAGCCTCCTTCGAGTCACCTCCGGTGCACCTTTCCGGCTGATATACGTGAGTCACGTATATCATCTAAACCTAGCGTCTCTTTGGTGAGGCGATGCTTTGCGCACGTCTGCACTCAGTCGTCCCGCAACCTTAGAAGAAACATATACGTGAGTCGCGTATATCACCTAAACCTAGCGTCTCTGTTTTTGGTGGCGCGATGCTTGCGCTTCCCTGCACTCAGCCGCCCCGCGACCTTGAACATGCATGCGTGAGGACTTATGGCGCTCAGACCCCGAGGTCTTTTCGTTTCTTGGCGCCGGCCCGGTCGGAGAAGGGGTTGCATCCTGGGCGATCGTTCCCGACGCGTTAGGGAAATTCCCGGAAACGCGCGAAAGTACGGCGTAATGCCGTAGCCAGCGCTGGAAACACCGGCACGCCGAGCGGCTCCGCCAAAATGCTATCCACGCTCAAACTCAGATACGCATCCAGCTCCGTGCTTCCAAGCGGCGAGACACATCGGTCGTCGCGCGTGAGGTATTCCTCCACCATCATCCAATTCATTTCCGCGATGCGCGTCGTTCGAATCTATCCCGAAATTTTCCTCGAATCGAGCCGGCTGCGCGATGTCGCACACCAACAATATTCTTGACCTTCCGTCTGACGCGCGCAGTTCGTAATGGTGGAAAAACAGGAACCAGTCGAATCACGCCGCTTGCGAATCAGGTTTCTTTGGCGGCTGAAATTTTGGGTCTGGTTGCGCGAACGAGCCCATCCCACCGATCTTCAGGTCACTCTTTTTTGGGCGGGCGTCGTCGGTTTTTGCGGCGCAGTGTGTTCCATCGCGTTCCGCTATGTCACCAGCGCGGTCCATAAATCGATGACCGGAAGCTCGGCTCCCGGCTTGTCCGAAAGTTTCACCCATCTTCCTCCGCTGCTCCGATTGGTTATCCCCGGAATTGGCGGCCTGATCGCAGGCGCCATCCTCTACTTCGGCATGCGCTGGCATGGTGAAGTCATCACCACCGATTACATGGAAGCGGTCGTGCTTGGGGACGGAAAGATCTCCGCGCGCCGCAGCTTGGTGAAATGCTTTTCGGCCTTGTTCACGATCGCTTCCGGCGGATCAATCGGGCGTGAGGGTCCGCTCGTTCAACTCTCGTCCCTCAGCGCATCGCTCGCCGGCCGTCTGCAAAATTGGTCCGCGCCGCGGCTGCGCTTGCTCGTCGGTTGTGGCGCGGCTGCGGGCATAGCATCCGCCTATAACGCGCCCATTGCCGGTGCGCTTTTTGTTGCGGAAATCGTCCTCGGATCGGTCGCGATGGAAATCTTTGGGCCGCTCATTTTCTCGTCCGTCATCGCCACTCTGACCGTGCGCGCTTTTCTCAGCGGCAGCCCGCTCTATGAGATTCCATCGTTTCGGTTAAATGGAAATTGGGAGATCGTTCCCTACCTCTTGCTCGGTCTCTGGGTCGGCTTGATCGCGCCCTGGTTCATCCGTTTTTTGCGCGCATGCGAAAACCTGGCCGCCCGCATCACGGCGCCAGTTTACGTTAAGATGGCTGTCGGCGGTCTGATCGTGGGCGCGCTCGCGCTCGTGCATCCGGAAGTTTGCGGCAACGGCTACAGCGCCGTGAACGCGATCCTGCGCGGCCAATGGCTTTGGCAAGTCCTTGCCGTCATCCTCATTTTTAAGGTCATCGCGACCGGCGCCACCTTTGGCTCGGGCGCGGTTGGCGGAGTCTTCACGCCTACGCTTTTCGTCGGGGCCAGCCTCGGCTTCCTCTTCGGTGACGTCGCCCAGTTTTTGCCCGGCCATCTCGCCGTCAATCCAAGCGCATTTGCTCTCGTGGGGATGGGCGCCTTCCTCGCTGCCACCACGCACGCGCCGATCATGGCCATCATCATGATCTTCGAGGTCACGCTCGATTATGAAATCATTCTCCCCCTCATGCTCGCGTGCGTTGTCGGGTATTACACCTCGGTCAGCATCGAGCGGCGCTCCATTTACGCGGAGCCGCTCAAACGCAAGGGCGCCGGCGATTATCGGCATCAACTGGCTGAGCTCCACGTGCGCGACCTTGTGAAAAAAGACCCACTCACTGTTCCCGGAACCGCCCGGTTTGCAGAGATCGCGCAAAAATTTATCGCCAGCCGCGTCAATCACCTCTACGTGACCGACGCGGGCCGTTTCGTAGGAGCGATCTCACTTCACGACATTAAAAATTACCTGAACGCGCCGGAGCTGGCTGAGTTAGTTATCGCCGACGACATCGTCCACCACGGTTTCCCGGTCGTGCGGCCGGAAGCGACGCTCGCAGAGGCGATGGAAAGTTTCGTCCATCATGATGGCGAACGTCTTCCCGTGGTGAGTAGGTCCGCCGATCACCGCCTCATCGGAAGCATCTCGAAAACCGATGTTATCCTCGCGCTCGCCGGCAGCAGTAGATCGCCGGCGACAGTCCAATCGTCCGACGCTCAGTAAAGCCCGTTCTTCTTATCCACAAAGATCTCGATCAACCGATCACTCTGATCGAAGGCCCACTGCGCGCTGACTTCCTTCTGCATCATCAGCGGCGCCGAAAGGAAAACCACTTCCGGATGATCGTAATACTGACCCAGATAGACCTGGATCCGTTTCACGCCGCGCTTCTTTGATTGCTCCGCGGCCGGTCCGGTCGCCGATTCATTCTCGATTGTGATCGGCGCGTCGCTCGCGTGGCCCAGTTGCGCGGAAATAAATTCGAGCACCTTCGCGGCGCTGGAGCCAAGCGGAGTGTAGCGCAGCAACACCGCGCGAATCTCCGCCCGGTGCGCCCGCAGATCGACCACCACCGGCGGCTCTTTCGTGTCACACACGGCCGATCCCGCGCTCGCCATGATTAGGAGGAGCACTAATCCGAAACGACGCGCCCTCATAATTATAAGCTTCAGCGAGAAACCCACAGCGTGCAATCCGAGCCGGCGTGCGAGCCGGTTATGGGGCAAAGTGCGCGGCGAATTGGTGAAGCTCTTCGGCGTTCAAATCGGAGACAGCCCAATAATCCATCTCACCGCGGGTCCAATGAATGAGATGGTAACCGCGCCGCGTTAGCGCGGAAGGCGCGGCGGCACGATTCGTCGACGCCGGGACGATAAACAAATTAATCGGATGTTTGTTCCGTTCGTAAACGAGCGCGACCACAGTCTTGCCCTGGAGATAATCCAATCGTCCTCCGACCAGGGGGAACCCATCTGCCGCGAGATCGCGAACTTCCGGCGCAAAATCGACCTTGCCGTCGAACCACGGTTTCACCGTGTGCTGGTTTGACGAGGCAACATCGACCAGGTGCGTAGCGAGCAGCGATCGGACGTGGTTCGCCACCACATCATCGGCTATCGCCTCACGCGGCGCGCGCGTTGTCTGGGAAAGGGCAAAGACAAGGAGTAACAGCGCGCAAGCGGCGCCGGCTGCAAAAACCCACCACCCGATCTGGCGCGCGGGTTTCGCTTCTTTGCGGAGCGCGGCGCGCACGTTTTTCCGCAATGCTGCGGGAGCATGATACGCTGGAGCGCTAGCTGTCAGCACGCTGCTCAAGGCGCGAATGCGCTGCTCGAGTGCGCGGCATTCTTCGCAAGCGCTCAAATGTAACTCGACCTCGCGCGCGTTAGCGACATCCAGCTCACCGTCCACATACGGATGGATGCGCTCCTGGATTTCTTGATGATTCATTTCGTTGCGTCCGGAAAATTCTTGGAAAGGATCAGGTAAAGCTGCCGCCGCGCACGCGCCAGGCGCGACATGACTGTCCCGACTGGAATGTTCGCGATATCGGCGATCTCCTTGTAAGAGCAATCTTCGAGTTCGCGCAGCGTGATGACCTCCCGAAATTCGGCGGGTAACTCCTCGATGGCCGCTCGCACGGTCTGCCGATCCAAATCACGGTCGAGCTGCCCACCCACGTCGAGTTGGGCGCTTTCCGGGCTATGGAGTTCCTCATCAAAAACCACCTCGTCTTCATTTTTGCGCGCTCGTTGGAGCACGGTGAAAGAGGTGTTGCGCACGATCTTCAGAAACCAGGCGCGGCTGTTTTCGCCCCGAAAGCTTTCGTAAAAACGGAAGGCGCGCAGACACGCCTCCTGCACCGCGTCTTGCGCGTCCTGTTCGTTGCGCACGAGAAAACGCGCCAGGCTGTAAGCCGCGTCCAGGTGCGGCAGGATGATGCGCTCGAAATCCCGCACCTGGGAAGTCTCCCTGAACCGAATCATGCGCCGTTGCTTTCAATCATAAAGAACAAGACTCCGCCCACCTCGATTTTATTCCCGCACGCGAAAAATCGCCGCGGCCGGGAATAAGTGCGCCTGCCATCAAGTCGAGATGAGCAGAAGGACAATATCATCTATGAACGATCACATTTTGCACAATCACAATCCCGACGGCATCGATCGCCGGGGCTTTCTCAAATGCATGGCTTGGGCCGGCACGGGAGTACTTTGGACTGTAAGCGGAGGCATCCTCACGTCGAAAATACTCGGCGCCACGGCGGACCTTGGCGGCGGGGACTTCACCTTCGCGCAAATTAGCGACAGCCATATCGGGTTCAACAAGGACGCTAACAAAGACGTGATCGCCACGCTGCAAAAAGCGATCGCCAAGCTCAACGCTTTGCCCAAGCCGCCGGATTTTATTCTGCACACTGGCGATCTTAGTCATCTTTCCGAGGCGGCAGAGTTCGATGCGCTCGAACAAAACCTCAAGCAAATCAAGACCGGTGAAATTTTCTACGTACCGGGTGAACATGACGTGATCAGCGATAACGGTGCGCTCTATCGAGAGCGCTTCGGCGGGAAATCGCTCGGAGCCGGCTGGTACAGTTTCGACAAGCGCGGCGTGCATTTCGTTGCGCTGGTTAACGTCGTCAACATCCGTGAAGGCGGCCTGGGAGTCCTGGGCCAGGAACAAATCGATTGGCTGAAGAAAGATCTCGCGCCACTTTCGGCCAGCACTCCCATCGTGGTCTTCGCGCACATTCCGCTTTGGGCGGTCTATCCGCAATGGGGCTGGGGCACGGACGACGCCGAGCAAGCCCTGGGATTTCTCCGGCGGTTCGGTTCGGTCACGGTCTTGAACGGTCACATTCATCAAACCGTAAAAAAAGTCGAAGGTAACATCACCTTTCACACCGCAATGTCGACGGCCTTCCCGCAGCCGGCGCCCGGTTCCGCTCCGAAACCCGGGCCGATGAAAGTAGAAGCGGAACGTCTCAGCTCAGTGCTCGGGATCACGGATATCAATTACGTGGAAGGCAACCACACCCTGGCAGTCGTGGATAGCACTTTGGCCTAACGACCGCGAGTCAATACTACAATGCTTATGACTTCACTCTTCTGGTCGCGGTTGCATGGCGGTGCGACCCATTTCCCCATCGCCTTCATGTTTGCCTCCGCGTTTTTTGACGCGCTCGGATTCTACCAATCCTCCGGGAAGCGCGAATTAAAGGCCGCCGGTTACTGGTTGGGTCTCCTGTCGGCGGTTGGCTGCTTCGGAGCAGTCGTGACGGGGCTCGCGCTGAGCCAATGGAAAATCGGCGGCACGGGACTGCTGCTGCGCCATCACCTCGCGGTCTGGCCCGCCTTCGCCTTGATCATTGGTTTGGGAACCTGGCGTTGCCTGGTGCGCAACAACCCTTCGAGCCGTGGATTCACGATTTACCTTTGCGTCGTGGTGGTTGCCTGCGGACTCATCGGCGCGGCCGGGTTCTTCGGTGGCGAAATGTTGCTCGGGCAATGAACACGGAATCCGAGCCAAATGAGAACCTTCACCGAACGCCAGGCCCTGCTCATTGCGATCGCGGTTTCGGGCCTCACGCTTGCCGCAACGTTCGGCTTTGCCGCGGCCATGCGTGGCGCGCTGTTCTCAATGCGACTTCCGAGTATTCCACCGAGCGCGCAAGCGGCCATGATCACGCAGAACATATCGCCCGACGCCGCGCAAGGCCGTCATCTATTCCTAATGAACTGTGCGCACTGCCACGGTGACGACGCGCACGGCGACGAAGGACCTGATCTTCACGATCTGCACAAGAGCGACGATCGCATCCACCAACTGATCACCGGTGGCATTAAAGGCGAAATGCCGTCATTCGCTAAAAAGCTAAACGATTCCGATATTCGCGCGCTGACTGCGTACCTGCGAACGCTGCGCAGCTAGCTTACATCATTTGTCCGTCCCTCAGCTTTATTCCGTATAGGGCAAGAATTCCTCGCGCACGATCTTCCCATGTTTGACGGTATAAACACCAACCTCCGACAACTGCATTCGTTTGTTCGAGCCCTTGTCGGTCACATCCATATCGTATTGCACGACGAACCGATCATGCGCCACGAACGGGCCGTGAACCTTCACGCTGTGTGTTTCCATGGCCTCCAGCCACCAGTTAACCTTGCCACGAACGCCGTCGATGCCTCGCGTTTCGGGCGAGCCGCTCTCATTCGGTCGCGACTCGACGCTGACAATGCCCTTCGCATACAGCGCTCTCTAGCGCTTCTTTCCACGCCTCCTTGCGCGTTAGTTCCACCACCTTCTTTGCAACTTCTTCGGTATTCAATTTTTCCTCCTTGTTTCAATCGACAATCACTTGCTGACAAATTTCTCCAGTTTATCGAGCGCGCTGTTCCAGCCTCCAGTGTGACCGTCGCGCGATGCTTCGTTTGGCAGGCGCTCGTGAGTTAAGCGCAGCTCGGTCCCGCCATCGGCATCGTCGAGTTCCACCGTCACGACGCTAATGTGATTTTCCCACGTCTCGTCATCCTCCCATTGCCAGGTAAAGACGATCTTCTTACCCGGCTGTAACTCGCGGTATTCGCCGCGACACGTCATCTTCTCGCCCTCCGGATTAGTGAGGTCCCAGCGAAACTTTCCGCCTGCGCGTGGGTCGGCGACTAGATCGCGAGTTTGGACCTTCTAGCCTCCACGGATTTGGGAACGAAATTCTGAGGCACTTGGGGATGAGAGCGCAGTTCGACTGGTGGGGCGGCTCAGCCGCAAGGTCGAGTTTGAGCGTGTCGGCCTACTGAAGGTTGTAAACTTCCACCAAACCGACGCCGGTCGTGTTGTTCTTTCCGCGCACGATCGCGGTGTAGTTGCCACCAGCTAGAGTAGCGATCAGCGCGGATTCCAAATCATTTGAGGGCGGAATGGTCGTAGCCCGGATGGCAGCCTCTTGCGATTGGCCGGTCTGATCATCGATTTTCCAATCGTCATTGGTCGCAACGGTATTTCCATTGCCATCGTGCAATTCGAGGGTTGGATCTTCCAAAGCACCCGCCACGGGAACCGATGGACCGAGAGCGCGCACAATCACTTTGGCGCTCGGGCCGCCACCGCCACCGCCGACAATCAATCCTCCGATCATGACATTATTATCCGTGTCGACGAACCCGCGCGTGCTGATGTTGGCCAATTTCGAGTCTGCGGCTTGCGCCAGATCGTACACTTCGACGAGCCCGACGCCCGTCCCTCCATTCTTACCTGCCAGGATGGCGGTGTAGGCCCCCGGAACCAGAGTCGCTACAATCGCTGATTCCAAATCGTTTCCTGGCTGAATCGTCGTGGCGCGGATAGTGGCTTCCTGTGATTGGCCGGTCTGATCGTCGATCTTCCAGTTGTCATTCGTCGCCCGCGTGGTGTTGCCTTGATGAAGTTCCAAGGTCGGGTCAGACAAAGTAACGCCAACGCCACTGAGCGAAGGACCCATCCCGCGAATGATGACCTTCTTCGCTTCGGATCCTGTGATGATAAACCCGCCGATCAGCACCTGGTCGCTAGTCAGGACACGCATGCGGGTGGAAATGTTCAGCAAGACGGGCGGCGGTAGCCCACCGTCATATATTTCCGCGCTGTTTAACGCGCCACCGTTACTGGTTTCCCCCCCTGCGACCAGAACGCGGCCATCGGATAGTAAAGTAGCGGTGTGCTGAGCACGTCCGGTGTTGAGACTACCCGTCACCACCCATGTTCCTTGCGTCGGATCGTACAGTGCCGCGTCAGCTACTACTCCGCTACCGGCAGATCCCCCTTCAACAAGAACTCTGCCGTTGGTTAGCAAGGTTGCCCTGGCGGCAAAGCGTGCGGGAGTAAGACTGCCGGTGGCAGCCCAGCTCCCGTTCGTCCCGCCGGTCGGGTCGAAAAGTTGGGCGCTACTCAAAGCAAAGTCATTTGTGTCTCTTCCAAATGCAACGAGGACCTCGCCGTTGGGAATTAAGGTCGCCGTGTGACCAAGAACCGTTGACGGAAAGTCGGCCGTGACGGTCCAGGTCCCGTTTGCTCCGCTGGCCGGGTCGAACAGTTCTGCGCTCGCGGTAGGATTTACTCCGGTGCTGTCAATTCCCCCAACCACAAGGACCTTGCCGTTAGTCAGCAAAGTTGCGGTGTGGATCTTGCGAGCGGTGTTGAGACTGCCCGTGGCGGTCCAGGTCCCGTTTGGTCCACTGGCCGGGTCGAACAGTTCCGCGCCCGCTATAACGCCGGTGTTATTATATCCCGCTGCTACCAGTACCTTCCCGTTGGACAGCAACGTTGCCGTATGACTTCCGCGTCTGGTGTTGAGGCTGCCCGCGGCGCTCCAAGTCCCGCTCGCGGGGTCGTACAGTTCCGCGCTGGTGAAATAA
>PLCN01000005.1 GCA_003134785.1 Spartobacteria bacterium
CCACTTTTTGGGGGTCAGGCCACGGCCTCGCCGTCGTCGCGCGCCTTTGAGTTAGAAAGAATGGGCTGAAACCGCTTCAGGCCGGTGGTAAGACGTTCGACGACTTTTTTCGAAATAGGGGGCATAAAGTCAGATATACCGAGAAGGCTGCTTGACGTAAAGGACCATTACCTGGGGGAACCAAGGAGGAAACACGGCGAATCATTACCACAGTATGACGGAAACACACAACCTGCATGTGAGATCATGTTGGCAGGCCGCAATCGTTCGAACTGGCCACCTCGGCGGTCATCCTCCTTCGCCCAGCTACGGCGTGAGAGACTAGACCGACGCTACAGAAGACCTCAGCACTCATCGCCGCTTCAACCAAGCCATGGCTCCAATTGCAACGAGAGCGAGAAAGAGGATGGCGATAAGCAAGGTCCAGGGAAGTGATCGGGATGCTTCAGTCGGGGGACGTGGTGATGAAGATGGATCGGGCCCGGAGGAAGCGGGCGAGGAGGGCGACGAAGCGGTTCGAATGGACGGTGTCTGTTGATCTCCCGCTACTTTCAGGCCGTACTGTTTCGCGAGCGCAGCGGCATTGGTCGAGGTAACCGCGTCGGCGGCATCGGCGGTCTGGCTCATGTATTTATCGACGATGGCCTGCCCTATCGGTCGACCCGTGTCGGAGTCAACCGTCGGTGAATCGCGCGTGACCGAAGCAATGTCTATATCGCGGACACCTTCTTCGTTAAACAGATATGCGGAAAGTATTCCTTCGCCTTCGCCGGTGGGTTTGAAGGTAACCAGTCCGTAATCTCCCAGGTCTTCGATCGGTCCGAGGTAGAAGCTTCTAGGATTAAAGGTCACCGTCCCGGCCTTGGCGTAACCGGCGGCGGTGTTAGCATAAACGGCCCAGATGTTACCTAGCTTTCTGTCCTGGTCCCGGGCCATGGAAAGCAGGACTTCGTATTGGCCATCCCCATCCAGATCCAACTCGAGCCGAAGTAAGGTATCGGTGGAGTAGATGGTCTTATCTCCGTCGAGCGGTGAGAAGTTCGAAAGGTAGTCCCGAGCTGGATCGTTTTGTGCGAGCGCGGCAGATACGCCGGCTAGAGCTAGAATGAAAACGATGGCGGCTTTCACAGGTCAGGACAAAGCACTGTCCGAGAGAAGTCTTAGACGTTCAACAGCTACTCACGACGGAAGGTCGCTGCGCTCCAAGGAGCGGCGGTCTCTAGACCGCCGAAAGGAGGGACGGCGGTTTGGAAAGCGCCGCTCCTTGAGGTGGACACTAGTCCCTTCCACATTGGGGACTTCGGCTCAGCGCTTGATCTCGACCCACTCGTTCGCGGCACGAGAATCGGCGACGGCTTGGACGACGCGCATGTAGCGGACGCCATCCTCGAAATCGGGATGGGGACGAACGCGGCCCTTCGATTTCACGGCGGCGATGAAGTCGTCTTCGACATGCCAGCCGCCCTCGAGCTCCGGAGTTATTTCCATCGCATGCAAGGCGACGTCACCGTCGCGGCCGGCATTGATAATGTCGGACCCGAAGTCGTAGGTCATGGTGCCGGCGTCGCCGTAGACTTCGAGACGGTCGCCGGAGGCCAGCGTGTCGATGCCGCTAAATTCGAGCACGCCTTCAGCGCCGTTCTCGAAAGTGCAAAGAACCGTGAGCAGATCCGGAACGATGACTTCGTACCCTTGCCGGCTGGCATGGAGAACTTTGCCGCGCGCAAAAACACCGGTGATGTCGCCGAGCCAGCGCTGGAGCACTTCGACGTAGATGCCCAGGGCGAGAACATTCAGGCCGCTGATCTCGATGCGCTGCCGCCAATGCGCGGGCGTTTCCGCATTCAGATAAGCGCCGGTGAAACATTGCAGGCGCACATGGTGCGGCTGGCCCAGGTAATTTTCCGCCAGCAGTTTTTTCACCAGGAGATCGCCGCGCAGTCCGAACGGCGGCGGACAAAGCATCGTGACCAGCTCGGGAGATCGCTTCGAAGCGGCGAGCATTTCGTCGGCTTCGGCGAGATCCATCGACATGCGGGCCTGGCAGAAAACGTGTTTGCCCGCTTCCAACGCCGAGACGGTGATCGCCGAATGCATATAGGGCGGCGTCCCGATCCAAACGATGTCGATGTCGGGAAGCGAGAGCAGGTCGGCCCAGTTTTGCATGGGCGTGGCGTGCGGCGCGTTTTCCTGGCAGAATTTCTCCGAGCTTTCGTAGGTGGAATTCGAGACCGCCACGATTTCCACTTCGGGATGCTTTTTCAACCCGGGCAAATGTCGCCGGCGAACAATGTCCCCCGCCCCAACAAATCCGATTCGCAGTTTTTGATTATTAGATCGGCTCATGTTTTCAATTAACGATTTAGCGACTTAATGAGTTAGCGAATGGAGGGGAAGGCAATCGAATCAGGAATTGCTTGGTGTGGCCAATCGTTAATTCACTTATTCGTTACGTCGCTAATTGCTTCGAGTAATCTTTGACTCCCGTGCGCGATGAACGTTCAACTCCAGATTTTCGCGAGCGCTCGCCAATCGTTAATTCACTAAGTCGTTAAATCGCTAATTTGAATTGTCGCTTGACCCACCGGGGCGAGCGCGCCAGCTTACGCACTCTTCGGGGGAGATTATGTCGAAAGTTTGCAGCATCACAGGATCAAAAGTCACACGCGGAAGCATTATTCATCGCCGCGGTATGGCGAAGAAAAAGGGCGGCGTGGGCCGTCACGTGACCAAGAACGTGCCGCGCACCTTCAGCCCGAATCTGCACGAACGCCGCATCTGGGTGCCGGAATTGAAGAAGTTCGTTCGCATCCGCGTGACCGCGCGCGGGATGAAGACGCTCAATAAGAACGGCGCCTACGCCACCTTGAAGAAGGCCGGTTTGGTTCCGGCGTAGGTCGAGCTTTGGCATCGCATCACTGCGATGTCGTCCCGAGCCGCGTTAGACGGCGAGGGACCTCCCAACTGTTATCGGTCACGCTAATCGCCGTTCGTGTAGTTGAATCTACGGCTGTGAGGTCCCTCGCCGTCTGCGCGGCTCGGGATGACACGGGAGCGTCGCTAATCCTGTAGCCGCCGCCCTGTGGGCGGCGCATCGACCTGGAAATCTTGGTCGCGCTTTTCCCGGCGCTTCGCATAGCGAAGCGGCTACAGCGGGAGCGAATCGGCGGTCCCGATCGTTTCCGGTGATTCTTCTGAAACGGACTGAGCTGGTTGTTCCGGTTCGACCGAAACAGACGCTACGGTTTCTTCCGTCTCTGAAACGATAGCCTCAACCGGTTTTTCTTTCGCCTGGGCTTCCACAATTGGCTCGGCCAGCTGGGCATCCGCCACTGTTTCTGCCGGTTTGGCCTCAGTCGAATCAGCCGGTTTTTCCACAATCTCAACAGCAGGAGCAGCAGCCGGCAGCTTCGTTCGCGGCAGATCGAGCGAGCCGTCGTTGACCTCGATGACGTAACCTTCGCTCACTAGCCAATGCAGGTCGGACGCGAGCGTTAGCCTGGTGCGTTCGAGATCGGCGGATTCGGCCCCGGCGGGCGCCAGTTGTTCCGCCAATTGTTTGCGGTTGATCCCCGGTGTTGATGTCACCTTTTCGAGAATCGCATTGATGGAAGCGGAAACACCCGCACTCTCGTGCGAAAAGACGCGCGCCCGGATAGGCGAAACGAAAAGCATCCCGCGCCGATGCCGGAAAATATTCAGGCCGGCCTGGCGCAATCCGGCCGATAATTCCTGCATCATCTTCGAAGGCGATCGCGTTTCCGCCGACCACGCGTTCTCGATCGCGCGTCCCAGAGCGCGATCCGGCAGCCGCCGGCTCAACACGCCGCCGATGGTCAACTCGTGAGCGCTTCGCAACAAATCCGGAAGATGATGTTGCCGAAAATGGCGTTCCACTTCGGCTGGATTGGTGAACGTGAGCGGCGGCTCGCGCGTTTTCGCGGTGTAAGTGGTGATGCTGCGCGCCTGCTCTTTCCATTGCTCGACCACCGCGGGATCACTCACGATCTCGATCTGCTTTTGATAATCGGCGAAGCTCATCCGGCGGCTGAACCGGGCCTCGTAAAGATTGCGCAACTGCGGCTGGTAATTGTGGTGATTGGTAGGGCCGAGCAAAGTCCCACTGAGACGGCAGCGCGCGACATTGGTAAAATTTCCCTTGAGCGGTTCGGTCTGGGTGACTTCGACTGTGTAAAAATCGTCCCGCGCACTGGCGAAGGCGCCGTTCTCCAGAATTCGGCGGTCGGAAGCGACGGCTCCGTTTTCGCCCAGTTGAAAGAGCGGGCGGTCCTCGGCTGTGGTCAGTTGAACGTCGTAACGCTCCGGTTTTTCCAAAAAGAGGCGGGCCAGCGCGAAAACAGAATAGGCGACCGAGCCGGACTTGATTTGCGCGATAACGCTGTTGAAAGCGGGGGCGCGCGGCAGGAAACGAACGTTGACCGCAATGGGCTGGACCACTTCCCGCTCCCGGCGCTCGTCCTGTCGCCGGTGGTCCTCAGCCGGGCGCGGCCCTCTCGGTCGATCGGGTCCGGGCCGGCGTGGCCGTGGCTCACGTGATTGCGGGGCGCGCGGATCGCGTGATCGGGGCGCGCGCCGCTCGCGATCGCGGTTGCGATCGGGCCGCGACCCGCCGCGGTCGAAGGAGCGTTCGTCCTCGCCTTCGAAATGGGAATACTCGTTGACGCGCGCGGGTTCGTTGACCCAGGCGGGCATCAATTTCAGATCGAGCAATTCCTCAGTGGTAGTCGGGGACGACATCTTCTCTCTCTTACGCCAAGCGCACGCGAAGTAAACTGCGCGCAGCTCTCGCGCGAAGCAATCCAGCCGGAAATTGATTGACAAGATCGCTAATTCATTTACTTGCCATCCTTGCCGGGAATGGCTTAAAGAGCTGCCCCTCAATCAACGCCAGCGGAGAAATTTTTATGAGCGACAAACCAATTGAAGAGAAGGTGAAGGACATCATCGTCGAGCAGCTCGGCGTCAACCCGGAACAGGTCACTCCCACGGCGTCGTTCATCGAAGATCTCGGCGCGGACTCGCTCGATATCGTCGAGCTGGTGATGGCTTTCGAGGAGGAATTTTCCGTCGAAGTGCCGGATGAAGATGCCGAGAAACTTCAGACCGTCGGCGACGTGGTGAAATACATCGAAGAGAAGTCTTCGAAGCAATAGGTGGCATCGGCTTCTAGCCGATGATTCCGCCAAGTACATCGGCAAGATGCCGATGCCACAAACACGGCTTCGGCCGTGTTTTTGTTTCGGGTTGCAGACCAGGTTAAGCGGCACAGACTGAACGGATGAACTTTGCCCTGCTTCAGAGGCCGCTCTTTTATGTGGCCGGGCATTACGTCTCCTTTCTGGGGTTCGTCGCTTTCGCGGTCCTTTTCGCCATCGGTCTCGCCACCGCGAAGACCCTGCAAAGCGGAACGGTCCGGCGCTTCCTCGCGCGCTTCAAGTTGGACGCAAACTTCATCGCGATCGTCACCACAATCCTCAGCGTTTCGGCCCTCGCGTTTTTCACCGTCACCGCGATCAACGCCGCCGGCATTCCGCTCCTCTGGACCGCGCCCGTTCTCGGAACCACGCTCAGTCTCGTTCAAATCTTCCTGCTGATCGCGCTGCTCATCGGAGTCTTTTGGTTTTCTTCGCGGACGAAGCGATTTCTTTTCAACCGCTTCCTCGTCAACAGCGGGCTGGACCGCGCGTTGCAATACGCCATCGCGCAGATCGTCAGCAATCTCGTCCTGGTCGTCGGCATTTTTATTGTGCTCGAGAACACCGGCATTCATCTCGGCGCGCTCACCGTTTTCGCCGGCGCGGTCGGCGTCGGGGTCGGGTTCGGGCTGCAAAATATCGCGAGCAATTTCATTAGCGGACTCGTCATTCTGGCGGAGCGACCGATCACGATCGGCGATCGCGTCGAGGTGGCGGGCCTGGCGGGCCAGGTGGAATTGATCCGCGCGCGCAGCACCGTCATTCGCACGAACGACAACATCGCGATGATCGTGCCGAACACGAAATTCATCGACTCGCCCGTGACGAACTGGACCTATGGCGATCCCCGCGTGCGTTTCCGAGTTCCGGTCGGTGTCGCATACGGAAGTGACGTCAACAAAGTGCGCGAAGCGTTAATCGCGGCCGGCAAAGGCCATCCGCACGTCCTGCACGATCCGGCGCCCAGTGTTTTCCTGAAGCAATTCGGCGACAGCGCCATCGAGTTCGAGCTGGTCGTCTGGAGCAGCGAGATGAGTCATCGGCCGAGCCGATTCAAGAGCGATCTCAATTTCGCCATCGAGGAGAAATTCCGCGAAGCCGGCATCGAGATTCCCTTCCCGCAACGAGACCTTCACATCCGGAGCGGAGTGCTCAAGACGGAGAACACGGGAGGCAAGCTGTAGCCGCTTCGCTGTGCGAAGCGCAATTCCGGCGTCCGATTTGTCCCGCGCTTCGCATAGCGAAGCGGCTACAGCGGAGTTGAACGTTGGGCGTTGACCGTTGAGCGTTTCTTCCATTTGCCCAATGCCCACCGGCCAAAGCATCCCCTTTCCACTCGGCGTCGCCCGCGTTCTTTCGCTGTCAGATCTTCGGATTGTCGAAGAATGGAAAGAGGCTTTCGCGGGCAAGAGCAAAGACCACCGCTTTTATGAGATCGTCGAGCAAACGCTCGATTCGAAATTCGAACACAGCTATTTGCTGCTCGAAGATGACGCGGGCAGGACGCGCGGGATTCAGCCGCTCTTCTTCGTGCAGCAAAATCTCGTGGAGGGTATTCCGGCATTACGCGGCGTGGTGGATGCGATCCGCCACCGCTTCCCGCGATTTCTAACGATGCGCGTGCTCATGGTCGGCAACGCCGCCGGCGAAGGGCATTTGTCCACGCGCACGCCGGAAGATGAAGACTGGGTGGCCAACGCGCTTCTCGCCACGCTCAAGACTTATGCGAAGCAGTCGAAAGCCTCTCTCGTCGTCTTCAAGGATTTCCCCGCGAAATACCGTCACGCGTTCCGCAATTTTTCGGCGAATAACTTTACGCGCGTGCCCAGCATGCCGATGACGGAACTGCAGCTTCGTTACACCGATTTCAACCACTACGTGAGCACGCTCGGCGCTTCCACGCGCAAAGACTTGCGACGGAAATTCCGCAAGACGGCCACGGCGCCGCCGATCAGCCTGGAAGTAGTGACGGACCTCACGCCCTACGTCGACGAAGTTTACCCGCTCTACCTCCAAGTGCATGAGCGCTCGCCGCTGAAGTTCGAGCGCCTGACTAAAGAATATTTATCCGACCTGGGTCGGCGCATGCCGGAGCGAGCGCGGTTTTTTATCTGGCGGCAAAATGGAAAGGCCATTGCCTTCAGCGTCGCGCTGGTGCACGACGGCATTATCTATGACGATTACCTCGGCCTCGATTACGGCGTCGCGCTCGATCTCCATCTTTATTTCTACACGCTACGCGACATCATCAGCTGGTCGCTCGCGCAAGGACTGGAGCGTTACCGGAGCAGCCCGTTGAATTACCATCCGAAGCTGCACCTCGGCTGCGATTTGTATCCGCTCGATCTCTACGTGATGCACACCTCGGCCTGGCTCAATCCGATCTTCCGTCACGCGTTGAGATTCCTCGAACCTACGCGGCACGATCCGGTGCTGCGGCGTTTCCGAAACGCGCACGAACTGCATGGCGACGCAAAATAAACCATCCGGTTTCGCCAACCCGTCGCTGCACTTGGCGTTGAGCATCCTGTTCGTCACGATCTACGAGTTGTTGCTGAAGCGAGGAGCCATCGACACGGCGCATCTCTCGGATCGCTGGGCCTGGACGGGAGTCACCGGATTGGCCTCGCCCTACGTTTGGCTGGCCATCCTCTTCGTCATCCTCAGTCTTATAACCTGGCTGCATGTCCTTCGCTACATCCCGCTCTCTCTCGCCTTCCCAATTTCCCAAGTGGTCCATGTTCTGGTTCCGCTTTGCAGTTGGCTCTTTCTCGGAGAATCGATCATCGATCTGCGCTGGTATGGCATCGCGCTGGTCTCGTTAGGCCTGGCCGTGGTGGCGAAGCCGGTCGCACGCCTCGAGGAACGTTTATGACGCCCATTTCTTTCGTCATCATTCTGATAGCACTAACGGGGCACGCGGCGGGGGAGCTTTTCTTGAAGAGAGCGATGGATACTTCCAATGCGGTCGGTTTCCGTTCGCGAAAATTTGTGGCGCCCTTTACCGCCGGCATTGTTCTGATGACTGTGCAATTCTTCCTTGGCCTTGGGCTGCTGCAACGATACGACCTGAGCTTCATCTATCCGTTTCAAGGGCTGAATGTGATTCTCATCACGATCGCCGCAGCCGTTCTGCTGCGCGAAAAGCTGACGCTGCAACTGGTTATTGGCTCGGCGCTGATCAGCGCCGGGATTGTGCTGGTCTCATTCAGCTAGGATAGGCCAGAGCGTTTCGAACGCGCGGAGATTGACCTTCGTGGCTGCTTCCAAATCAGGCGCCGGCAATTCTGGGTGATCCATTTCTCCAGCGAAACGCTGTTTGCGCCGCGCGTAGATGGGAGGTGAAAACGCGCCGCAGATATCGCCGCCCACGATCGGCGCGCTCGACCCGCGCAATTGCGTCAACGCCCACGCTACATCTTCCAACGTGAACCGGCCGCTCTCCCAATTCGTCACGGCATCCTCCGCGCGCAGGCAATCGAGATCGATCGTGACATAGACGTTCGATCCTTCCAGCGCCTGGACAAATTGCACGAAATGTTCACGCCAAGTCGCGCGCAGGATCGCTCCACGCCGCGCCTGATCCGAAAGGGGCCGATCATCGGCCCACGGATGAACTTCGAGCCTGCCCTCATGTTCCGCGCGACGGTTGCCAAAGATTTGCCACGGCCACCAGCACTCGAAATTCCCGCAACCCCACACGCTAATTTTTTTCACACTTGGAAGCTCGAGCGCGCGATTCACCCAGCCGCCGCAACCCCAGCGCGGCGGACGCACATCCCAGTCCGGATGATTATCGAATGAAACCAGCAAGAACGGCTCGGCCACCTGACGCGCCCAGAGCGCAGTAAGATGATGAAAGTCGCCCGAGCCATAAACGACGAAAGGCTGCTTGGGCGCTTCGAGATAAAACTCTTCGACTAAGCGCGACGGCGCGGAGAAGCGAAGTTGTGGCCCCCAGGACGTAACGTCCAGCGTCTCGAACGGCAGCGCGCCCGCGGGCCAGGCATTATCCAGGTTGAGATGAATCGCCTTGGCCAAGACTCAAACGTTGCCGCGGAAGGAGCGAAAGCAACGGCGCACTTCGTTTCGATGCGCGCAGCTCCGTCTCGAAGCGCGAAGCAATGGTGCATGGCAAAGAAAGCGGCCAACGGACGAAAGAAGAACGGAACGACAATCGGCGACTGTGACGACCGGGATTTTTTCTGCCGCATCCGAGACGCCTTCGGAGTCTTCGCGCGAAGAACGTCATCGGTGCTCGGGAGCGCGTGGGCTTTCGTGTGCGCCATTATCGTCATCGTCGTCTGGGCATTGACGGGCCCGACCTTCCATTACTCGGACACGTGGCAGCTCATCATCAATACCGGAACCACCATCGTCACCTTCCTGATGGTCTTCCTGATTCAGAGCACGCAAAACCGCGACGCGAAAGCCGTGCATCTCAAGCTCGATGAATTGATTCGCGCCCTCGGGCCTGCACGAAACAAACTCGTGGATCTCGAAAAACTTTCCGATGACGACTTGAAGAAGCTCGAACAGGAATTCGAGAAGGTCCGAAAAAAGGCGGACAGCGTCAGGGAAGACGTCGAGGAACTCAAGGACGCCGTTTCGAAGTAACCGGTTCCACGACTTCCTGCGGCCGCGCTTCTCCGCTGCGGACAAAGATTTTTCCGCTCGGGCAAAGCGAAAAGATTTCGCAGTGGTGGCAGTCGGGCTTTCTCGCGAAACAGCGCCGTCGTCCGTGCCAGATCAGCCAGTGGCTCCATTTCGTCCAGTGCTGACGCGGCACCAGCTTCATCAAGTCTTGTTCGATTTTTTCCGGATCGGTCTGGCGCGTGAGCCGCAGCCGATGGGAAAGCCGCGCGACATGGGTGTCGACCACGATGCCCTCATCCTTTCCGAAGGCGTTGCCGAGAACGACATTCGCCGTTTTCCGGCCGACACCCGGCAATCCGTGCAATTTTTCCATCGTGTCGGGAACGCGGCCCGCGTGTTCGGCCACGATCGCTGCCGCAGCCGCGCGAATGCTTTTAGTCTTGCTCCGAAAAAAGCCGGTGGAACGAATCATTCCTTCGAGCGTTTCGGTTCGCGCCGCGGCGTAATCTTTCGCGGTGCGATACTTCGCAAAGAGCGCAGGCGTTACCTGGTTGACGCGCTTGTCGGTGCACTGCGCGGATAAAATTGTCGCGACTAGAAGTTCGAGCGGAGTGCGGAAATCGAGCTCGCAATGCGCGTCACGATAGACTTTCGGCAGCGCTTTAACCAACTGGTCGACGCGTTCGCGGTTCGTCATCGGGACATGCCTACCATCGAGCGCGCCTTGCCGGCGAGATCGCTGCGCCGCGCTTTCGCGATCAAAACCCTGCCGCGCTGGACCGCGCGACGCGCCCAGGCGAATTCAGTCGCCAGAATCGCGAGCCCGACCGGGATCACGATGAACGCCGGTCCCGGGAGAACAATCAGGGCGACTCCGAATAAAATCACCGTACCGCCGATCACAGCGACGATCAGTTTTCGCAGCTTAGGAAGCCCATTTAATCCAACCGCGGCGGTGAGCCGTGAAAACCATTGCATCATGGTACCTCGCCACGATGACTACGCGCGTCAACGGTTTCTAATGTAGAGGCGCCTGGCACAAGCGCCTCTACATCGCGAACCCGTTTAACTTCTTCTCGAGCTGTGCGGGAACGTGAGCAACGATGAGCGCGAACTCATCTTCGTAATGCAACTCGAGCACATGACCGATCCGATGAATCTCGGCGATCAATCCCGCCTCCGTCAGCGGCACGCGAAAGCGCGAGCGTAACCGCCACGACCCGAGTTCGTCCTCTAGCGCCTGCACCAGCGTGGCCACTTCGGCGCCTGTCCGTGCGGAAATCGCGACACTGCCCGGAAATCTTTTTTTGTAAACGTCGACCAGTTCATCATTCCGCAGCGCGTCGATCTTGTTGAATACCACCAGCGTTTGTTTGCCGAATGCGCCTAGTTCTTTTGTGACGTTGTTCACCGCTTCGATGTGCTCGTCCACCCGCGGATGACTGAGATCAACGACGTGAATTAGCAGATCGGCCTGACTCACTTCTTCGAGAGTCGCCTTGAACGATTCGATCAGTGTATGCGGAAGTTTGCGCAGGAAACCAACTGTGTCGGTGAGCAGCAGCCGCTGCTTGTTCGGCAAAGTCAGGTTTCTCGTCGTCGGATCGAGCGTCGCGAAAAGTTTATTCTCCGCGATCAGATCGGCACCCGTCAGCAAATTCAGCAGCGTCGATTTTCCAGCGTTCGTGTAACCGACGACTGCTGCCACCGGCCATTGGTGCCGCTTCCGGCCTTGCCGTTGCACGGACCGAACTTTCCGCACGCCTTCCAACTCGCGCTCGAGGCGCGCGATTCGTTCCTGCACCCGCCGCCGATCCACCTCAAGCTGCGTTTCGCCCGGACCGCGCGTGCCGATGCCGCCGGTCTGGCGCGACAAGTGATTCCACATCCGCGTCAGCCGCGGCAGCAGATATTGCAACTGCGCCAGCTCGATCTGCAAACGTCCCTCGCGACTGCGCGCACGCTGCGCGAAAATATCGAGGATCAGTTGCGTGCGATCGAGCACTTTGCGCGAAAGAAGGTTTTCCAAGTTACGACCCTGCGCTGGCGAAAGCTCGTCATCGAAGATCACCGAGGTGACCTGCTGGTCCTTGAACGATTCCTTGATCAACTGCGCTTTGCCGCGCCCAATGTAGTACGGCGCCGTCGGCTTCTGCAATTTTTGGGTGACGGTGCTAACCACCTCCGCGCCGGCGGAATTCGCCAACTCGCGCAATTCCTCCATCGAATCGCGCAAATCCCATTTCGAGACGCCGTCTTTCTCGAGGCCGATCAGGACCGCGCGTTCCTGCGTTTTCTTCGGGCGAACTTCAATCATCCCTTTGCGCAAATGCGAGACGTGCGTTTTGCGCGATCAATTCGATGGCTTCGGGGAAGCCGTGCGATGATAAGTTCAGTGGCTCGAAATTATCTTGCCGCTGAAACCAGGTCAACTGTCTTTTGGCGTAACGCCGCGTCGCTTGCTGGATTTTTGCGATGCAGTCGGGCTCGGAAATCTGGCCGGCGAGCAACGCGCGAATCTCACGCAAGCCCAGCGCTTTCTCCGCGGTCGAGCCGAGATCGGGCAGCGCTCGCAGTTCTTCGATCACGCCATCGGCAAACATTTTTTCGACGCGACGATCGATCCGTTCGTAAAGCTCCCCGCGTTCTCGGAAAAGAAAAACACCTGTAGCCGCTTCGCTATGCGAAGCGCTGTCCTCGCGTGTAATACCCTGTCCGCGCCGCGCCTCGCATAGCGAGACGGCTACAGCCCATTGCCCGCGCTGTTCTGAGGCGGGCGCGCCGCTGAGCAAACAAATCTCGAGGGCGCGCGTGACGCGTCGCCGGTTTTTCACGTCGATCTTGCGCGCCGTCGCCGGATCAAGATCGATCAGTTGCCTCAGCAATTCATCGAGACTCAGCGCGCTCAATTGCGCTCGTAGTTTCGCGTCGGCAGCCGGCAGTTGCGAGAGACCGTGCGTGAGCGCCTTCAGATAGAGGCCGCTTCCACCGGCAATGATCGCGGGTTTCCCGCGCGAATGAATATCCCGAATTGTCTCCACGGCCGCCACGCGGAATTTTTCGACATTCATTTCTTCGCTCAATGGCACCGCGCTGAGCAAGTGATGCGGCGCTTTCGCCAGCGTCGCCTGATCTGGCTTCGCCGTAAGCAGATCGAGCCCGCGATAAATCTGGAAGGCGTCGGCATTAATGATCTCCGCGTCGACGCGACTCGCGATCTCCGCCGCGATCTCGGACTTGCCCGTCGCGGTCGGTCCGACGATGAAGAAAACGCGCTTCATGGTCCAACAAGGAGCGGCGGTTTACAAACCGCCGAACGGTTCCAGAAGGCGATTTGGAAAGCGCCCCTCCTTGACGCATTTTCCGCGCTCACGTTCACAGCGGTGAAGTGGTCGCCCTCAAAACAAAAAACCGGGAGACCGGCGGCCAACGCCACCTCGTCTCCCGGTTTTGCTAAGCGACAAATCGTCAGTTGGCCGAATGATGCTCGCTCGATTTCGCCCCGCTCACGACCAGCTTGCGGCCGAGGAATTCCTTGTCGTGCAATTCCTGCACGGCGCGTTTCGCCTCGTCGACGGTAAGCATTTGCACAAAGGCGAAGCCCTTCGAACGCTGATTGTGTTTGTAGGTCACTACCTCGGCATTTTGCACCGCTCCCACGCCGTTGAAGAGCTCGAAGAGATCGCTCTCCGTCGCATCAAACGACAAGTTCCCGACGTAAAGCCGGGGCGTGGTGACTTCGACCGATTCAGGTTTACGCGGCGAACGCGACGGCTCGAAACCGTTATTGCGCGTCGGTTGCTGCGATACAGGTCTGGACGCCGGTCCCGGTTTTCCACCGGTGAAGAACGCCGTTATTTTCTGCCAGAACGATTGCTTCGCCGGCGCCCTCGATGGCGCGCTCTGGTGGCGCGGGCGATTGTGGTCGCCCCTTCTGCGGGAGCCGCCGCGCGAACGCCGGCCATTTCTCCCCGATGATTGAGATGTCATATTGATCCTCAGGTTTCACCCAATTGTAATTTGGGCGGAGCGCATCAGTGGATGCACGGTCCCTGGCGCGCGGACGGCTAAGGAGTAGCTGGTCAGCAATCTGCGTCGGCGCTGGGAACTCCGCCTCGTAGCGTCGGGAACTAATTCGAACGGAAAAGCGGTCCGCACCAGTCAGCCGACGAAACAGCAGCGATGCGAAGTGACGCATCCGAAACTCGTAAAAACTGAGTCGTCGTGAAAAGCGAACGGCCGGATTATCGAAGAAGATTCCCGACATCTGCGAATAACTATGGGCGCTAGGAGGAGAAATGCAAGGGAGGGCGCGAGTCGGTACACATGCGTAGTCCAAAGTTGGTGCCGTTAGGCGTTGCTCCACTGGCCATTCGTTTTCAAGAACCACTCCACAAACTTCGGCAAACCGACACTCAACGGCGTTGTCGGATTGTAACCCAGCAGCTTCCTCGCCTTTGAGATATCCGCGCACGTCATCGGCATGTCTCCTGGTTGCTCGGGCAACTGATTGATCTTCGCTTTGCGGCCCAGCGCCTTCTCAATTCCCGCGATCAGGTCCCTTAACTGAATGGTATCGCTCTCGCCCAGATTGAAAATGTCGAACAGCGGCCCCTCGTATTTCAGCGCTGCCATCACTCCCTGGATGGTGTCGTCGATGTAAGTGTAATCGCGACGCGTCGTGCCGTCGCCAAACTGATCGATCGGTTCACCGGCGTGGATGCGTTTGGTGAATTGATGGATCGCGAGATCGGGCCGCTGTCGCGCGCCATAGACGGTGAAGAAGCGCAGCGCCACCACCCGCATCTGGTAGAGATGCGAATAGGTCGAGCAAAGAAATTCGCCGGCCACTTTCGTTGCGGCGTATGGGCTGATCGTTTGCGTGAGATGCAAGCTTTCGGAGAACGGCGCCGTTTTGGAACTGCCGTAAACCGACGAACTCGACGCAAAGACGAACCGATCGATCCCGGTGAGGCGCGCGGCTTCCAGAAGATGCAGAGTTCCACCGACATTCGTGTCGTAATAAAGCTGCGGTTGGAGAATCGAAGGCCGCACGCCCGCCCGCGCCGCGAGGTGTAAGATCGCGTCGAATTTTTCTTGATGAAAAACCATGTTGACCGCGGCGCTGTCCCGCAAATCAACTCGATGGATGCGGATATCCCCCGCCACGGCCTGAATATTCGCGCGCTTGATTTGCGGGTCGTAAAAATCGTTGAAATCGTCGAGAATCGAGACTTCGTGGCCAGTCGCGAGCAACTTCTCGACCAGGTGCGAGCCGATAAACCCCGCACCGCCCGTGACCAAAATTCGCATCGCGCGAGCGTAAAGATGAAGGGAACTGCGAGCAAGGGAAGAACATCGCTGGGCTGGACGCTGCTGCTCGCCGGCGTGTTTTTGTTCGCGCTATGCGCGGGCCTGGTTTGGCGGCTGTGGCCGGAACTGCACCGGCCCACCAGAATCGATCCGGCATTTCAAATTGTGCCGGCGCTTTTCCTGGCGTCGTTGCCCACCGCGGCGCGGTTCGATTTTCCGATCGGAAGCGAGAACGGCGCGCTCGCCTACAATGCGCAACCGTTTACGCAGAACCGCCACCTCGGCGACGATCTCAATGGCATCGGCGGCGAGAACAGCGACTTGGGTGATCCGGTCTTCGCGGTGGCGGACGGGCGCGTGTTGTTCGCGGAGGAAGGCGGACCCGGCTGGGGCAACATCATAATCGTGCTTCATGCCTATGAAGAAAATGGCGCGCGGAAATACGTGCAGTCGTACTACGCGCACGTAGATGAGATCCTGGTGGAGCCGAAACAAAAGGTGCGGCGCGGCGAGCAGATCGCGACGATCGGGACGGCGGATGGACGATATTGGGCGCATCTGCATTTCGAGATGCGCGAGTTCACCACGCCGTTTGTCGGCCCCGGTTACCGTGACGATACGCGCGGGTGGATCGATCCTTCCGCTTTCATCGCCAGCCATCGTGGTGCGCAGGAAGACGATGTTGGGCGAGCGCCGGTGCAGCCGACAGTAAATCCCCGAGCGAAGCGGTGATCCTTGCTTGTCATCCCGAGTCGTGCAGACGGCGAGGGACCTCGCAACTGCTATCGATCACGCTAATCGCCGTTCGTGTGATTAAGTCTACGACTGTGGGGTCCCTCGCCGTCTGCGCGGCTCGGGATGACACTTGTTTTTCGGGCGCGCTCTGGGCATCCGTTAAAAGCGATCGTGGTGCGCGAGCAGATAAATCCAGTTCAGCGCCAGGAGACATATGATCGCGATTCGCGTTACTTTTTTTTCGCGCGCCGTCCAATCGACAACGCGCACCCGCGCCGCCCGCCCGATGACGACAATAACGGCGTACAGATCGAACAAGATCAGCACGCAGAACACGACGAAAGCGAATGGATTCCATTGCCACGCGGTCAAAAAATTTCCATGCAGGAATGCGATCGTGCAGCGCGTGGCGCCACAACTCACACAGGGCAACCCGGTGAGCGCGCGAAAGAGACAGCGCGGCCAGGGCAACCCCAAGGCCAGCCAGATCGTACCAACGACGACCGTGCCAACAGACACCCCGAGCAGGGCCAGCTCGTGGTCGAATTCATTGCCAGGAGCGCGACGCCAGAGAAGACGCATCGGATTTCTTGCCGCCGAGCAGCTAATCGAACCGGCTAGAGACTTCGGGCCGATCGAGCGCACGCCAGAAATACCAGGCGGCGACCGAACGATACGGCCGCCATTTTTCCCCGATCTTCAGAAACTGCCTCTGCGTCGGCAATTTTTTGCGGCCAAAGGTTTTCGCAAAGCCTTTCTGCACGCCGTAATCTGCCACCGGCCAGACATCGAGCCGGCCGAGTTCGAAAAGAAGCAGCATCTCCACAGTCCAGCGGCCGATGCCGCGCACCTGCGTCAGACGCTCGATAATTTCTTCATCAGTCATTCGAGCAAGAGCGCGGCCGGACGGGACCGTTCTATCCAGCGTCTTGGCCGCCAGATCCTTAATCGCCGCCACCTTGCTGCGCGAAAGCCCGCACCCGCGCAATTTTTCATCCGGAGTGGCGAGAACAAGTTTGGGATCGAGCCATTTCCGCTTCGGGTAAAGCGCCCGCACCCGGCCGAAAATCGTGGCGGCCGCTTTCCCGCTCAACTGCTGATACGCGATCGATGCCGCCAGCGAATCGAATGGCCTAACGAGGACTGAGGTCACCACATCGAAAGGTCTCGCCTGCGCGATAAGGGCAGCGAACCGCGGATCGGTGCCGGCGAGATGTTTTTCAGGAGCCTTCATGACGCGCGTATGTCGTTATTCGAACAACTGTCTCGTGCATGCAAGCCCGGTCCGGAAAGATTCACTTTGGCGCCAGGCTTCCGGTTTGTCCTCAGGCCCGAATGAGTTATTATCCTCGCCGAATGAAAACCGCACGCCTCCTTTTCTTCGTTCTGATTTTCTTCGCTGCTTCCAGAACGTGGGGCGCGTCGATCAACGGGAATGTGGAATCGATCGCGGAAGAGAAAAGCGAAACGGTCTCGCTGGATCTGATCGAGGTTGAATCGAGTTATGTCTTCGGGAGCGATCTGCATCGGAGTGGTAGCTTCGGCGATCAATATGCGATCGGGAACTCCTTCTCCTACGGCCATCGTTTTCTCCTGAGCGGGCACCTTTATCTCCATCTAGGCGTTTCCTACGATCGCTTCGATTTTGGGTCCACGGGCGCGCCGGTCCCGGACCATTTGCAAGGCGTGGCCGGCACCATCGGCATCGACTACATGCACGGAAACGACGTCGGCGCGTTCATCCAGGTGAAGCCGGGGTTTTATACCGAAAATGATTTCGACAGTGCCTCCTTTGACGCTCCCATCACTCTGGGACGGATTTTTGTTCTGCAACCGGACAAGCTCTACGTTTTCGTCGGCGCGAACGCCTCGTTTCTTCGCGGCCAATTCCCGGTCATACCGCTGGCCGGTTTAATTTGGATGCCTAACGAGAAGTGGAAGGTTCTCGGCATCCTGCCTGAGCCCAGGGTCATTTATTCGCCCTGCAACAAACTCGATTTCTGGGTGGGCGGGCAATTGACCGGCGGCTCGTTCCGCACGGATCGCAATGATACGATCATGCCGAACAAACTCAGCCGCGCGCAGGTCGATTACTCCGACTATCGGGTAGGCGGCGGTTTCATCTACTCGCCGTGCGATGCGATCACGATCGATATCGGCGGCGGTTATTCGATTCAACGACGATTCGACTTCTATCGCGCCGACATGACCTACAAAACGGATCCGGCGCCATATCTTCGCCTCGAGGTCAAAGCGAAGTTTTAACTGTAGCCGCTTCGCTGTGCGAAGCGTGAGGTGCGCAAGTTTGTCACCGGCCAACAGCCGCGCCGCCCACAGGGCGGCGGCTACAGGATTACTGCTCGATCCGTTTCAGGAGAATCACCGCGCCCAGGAAGGTGATGAGGACGCCCACCGCAAGCACGACGAGATCCTCGGCGTAATATTGCGGCGTCGCCCGATACAAATTCACCAGCCGAAACGCGCGGCAGAAATGAGTGAGCGGGAAGAGTTCCGAAACGTAGCGGATAACTTTGGGCAGTTGGCTTAACGGCGCGAACGCGCCGGAGAGCACAAAGACCGGCAACAGAAAGAAGACCGAGAATTGAATCGCCTGCGTCTGCGTGCGTGAAACGGCTGAGATGAGCAATCCCATTCCGAGGGAGCAAAGCAAAAAGAGAAAACAAATTAGCGCGAGCGCGCCGGGGTCGTAAAACTGCACCTGGAAATGCCAACCGGTAAGCAAAATGATTCCGAGGATGAGCACGATGGAGATGACCAGGTACGGAATGATTTTCCCGATCACGATTTCGCGGCGGCGCAGTGAAGTCACCATCAATTGATAGAGCGTGCCGGCCTCGCGTTCGCGCGCGAGCGTGCATGCCATCAACGTCACGGTGATCAGCTGCAGGATGAGCCCGATCACACCCGGCAACACGTAATCGATGAAACGCGTCTTCGGATTGTAGAGAATCTTTGCTTCAGTTTTCCAGGGCTCCATCATCGAGACGAATTGCTTGCGCACCTGCACCGGCACTTTTTTCGCCAGCTCGAAGACATCTTCCGGGAGCGCGTCGATCATCACCTGGCGTTCGCCCAGTTGGAAATCGCCCAACGTTTTCTGCACGCTCCCCTCGAGCAGGTCCGCGGTGTTCGTGTCGCTTCCGTCGAGAATAAGACGCAGCGGAACCGGATCGCCATTCGCCAGGCTATCGCTCCATCCGGACGGAATGACGAGCGCACCCTGCACGCCGTGCCCGAGCAAGTCCTCTTCACCGGTCATCGTTGGCGGCTGCACGCGCCAGTCGAAGGTCTTGTTCTTCAGGGCCAAATCGACGAAACGTTGTGCGCGCGGAGTGCCGTCGCGATTGACGACCAGCGCTGGCACGTTCGTCCTCTCGCCGGCTTCAAACGCGTGACCGAAGACGAGGGTAAAAACGGGTGGCAAAATTAGAAGCAGGATCAAGACACGCCGATCCCGATAGATATGGAGGAACTCCTTGTAAGCCACGCTGGCGATGGCGCTGAAAGAACCTCGATTCATGATTGCGCCGGTTTCAAAACCGCATCGTATCCCTGCGAGTAAGCGGTGAAGACATCTTCCATGTCCGGTTCCACCCAACGGTGGCCGATCCAGCGCAACTCGGGAAAGGGCCATTGGTCTTGCCACTCGACCAGGAGCTTCTCGGAATCGGCGGCATAAAGCCGCAGGCTGCCGCTGCGTAAAGAGACGCCGAGAATGCCGGGGAATTCGCGCAGCCTAACGAGTGCTTCCATGACCGGTTCTACCTCGATCTCGAGCAGCTTCGCGTGGAAGCTCTCTTTCAATGCGCGCGGTGGGGCCTTCGCGAGCAGCCGCCCTCTTTCGATGAAGCCCACTTCGGTGCAGCGCTCCGCCTCATCCATGTAATGCGTCGTGACGAAGATCGTGATGCCGCGATGGCTCAAATCGTAGAGCAAATTCCACATCTGCTGGCGATGCACCGGATCGAGACCGGAGGTCGGTTCGTCCAGGAAAAGCAATGGCGGCTCATGCACGAGCGCGCAGGCCAGTGCGAGCAATTGTCGCATCCCGCCGGAGAGGCTGCCGGCCGAGGTAGCGCGTTTTTCTTTCAGATCGGTTAACTCAAGCAGCCGGTCCACGCGCGCCGGCAATTCGCCGCGCGGCACGCGGCAGGCGCCGCCGAAAAAGCGAATGTTCTCTTCCACGGTAAGATCGCGATACAGGCTGAAGCGTTGCGCGACGTAACCAAACTTCGAACGCGCCCTGTGCCGGTGACGCCACACGTCGAGCCCGGCGATCTTCGCCATTCCGCTCGTGGGATGGACCAGCCCGCACAACATTCGGATGGTGGTGGTTTTTCCCGCGCCATTCGCGCCGAGAAATCCAAAGATGGTCCCGGGCGCGATCACGAGCGAGAGATCCTCGACAGCATGGGTATCGCCGTACGATTTGCTGAGGCGGTCGAAGAAGATGGCCGGTTCTGTCATGAGAGATTCCGAAATGTAGGACGCTTGTCCCAAGCGCCTGACCACGAACAATAGGCGCCTGGCACAAGCGCCTCTACATTGTTTGCAACCGCTCCACTATGGGAATAGATGTGACATCTTCAAAATGGAAAAGAAAACAGCTGAAGCAATCCGCCCGACCCGCGTCTCACCATTCGTGAAAGTATTTTCCTTCATCTGCCTTCTCGCCCTGCCGGTTTCGAACGCGTTCGCCGATGCCGCCCAGGAGCTCGCGAGCTTTTCCGTCTTCGACAAAGTCGATCTCGCCGCGCTGGCAAAAGAACCGAGCGTCGCGCACGGCCCACCGATGAGCGGCAGCTACATCTCGGCGCAAAGCTGCTTCGTCGTCGCAGCGCCTGCCTCACGGGTGGCGGATGCATTGCGTCAATGGAATCCAACCCGCCATTCGGAGCTAAAGGTCCTGCTTCACTCCGACCTTCCCGGCTCGCCGGGACCGGCAAATTTTTCCCGGCTCTCGAGCGCTCCGGATAATGGTGCGGTCCGCTCGCTCGTAAGCGCGACCCAAAAGGGTTCGAACGATCTGCAGATCAGCAAAGAAGAAGCAAAGAAGCTGCCGACGGGAAGTTCGGGCGGCGGCGCGATGCCGGCGCCGGTGGCCGGCTTTTGGGCCGGCGTGCTGAGCGGCCGCGCGCGGGCTTTTTCCTCGGGCGGCACCAGATCCCAACCGCCGTACGATTTTTCCGGACAAGCCGTCCGGCCTGCTGAGGAATTCAACGGATTGATGCAGCAGCAGGACAAGATCCGGAAGCAGTTCTCGGGGTTGATCGATAGTTCGGGAAATGGACACGGAGCCAGGGAGCTTTTTTGGGAATTGCTCACGGCAGACGAACAGGGCGTCCTCACTCTCGGTGCTTCCTATCGCCGCTCGGGACCTAACGGAAGCTTTCAGGCTGCGGACACTCTCTACTATTCGAGCGGCGGTTATTACGTGGGCCTGACGCTTTATCAAATGTGGCCGGTCGATGTTGGCGGCAAGCCCTCCACCCTCGTGTGGCGGGGCGATTTCATCTCCTCCGGCACGATCGCGGGGCTGCATGGAATCGAGCGGGTGGCCTCCGAGTCCTCGATGATGCGAGATATTTCTAAGGCCGTGGGTGCTTTTCGGCGTGACACGGGTGGTGGTCGCTAGGCAGTCTAGCCGGACACCCTGATTCAGCTCCCATGAAAACACCCATCCGACTCGTCGCGCTTTGCCTGGCTCTCGCGGCCATTAGATCATTCGCGGTCGAGGTTGACACGCCAACCTCATCCAAAAACGTGGCGCTGGTCGAATCGGAATCTTCTTTCTCCTTCGAGTTTCAAGCGGAAGGGACCTACGTGGGCCAGGGCGATGTTGAGCGCGATCGCGGTTCCGGCAATCTCCACGTGCGAGACTTCGACGAGACCGACGTGAGGGGCCATTTCATCCTGACGCCGCGGGTGAAGATCGGAATCCTGCGGCTGGGCGTGGCGGCGGAACGTTATTCTTTTGGCTTTTCGCGTAACTCGGCGCTGCCCGACGTGCTCCAGTCAACCAATCTGGTTTTGGGTCTGGACACGGAATTCTCCGATTCGTTTCTGATCCGGCTCGAAGCGCAGCCCGGATATTACGGAACTGATTTTGATGACTATGGCCAGGACACTTTCAACGTGCCGGTTGTCATCGGCGGCACTTACATTTTCAACTCAGGATTTCAGGTAATTTTTGGCGTCGGGGTGGATGCGTTTCGAAAATATCCCGTTCTGCCCGGCGGCGGCATTCGCTGGAAATTCGCGCCACAATGGACGCTCAACGCGGTCGTGCCCACGCCGCGGCTGGAGTATGAATTGAACAGCAGCTTGATGTTTTACGGTGGCGCTGACATCCGGTCGACGAGCTATCGAGTCGATAAACAATTCGGCACTCTTCGCGGGAACACTGCGCTCAATCATGCCGCGCTGACTTACGAAGAGGTGCGGCTCGGCGGTGGCTTGGACTGGAAATTGTCGTCCGCGATCAAGCTTTCGGTCGAGGGCGGATACATTCCGTATCGAAACTTCGACTTCCATCGGACCGATGTTCGCTATCACCAGGACGGCGGCGCGCCCTATGCGATGCTCTCGTTGACGGCGGCGTTTTAGCCGACCTCACGCTGGAGTTCTGTTTTTCAACAGGGTAAGCGCGTGTCATCCCGAGCCGCGCAGACAGCGAGGGACCTCTCACCCGCGGCGCACGTTACCAAAAGACGTGCCAGCCCGATCCGATGATAACGCCCAATGTACCGCGAAAGCGATTGAGCACCTGTGAGGTCCCTCGCCGTCTCCGCGGCTCGGGATGACACGTGTTTTTTGCGTTCCAGGAATCAACGCTTCCCGTAAAGCTCTGGGCGGCGCTGATCGAAGACCGCCATTCGATTCCGGACGGAGCTAACCAACTCCTCCGAAATTTCCGCCAGGACCAGTTCCTCGCGATCGGTTGAGGCGGCAGCAACCGTCACGCCATAGGGATCTATGATCGCCGATGATCCGCAGCACGTGACGCCTTCGTCGGTTCCGACGCGGTTCGAGACGATTATGTAGCTCTGGTTCTCGATCGCGCGCGCCGTGGCGAGAACACGGAAATGTTCCAGTCGCGGAAACGGCCAGGCGGCGGAGAGAATGAAGACGTCCGCTTTTTCGTCGATCGCGAGCTTTCGGTAAACCTCGGGAAACCGAAGATCGTAGCAGATAGTCAATCCGAGCCGGAACCCGCCCAACGGAAAACTCGCGAACTCGGCGCCCGGTGAAAAGCACGTGTCCTCTCCGATCGAGCCCGCAGTAAAAAGATGAGTCTTGCGATACCTCCCGATAACATCGCCCTTCGCATCGATGAAAACTTGCGAGTTGTAGATGCTACCGCCCTCGCGTTCCGAAATACCGCAAATGATCGCCAGCGAACGACTCCGCGCGATTCCTTGAAGGTCGGGCACGGCCCCTTCACTCCATGATCTCGCTGAAGACTGGATGACCCGCATCGAGTAACCGGTATCGGCCGTCTCAGGAAAAACGATCAGTTCGGCGCCGGCCTCTTTCGCCCGCGAGGAAAACTCGCGCATCTTCCGTACGTTTGCGTCAAGATCACCGAGCGAACAGGCAATTTGAGCCGCGGCAATTTTCACGAGGAAACTCTAGCGCAAATTCTTATCGAGCGCGCCGATCTTGCGCGTCTCCGGCCAGATCCACGAGACACCGAGTACAACCAAGATCGTTCCAACGCCACCGGCGACGACGGAAACGACCGGACCAAACAGTGCCGCCGTCAATCCCGACTCCAAAGCGCCAAGCTCATTCGAGGTGCCGATGAAGATGTTGTTCACGGCGGAAATTCTCCCACGCATCGTGTCAGGCGTGAGCAGTTGCAGCAACGTGTGCCGCACCACCACGCTCACGCTGTCGAACACGCCGGTCAGAAAGAGCATCGCGAGCGAGAGCCAAAGGTGACGCGACAAACCGAAGATGAGGGTCGCACCGCCGAACCCGGTCACGCACCACAGAAGGGTTTTTCCCGCGTGTTTCATCGGCGGCAGATAGGCAATCAGCAGCGCCATGATGAATGCGCCGATTCCCGGCGCCGCCCGCAACCAGCCGAGCCCGATCGGACCGCAGTGCAGGATCTGATCGGCAAAGATCGGCAGCAACGCCGTCGCGCCGCCGAGCAGGACGGCAAACATATCGAGTGTGATCGTCGCGAGGATCACTTTCTTGCTCAGGACAAAACGGATTCCTTCCTTCAGGCTGCGCCACGCGTTCCGTTCGCTGCTCGTCCCGCGATCGCTGCTGCGGATCGGCAGCACAAGCAGGAAGAACGACATCGCACAAATAGCATCGACCATATAAATGAAAGGAAATCCGGCGCGGACGATGAGCAATCCCCCGAGAGCCGGTCCGACCACCGATCCAATCTGAAAGACGCTGCTGTTCCAGGTCACCGCGTTCGCGAACGCGTCGCGCGGAACGAGCTGCGGAAAATACGAGCTGCGCGCGGCCCAGCCAAAAGTGCGCCCCGTCGCAGAAACAAAGAGGATCAAATAAATCAACGGGATGGAAAGATCATCGAAGTGGTAATAGGGGTGGCGCTCGAAAATTGAAGCGACCCCGGAAAGAAAATGATTCCCTTTTTGCAAGAACGGCCAGTTTGGAATTGCGAGGTGCTGCCACGAAACGAAGGCCAGGGCGAGCGAGCAGATCGCGCTTAGCGCTTGCGTCACGAGCACAATCTTTTTTCGCGGGAAGCGATCCGCGACGTGGCCGGCGATCAAAGACAGAAGCACCACCGGCAGAGCGATCATCAGCCCGACCAGTCCCAGCGCCGTAGCCGAATGGGTGCGCGCGTAGATTTCCCATTCCACGGCAACCATGAACATGAGGCGTCCGATGACGGAAATTAGATTCCCCGTCGTATAGAACCTGAAAAACGGAAAACGAAAAGCCGCGTAGGGGTCATGTTTTCCGGCGGGCCGCTCGAGCGTGCCTGCGGCGCTAGTCGGTCGATCCGAGCGCGCGGCCTCATAAGGTGGTGGCGGCGCGTGTGGTTTGCGGTCAGGCATGTGCGAACGCGTCTGCATTCACATCCGCGCGTGAAATGGTAATTTCACCACGCGATGTCGCAACTCCTGTCGGACGGCCCTCCGCGCCGTTACTTTGTCGCCGAAGCGAGATACTCTGCTGGTCGATGAGGCAGGAAATGATCAAGGTCGTTTAAAAGTGAGCGCGGATTCCAACGCTTCCATTCCGCCGACGCCGCTGCCGAAAGCGGGTCGTCCAATCTTTGGCGACTACCAGGTCGAAGGCGAACTCGGACGCGGCGGCATGGGCGTGGTCTTTCGCGCCCGGCAAAAGAAACTGAACCGGCTCGTCGCGCTGAAAATGCTCACCGGCCATTACGGCCCTGACGAACTGGCGCGTTTCCGAGCGGAAGCAGAGACGGCCGCGAGTCTGCATCATACGAACATCGTCCAAATTTATGAGGTGGGAGAGGATCAGGGTGCGCCGTTTTTTTCGATGGAATATGTCGAGAGCGGTTCGCTCGCGGATCGGCTGCGCGCCGGAATGCTTCCGGCGCGGGAGGCGGCGCGATTGTTGATCAGCGTCGCGCGCGCGCTGCATTTCGCGCATCAGAACGGAGTGGTCCATCGCGACATGAAGCCTGCGAATGTGCTGCTGGATCCGGATGGCGTGCCGAAGGTGACCGACTTCGGAATTGCGAAACGCCTGAGCGGCGACAGCTCCCTCACGCTCTCCGGCGTGGTGATCGGCACACCGACCTATATGGCGCCGGAACAAGCCAGAGGAACGAGTCGCGACGTAGGAACGGCGGCGGATATCTATTCGTTAGGCGCGATCCTCTACGAAATCCTCGCGGGCCGTCCGCCGTTCCTGCCGGAGGAAAGCGAAACCGCCATCATGGTGCGCGTGATCACGGAAGATCCGGTCTCTCCCGCGTGGCATCGGCCAGGCATCCCTCGCGATCTGGAGACGATTTGCCTAAGATGTCTGGAGAAAGAACCGCGCGACCGCTACTCGAGCGCGGCGGCGTTTGCGGAAGATTTGCGCCGGTTTCTCGAGGACGAATCGATCCTGGCCCGACCGCCGACCACGGCGGTGCGCACGGTGAAATGGATCAAGCGCCATCCCTGGCGCTTCGTCGCTGGAGGTGCGCTCGCCCTCGCACTGGCTGCGGCGGGCCAGCGTCTCTGGCAATGGGAATTTTATCAGCGACCCCATGTGGAATACGCGGCCGCGGTCGATTATGTGAGGGGGGGATTTGAACCGATCTTGAAGATGGATGAGACGGCGGTTTCGCATCACGGCGTGAGCCTGCGTCTGACGCGCCGCGGCAGGATCGGGCCGGTCACTCGCGTGGAAGTGTTGAATTCCCGCGGGAACCCGGCGGTGCTCCGCCCGATCTATCCCGAGGTGATTCCCATTTACCTCGAAGGACTAATGGGAACGCAGCCTTACGCCGAAAAAGCGCCGGAAAGCACTAGGATCGAGTTCTCCCACAACGGCGAGACGGCGACCGAAGCGACCGCCCTGGATCGAAATGGCAATCCGATCTGGCGCATTATTTATGATCGACCGGTGTCTTCACCGCACGCTCCCGGCGCGATCTCGGCCCGCTTCGCCAATCTCCGCGGATTCGCGAAATCAAGCACCAGCGGCGCTTCGCAAATGGAAATCGAGCGCGACGCGAAGGGCCGTGACGTGAAGGTGAGTTTCTTCAACGGCGAGGGCAAGCCGGCGGCAAACGGAGAAGGTGTTTACGGATACAAACTGGAGCGCGACGCGGCCGGGAGGATTGTGCGTCTTTTCAATCTTGGCCAGGATGGACAGCCAGCGGCAAACAACGTGGGACAGATTGCGCTCGCGATGACGTGGGGCCCGGCGGGCCGCGTCGTTCGCATCGACCTGTGGGACGGCACAGGGAAGCCCGCAGCGTGGAACGGTGTGTCCGCGATGACCATTGATTACGACGCATCGGGTAATTTGATTGGCCTTGTTCGGCTCGGTGCGGATGGAAAGCCCGCGCGCGGAATTGACTGGACCGTGCAGGAAACGCAACGCAACGAACGGGGCGAAATCATCGGACACAAATTTTTGAAAATCGGCCCGGACGGCGCCAGGTCCCCGTTTTTTCAATGGAAGGTCGCGTACGATGAACTCGGCCATCCATCTGATCTTCAGTTCGCGGGCACGATCAAATGGCGCACTGCCATGCTTCATGATGTGAGCGGCAATGTGACCGAGGAAAAGTACCTCGATGCGGAAGGCCGGCCATCAGCCGGAGAGATTGGCTACGCCGTGAAACGCCGCGCCTACAAATCCGGTCCGGATGGTTTCAGTTGGGAAGAAACCTACTTCGACGCGGCGGGAGCAAAGACCTACTGCAAGACCGGCTATCATCGGATGATCACTGAATTCGATCCTAATGGCGCGCTGCGGCGACAAACGAGACGGGACGAGGACCCAGCGCGATTCCGCTACTACCGCGACGTGAGCGAGCCGGAGTACGATTCGCAAGGACGCTTGCGCCGAAGCGTGTTGCGCTTTGAAGATGAAAAAGGGCAGCTCGCCGTGGGTGCCGGACTCCCCTATGCGGCGATCGACGAGACCTACAATGAAAATGGGCGCGTGATTCTCACCTGGCAACTGGGATGCGCGGAATCGGCGGGAGCGCCCAATTTTCGCATCGACGCAGAATGGCATAAGACAGGTGCGCGCAAACGGCAGGTTCGCCAGGCGTGCGACGCGAAGCGCCAGCCGATCAGCTCCCTCTCCAGCGGAGTTTTTTGCGCGCGAAAGGAAGAGGAATTCGATGAGATCGATCGCCCGCAGCGGATTTACGAAACCGGATTCAACGAGAAGCTCGTCGGCTTCAGCGTGCGCGAAGCGAGATTTGTTGAAGGGAAATTGCAGAGTGTTACGCACGAACGCGGCGACGGAACTGCGCTCGACGGAGTGCGCGTGATCGTTACAGGCGTGGCACCGGAACAGCCCAAGGCCACCGAGCTGAAACTGGGCGATGAGCTTCTCTCGGCTAATGGCAATCCGATCCGCAGCGCGTATGACTGGATCTTCAGCGCTTTTCCCGGCGGCTGGATCGAGGTCAAACGCGACGGCAAGACAATCCGCCTTGAAGGGTTCGCGGCGGGGAAAGTTGGGATGTTCGTCGAAGACCGCGCGCTCGACGTGCCGCCATATCTTTCCGAAGCGGACAAGCTCGAGCAGGTAATGAAGAAACTTTATCAGGCGGGCAAATATGCAGAGGCCATTCCTCTTGCCCTTCAGCTTCTGGACATTCGCGAGAAGACCTTTGGTCCGGAGCACCCAAACACTGCGTTGACCATCAATAATCTCGCAAACTTTTATAGTGATTCCGGCGACTACGCGAAGGCCGAGCCACTCTATCAGCGCTCGCTAACAATCCGCGAAAAAGTTCTCGGCCCAGAAGACCCCAAGACCGCGGACAGCGTTAACGATCTGGCCGCGCTTTACGATAAGATGGGTTACTACGCCAAGGCTGAACCGCTCTATCAACGTTCGCTAAACATTCGCGAGAAAGCTCTCGGCCCCGAACATCCGGACACTGCGAATAGCCTCAATAACCTGGCGACGCTTTATGACAAGATGGGCGATTACGCCAAGGCGGAACCGTTGTATCAACGATCGCTGAAGATCCGTGAGAAAGCGCTCGGACCCGACGATCCGGACATTGCGACGAGTCTCAATAACCTGGCTGGCCTTTATGTGAGCATGGGCAGCTACGCCAAGGCCGAACCACTCTATCAACGCTCACTCAACATCCGCGAGAAGGCCTTTGGCCCGGAACATCCCAACATCGCGAACAGCCTTAACAACCTGGCAGAGCTTTATGATAGCATGGGCGACTACGCTAAGGCTGAAACATTCTATCAACGCTCCCTGACCATCAACGAGAAAACGCTCGGTCCAGAACACCCACTCACTGCAACCAGCCTCAATAACCTGGCCGAGGTTTATAAGGAAATGGGAGACTACGCCAGGGCTGAGCCACTCCTGCAGCGCTCACTCAAGATCAACGAGAAAGCGCTCGGTTCGGAACACCCAAATACCGCCAACATCCTGCACAATCTGGCTGATCTTTATGATAGCATGGGCGACTACGCCAAGGCTGAACCCCTCTATCAACGATCGCTGGCCATCATTGAGAAAGCGCTTGGTTCGGAACACCCCAGCACCGCTAACAGCCTGAACAGCCTGGCGGCGTTCTACGTAAGTCTTGGGGACTATGCCAAGGCCGAGCCACTCTATCAACGGTCGTTAGGTATCCGCGAGAAGGCGCTCGGTCCGGAACATTCGAGCACCGCACTAAGCCTCAATAATCTGGGAGAGCTTTATCGTGAGATGGGCGATTACGCCAAAGCCGAATCGCTCTACCAGCGCTCATTAAAGATCTTTGAAAAAGTGCTCGGCCCGGAACACCCAAGCACGGCCTTAAGTCTCAACAACCTGGCGGAGCTTTACACCAAGATGGGCGACTATGCCAAAGCTGAACCACTCTACCAACGTTCCCTTCACATTCGCGAGAAAGCCCTCGGTTCGGAACACCCGGATACGGCACTGAGCCTCAATAACCTGGCCGGGCTTTACCATCGAACAGGCGACTACGCCAAGGCCGAGCCACTCTACCAACGTTCACTCAAGATCATTGAAAAGGTGCTCGGCCCGGATCATCCAAACACCGCGGCAAGTCTCAACAATCTGGCACTGCTCTATGGGGACATGGGCAACTCGCAGGAACAGTTACGCCTGGCCCGACTGGCGCAGCGGGCGGAAGAGAAGATTTTATCGAACGTTCTGTCCTTCACGTCCGAGCAGCAGCGTCTCGCCTTTCAGAAAACAACCCGGCCCTATACCTTGCCCGCCATTCTCGGGAACGGCCCGGAACTCGCCCAGCTCATTCTCAGGCGAAAAGGCATTGTCCTCGACTCATTATTGGAAGACCGGCTCGTAGCCGAGACCAGCACCGATCCCCGGCAGCGCGAAACGATTAACCAACTTCGCAAAGCCAAGCAGCAACTCATGCAATTGTTATTGGAAGTGCCGAAGGATATTTCAGAAACGGCGGTCAGGAAGCGTGAGACCGAAAAGAAGGAACTCGCCCGGAAAGTAGAGGAACTCGAGGGAGGCCTTGGCCGACAGGTCGCGGGGCTTGGTCGTGTGCGACGGGCGTTGAGCTTGACCGTAGCTCAAGTGCAGACGGCGCTTGGCCCGGGTGCGGCGTTGATCGAACTCCTGCGCTACGAGAGTTATCAAGGCAAGAACAAATTTGAGCCGCGATATGGCGCGGTGGTGATCGCGTCTGGCAGCGAACCGAAATGGGTTCCACTAAGCGCCGCGGCGGAGATAGAAAAGAAGATCCAGTTGTATAAGAAATCCGTGCGCGGGCAAACGAACGAGGCGGCTTTGGGCGCCGTGCTCAAGAAACTAGACGAGGAAGTTTGGGCGCCGATCGCGAAAGAGTGTCCACCGGGCATCAAGACAATGATCGTAAGTCCCGATGCTGAATTGAACTTCGTTTCGTTCGCGACGCTGTTGACACCTAACGACCGATTCGTCGGCGAAGAGTTTTCCATCCGCTATGTCGCCAGCGGTCGCGACTTGTTGCGAGAAACCAAACCGGCCGCGATCGCGAAAACATCGATGCAAGTCTTCGCGAACCCTGATTTCGCGGCAAAGACTGATGGAGTTACTCTAGCAGAAGAAAAAACAAACACAGCTACCTTTCGATCTATCGAGATGCGGGAGCTGCAATCCATTTCGCTTCCAGAGTTACCGGGCACGGCCAGAGAATCGGCGAAACTGGAAGAGTGCGCGAAGAAGTCAGGCTGGCAGGCTCATCTGAATCTCGGCGAACACGCCACTGAAGCAGAGCTGCGCAAGGTGAACTCGCCGCGCATTCTGCATTTGGCCACGCATGGATTCTTTCTGCCTGAAATCGACCTCGATCCGCCACAAAACGGCTTGTCGCGAACCGAGGCTGACATTCCGAAGGATAAATTAGTTAATCCGATGCACCGAAGCGGACTTGCCGTAACAGGCGCGGAAACGACCCTGCATGCCTGGGCTAACGGACAAGTGCCCCCGACCGAGAACGACGGAATCGTGACCGCCGAAGAAGTAGGAGGACTTAAGCTGAACGATACCTGGCTCGTCACTCTTTCCGCTTGCGACACCGGTAGTGGTGAAGCTAAAGCCGGTGAAGGTGTGATGGGTTTGCGTCGCGGCTTTGTTCAAGCCGGCGAACAAAACCTCCTGATGACTCTCTGGCCGATCAGTGACGAGACGACCGTGCAAATCATGCTTGATTTTTATGAGGCCGCGTTCAAGACCGGCAACGCGCCGCAGGCTCTCGCCGATACGCAACGTGATTGGCTGGTGAAGCTGCGCAAAGAACATGGCTTGCTCGATGCGGTCCGGCTTGCAGGCCCATTTATCATGAGCTCGCAGGGCAAGCCTTGAGTGCGGTTAGGGATCTTGCAGGTTGTAAACCTCGAAGAGACCTACCCCAGGTTCGCCATTTCGTTCGCGAATAATGGCGGTGTAGGCGCCGGACGGGAGAGTGGTCACGATGGCTGATTCGAGATCGTTCGAGGGCGCGAGCGTTGTTTGTTCGATTTCGAGTTGCGGGCCGTCTTTCCAGTTGTCGTTGGAAGCGATGAGGGTGCCGTTGATGTCGCGCAGCTCCATGGTCGGATCGGGCATCGCGTTGTTCACGCCAAAGGCAGCCAGCGATGGCGCGACGGATCGCACCAGCACTCGCGTCGTCCCGGTTTGTCCGCCGATGATGAAGCCGCCGATCATCACGTCGCTTACGCTGCCGACCGCGCCGCGGGTGCTGATGTTTGCCAGGGTGGAATCGGAGGTGGGGCTGAGGTCAAACACTTCGACGACAGCGGTGCCGGCAGCTCCGTTTTTCCCGCCTGCAATTGCGGTGTAAGCACCCGGCGCCAGCGTTTGCACAATCGCCGCTTCCAATTCGCTTGCGGGTGAAAGACCCGTCGCTTCGATTTCCGCTTGTTGCGAGTCGGTCCAATTATCATTCGCCGCGACGACGGCGCCGGTCTGGTCGTGCAACTCCAGGGTTGGATCGGCCAGCGCGGAATCGATTCCGAATTGCGAGAGCGAAGGTCCGATCGCGCGGACGATCACTTTCTTGGGCGCGGTCCCTGTGATGATGAAGCCGCCGATGAGCTGATTGTCGCCCGTCCCAGCACCGACCCGTGTGGAAATATTTGCGAGCTTTTCGGCCGCGACAACAGGCAAAGGCCCACCGAGAGAGGGATCGGCGCCGTCGGGGTCGCGCGGAAATTTCGCGTAGGGCAGTCTCGCGCCGAGGTAGGCGAATTCATCGGCACGGATATTTTCCGGCGCGAGAAAATCATGAGTGCCGGACGCGCCGACAATGTCGTCCTGGTCCACGCCGTCGCCACTGATACCGATCGCGCCGATGAGTTGCCCATTGCGATATAGCGGAAAGCCGCCGGGAAAAATTGTGATCCCGTTCGGAAATCGCGGATCCGTCCCGCTGGAATCGAGGACGAAATTCGGAAGCGCCGCGCGGTTGAAGCCGGAGAATTGTTCCTGGAGTCCGAAATAAGGGCCGGGATCCTGGACGTCGAGCCCAGGCGGATATTTGGTTTGGGCCAGGAAACCGACGGTCCGCGTGGAAACGGCAAATGAGTTGTTCGAGAAGCCAACCGCGGTGCGGCCTTTTTGCACCGCCACATCCCAACTGAAAAGAGTCGCCTCACCGGTCCGGAATGCGCCCAGCACGCTCGGAGCCTTGGTGGGGTCGTTCGGATTATTTTCGACGGTAATGAAAACCTCCATCGGAATGCCGATGGGCAAACGAATGCCGGCGCGAGTCGTTCGCGCACGGTCCGCCGCGAAATTGATAATGCTCCTTACCTCCGCCGCGGTGAGGCGGGGTTGACCATTTATTGGAGTCGAAATGGGATCGCTCACAATGGGCTGACGAATTTCGCCCTGCACTCCGCCGAAGGTCGCGATCGGATAAGGAAATGGCGGAGGGGCGGCCTGGACAGGATAGTCAGCCGCGGCGTTTCCAGTCACGGTAATGGGACTTACCGCTGGCGCCGGGGACAAAACGTACGGAAGCGCAATGCCGTTGATGTAGACGTTGTCCGCCTGGATCGAACGGTCGGGACGAAAGCCAAACTGTCCGGCCAGCGCGATCTCCTCGTCTTGGTCGTAACCGCCAATGAACGTGAAAGGGTTTTGCGAACGGAACACGACCGGGCCCGGCACCCCGTCGCCGGTCACTCCGATGCCGCCGACAAGTTTTCCGTCCTTGTAAAGCGGAACACCGCCGGGTGATCCATCGAGCGAAGTAAAAGGAACCGGGACGATGGTGTTGCCCGGCGTGCTGCTGAAACTAATGAGGCTGCCTGGTTTCCGGAACTTGTTGATGTCGGAAAAGAAAAGATTGGAGAGGCCAACGCCCACAAGCGGGCCGGGCGCGGTGTTGCGCACACCGGGCGGAAAATGCTGCTGGATAATGAAACCGGCGGTCCGCGACGTGAAGGCGTTTTGATTGCTGCTCAAATATGAAGCGGTGCCGGCCTTCGAGACGCAGCTCGAGATTTCCAGCGCATCCGGTTCGCCGCCGCGGACGTTCCAAATGCCGAGGACGTCTCCTTCGCGATCGGTTACGGCGATGACACTGTTCGGCGAAAGCTGGACGGCGCGGGTGATCGCCTGGTTGATAATGGTCTGAACGTCGGTCGCGGTGAGCTGCGCGCGAGCCACGGCGGGGCCGAGTGCCAGGCTAACGGCAGCGATGAACAACAGAGTGCGCAATCTCACGGGGGAGCTTTGATACTAAAGAAGAGTGCGTTCGGCTATGAAAATCCCTCGATCGGCCATGAGGCGTTCCTGCATTCTGGGGGAGCGCAGGCTGCCAGCCTGCACATCCCGGCAGCCTGCCGGGATGCGTCGTTTGGTTCGCCATGCGTGAGAACTACGTCGCGTCCTCAGATGTAGCCGGCAAGCTGCCGCCTACTGTAGGCTGGCAGCCTGCGCTCCCCAGAAAACGAATCGCGCCCCGCAGGCCATCCACCGCGCCCATAAAAACCCCATTTTTCCCGGCGCGGCCTTAGGCTTGCCAAGGGGAAACGGTTTCCGCATTCTTTCCACCCCTATGCCCTCGTCTCGCCAACAGGCTAGCGCGCGAGTTCGACGGATGCTTCTTGCATTCGCGGGTCTGGCCTTTGCCTGCGGCATTCCGGCGATCGGCAGCGACGACAATCTTTCGGCTCGCGATGAAGGAGCACGCGTGGAGATCAACGGCGGTCCGACCAAGTCTCCCAAGGTCGAACTCACCAGCGACAGCAAGGAGGCGCGCGTCGAGATCAATGGCGGCCGCAACAAGTCAGGCCGAGTTGAAATCACGAGTGACAGCAAAGATGCGCTGGTCGAAATTAACGGCGCTCGCAACAAGTCCGACAGGTTTGGGGTTACCAGCGACAGCAAGGACGCGTCGGTCGAGATCAGCGGGGCGCGCAATCAAACAACTCAAATAGAAATCAATGGCCGCCGCGCCGAATCGCGTTTCCGGCTTGGACGGCGTTACCTTTTCGGGCAGGAACAGGCGCTCGAAGAACCGCCGCTGCCGCCTTCGCAATTCAATCCCGATCCCGGCGGCGGGAACCTCGCCGAGCCGATTCCACCTCCGGATTTGTTTCCGCCCATCCTCCCGCAACCGCCAGAGTACGGGGATGAGCCAATCCCACGCTCGCTCGGATTGCCGCGCCGCGGAGTGCGCGAGATGGTCCCGCAACGGCGAAAGCTAGACTACGAAACTTATCCCGACTCGGAAAACGGCGTCGGTCTTCTCCCGGGCTCCGAGCCGGTGCCGAACCGATGGTTCATCGGGTTCGGACGCTGGCAACGCTACGCCGATCCGTCGACGGAAACCCCTTATCAATCAGGTGCGTTGCGTCTCTGGCATCCCTATTTGCAAAGCACGTTGAAAGGTGACGCCCCGATCGTCGGTCAGGACATTTTCCTCAACCTCACGTTGAACGACTTCTTTCAGTTCGAGGCGCGCCGGCTTCCGACCCCAAGCGGAGTGAGCACGGCACGTCCGAACAGCTCTGAGTTTTTCGGCCGGAGCGAGCAGCTCTTTTTCTCGAATGATTTTTCGATCGGAATCGATCTGTTCCAAGGCGAGACGGCATTCAAGCCGGTGGTGTGGGCGCTGCGTCTCCTTGCGGTCGCGAACTACAACTACATCACCGTAAAAGAGAACAACGCACTCGACCCCGATCCCCGCGGGCCGGGATTTGGCGGCCCGGCGCCCGTGCTGACCTTCCCGAATCCAGGCGATCCCACTTCGGGGCTCGGTCCCGGCCTGACTCCTTTGGCGAAGGATCTGGCGCACACGCGATACACTACGCGGGAGAAGGAGTGGTATTCGCTCCAGGAAGCGTTCGCGGAAATCCACCTCCGCGACCTAACGAATAATTACGATTTCATTTCCTCGCGGGTCGGCATCCAGCCTTTCGTGAGCGATTTCCGCGGGTTCATCTTCAACGACTCGAATCTCGGCGTCCGCATTTTCGGGAACTACGACAACAATCTCTGGCAATATAACGTGGCCGCGTTCGACATGCGCGAGAAGGACACTTATTCCGACCTGAATACATTCGATTCGCGGGACCAGCAAATCTTCATCGCCAATGTTTTCCGCCAGGACTTCATTTGGAAGGGCTACACCGCCGAGCTAAGTTTTCACGCCAACTTCGACGGAGGCGCGCGGCACTTCGACCAGAACGATTTCATCACGCGGCCTGCTCCGATCGGGGCCGTGCGCGATCATTATGTTCAAGCCTACTACCTCGGCTGGAGCGGCGACGGCCACATCGGCGGACTCAATCTCACGCACGCGCTCTACCAGGTCTTCGGCGAAGACGGCTTCAACGGCATCGCGCAGCAGCGGGCGGAGATCAACGCGCAAATGGCGGCGCTCGAGCTTTCGGTCGATAAAGACTGGCTGCGTTTCAAGCTCTCGGGCTTCTACGCCAGCGGCGATCGAGATCCGAGGAACTCACACGCAACCGGGTTCGACACGATTTTCGACCGGCCATTTTTTATTGGCGGGCCGTTCAGCTATTACGTGCACCAGGGGTTCAACCTCGGCGGCACCTCGGTGAATCTAAAGCAGCGCGACAGTCTCGTGATCGATTTGCGCACGAGCAAGAGCGAGGGGCAATCGAACTTCGTCAATCCGGGCGCGATCATTGTCGGCTACGGGACCGACGCGGACCTCACGCCGAAGTTGAAGGCGTTCATGAACGTGAACTACATCTGGATGGCCGAGACGGAATCGATCCGGCAGGTGCTGTTCACGAATCACACGAGCAACAACATCGGACTGGATTGCAGTCTGGGATTTCAATACCGCCCGCTCCTGACGAATAATATTATTTTCTCAGCCGGTGCTGGGTTCCTGGTGCCGGGACAAGGCTACAAAGACATTTACCGGGCGAATACGAATCCGGTTTTTGGTTATGGCGGACCGCCGGCGGGGAAGGTGGACGATTTTCTTTACAGCGGGATTCTTACTCTGACGCTGACGTACTGATGAAACGGAACGGGATGAGAGGGAGCGGTGGGCGCGTGAGGGAAGAGCCGGACGTGGACTTCGCGGGAGGGTTAAAAGGCAGAACGTCCAACGTCCAACGTCCAACGTCCAACGTCCAACTAAGAGAGCAGAGCGCCACGGGTTCGAGTGAAAGGCGATTTGATCTTGAGGAACGGTTGCTGGAGTACGCGGTCAGGATTATTCGATTGGTCGATGCGCTGCCGGGAACCCGGGCAGGCAGGCATGTTGCGGATCAACTGCTTCGATGCGGAATGTCGCCGCTGGCAAACCACGGTGAGTTGCAAGGCGCGGAATCGCGCAAGGACTTCATTCACAAGCTCGGGGTTTGTCTGAAGGAAATCCGCGAAGCGCGGCGCTGGCTGCGTTTGGTTCATCGCGTACCTCTACTCACGCCCGCGAAGATCGACCCGCTCATTGGCGAAACCGAAGCGTTAATCAAAATCTTTTCCGCGAGCATTAGGACCGCCGAGAAAAACAAACGATGAATACGCCAAGGCGGCCTCTGTCGTTGAACGTTGGACGTTGGACGTTGGACGTTGGACGTTTCTTTTTCTGCTTCCCATTCGCCATCCTCTTCATCGCGGCGGGACCTTTCATCACCCGCGATAACGAAACAACCTCCGGCAACGGACCGGAGACCTCCATCCCTGCTGACGCCTCCATCACCGCGCCCGGCGCTCGTCCACGCCAAAACTGGATCGATCAATCGCAGGCCTCGGCCGATGCCAAGAGCGCCGGCTGCAATCAGTGCCACAGCGGGATCGAACCGATGCATCAGGCCACGCACGTTGTCCTCGGCTGCACCGATTGCCACGGCGGCAACGCGTCGCGCGGCCTAACGAAAGAGCAGGCGCACGTCCTGCCGACTAACAAGGAGTTTTGGAAAACATCCGCGAACCCGCCGAACTCAAACGTCTGGCTCAACCATGAATCGCCTGAGTTCATTCGATTCATGAACCCGGGAGACTTGCGCGTGGCAAAACAAGCCTGCGGACTTTGCCACGACGAGATCATTCGCAACGTCGATCACAGCATGATGAACAGCGGGCCGATGCTCTGGGGCGCGGCGCTCTATAACAACAGCGGCTTCTACCTGAAGAACTATCGCTTCGGGCAGGCTTACGGCGCCGATGGCGCGCCGCTCCGCCTGCTCAATTACACGCCGGTCACGCCTAACGACACCAAGCTTCACGGCATTCTCCCGTTCCTCGATCCGCTTCCGCGTTTTAACCTGAGCAATCCCGGCAACATCCTGCGCATTTTCGAAAAGGGCGGCGATAAACAATTGCAGCTCGGAATCCCGACCACGGAAGAACCGAACGGCAAACCGCTGCGTCGTTTGTCCGAGCGGGGCCTCGGCACCCTCAACCGGACCGATCCGGTTTTTCTCGGTTTGCAAAAAACGCGTTTGCACGATCCGCTGCTCGGATTCTTGGGTTCGAACGATCACGCGGGCGATTATCGCTCGAGCGGTTGCTCGGCCTGCCACGTCGTTTACGCGAACGATCGTTCGCCGACCAACTCAGGCTGGTGGAGCAAGTACGGACACCAGGGCCTGACTTTCACCGCGGACAAAACCATTCCAAAAAAAGAACGCGGCCATCCGATCACTCATCAGTTCACGCGGTCCATTCCATCGAGCCAGTGCATGAACTGCCACATGCACCAGGGCAATCTCTTCGTGAATCCGTATCTCGGTTACACCTGGTGGGACCAGGAAACGGATGGCGAGTTCATGTATCCGAAGGAGCAACGGAATCCGACCGACGACGAATTGGTGATTGAAACGCAAAGCAATCCGGAGGCGGCGGCCGCGAAAGGTCTGTGGGGCGACAAGGAATTTCTCGACAAAGTCTCCGAGTTAAATCCGAAGCTGAAACACACGCAGTTCGCCGACTATCACGGGCACGGCTGGGTTTTCCGCGCCATCTTCAAGCACGATCGTAAAGGCAATCTGCTCGATCTGGCCGACAACAAAATCCCGCACGACGATCCGGAGAAATTCGCGAAAGCGGTTCACCTGAAGGACGTGCATCTCGCGCATGGCATGCAATGCGCCGACTGCCATTTCGAAAAGGACGTGCACGGAAATGGGCAGCTCTACGGCGAACCGCGTAACGCGACCACGATCAATTGCATCGACTGCCACGGCACGATCGGTGCGCGGCCGACGCTGGTCACGACGGGCAATGCCGGCCAGATCGATTTGTTGAACAACAGCAACACGCCGTGGGGTCCGCGTTTCGTTTGGGAGGGAAACGCGCTTTATCAGCAATCGGTCATGTCACCGGACAAACGCTGGGAAGTGCCGCAGACGATGGACACGGTCGATCCCCTCTCCGCGCATTACAATCCGAAGTCCGCTTACGCGAAAACGCTTTTGCGCGACGGCAAGAGATGGGGCGATGTCCCCGCCGATTCGAGCGAGCGGCACGTCACCCTCGCCCACGATAACAGCGCGATGGATTGCCAGATCTGCCATACCTCTTGGGCGACGAGCTGCTTCGGTTGTCATCTGCCGATGAAGGCGAATCAGCGCGTCCCGCAAAATAAATTCGAGGGCGTGATCGATCGGAATTACACGACCTACAATCCGCAGGTCGTGCGCGACGATGTCTTTATGCTCGGGATCGATGGGACCGTGAAGAAGAACCGGATGGCGGTGTTGCGTTCTTCGAGCGCGGTAGTCGTGAGTTCGCAAAACGCGAATCGCGAATGGGTTTACTCGCAGCAGCAGACTTTTTCGGCGGAAGGCTACAGCGGCCAGGCCTTCAATCCGCATTTTCCTCATACCACCAGCAGTGTCGGGACGACGAAAAATTGCACCGACTGTCACCTTTCGAAGAATAACGACAACAACGCCTGGATGACGCAACTGCTCGGGTTCGGCACCGGCACGGTGAACTTCTTCGGTCGCTACGCCTACGTGGGAGAAGGGCGCGAAGGATTGCACGCCGTGATCTGGACCGAGCCGGATGAACCGCAGGCGGCGATCGGGAGCCATCTGCACAAAATCGCTTACCCGGATAATTACCGGAAACATCTCGAGGCCGGGTCGATTCTGAAAGAAGGACACGAGCACAGCGGCCATGACATCCAGGACCTCGTGCTGCGCGGCGAGTATCTCTACACCGCGAACGGGCCTGGTGGCTTCGAGGTCTTCGATGTGGCGAACATCGATCAGAAAGGATTTTCGGAGCGGATTGTCAGCGCGCCGGTTTCTCCGCTCGGGCAGCGCACACGCGTGAATACGAAATACGCCACGTCGGTCGCGCTGCCGAGCACGCTCGCGCTCGATCCCGCACGGGTCCGTCTTCCGGAAAACGAAGAGCAACCCATCGATATGTTCTACGCATTCGTCTACGTCTCGGATCGCGAAGAGGGACTCGTCGGCTCAAACGTCGCGACGCTGGTCGATGGAAATCCGGACAATAATTTCCTGAAGCGCGATGTGACCTTCAATCCCAACGGCGTCCTCACCGGCGCGAGCTTTGTCACCGCCGCCGGCCACCGGCTTTACCTGACCACGCCGCGCGGATTGTTCGTGATCGACTGCACCGATCCGATGAACCCGCGGTTGGCAGGACAGTTCACCGGAAATTTCCTGCGCAATCCGCATTGTGTTGCGATCCAATTCCGTTACGCCTTCATCACCGATGATGATGGACTAAAGGTTCTCGACATTACCGACCCGGACCGGCCGGTGCCGATTTCCGGTGCCGCAGTTGGTTTGCGAAATCCGGGCCGGCTCTATGTCGCGCGCACTTATGCTTATGTCGCCAACGGACCGGAAGGCCTCGCGATTATCGACGTGGAAAATCCCGAGCGGCCGCGGCTCGATCAGATGTTCAATGCCGGCGGCTTGCTCAACGACACGCGCGCGGTGCAGATCGGCAGCGTCAGCGCATCGCAATTCGCTCTCGTAGCCGATGGCCGCAACGGCTTGCGCGTCGTGCAGCTTATCTCACCCGATACCGTGCCGGGCGCGCAGGGATTCAGTCCGCGACCCAATCCGCGATTGATCGCGACCTATCCGACGAAAGGCGAAGCGATCGCGGTCTCGCGCGGGCTCGAACGCGACCGCGTGGTCGATGAAACCGGCGGGCAGACCGTTGTCTTCGGCCGCCGGGGCTCGCGGCCATTTCACCTCGACGAGATGGAAAAGTTTTTCCGCCATTCCGAATTTGCCGACGCGAAAGACGGCTCCGCACGCCGGGGAAATTTGTATCGAGTGGAAGACGTGATTTCGCATGATGGAAAATTGATGACGAAGAGCGGCGTCTTTTTATCTCCGATGCCGACACCTACTCCACCCGCCGGCCCGAACCCGACACCACCCGAGCTACTGCCGGACATCGAACCGACTCCCCTGCCCGATGCGCCTCTGCCAAAAAAATAGCCCAATCGAGAAAGACATTGCCGTTCGCGCCGGTTTTCAGTAGAAAGTTTTTCATGGCCGATAAAGCAAGCAAACTACCCGAAAACGTTCCTGGTCCCTGGTATGTGGATTCGACCTGCACGCCCTGCCGCGTCTGTCTGGAGGAAGCGCCGAATCTGTTGAAATACAACGACGACGAGACCTACGTCTATTTTTACAAGCAACCCGAGGGCGACGAAGAGGCGGCCGCAGCGCAACGCGCGATGGACGTTTGCCCCACTCTCGCCATCGGCAACGACGGGGAATAAGCGATTCCTGTAGCGGCGGTCTATGACCGCCGATCGTTTTCACCACAACCTTCACCTTTCGGCGGTCGCAGACCGCCGCTACAAAACATGCCTGAAACGACCGCAGCAGCACCCTACACGCGCACCAATCCATTTCCCGGTAAGCTCGTCGTGAATCGAAGCCTTTGCGGCGAAGGCTCGGACAAAGACACCCGCCATTTTGAAATCGATCTCAAAGGCTGGGGGTTGAACTACGAGGTCGGCGATTCGATGACGGTTTGGCCGACCAACGATCCGGCCTTGGCCGACGAAATTATTAAGACACTCGGGGCGAAAGGCGATGAGCCGGTGAAAAGTCCGAGCCGCGAGACGACTTTGCGTGAAGCGTTGCTGCGCGATTGCCGAATCACGCAAACAACCCCGAAGTTTTTGAAGGCGGTGGCGGAACGCGCCAACGCGGCGCCGCTGCTCACCGACCTACTCAAGCCCGAGCGCAAACAGGATCTCGATACGTACCTTTGGGGCATGGAGGTGATCGATTTTCTGATCGAGCATCCATCGATCAAATGGACGCCGCAGGAATTTGTCGAAGTGCTGGCGAAATTGCAGCCGCGACTCTATTCGATTTCCTCGAGCCTGAAAGCGCGTCCGGATCAAGTGCACTTCACGATCGACGTTGTGCACTACGAAAGCCGCGGGCGGATGCGTAAAGGCGTCTGCTCGACCTTTTTGGCCGAACGGGCTGAAGAAGTTTCGGTGCCGGTTTTTCCGAACACGTCGAAGTTTCGGCTCCCGGAAGATGGGAACACGCCGATCATCATGGTGGGACCGGGCACCGGCGTGGCGCCGTTCCGCGCGTTTTTGCAAGAGCGCAAAGCCGTCGGCGCGAAAGGCAAAAACTGGCTCTTCTTCGGATCGCAAAAGTCGGCGTGCAATTATTTTTACCGGGAGGAGTTCGAGGAATATCAGAGCGACGGATTTTTGACCCGGCGCGATCTGGCCTGGTCGCGCGATCAGGAAAAAAAGGTTTACGTCCAGGATCTCATGATGCAAAACGCAGCCGAGATTTGGAAATGGCTCGAGGAAGGCGGTCAATTCTTTGTCTGCGGTGATGCACGGCGCATGGCCAAGGACGTGGACGCCGCGTTGCGGAAAATCATTCAGCAAGAGGGCGGCCGAAGCGAGGATGCGACGAACGAGTTCGTCGAGAAGCTGAAGAGCGACAAACGTTACAAGCGCGACGTTTATTGAGATTGTTTGGAGCCATAGTCCGGCGGATTCTACAAAACTGACATGCCGGAAGTTATTGCTCCAGCGAAGCCACCCCCTTCCGCTTCGCCCTATACGCGGGCCAATCCGTTTCCCGGCCGACTTGTCGTCAATCGGCGTTTGAGCGGTCCCGACTCCGAGAAAGAGACCTGCCATTTCGAGGTCGACCTGACCGGATGGGGACTGAGCTTCGAAGTCGGCGATTCGATGGCGGTTTATCCGACCAACGATCCCGCGCTGGTGGAGCAAATCATTCACGCGATCGGTGCGAAAGGCGATGAGCTGGTGCCCGCCGCAAGAACTCAGAAAAGCTTAACGGACGCGCTTCTGCGCGACTATTCCATTACTCAACCCACGCCCAAACTTCTGAAAGCGATCGCGAAACGCGCTTCGGCTGCGCCCCTGCTCCAGGAACTGCTCGATCCGGAACGGAAACAGGATCTCGACACGTACCTCTGGGGCATGGAGGTGATCGATTTTTTGAGTGAGCATCCATCGGTAAAATTTGCTCCGGAAGAATTCGTGGGGTTGCTGACGAAACTGCAGCCGAGGCTCTACTCCGTCGCCTCCAGCTTGCACGCTTATCCCGACCAAGTGCATTTCATCGTCGACGTGATTCGTTATGAAAGTCACGGGCGTTTGCGCAAAGGCGTCTGCTCATCGTTTCTGGCTGACCGTGCGGACAATGTCCCCGTGCCGGTTTATCCCAGCTCCGCCAAACATTTTCACCTCCCGGAAGATCCCGACACACCTATCATCATGGTCGGGCCGGGCACCGGCGTCGCACCGTTCCGCGCCTTTCTCCAGGAGCGGACTGCTCTCGGCGCAAAAGGAAAAAATTGGCTCTTCTATGGAGCGCAACGCGAGGGATGCGACTTTGCCTACAGGGAAGACTTCGATCAGTTCAAACGCAACGGCCTTCTCACGCGACTCGATTGTGCCTGGTCGCGCGACCAGGCTCACAAGATTTACGTCCAGCACCGTTTACTGGAGAACGCGGCGGAAATTTGGAAATGGATCGATGCCGAGGGCGGGCAGTTTTTTGTTTGCGGTGATGCGCGCCGGATGGCCAAGGATGTGGACGCCGCGCTGCGCAGGATCGTTCTGGAGCAAGGCGGCAAGACCGTCGAGGAAGCGAGCGAATACGTCGAGAAACTGAAAAGCGAAAAGCGTTACAAGCGCGACGTTTACTAGCCGGCTTGCCGCGGACGCGTCCGCCAAGCCTGGATGGCGGCCGCGAGAATCAGGACAAGGCAGCTGAGCGAGATCGCGCCGCCAAAGACCAACCACCAAGGCCGGAAGACGAGGGTCAACCGGCCATTGGTTCCCGCGGGTATTTCGATGATCGGCATCAAGCCGCGGTCTGAATTCACTTTCAACGGGACATCGCCGATCATCGCGCGGTAACCGTTGAAGAACGGCCGCGAGATCGTGAGTAGTGCACTTTGGCCATTCGTTGGAACCGTCACGTCCGCCTCGAGCCGATTGCGGCCATTGACGATTCGAGAAATATCGGCGATGGCGAATTGCTCGTTAGGCCGCGAATCGATCGACGCCACGGAACGCACGCGAGCCAGCGCTTCGCCGCGCCGATGGAAGACGCGGCCTTCTTCCGTCGCAACGGCCAGCTTCCATTCGCTGTCGGGTTGAGGATGCCCGCCGAATTCGTTGGCGACGATGATACCATCCACGCCCAGCCGCGCCAGTTTGCCATTGGATCCGCCTTCGTTTTCGATCAGCGAACGGCCTTTATCGGAACGTATCTCTCCATGAATGGCAAAATCAAATTCGCGCGCCACGCCGGACGGTCGGATCGGGCTGTAGCCATTGAGCAAATGAATTCCGCCCCACATCGAGGTGCTGCCGATCCGCAAGGTCGTCCCAAATGGCATAGGCTTTCCCGCCAGCAGATATGCGAACTCGGGGGGAGGGTAAACACTCAGATACAATCGCTCTGGATCGAGGGGAGCGGCCTTGGTCAATTTTTGGTCAAGATTGTACTTCGGCACGCCGCAATTTGGCGGGATGCAAAGATATGTCGCGAGCAACACGAGTCCGGTGAGAACCGGCGCCGTCCACGCGTGAGTTTGCCTTAGGCGCGGGAGAAGAAAATCGAGCGCCGCCCAAACTGCGGCGAGGCCAATAACGATCGCCGGGAAAGGCCACGCGTACGGACCTGCCACTCGCAGCGCCCACATCGCGGCGGCTGTCACGGTTACCAGTAACAAAGCCAGCGCGCCGGGGCTCGAAACGATTCGTCGAATTCCGTTTCCCCGCTCGCGGTGACTCAACATTTGCAACGCTTCGGCAGCGCAAAGCGCAAAGATAACATGGAGAAATGGCAGCCAGCGGAAACTCCAGCGAAAAACATTCGCGCTCGGCACCATCGAGATGATCAGGACCAGGATGAGCAAGCCGAGTTCCCATTTGATTCGCCTAACGAGCACCCGCCCGCTCGCCGCGAGGCCGGCCAGCAACGCGATCGGTGGAACCAATCCGCACGCCATCTCGGTCGCAGTGTGCGGCATCGGGCGAGTGGAAAAGTCCGCCCACTTCACTGTCCAGTTAGGCAGGATGAAAGCGGGCAGAGAGGGCGCCGGCACCAGCCACTGAAAATGAGCGGAGCTATCCTGCGCTTCGCGGGCCGAGCCGCGGACATAATCAAAAAGCGCCAGCCACGCGGGGGCCGAGAGACCAAATCCGAGGGCAAGGCCGAGGAGAAGCGGCCAGATTGAGGACAGCCTTCTGGTTTGGCCTAACGACTTCAAGGAAAGCCACGCCGCCAGCACCGCCAGCATCAAGACGGTGTAGGGAAACCCGCCCGTGACGAGCAGATAAACAAACGGCGCCGGCCAGAGAAAGCGCCAGCGGCTTCGGCGCGAATCCAACGCGCGTTCCAGGCTCCACCAGGCCCACGGGAACCACGCGAAAGCGCCGAGGGCGCCAAACCAATCCGTTGCGCCCCAGCAAATGATCCAGCCGTTTAGCGCGGTGACCAGCGCAACCATCGTCGAAAGCGGCCGAGACAAATTTCGTCCGCGCGCGAGCAGATATCCGCCCATGGCGAGAACGAAAAGATGCGCGATGGAAAGCGCGGCCGCCTGCTGCGGAAATGAAAGTGGGAATTTCCAGATCACAACCACGGCGGCATTCACGAAGACCGAGAACGTTCCGTACTGGAACTCTCCGGCGAGATTACCGCAGACCCACGAGTACGGACTCAGCAGCGGCAAGTGACCTTCCGACCAACTTCGCGCGACATCGGCGAACACAGGCAAAATCGAAAGCTCATAATCGTCGTTCCAAAAGAGAAGTGGATCGTGCCAAAGCAGCACGAGACAGAACCCGGCAACAATTGCTCCGGCCCCTAGCGCGCCGAGGAAATCTAGCCACGGATTAACACGGATTTTCACGGATGCAGAAAAACACCTCTGCCCATCCGTGTTTCATCCGTGCTCATCCGTGGCGAAAAAAAGTCTCGTCCTTACAGCACAACCGGCGCGCCCTCAGTCATCACGAGGACCTTATCTTCGATGCCGTGAGCGCGGGCCGAGGCCAGCAACCGCGCGGGCGGCTCGTCGAGCGGTTCGTAGCCCAAACGAAAACTGCCGTAGTGCATCGGCACAAATTTCTTCGCGCGAAGCTCGAGAAACGCCTGCACTGCTTCCTCCGGATTCATGTGGACTTCGCGTCCCGTCGGCGCGTCGTAGCCGCCGATCGGCAGTAGCGCGATGTCGATGTTGTAGCGCTCGCCGATTTCCTTGAAGCCATCGAAATAAGCACTGTCGCCGCAATGAAAAATCGTGCGCCCATCCATCTTGATCACGAATCCACCGAAGCCGCGATGCAGATCGGCCAGAAAGCGCGCGCCCCAATGCGCGCAGGGCGTCAATGAAACCTCGAGCGGTCCGAGTTTCACTGTCTGCCAGTAATCGAGTTCGTGGACGATGTTGAAGCCGAGGTCGTGCACGAGATTGCCCACACCGATCGGCACCGCGATCGGCTGGTCGGACGCGACGCGGGCCAAAGTCCGCCGATCGAGATGATCGAAATGTGCGTGAGTCACGAGAACGAAATCGATCGCGGGCAGGTGATGGATTTCGAAGCCCGGCTGTTTGAGCCGCTTGATCACCTTCAGCCATTTCGACCAGATCGGGTCGATCAAGACATTGATCTCGTGCGTTTGAATCAGAAACGAGGCGTGTCCGATCCAGGTGATGCAGATTTCGCCCTTCCGAATTTTCGGGAAATGCGGCGGCGCGTGATCGCCGGAACGCTTGGTAAAAAGCGAGGGGATTAGGACCGTGGTGAGAAAATTGCGCTTGTGCCAGTCCGCGCTCGGGATCAAGCGCACCCGGGTCGAGCGCTTATTCTCAGCGCCATTGTCCGCCGCCTGGCGAACGACGTTCCTCCGGCTTTTTTTCGAAAAAGGAATCGGCACTGTTGGGCAAGCATATAAGCTTGGATCGGTGAATCAAAATCTTTCACCGCGATGAAGGCGGAAGGAGACCGAGCGTGCTGAGCCGCAGATCGGGCCCCTGAAGCTGGCGCGGTGACAACCGAAATCCCCCCCATGCAACATTTCGCGATTTCGTCAGCGTTCTGGGCAGCGCAGCCGTCTCGCGTGTTGGTTGCGGCGTCACGCCGCAACGAACTTCTTGAGGAAGTCTGGGCGTTGGAAATCGTCTTGTTCCGGGAAAGCGCCGTTGAGGAAAGTTCGCGTTGGCGCGACGCCAACGCCAGCACGCGAAGACGCGTATGCGACCCAGGCGAATGAAAACGCTCAATGTGCTACCGCGCCAGCCTTTCATTGGACTAGCCATGGCGGCGAGTGCGGGGGTTCTCATCGCCGACTTGGCACCGAACCACTCACTCGTGCTGGCCATCGCCCTCGCTTTGCTCACGGTGACCGCCTTGCTCACGCGCAATTCCCCGGCGGTTTATGCATTGGTCGCGACCGGATTTTTCTTTCTGCATAGTGTGCGGACGAGCGACTCGCCTGGATTGCGGCTGGCGCGCGAACTCGGGAACGAACCGCGGCCTGTCACCGTGTGCGGAGCCGTGGTGAGCGAGCCAAAGTTTGCCGCGAACGGTTCAACTTCATTTCTGTTACAGACTGAATCCATCGAGATCGACGCCGAGACGCGGCCGTGCCGCGCAAAGCTTTTTACACGTTGGCGTCACGCAGTTGAATTCGGCGACGAGGTCAAACTCTTCGGCACGGCTGAGAAAGTCGGAGCGCCACGAAATCCCGGCGAGTTCGATATGCGCTCGTACCTGGCGCGGCAGGATGTCCACCGCGAGATGATCGTTCGCTATCCGGAGAATGGCGCGGTGCTCAACCATTCCGGCGGAAATCGGATCTTGCGGGCCGCCCAAAAATCTCGTGCCTGGATGCAAGCAGCTCTCCGCCGCGATCTGGAAAACTCGCCCGACGTCACGGGTTCGATCAACGGAATGGTGCTCGGTCTGCGTCATCAAACGCCGGAAGACATCGAGGAACCGTTTCAGCAAACCGGCACCCTGCACTTGTTTGCCGTCGCCGGCTTGCACGTCGGGATTGTCGCGCGCCTTCTCTGGATCGTCGCCACCGTCGTTCGCTTGCCGCGAAAATGGGCGACAGCGCTTATTATTCCTGCGCTGTTGTTTTATGCCGCGATCACCGGCTTGCACACCTCGAGCGTGCGCGCGGCGGTGATGAGCGGTGTGTTACTCGGTGGGTTCCTGGTGGAGCGAAAAGCTTTCGCGCTCAACAGCCTGGCCGCCGCGGCGATGCTCATACTTTGCTGGGACACGAACGAACTTTTCTCGATCGGCTTCCAGCTTTCGTTCTCAGTCGTGGCGGCGATCGTGCTTCTGGCCGACCCGGTTTATCGTTTTCTTCGCCGCCGGTTTGAAGCCGATTCGTTTCTCCCTCGAAGTCTGTTCAATGCGCGCCGCCGCGCGCAAACGCAAACGCTCTTGTGGCTGGCGCGAGCCGGTTCCGTTTCCTTCGCCGCCTGGATCGGCTCATTGCCGTTGATGCTTTGGTACTACCACCTGCTCACGCCGATTTCTTTGGTGGCGAACCTCGTCGTAGTGCCGGTTGCGTTCTTAGTTCTCGCGGGCGGTCTACTCTCGATGATCGCCGCACCGTTTTCGCCGTGGCTCTCGATTGTCTTCAACAACGCGAACTGGGCGCTAACGAAAATAATCCTCGGAGCTGTGCATCTTTTCGCACAGCTGCCGGGAGGCCACATTTATCTAGAGCATCCGCACTGGCCCCGTGGCGCACGGGTGGAAATTAACGTGCTCGATTTGAGGTCCGGCGCGGCCGTGCATGTGCGCGCGGCGAATCGAGACTGGCTTTTGGATGCGGGACCAGCACGCGATTACGATCGCGTCCTGCGGCAATATCTGCGGTCGCAGGGCGTGAATCGCCTTGATGGCCTGGCGCTCACTCACGGCGACGCCGGCCACATTGGCGGAGCGAGCGGCGTCTTCCTTGATTTCCATCCGCGCCAACTGATCGACGCGACGGCACGCGATCGGTCGCCGGTTCATCGCAAGTTCATCGCGATGTTCGGGAGCGAAAGAAGCACGCGAAGACTTTGCCAGGCAGGGGATGAATTCAATCTCTCGCACGACATCAGAGCGCGGATTCTTTTCCCGCCGCCCGCCTTCGAAGGCGAAAGGGCTGACGATCAAGCGCTCGTCATTCAGCTTGTCGTTTCAGGGCGGTCACGCGCGCTCTTGATGTCCGACAGCGGCACCGCGACGGAAGACTTTCTGTTGCAAAAGTATTCCGATCTTCAAAGCGACATTCTCGTAAAGGGCCAGCATCACTCGGGCGTCTCGGGCTCGGATGCGTTTCTCGACCGCGTCCAACCGCAAGCGATCATCGCGACGTCGCGTATTTTTCCCGAGAGCGAACGAATCAAAGAGGCGTGGGCGGAAAGCGTGCGCGCACGCGGGATAAAGCTGTTTCGCCAGGATGAAACCGGAACGGTGCAGGTCAGAATTTGGCGTGATCGATGGGAAGCGCGAACTTACGTCACATCCGAAACCTTTCGGAGCGAAAGCCGGTGAATCTCGATTTCACCTTGTCTGAAGCGCACCTCGAAGGTGCTCGCGACAACTGGCGACGCGTGATCATCGGTCATCACGAATCGTGGTGACCGGGCGGCCAGACGCTCGATTTCCCGGAAGTAATCGGTTTGATCCGTCGCAATCCGAAGCCTACCGCCCACAGTGAGCGCACGATGAATCGCCGCGAGGAACTCTTCCGTAAACACGCGATGGCGCGAGTGCCGCCGCTTAGGCCATGGGTCCGGAAACATCAAATGAAACACTTCAACAGAGCGCGCGGGACACAGGTGCGAGACGGCATAGGCGATTTCCACGCGCACGATCCGGGCATTCGTTAGGTCGGCGTGCAGAATCTTGTGGCATGCGCTGCGAACACGGCCAAAAAGCCGCTCGATCCCAAGGAAGTTTCGATCAGGACTCTGTTGGGCAAGGGCCGAGAGATAAGCGCCGTCACCGCAGCCGAGATCGACTTCGAGAGAGGCCGTCCGAGGAAAAATCTCGGCGAGAGAAAGCGGGCGAAAATAATCGGCGGGAACAAATTCAATGGCGTCGGCCGCCACGATGTGATTCCTGCCGTTATGTTGCATTCATCTCGATAGCTCATGGCCGGGAAGAAGAAAAGGCAGTCCGACGCTGCGTGCTGAAACGACGAGACGAATGAATCCGGCCAGCGTATTGCTTGATATGAAGAGATTACTGTTCTTAACATTCGCGCTGTCTGGGCTGGTTAGCTCAAGCGTTTTTGCACAGGAAAACTTCCCGGCCGGGGCAAAAACAGCAGTGTTCGCCGGCGGTTGTTTTTGGTGCATGCAGCCGCCTTACGATCAGGCGAAAGGGGTAATCAAGACCGTGGTCGGCTACACCGGCGGAAGCGAATCGGATGCGAACTACCAAAAGGTCTCGGCGCATCAGACCAAGCACCGCGAGGCGATCGAGGTGACGTACGATCCGATGCAAATTTCCTACGATCAGTTGCTCGACATTTTTTGGGGGCAGATCAATCCAACCCAGGCCGATGGTCAATTTCACGACATCGGCTTGAGTTATCAGGCCGCGATTTACTACGGCAACGAAGAGCAAAAAAAGGCGGCCGAAGCTTCGAAGGAAAAGTTGGGGAAGTCAGGCAAGTTTCAGAAACCGATCGTGACGGAAATCTTGCCGGCAATGAAATTTTATCCGGCGGAAGATTATCATCAAAAATACTACCTCAAGAATCCGGCGGATTTTGAAGCGTATCACGTCGGCTCAGGGCGGGTCGCCTTTCTCGAAAAGGTCTGGGGCGAAGCGGCCAAAAAATAGAGTTTACCGCGACCTTGCGCGCACCCGTTTTACCCAACGCTTCAAGTCCACCAGCGGCATGAAATTCAAGATTCGGTCAGCTGGAATCTTTGCTTTCAACGCCGCCGCTAATCCGAGCTCGATGAAATCAAGCTGCTCGGGATGGTGAGAATCTGTGCCTAACGAGATTCTCGCGCCGGCTTCGCGCGCGATCTTGAGCAAGGCGGCGCTCAGATCTTGTCGGTCCGGGTAGCTGTCGATTTCCACCGCCTTGTCCCGTTTCGCCGCCTCGGCGAAAACACGCGGCCAGTCAGTTTTCAACCCGAGCCGGTAGTTATAAATGCGGCCGCGTCGGTGCCCGAGAATTTGGATGGCCGGAGTGCGCAGGGCCGCGACATAGCGCTCGGTTTGATCCTCCTTGGTGCGAAGCGACGAGTGAAATGCACCGAGCACAAGGTCGAGACGCGCGAGCGCTTTCCGATCCATGTCCCCCTCACCCCGCGAATTCAAGTTCATCTCAATGGAGCGCAAAACGGTTAGCCCCGAACCACGCAGGGTCTCATTGGTCTCTGCAATCTCGACCGCTTGCTTCGCCAGCGCCGCTTCATCAATACCGCCCGCGATTTTCAGTCCTTTCGAATGATCGGTGATCGCAATGTATTCGTAATGTCGTTCGGTCGCCGCCTGTGCCATTTGCAGGATGCTTCCCGAACCGTCGCTCCAAAGCGTGTGCATTTGCAAATCCCCCCGCAATTGCGCACTCCATTCCGGACACGCGGCGAGAATGCAACGCGCATCGGCTCGCGTGAGAAAATCGCGACGAATCGCAGGAGTCGTTAGGCGTGGCCGTGCCGAATCCTCGATCCATTCCAGCATCTGCCTGGCGATGAAGGGTCCAACCTCGTGCGATTCGGTGAGAGGTCGCCCTGCCGCCGCCAGAGCTGCGGCGCGTTCCGGCCAAAGAAACGCGCTCCGCGCCGCACGCGCGAAAGCGCGGACCCGAATGCCAGAGCTTTGCTCCACGCGTCGCGCCAGCATCTGCGCTAACTCGGCATTCGAAGGCGGGATCTGCTGCACGATAGACGAATATCGACAGATGGACGCTGCATAGCTAAACCGAAGTCGACCAAACCCTGGTGGCATGAGCGCTGCTTTAAGCTTAGCGCGGGGCCTGGAAGTCACTTACTAAAATATAAAAGTCACGTTACCTTCCTTCGGCTTTCGCAACGCGATCTGAAACGATCGCGTTCTTTTTTTCCGGCAAAGCCGAGCGCCGCGCGCTACGGCTTCGCTAGAGACACGACGTCAGCAAAAAGCGCCGTCGACGATGAAGGCGCTGGCCGTTCGAGCGTGCCAAAAGTATAGAGCTTGGCTTCGTTAGAATTGACGAAGTCCGCCTGGCTGACGGCGAGCGGTTCATGCAATACCTTCGACAGTTCCTGGGCCAGAACGATGGCGATCGCGCGCGGATCGCGTGTGTAAACGGGAATGGGAAACGCCCCCGAGTTTCGGTCGTAGCCGTAGATGTTGCCCTCAGTTTCCCAAACGCAGTAGGCGTGGCCGGCCGGATGATTCTCAAATCGAACGAGCAAGATCTTGGCCCAGAAATTTTGATCGAGGGTGTGCTGTGTTTTGACGACCGCCAGATAATTGCAAGCGGAGACAACACAGCCGTTCAAGATCACCAAATCATCTTCACCCGGGGTAAGAACCACGCTTCGCTGACAGCCGGTCGAAACGCAAAGCAGCAAAACTGCACAACAGACTTCAGTTATTTTTCGAAAGAGGTGATTTTTCATGAGCGACCCAAGACTTGACCCTAAATTTATTACAGATATTATGGTTATTGGTGTTTTTATAGCATCAATCTTGCTTTATATGGAAGCTTTATCTTCAGAATTTCAGGACATCGTGGCGCAGGCAAGCCAAATGCCGAGGCAGATGTAGAAAAAACGATGAGAGGGTCCGATCGTCGAAAGACCGACTCTCGCCTATCGAATTCGAGAATATTTTCGCTGACTGCCGTCAGCGGCTTCGATGGTGAATGAATCCCTTTGCACCACGAGAAGCTTGTCGCGGTCGGTCGCCCCAGCCGGTATTCGCTCAAATGCGTCGCTGGTGTAGTTATAAAGCAGAGTGCCGTCCTGAACAGACCAGCGCCCGATGAATTTCGATATGAGTTTTTGGTGATATGTGACGTCGCCACTGAAGCTGCCATCCTTTTTGAAGACATAACGGCAGCTTTGGATTTTGTCGGTGTAACGCCATTCACCCGCCAGCTGTTTCTGAGTGGTTCGCGGCGGAGCTGCGCAGGACGCCATCAGACAGAAGGTGAGCGCAACGACGGCTTTCATGCGAGAGAAGGAGAACATGATCAACTGCCAGGTCGGCAAGCGCAATCGGTCAGCTCGAGGCCTGCCTCTGTTTTGCTTGACGCGACCAGCAGATCGTCGGCTATGACATGGCTCGCGGCCTGGGTAAAAGCGAAGAGAGCGGCCTCTATGCGAGCGCCGCTCTCGAAGCTGAATCGTTTACAATTAGTTCTGGGCCACGAGCGTCGAAGCAGCGCGGAATTTCTTACTCCCAGCGTAAGCGTAAAGGGGCTGATAGTTTCTCTTGCCGACTTGCACGGCTTTGCAGGCGGTATAGTTGAAGGTCGGGTCGAGAATGAAGCTGCCGGTTTCCGTCTCCCAGGCCACCCAGGCATGCGTCTGGCGGCTGCTCGAGGTCCGTCTGCCGATCACCAGGCGGACGTTCGTGGCTCCGTTCGCCTTCATCTTTTCGTAAAGAGCAACGGCCTTCGCTTTGCAATCGGCTGGCGCGCCGGACTGAGCTTCAGCGGGAGTTTTCCACATGGCGGTGAAACCGTAGGGAATCGCTCGCAGATCACCCATCCACTGATTGACGGTGCCCAAGGAAACCCGATTCGAAGAACCGTGATTGGAGGCCGTTAGCACTGGTCGGATACGCGCCATCTGATTATCGTAGGGCGTGGAGCTAACGGTGAACAGAAGCGCATCGGCGAACGAGTTCGTTGACGCAAAGGAGAGGAGAGCGGCGGCGAGAAGGAGTGTTTTTTTCATGGTGTATTGGCTGTAGTGACTAGAATTACCATAATTACTAGAGCAGCAGCCATGCCACCGCAGGCAGGAATGGGTCGAAAATCGACCTTTGGAGGGGGATCCAGAGAGTGGACCCGAGGATTTCGGGTCTGGCCGGTTAAGTGGAGATGTGGGCCGCCCTAAGCGGGCGCACGTTCCCGGCAAAAATGTGGAGGCGAGGGGAGTTGAACCCGCTCGAACGCACAGGCATCGCAAAAGATCGGCGCCTGCGAGAAGAAGTTGGCGATTTGTGGACCGAACGGCAGGAGACTCGTTAGGCGTGCCCACAGGTGGATCAATCCAAAGGCGTAGGCATAAACCGGTCGCAGCCTCCCAGCGTAGTAGTGTGAGAGGAACTCGGCTTTGTAGGTCGCCATGTCCACGTTCACCGGGCAATCGCCCTTGCAACCTTTGCACGCGAGACAAAGATCGAGCGCTTCCTTCACGCTCTGGTTGCGCCAGCCGCCTTTGATCGTGTTGCCGGTCAGCATTTCGAAAAGCAGCCGCGCCCGCCCGCGGGTCGAATGCATTTCTTCCCGGGTCACGCGGTAGCTCGGGCACATCGTTCCCGATTCCATCCGGCGGCATGCACCTACGCCGACGCAGCGGACGGTCGCGTGCGCAAAATCGGCGCCGTCCGCATCGAAATGAAAATGCGTTTTCGGTCTGGCCGGATGATAATTTTCGCCGAGGCGCAATTCTTTTTCCGGCGGATTGGGATCGACGATTTTTCCCGGATTCATTTTCCACTCCGGGTCCCAGATCGATTTGAATTCGCGAAACGCCTGCACCAGTTCTGCGCCAAACATTTTCGGCAACAAGGCCGCCCGCGCCTGACCGTCGCCGTGCTCCCCGGAAATCGAACCGCCGTAGCTCACCACCAGATCAGCCGCATCATCGAGAAAGGCGCGGAATTTTTTTCGACCGTCTTCCGTTCCAAGTTCAAATGGCAACCGGCAATGCACCAGTCCCTGACCGAAATGCCCGTAAACCGAGGCGTCGTAATCGTGGCGGCGAACGAGTTTTTTCAAATCGCGCAGGTAATCGCCGATCCGCGCCGGCGGCACCGACGAATCTTCCCAGCCCGGCCAGCGATCCGGTTTGCCGGGCGCAAACGCCGTCACCCCGAGCGCGCTCTCGCGCACTTCCCAAAGTTTTTTTTCCGACTCGGCGTCGACGTAAAGTTTCATCTCCGGCGCGCCAGCGTTTTTCTTCAGCGCATTCATCAGCTTCCGCGCGCGCTCGTCCGCTTCCTTTTTGGTCTGTGCGCCGAACTCCACCATCAGCCAGCCGCTTCCTTCCGGCAGCAGCTTCAGTTCTTCAGGGTGCACCTGGTTTGCTTTCATCAGTCGTACCATCTCGTCGTCGAAACCTTCCACCCCGATCGGTTTGTGCTCCATGATTTCGGGGCAATGATCGCCCGCCTGAAAAATATCCGGATAACCGAGCACGAGGAGCGAGCGCGCTTTCATTTCCGGAATCAACATCAGGGTCGCTTCCAAAATCGTGACGCAAGTGCCCTCTGTGCCGGCAAGCGCGCGGGCAACATGGAAGCCATTTTCTGGCAGCAAATCGTCGAGATTGTACCCGGAAACGCGCCGCGGAATTTTCGGGAAACGCTCGCGAATGAGCGGCGCATATTTGTCGCGCAACGATTTTAGTTTGCGGTAAATCTCCGCGCGCGGGCCTCCACTGCGCACGATGCGATCGAGTTCTTCCTCGCTGGTTTTGCCAACGCGCATCCGCAGCCCGTCGTAAGTGAGAATTTCGAGCGACTCGAGATTGTCCGAGGTGCGCGCCCCGGTGCCGGCAAACTGCGCCATCACCGAATGGACCCCGCAGGAATTATTGCCGAGCATCCCGCCGATGGTGCAGCGATTGTGCGTGGCGGGATCGGGACCAAACGTCAGCCCATGCTCCTGCGCGCGTTTCCGGAAATCATCCAACACGATTCCCGGTCGCGCCGTCGCCAGCCGCTTCTGCGGATCGATCGCGATGAAGTCGTTGAAGTATTTCGAGGTGTCGAGAACGACGGCGACGTTGCAGCATTGGCCCGCCAGACTGGTGCCGCCGCCGCGCGAAAGAATCGGCGCGCCGAATTTCCGGCACACCGAGACGGTGCTGATGACGTCATCCACATCGCGCGGAATGACGACGCCGATCGGCGTCTCGCGGTAGTTCGAGGAATCGGTCGCGTAAAGCGCGCGGCTTCCAGAATCGAAGCGAACTTCCCCGCGGATCCTGCCGCGCAGTTCTTCCGCCAGCGCAGCGGCATCGCCCTGAAAGGCGCTCCCGTTTTGCCGCGCAGCGATTTTATTCACGGAACGTCGGGCGTTTGTCGGGATGCGATCAGGACACCAAGCGCAACTTCTGCGGCGTAAATTCCGCGCGCTGTTTTTGGATGTTCCGCCAGTTCTTCCGTCGTGGCGCGCACGAGTTGCGGCCCGAAGTGCCAGAGCAGTGAATGCCAGCGTGGCTTGATCAATCCCATGATGCCGTCGCCGATGAGGACGAGAGCGCCGAGTTCAATCACGCGTCGGGTAATGAGTTTAGTTTTCATAAGTTAGTTTAGATTCGCCGCGGCTTTCATCCGAAACGCGGCACACCTTTGCCGTGTGTGCCGGGCGGCGAAAGGTGCGGCCGGACCGGCGGTGGCGTCAGGTCGCGCTTGTCGGAATTGAAAACGGTCGCGCCTTGCGAGATGAGATAATCGGCCGTGCGCGCGGCGAGCGCTTGTATCGTTAGGCCAGGGTTGGCCGAGCCTTGCGTCGGCAAAATGCTCCCGTCGCAAATGAAGAGGTTCGCGATGTCGTGGGTGCGACCGAAGAGATCGACGACCGAAGTCGCCGGATCCTTTCCCATCCGTGCCGCGCCGACGAGATGCGCGAAGCGCGCTTCATTCAATGTCTCTTTCGCGCCGGCCGCGTGCATCACTTCTTCCGTTTTCCCCTGCGCAAATTTGATCAGCTTCTTGTCGTTCTCATGCAGACTGAAATGGATGTGCGGAATGCGAATGCCGAATTGATCGCGCTCGTCCGAAAGTGTTACGCGATTATCCGGCCAGGGCAGGATTTCGCCGAGCACCCCGAACGCGCACCAATGATTGTAATCCATCATTACCCGCCGCATACCCCAGCCCCACGAACCGCGCGCGACCATCATTTGTTTCGCGAACGCGATCGGGAGCGGCCCGACGGTTTGAATGGCGAACCCGCGCGCGAAATCGCGTTTCGGATCGGTTTCGTAAAACTCTTCCGTCAACGCATGCGCCGGCGGCGCTTTGTACATGCGCACGAGCTCATCGAAACGGCCCAGCACCACCGTTCCCGCCTGCGCCATCAAGTAGCGGCCGAGCGTGCCGCTCGAATTCGCGAGACCATCCGGATATTCGTCGCAGGCGGAATTCATGAGCAAACGCGGCGTCTCAATCGCGTAACCGCAAACGATCACCGCTTTCGCTTTTTGAAAATGCTCGCGGCCTTCGCGATCGAAATAGCTCACGCCGGTGACGCGATTTTCTTTTCCAAGTTGGATCCGGCTCGCCATCGAGCGCGGGCGTACTTCCGCGCCGTTACGGACGGCGTCCGGCACGTGAGTGATGAGCGTGCTCGCTTTCGCGCCGACTTTGCAGCCTTGAATGCAAAAGCCGCGGTAAATGCAGTGCGGTCGATCGTTGCGCGAGCCCGAAAGAATCGCGACCGGCCCGCCCGCGCTCACCCCAATGCCGAGCTTCGTGCAGCCGCGAATGAGCGCGTCGCCGACGCCGCCCATTGGATGCGGACCGTAAGCGTAACCGTGCGGATCGCCCCACGGATACCAGGCCGGGCCAGCCACCGGCATTTCCAGTTCTAACAATTCGTAGTACGGCTTCAAGTCCCAGTAGGAAATCGGCCAGTCAACGCCGACGCCGTCGCGCGTATAAACTTCGAAATCCGACGGATGAAATCGCGGCGTGAACGCGGCCCAATGCACCGAACCGCCGCCCACGCCTTTGCCGCTGTTGTTCGCGCCGAAGGTGAGCGGATTTTCCCCGCCCGTGATCCGCATGTCTTCCCAATAAAGTTGATGCGAACCTTTCTCGTCGCTCACCCAATCTTTTTCCGTGTCCCAGAACGGGCCCGCTTCCAATCCGACGACGCGGAAACCGGCGCGCGCGAGTCGTTGCAATAAAACTCCGCCCGCCGCGCCAACACCGACGACGAGATAATCGACTTCATCATCGTCTGCGAATCGGCGCATCGGCGCGTCCAGCCGCTGCATCGCGCCGAGATGATGCTCGTGATCGTGCGCTTCCTCGAACTCGCCGCCGATCGGCGTTTTCAATGCGTGCCTCCCTGGCCAGCCGGCGGATGTTCTTTGTGCGCGGCGATGTCCGGCTCGGCAGGATCAGAGACGCAAGCCGGCGGCGCTTTCCATTCATAGCGTTTTTCCTCGACTTCCCACGGCTCCGGCTCACCGCGCTCCAGTCGCATATACGCGCGCGGATACGCTGGCCCGCCAAACCCGATCTCGTCCCAGGCGAACGGATGCGCGTAATACATTTCCACGCAATCCTGCACGAGCAGTCCCCAGAAACGTTCCACCGGCATCCGGCTCCAGATTTCTTCCGCGCCTGGAAGCGGCTCGGCGTCGTGAATCGATTTCAGTAACTCGTCCTGTTTGCGCCAATCGAGTTCGATGAAATTTTTTCCGTGAGCTTTCTGCGAGATTTGCGCGATCGCCTGCAATCCCAGCCGATAGGCTTCGCCGTCGGGCGGCATGTTCTCGAACCGATAGCCCGGCGTGCGTCCCGCGTGGAGCCGCTCATCGATGAAGGGAAAAATCGGAATGCGATGCTCGGCATCGCGATCGTCCTGCGGCATGATGTGTTCGCAAATTATTTGCAGCAGTCGCGATTCTTCAGCTTTGAAAAAACGAAACGGCGGAATTTCGTGGACGCGTTTGCGCACGACTTCGCGCGTCGTCGCGTCCCAAAAACTTTGCTGGCTCAGTGTGCTGAACCCGGGATAATAGCCGGGCTGGGCACGCGGCTTGAGCGGCAGGTCCGTGCGCGGATCAATCGGCAGCCGCTCGCGGTTAGCGTTAAATCTCTCGTTAGGCAGCATCGGCTAACGCTCCCGTCGCATCAGACTGGCCAGCAAACCCACCGTGCCGCAGGCCGCGAAGAGAAGCGGCGCGAACACAGGCGGCCCGTAGATTAAATTGTAAAGCGGCTTCTTCATTCCGCCCGGCCGCCGCAGCACTCCGCGCGCGTGATAAAAGAATCCAACTCCACCATCGATAATCGCGAGCGCGGACATCGCGGGCAGCCAGGTGCGCGCCGCTTTCTTATTGCAGATCGCCGCCGCCGCCGCGCCCATCAGCAGCGGCGCGATGATGATAGGCGTCCACTGGGCGAGGTAGCGGAAGTTGTTTTTGTAATGCGAGTAGAGCGCTTCCGCGCCGCTGCAAAACGTGCCGACCATCGTCGCGAGGGCGAGATGTTTTTGGAAACGTCCTTCGCGTAGCCCGACCGTCCACGGGTGATGCGCGGCGATTTCCGCGGAAGTCAACGCCAGCACGAGACCTTTGGGCGCGCGAAGACCGATCGGCGGTGATTCTTCGCGCCGAAGAAAGGACGCAATCAATCCCAGATAGGCGCTGACACCGAAAAGTAGCGGCGCGAAAATCGGTGGTCCCATGATGATGTTGACGAGAGGGAGTCGCCAGCCACCCGGTTTCCGTTGGATGCCGCGAAGGTGAAAACAGAAACCGATCAGGCCATCGAGGAGCGTCACCGCGGAGGTCCAGCGCAGAACGGTGCGCGCCGCACGTTTGCTGAACGCGCCCCAGATTCCAGCAATCGTCATCGCGCCGCCGAGCGCGACCGGCGTGTACATGATCCGTTGACCGTAGCTCCCGCGATAGTGTTCGTAGGCGACCTCCGCGCCCGCGAGCACACTCGAGGCGCCCGCTAACAGTGACAGGCTGCGCTGGAAGCGGCCGTCTCGAATATGCGCCTCCGCGATTTCGATTTCCCTGGCGGCGCGCGATGGCAGGAGCTTCTCGAGAAAGCGGTCCGGCCAACTACCGCGGCCGTTTTGCGTGCGGCGTTTTCCGCGCGCACCGTTCGTGGCGGTCAGCTTCATCTCATGCCTGTCGTTTGCAGCATGATCTCCTCTCACACTGCATATTTCTCCGCGTCTGCGCGTTTGAATTCCAAGCCGTGTCCCGACCGCGAGAGGTCCGGTTTCAACGCACCATCGACCGGCTGAATCACCCCGTCGAAAAGCATGTTCTCGATCCGGACGTGATCGTGAAAATATTCCGCGTGCCGGGTTGTTTTCGCTGCGCAACCGGCGTGGACATGCATCGAAGGCCCGCAGTGTGATGAGAGCTGCACGTGCGCTGCCTGACAAAGCGTATCGGTCATGAGAAATCCGGTGATGCCGGCACAGCGTGTCGCATCCGCTTGCAAGACATCGACCGCGCCCGCTTCGAGCATTCGTCGAAAATAGGTTTCGTCGTAACCGTATTCGCCAGCGGCGATCTCCATTCCCGGCGGCCCCTGGTCGCGGATCAGGCGCAATCCCTCGAGATCGTCGGATGAAACCGGCTCTTCAAACCAGCTCACGCCGAATTCCGAAAATCCCCGGGCGAATTCGAGCGCCTGTTTTCGTGAGTAGGCGCCGTTCGCATCCACGAACAATTCCGCGTGATCGCCGATTGCTTCGCGGACCGCCGCCACTCTTTCGAGATCTGCGCCAGGCTCGCGCCCGATCTTCATTTTCACGCGCGGAATTCCTCCTTCAATCCAGCCACCGAGTTGCCGCTGCAGTTGCTCGTTCGTGTAAGAAGTGAAACCGCCGCTGCCATAAATCGGCAAGGCATCGCGCGCCGCACCGAGCACTTTCACCAACGGTTGCGCGAGCAGTCGCGCTTTCAAATCCCAGAGCGCGTTATCGACGCCGGAAATCGCCATGGATGCAATTCCGGGACGGCCAAGGTTGCGGATCGCCTGCACCATCGCGATCCACGCGCGCGGGATGTCCAGCGCGTCGAAGCCGCGGATAGCTTTGCCTAACGACTCGTGAATCAGATGCGCAGTCGAAGCGTCCGCGTAAGTGAAACCGATGCCGGTGGTTTCGCCTGCGGTCGCTTCCACCAGCACCAACGTGGTCGAGTCCCACGCGAACGTACCGTCGGACTCAGGGGCGTCAGTCGGAATGCGGTAAACAAAGACTTCGATTCGGTCGATCCTATCGGAGGCTCGCGTCGCCACATCAATCCTTGTGCGGCAGGTATGATTCGATCGCGTCCTTGAACGTCTGCCGGATGATCCCGAGCTCTTCCGGATCGCCTTTGATCAGCGCTTTTGAAAACGCTTCGGCTTCTTTAAAGGAAATGTGCGGCGGCAACGTCGGCACATTCGGATCGGTGTAAGCCTCGACCACGACCGGGCGATCGGATGAGAGCGCCTGGTCCCATGCCTCGCCGATCTGCTCCGGCTTATCGACAAAGATGCCGCGCAAGCCGAGCAACTCGGCATAACGTGCGAATGGAAAATCAGGAATGTCCTGGGATGCTTCGTACTTCGGATCGCCGGTCATCGCGCGTTGTTCCCACGTCACCTGATTCAAATCGCGATTGTTCAAGACCAGAATTATGAGCAACGGATTGCTCCATTCCTTCCAATACTTCGAGATCGTGATCATCCCGTTGTTTCCGAGCATCTGCATCGCGCCGTCGCCGACGAGCGCGATGGCTACGCGGTCAGGGAAACAAAATTTCGCCGCGATCGCGTAGGGCACTCCAGGGCACATTGTCGCCAGATTTCCGGAAAGCGATGCCATCATCCCGCGGCGGATTTTCAAGTCGCGAGCAAACCAATTGGCCGACGAACCGGAGTCGGAAGAAAGAATGCAATTGTCCGGCAGGCGCGGCGACAATTCCCAAAACATTCGCTGCGGATTGATGGGATTGGCGCTGTTCATGGCGCGCGCCTCCAGCACCTTCCACCACTCTTCGATTTCCTTTTCCAGCATCTGCCGCCACGAGCGATCTTCTTTCCGTTTCAACAGCGGAATTAGAGCGCGCAACGTCTCCGCGCTGTCGCCCATCAGGTTTACTTCCATTGGGTAACGGATACTGAGGAGCCGGCCGTCGATATCGATTTGTACGCCGCGCGCCTGACCTTCTTTCGGCAAGAATTCCGAGTAAGGAAAATCCGAGCCGACCATCAGCAGCGTGTCGCACTCCGTCATCATGGTCCAACTCGGCTTCGTCCCGAGCAGTCCGATGGAACCGGTGACGAAAGGCAAATCGTCCGGCAGCGCTGCTTTGCCGAGTAAGGCTTTTGCCACACCCGCGCCCAGCAAGTCGGCAACTTGAAGCACTTCGTCCGCAGCGCCGAGCGCTCCGGCGCCGATCAGCATCGCCACCTTCTTGCCAGAGTTCAGGACTTCCGCGGCTTTGCGCAGTTCGGAGTCATGCGGAATCACCCGCGTGGATGGAAAACCGATGCCGGAATGGATGGTGCCGTGCGCGCGGGGCGGCTTCTCGACCGCATCGAGTTCCTGAATGTCGTTCGGAATAATGATGCAGGTAACGCAACGCTCTACCTTCGCGATCCGCACGGCGCGATCGACCAGATGCCGCACTTGCTTCGGATCGGAAACCATGTGCACGAACTCGTGCGCGACATCTTTGTACAAAGAAATAAGATCGACTTCCTGCTGGTACTCTCCCCCAAGCGCGGCGCGCGCCTGCTGTCCGACAATCGCGACAACCGATTGATGATCCATCTTCGCGTCATAGAGACCATTGAGGAGATGAATCGCTCCCGGCCCGGAGGTGGCGAGACAGACGCCAACTTGTCCGGTGAACTTCGAATGCGCGCAGGCCATGAAGGCCGCCATTTCTTCATGCCGCACCTGCACGAATTTGAAGAGATCGCCCGCGCGATTGAGCGCGCCCATGATGCCGTTAATCCCGTCGCCGGGGAAGCCGTAGATGCGCTTGATTCCCCAGGCCGAAAGCCGTTTGAGAAGAAAATCGCTGACCTGGTCGCCCATATGTTTGTTCCGTTAGTCTTGCTGTGCGTAAGCGATGGTTGTGATCAACGCGTTGTCCGCTTGGCGGGAATCCAGCCGCGTGTGTTGCACAACGATCGGCACATCAGAAACGAGGGTGCTGGCGTAATCGGTTGCGCGTGGAATTGGTTCCGGATCGTTGAGATCGTTGAATCTGACGTGTTTCGTGCGGCGCGGCGGAACCGTTACTTTGTAAGGACCAACCGGATCGCGATCGCTGTAGTAGATCGTTATTTCGACGTTCGCCTCCTGGTCAGAGACATTGAGCAGACAGGCGGTTTCGTGACTGGTCATCGCCGGTTCCGGCCCGTGGCTTGTCGGCGGGATCCAGCCTTCCGCGATTGCCCAATGCGTGCGACCGATGCTCAGGTATGCGAGAGACATGGCGGAGCGTACGATGCCGCATCCAGGATGGCATCCCAGCCGGCGCATACGAGAAGCTCGGATCGTCAGCCTCAGCAAATCTCTTAGCCTTAACCGTTCGCGCTCTTCGGCACCTACTGGCGGGCCGGTCGCTCTGGCTGACTGCGATATTTTCGTATGCATCAGCGCGGAGTTTCGCCAGTTGCCGATTCAGTTTGCGGGGAGTTGAATGATGAGAGCGGGGCTGTCATCTCCCGCATCGAGAGAAAGGAAACCATGTCATCACCCGCAAGTTTCAAAGGTCATCCGTTTCACCCGATGCTCGTTCCATTGCCGATTGGTCTGTGGATTTTTTCGCTCGTTAGCGATCTGATCTACAAATTCGGCTGGGGTGGCGCAGTCTGGAGTACTGTCGCACTTTACACCTTGGCCGGTGGAACCATCGGCGCGCTCCTCGCCGCGATCCCCGGATTTATCGATTCGTTCGGTATCGAGAATCCGAAGACGAAAGCAATGGTGATTTGGCACATGTCGATCAATCTGCTCGCGGTCGCGCTCTACTGTGTGAACTTCTGGCTGCGCCTGCACCGCGCGCCCGGCGACAATCTTCCGCTATTGCTATCAATCATCGGCGTCGGGATGATCGTGATTTCCGGGTGGCTGGGCGGCGAGCTCGTCTACGTCCGCGGAGCTGCGGTGAAAGATCCGCCTGACCAAAGCGTCTGAGTCATCTGACTAAGCATAAGAGAAGGAGAAAGCTGTGAATTCGAAGGATGAAGAAGATTACTGGCGCGAACATCATCATAAGCAGCCATTCGTGAAGCCCGGTCACACTTACGAACACTACGCTCCGGCGTACCGTACAGGATACGAAGGCTGCGATAAGCACCCCGGCAGAAAATTCGAGGAAATCGAGCCTGATCTGGCGAGCGATTATGAAAAGCACGGTTCAGTTATCGCATGGGATGATGCGAGAGATGCGGCGCGTGCCGCCTGGGACAAAGTGAGCGGCGTAATCGCACCCCGAGATGTGTCTCGCGGAGTCAGATACGACTAGCCGGAATTATAGTCGAGTACGCGCAAAGGAGGACATTAAGGTGGTCCGCAGCACATAGATCGGCGCGTCCTGGAACGAAATGGCAGCTCGCTTCGACGCATCTACCGAGTAGCTCGGACGGTCTAAGGCCTTCTTTCCAGAAACTGCTTCAGGACAACCGCCTCATTGTGCTCTTGATCGCGAGCTCCGTAGATCAGAGTGACGGGTCCTTCTTTAGCCCTGCTCTTTATCAACTTGATCTGATCGGCGTGATGTTTGAGCTCGGTTTGATAACGTCCGCGGAAGCTTCGCCATTTTTTTGGATCGTGCCCGAACCATTTCCGCAGTTCTGTGCTGGGAGCGATCTCTTTTAGCCAGAGGTCGATGCTTGCTTTACGCTTCGTCAAGCCACGTGGCCAAAGTCTATCGACGAGAATTCGTGTGCCGTCCGCCTTATCTGGCTTTTCATACGCCCTTTTGAGTTTGACCGTCGTCATTTGTTACCTCGCTTGTGTCGTTAGTCAGTCACCTCTTCGAGTAAGACCGCGACTGCATATTCGCGATACATCTTGGCCATCACGCTCCCGCTGATGTCTGCCGGGCAGACCGCGACGCATTCGTAAATGTTCGTGCAATTCCCGAAGCCTTCGGCGTCCATCGTGCGAACCATGCTCAGGACGCGTCGCCTGCGTTCGGGCGCGCCTTGGGGCAGGAATGCGAGGTGCGAAACCTTTGCGCCGGTAAATAGCATTGCGGAAGCATTTGGACACGCGGCCACACACGCGCCACAACCTATGCAAGCGGCCGCTTCCATCGGCAGGTCGGCATTTCGCTTCGGCACGAGAATGGAATTCGCCTCGGGCGCGGAACCGGGCCGGGCAGAAATAAATCCTCCGGCTTGCACGATCCGATCAAGGGCGCGGCGGTCGATGACCAAGTCCTTGATGATCGGGAATGCTTTCGCGCGAAATGGTTCAATGTAAATTGTGTCGCCATCTTTGAACCGCCGCATGTAAAGCTGGCACACTGCGTTGGGATGATCGGGTCCATGGGCTTCACCGTTGACCATTAGTGCGCAGGTGCCACAAATACCTTCCCGACAGTCCGAATCAAAGGCGATCGGTTCATCGCCGCGCTCGGTGAGTTCTTCGTTGACGATATCCAGCATCTCGAGAAACGAAGTATGCGGAGAAATCTCCTTCGCCTCGTAATCGACCAGCTTTCCCTTAGTCTTCGGGTTTGCCTGCCGCCAGATCTTCAGGTGGAAGTTCATGATTAAGCAATACTTGAGCTAGGGCGTATTAAGTAGACCGATCAATAAGGGGAAGTGGTTATTTTACAGAATGGTAGATGTCCGGACGAGGTGGGCCTGTGACATTGATGACTCCCAGCGCGCCTTTCTCGGTGCGGAAGATCGAGTGATCCATGATCGTGTATTGACCGGGCACTTCGAAGGCGATCTCCATCACCGCGGTCCCCGCGGCCGGCACCAGAGTGACTCCAATGCCGTGCGCCGGTGGGTCCATCAGATCGCCGTCGCGGTAGAGCTTATCGAAGATGGCGCCCACGACGTGGAACGATGAATCGAGATTCGGCCCTGCGTTACCAAAGTAGATGCGCACGCGCTCGCCCGTTTTAACTTGCAAGGCCTTGTCCCCGGTAAGCGAGCCGACCCGTCCATTGAAAACAACATAGCGGGGTTGTTCCTTCAAACCATCCTCGCGCGAGTACTCGAGAGTCTTTCCCTTGACGGGTGAACTCGTGTAGAATTCACTCTGAAGCACATAGAACTCGTGATCTACTTTGGGCAAACCTGCTTCCGGCTCAACCAGGATCAATCCATACATGCCATTGGCGATGTGGTCCGCCATGGGCGATTGGGCGCAGTGATAAAGAAACAGTCCGGGATAAAGCAGCTTAAAGCTACCCTCGACCAATCCTCCTAGAGTAGTATTGAGCACCTCCGCCCCGCCTCCGGGGCCGGTGACCCCGTGGAAATCGATGTTATGAGCCATGCCCCGGTTATCGCTATTGGAAAGCACAACCTCGAGAGTGTCGCCGACCCTCGCGCGGATAAATGGGGCCGGCGTGGTTCCATTAAAGGTCCAGAAGGTGTAGTTAAATCCCGGCGCTAATTCGGTTGTCTTGTAGCCGGCATTGAGATATGCCCGGACGACAGCGGGAGAGGTTCGAGTAATCGGAGGTGGAACTAGAGGAGCTGTGGTCAACTGAGCCTTTTCCTTATGCCCTCCACTTACTTCATCATTCCCCCGGCCAGCGACCGGTAAGAGAATGCACAAACAGACGGCCCACCGCGCAATAGCATAACGCCTCTTATTCATGTCTCTTTTATGTCAATCGTTGGCTACCGAACTGGCGCGCTTTACTTCGCGTAATTGCCGGATGCGGGCTGACGCCGGGCCTCGAATCGGAAAATGCATCAGATAAACTTTCGCGCCTCCGATCTCCGCCTGCCAGCCCCAGTCGCACTTCCGGATACCGTAGAATGTGTTGAATGCGATCTTACCGATGAAACAAACTACTTTCGGCTGATAAGTCCGAATGATTCTTAACACCCGTCTTACGCCCGCTTCTTCCTCGCCTTTTTTCAATTCCGTCACATCGATCGTCGGTCGGTCCACCAAATTTACGAAGTTTAGTTTGTATTCCGGCAGAAACTTTTTCTCGTAGATTTCCTTGAGCAACCGATCGTCTTTTAAATCACTTTCTGCTTCCTGGAGTAATCCGGCCCGATTCAATAGATACCAAAACATCTTGTTATTCGAGAACGGCACGCCGCGACGATAGGAACCGGGATGTGGATTGATGCCGACAAAGAGTATCTTCGCGTTCTTTGATATCTTATAGGCAATCATCAGCGAAGCTCACTTGCCTTGAACACTTAGGTTCCCGTTTTTCGGCGATGACTCTCTTTTAGGTAGCAGCACGTCTTCGGGAGGATAAGTCACTTTCTTTCCGCGGACTTTCGCAAAGGTAGTTAGAGCATGAATCTGGCGACGAGTTGGACTCATGATGTCTTCCGTCTGGATTCCTCGGGCGAGCAAGGCATCACCGATGAGCGAGCGATGACAACGCCAGGGCACAGCCTCGGCACACATAATTGCGATCCGCTCCTCCTTGCCCAACTGGATCAATTCCTCAAGGCTCTGCTCAAATTCCGGCGTCTGCATGTAATCGGCATAACCGCGAAAGGACGCATTCCGCCAGCCGGCGTTAATCGAATCAGGCTTTGCATGACGCAGGCCGCCTAGCCCCGACATGTGAACGTAACCCAGGCCAGCTTTCGTCAATGAATCCGGCAACGAATCCTTGTTAAACTGGGGATTGTGCCGGGATCGCGGAACCGTCCGCACATCTACTACGCAAGATACCGCGTGCGCTTGAAGCAACCCAATGAACTCCTCGATCGGGCGCGTAGAATGTCCAATCGTAAATACGACTGTCGTTTCCTCCCGCTTCATCTCTTCCCGGGATGCGGAGGCGGCTCCTTGGCTGGACGGGTGCCTTTACTTAGCTTCTTGAGCGCCGTCCCTTTGTGCATCGCCATGTGGTCGGTTGTGTCGCTCTTGATCAAATACTGCGGCTCCTCCTTCGAGGCGTGGACCGTGTAGGTCTTAAACTTGATCGCCGAGGTGACCTTTTTCTTGATCGTTCCCCGGACGTGGCCCGCTTCCGAGTTCCACTCGACATGATCTCCAACTTTGAATGCGTCCTTCTTTTGCATCATTGTCAGTTGGGATCTCCCTCGTTACGCCACACTGCCACTGCTTCGGCGTCGGTCCTTTGATGAAGAACCGGGCGCTTTCCGTGCATTAACTCCATGGCACGCCAACGAACGTTCTCGACGGTGAAACCGTATTCGCGCATGACGACTTCTCCCGGCGCCGATTCGCCAAATCGATCCACTCCGATCACGTCACCGTTGTCCCCTATGTATTTGCACCAGCCCTGAGTCGCACCGGCCTCGACCGCAAGCCTTGCGTGTATTGATGGAGGAAGAACTGAGTCGCGATAAGTTTGCAGCTGGGCGTCGAACAATTTCCAGCTTGGCATCGAGACGATCCGAACCTTCATCCCTTCCTTGGTTAGCTTTTCGCCCGCCCTAACGATCAAGCCCACTTCCGATCCGGTGCCGATCAGGATGAGGTCCGGTTTCCCTTCGGGAGCATCCTCCAAAACATAGGCGCCGCGGCGCAAGCCTTCTGCCGCGGCAAATTGGGTGCGATCAAGAGTGGGCACGTTCTGCCGTGTCAAAATCAGCGCCACCGGTCGATCGCGAGTTTCAATCGCGACGCGCCAGGCTACGGCTGTCTCGTTGGCGTCGCATGGGCGAATGACGATCAACCTCGGGATCGCGCGGAGCGAGGCAAGTTGTTCGATGGGCTGATGCGTTGGACCATCTTCTCCCAGCGCGATGCTGTCGTGCGTGAAAACATAAATCACCCCCAGCTCCATCAGCGCGGCCAGCCGAATCGGTGGCCGCATGTAGTCCGAGAAAATGAGGAACGTCGCCGTGAACGGAATGATGCCGCCATGCGTAGCCAAGCCATTCGCGATCGATCCCATGCCATGCTCGCGAACGCCAAAGTGCAGGTTGCGTCCGCCATAACTCCAGCCGCCGCCCGCCGATCCTTGCAAGTTGCCGGCCTCGTCTCGCGGATTCTCGAAATCGCCCATTGCGGCTAATGCCGTGTGGGTAGAAGGATCCAGGTCGGCCGAGCCGCCGATCAGTGAAGGAAGCTTCTTATCAATCGCGTTTAGCACCTTGCCAGATGCGACGCGCGTCGCCATGCCTTTCGGGTCGGCTGGAAAACTCGGAATGCCAGCATCCCAGCCTTTAGGTAATTCGCCAGCCATTCCTTGCTGGAACTCTTTGGCGAGGTCGGGAAATGCTTTGGTATACTCGGTAAACTTCGCGTTCCATTCTGCTTCACCTTGTTTGCCGTGTTCAATTGCTCGACGGAAATGCGCGAGAGCTTCCTCTGGAATGTAAAAGGTTGGGTCGAGTGGCCAGCCCAATGCTTGTTTCGTTAGCTTGACCTCCTTGTGGCCCAGCGGCGAGCCATGCGCCTCGAAAGTGTCTTGCTTGTTCGGTGAGCCGTACCCGAGATGCGTGTGCACGAGAATCAGCGACGGACGTTGTTTCTCGGTTTGCGCGACACGCAGTGCGCGTTCGATCGCTGCAAGATCATTTCCATTCTCAACCGTCTGGGTGTGCCAGCCGTACGCTTCGAAACGCATGGCACGATCCTCCGTAAACGTGATGTTAGTCCCCGCGGAAAGCGTGATGTGGTTGTCATCATAGAGGCAGATCAGTTTGCCGAGTTTCAAATGACCTGCGAGCGACGCAGCCTCGGACGAGACCCCTTCCATCAAATCGCCGTCGCTGACCAGCGCATAGGTATAATGATCGACAATCTGATAGTCTGGCCGATTGTAGCGCGCCGCCAGGTAGTCTTCCGCGATTGCCATTCCGACGCTATTAGCGAATCCCTGGCCGAGCGGACCGGTCGTTGTCTCCACTCCAGGTGTCAGTCCGCGCTCGGGATGTCCTGGAGTCTTACTTCCCCACTGGCGAAATAACCGAATCTGTTCGAGCGGCAGGTCATAGCCAGTGAGATGAAGCAAGCTGTACAGCAGCATCGAACCATGTCCCGCGGAAAGGACGAAGCGGTCACGATCCCTCCAACCTGGATTGGCCGGATTGTATTTAAGGAACCGCGTCCATAAGACATAAGCCATGGGAGCAGCGCCCATGGGCAGGCCCGGATGACCGCTATCGGCTTTCTCCACCGCATCCACCGAAAGGAATCGAATCGTGTTGATGCACAGATTATCCAGTTCGGCCGATGAAGGAGCAGTGGGACGTTCCATTTTCAGGAAGTGGATACCGATGTAACTGTCGGGAGAACAAACTTATCCATTGCATAAGCAAGCCCATCTTCCTCGTTACTTAAGGTGACAAAGTTGGCCTGGGCCTGCACCTCCGGGCTGGCATTACCCATCGCGATACTTAGGCCACTTTTCTCGAACATCATGACATCGTTAGGCATATCACCCAGAGTAGCGATGGCCTCCGGGAGGATGTGCAGGCTCTTAGAGAGGAACTCGACGACACCGCCTTTGTTTGCTTCCGGGTGCGTTACATCCAGGTAATAAGGCTGTGAACGGGCAGCGGAAGCTTGACCACGCAACTCCGATTGCAGGGCCGCTTCACACGCAGCCACAGCCTTCAAGTCGTCGCTCACGCCCACGATTTTAACGGCGCGGTCCAAAAGAGGACTGAAGTCGTTCGAAACTTTCGCTTCAAACTTCACGGTCCAGGTTTCCCGAGCCACATGAGGTCCGTTGGGATCGGGCACAAACCAATCGGTGTCGGTATAGAGCCATCCCACGAGCATGTGCTGTCCGATCACCTCCAGAGCACGCTCCGCGACTGCTGAAGAGATGAAACGAGACTGGATCACCGTCAGATCGGGCTTCACAAAAACACCGCCGTTAAAGCCGCCGACGACAGTGTCGATTTTCAGGTCGTCGATCAACATCTTCATGCCGCGCGGCGGACGCCCGCTCGTGATCGTGAACCCGATGTGCGCCGTCCGCAGAGCTGCCACGGCAGCCTTTGCTCGCGGCGTGATGATTTTATCCTGCGTCACCAGCGCCCCGTCCACGTCGGCGAGCATCAGGGAAATCTTTGTGGGATTGAGATATGGCTTCATCTTTGGAAGCCCTATGTCTTCTCGCTTTCCATCTGTTCAGAATACTTGCCTTCAACCGCGAGACCATTGCATTTGGCGCGATGGTGCAAAGCCGATTGAGCTCCTGCGACGTTATCCTGAGAACCTTTCCAGATTTTCAGCGCGGGAGCCTGGAGAGCGCGTCCAAAGGAGAAACTCAACTTCCAGGGAACATCGGTCACGCTGCAAACGGCGTTCAATCGCTGCGTCGCCGCTTCATCACTTTGTCCTCCGGAAAGAAAGACGATCCCGGGAACCGCGGCAGGCACAGAACGCAATAAACAGCGGATGGTCGCTTCGGCTACCTCCGGGAGATCGGCTTGCTGCGAGCAGTCCTTGCCTGATAACACCATGCCCGTCTTGAGAAGCATTTGTTCAAGCACCACGCGATGTTTAAACAGGGCCGCAAACACGCTGTTCAAAGCGCCCGTCGTGACCTCTTCGCATCGGCCTATCGAGTGGTCACCATCCATTAACACCTCCGGCTCTACAATCGGCACCAATCCCGCCTCTTGGCTGAGCGCAGCAAACATCGCCAGCGCCTCGGCATTCGCTTCGATGGAAGTGTGGGTCGGAATGTGCTCGTCAATCGCAATCACCGCGCGCCACTTAGTGAAGCGTGCTCCGAGTTCTCCATATTCCTTGAGTCGCTCGCGAAGGCCATCAAGCCCCTGAGTGATCTTCTCGCCGGCGAAATTAGCTAAGGCTACGGCTCCCTTATCCACTTTGATGCCGGGAAGCATGCCCTGTTTTGCCAGCCATTTGGGCATGAGAGCACCATTCGTTGTCTTTTGACGCAGCGTTTCGTCAAATAGGATTACACCACTGATGCATTCATCTAGTCCGCAAGTTGTGAACAGCATTTCACGATAACTCCGCCGGGATTCTTCCGTGGACGCAATCTTGATGTCCGCGAATCTCTTCGCGATCGTGGGCGAACTCTCATCGGCCGCCAGGATGCCTTTGCCCCTAACGAGGAGGCCCTCAATCGTTGATTCCATGGCCGGCGCGTTCATGCCTATCGAATGGTAACTCAGCTCTCTTAACGATCAGTCGTAGAGCGAACAATTTCTCACGATTCGCCTCTGTCTTTTTCCTGGGCCGCCCGAGCTGCTTGGAGCATTTGGTCATGCTCTGCTTCGTTTACCCCTTCTTCGACAAGCTGCGCACTCTCGCTTCGCCCTTCGCTATCCCCATCTTCGCCTAACGGCTCCGGCGCGTGGCGTCCGGTTGAGCCTGGCACGGGATCCCAACGTTCGGATTCGGCTATCGATTCGAGAACCGTCTCTTGAACATCCATCTCCGGTCCGCCCGTTAGTTCACGTTTGGCCTGTTCATAATCAGCCTCGGTCGCTTCAGGAGGAACACGACCCGCGATAGCGGCTAACTCATTCGCACGCGCTTCGACCATCTCTGGAGTTACCGTGCCGATGCCGACAGAGTTCTCAGTTAACATACCCTTGTTCAGTGGATTTTTGTTCATTTCATGATGCGTCGAAGTTCCGCGTATCGCGATATGCCGTGCCGAGCGGAGGCACATGGTATTCCGGTGCTTTCAGGATGGCTTCCTTCGTCACGTTCACAAACACCTTGGATTCCTCGTAACTGATCCGCTCAATATGTTTCGGTGAAATCACGCCCAACTCTTGTCGTCCATCATGAAATCAGTGACGTGGCCGATCGCTCCTTCACTTGTTTGGATCTTGCTGTAGGTTTCCGAAAGCATGAGGAGAGATCAGCACCGAACGCCCCGATAGCCATGAACCCGTGTCCGCGACAACATATCGGACAGCCCATTGTTGATCATTAAAATAGAAGTTCTTCACATGACCGATGTCGCCGTCAGACGCGCCAAGTTTTTTTCCGTAAAACTGCTTAATGCTTCGCAACATAATCTTGGCCGGATCCATCCTTCCCGATCGCCCGATGTTTGCGTCCGACTGTCATGAGGAATCCTCGCCTTTCTTGCAAGGAAGCTACGGTCGGTCCGCGCGGATTACCTCCGCCTTGGCCAATGAGAGTACCTCGCAGCCGGGCTATGAGCAAATCTTGTAACCATCGCTTCGTACTGGTGGTGGCGGACAAGCTCGGAGTGTTCGTGACCCGTGGGTGTCGCTGAGAATCCAAAAAGTCTGGATCGGTAAGATATTTTCGCACGATATGCCGAGTAACTTTACCCATTGCCCCTGAGAGGCGCTCCGCATTCACTAAATCGTGAACAGCAACTCGCGGTGATCGCTGCCGTTTCTGCATGGGACAGCTCTTCAAAAAGCGCGCGAATGCCATTGCGAAACTGGTCATCTTTGGTGGCGTCGGTTTAGTTGCGACCGTCTCGGTCGCACTTTACGCGCTTGCTCGTTCGGACTTCTGGACGGAAGTCGACGTCCCGATCGAGCAGCCGGTGCCGTTCAGCCATCAGCATCACGTCGGCGGCCTCGGCATCGATTGCCGCTATTGCCATACATCGGTCGAGCAATCGCCCTTCGCCGGGGTGCCTCCGACGGAAACCTGCATGACATGTCACTCCCAGGTGTGGAAAGACGCGCCGGTGCTACAGCCGGTGCGCGACAGTCTTCAAACGGGCAAGCCGATCAAATGGACGCGCGTTCACGATCTGCCCGATTACGTCTACTTCGATCACAGCATTCATGTGAACAAAGGCATCGGCTGTGAATCGTGCCATGGCCGAGTCGATCGGATGCCGCTCACCGCCAAGGCGCAGCCCCTCTACATGCGTTGGTGTCTCGATTGCCATCGGCAACCTCAGAATTTTCTCCGGCCGACGAACGAGGTCGTCGACATGGATTACAAAGCGCCGGTGAATCAGCGCGCATTCGGGCAGGAGCTCATCGCGAAGAATCACGTTCACACCGCGGGCTTAACGGATTGCTACACATGTCACCGGTAAGATCGCATTGGCGTAGTCTGGAGGAACTCGCGCGCACCGACGCGTTCGAGGAGATGCTGCACCGCGAATTTCCAAGCGGCGCGTCGGAATTGCCTAACGAATGGAGTCGCCGGCAGTTCCTAAAACTGATGGGCGCATCGCTCGCGCTCGCGGGTGCGACGAGCTGCACGCGCCAGCCTCTCGAACGCATTGTGCCCTATGTGCGCCAGCCAGAGGAACTCATTCCCGGTCAGCCGCTTTTTTTCGCCACCGCGCTGACTCTTGGCGGCTACGCGCGCGGCGTTCTGGTCGAGACCCACGAAGGTCGCCCGACGAAGATCGAAGGCAATCCGCAACATCCCGCAAGTCTCGGCGCGAGCGACGTGTTCATGCAGGCGGAGTTGCTCGCGCTCTACGATCCGGAGCGCTCGCAGGCAGTCATTCACCGCGGCCAAATCAGCACGTGGGACGCGTTGCTCGCCGAGCTCACAACTGCTGCGCAGAAGTGGAAGGCCAATGGTGGCGCTGGATTTCGCCTGCTCACCAGGCACGAGACCTCGCCCACCTTTCTCGATCAGATCCAGCGGATACTCGCCAGGTATCCCGGCGCGAAGTGGCACGAATATGAGCCGCTTGCCGGTACGTCGCCAGGCGCTCGTTACCACTTCGACAAAGCGGAGGTGATCGTTTCGCTCGACGCAGATTTCCTTTCATCTGGACCCGCGAGTCTTGCTTACGCGAAGCAGTTTGCAGCAGCGCGCCGCCCGAATGGCGCGATGAATCGGCTCTACGTGATCGAGCCGACGCCGAGCCTTACCGGAGCGATGGCGGATCACCGGATCGTCATGCGATCGGCCGAGGTCGAGCAGTTCGCGGAGCAACTTGCCTCTGGTCGCGAATCCAAAATCGCGGCTGCAATTGGGGCGGATCTCGAACGCACCGCTGGTCGCTGCATTGTTATCGCAGGTGATTCGCAATCGCCTGCCGTTCACGCAGCGGTTCGCACGCTTAATGAGACGCTCGGCAACGTGGGTGTAACCGTCGACTACACGCCTGCACACACCGCGCCGCGCGACCTGCGCGAACTCGTTAGCGACGTCAATTCAGGCACGGTCGACACGCTCCTGATCGTGAGCGGAAATCCGGCCTACGACGCACCGGCGGACTTCGAATTCGCGAAGCTGCTGCAAACAATTCCGCGAGTCATCCACTGCGGCCTCTATCACGACGAAACGGCCGAGCTGTGTCAGTGGCATGTTCCCGAGACGCACGCGCTTGAGAGCTGGAGCGATGCGCGTGCGTTCGATGGCACGGCCACAATCGTGCAGCCGACGATCGAGCCGCTCTTTGCGGGAAGATCAAAACACGAGCTTCTCGCAGCCCTACTCGAGGATGCGAGCGCCGGCAGCTACGATATCGTTCGCGCCTATTGGCAAAAAGAACAGGCCGCGCCCGATTTTGAAAATACGTGGCGGAAAGCGCTGCATGATGGTGTTGTCAGTGCGGCTACGGTGGCGTCTGGTTCCGCGCCGCCTTCAATCGCAGCGCAAACACCAGCAGTTCCATCTTCCCGTCTTCAACTGATCATTCGCGCCGACGAGCGCGTCTACGACGGGCGCTTCGCAAATAATGCCTGGCTCCAGGAGTTCCCCGATCCGTTGACAAAAATCGTTTGGGACAATGCAGCGCGTGTTAGTCCCGCGACCGCCGCGCGGCTCAAACTCGAGAACGGCGATATCGTGAATTTGAAATTCCGCGGCCGTTCTGTTCGCGCTCCGATCTGGATTCTGCCGGGGCAAGCTGACGATTGCGTGACGGTAAACGTCGGCTACGGCAGGACGCGGGCCGGGTCGGTCGGCGACGGTGTCGGCTTCAATGCTTATGCGCTTCGCACCTCGGATGCGCTGTGGGGCGGTGCTGGTCTGGAGATCGAAAGGACGGGCGATACGCACGAACTCGTCACCACGCAGCAGCATTGGAACATGGAGGGACGCGATCAGGTACGCGTCGGCACGCTCGCCGCTGTTCAAAGCGATGCGACAGCAATCACGAGAACCGGAGAGCCGCCGCCCGCGCACGATGAGACGCTTTATCAGAACGTCGCCTACCACGGACATGCCTGGGGGATGGCGATCGACCTCAACACCTGCACTGGCTGCGGTGTCTGCACGATCGCCTGCCAGGCGGAGAACAACATTCCAATCGTCGGGAAAGCGCAGGTGCGCGCCGGACGCGAAATGCATTGGATTCGCGTGGATCGCTATTACGAAGGCGGCCTAACGAATCCGCAAATGTTGCACCAACCGGTGCCCTGCATGCATTGCGAAAACGCGCCGTGCGAACTCGTATGTCCCGTCGCCGCGACAGTGCATAGCAGCGAAGGGTTGAATCAGATGGTCTACAACCGCTGCATCGGCACGCGTTACTGCTCGAACAATTGCCCTTACAAAGTGCGGCGTTTTAACTTCCTCGAATACGACGCGAATCAGTTTGAGCAGCCTGCGACACGGAAGTTAATGCGCAACCCGGATGTCAGCGTGCGCAGTCGTGGCGTCATGGAGAAATGCACCTACTGCATTCAACGGATCAACGCGGTTAAGATTGACGCCAACAAAGCGAATCGCCCGATCCGCGACGGCGAAATCACACCCGCCTGTGCCCAGGCCTGTCCGGCGGACGCGATCGTTTTCGGGGACATCAATGACGCGAACAGCCGTGTGGCGAAGTTGCGCGCGTCGCCTCTGAATTATGGCCTGCTCGCAGAGCTGAACACGCGGCCGCGCACGACCTATCTCGCGAAGCTCCGCAATCCCAACCCGGAGCTCGAGCACGCATGAACGCGCAGCTCGAAGAACCAGTCGTCGCGCCCGGCTACGACAACGCGTCGGTGACCAAAAAAATCACTGACGTCGTCCTGACGCGACCGGTCCACCGCGGCTGGCTCGCCGGGCTGGCCGTGGCGTTCGCGCTGCTCATGATGATGAACTTCGCGATCGGCTGGCTGCTCCTAAAAGGCGTCGGCATCTGGGGCGTCAACGTCCCGGTCGCGTGGGGCTTCGCGATTACGAATTTCGTCTGGTGGATCGGGATCGGGCACGCCGGCACTTTCATCTCCGCCATCCTCCTTTTGCTCCATCAGGATTGGCGCACCTCGATCAATCGTTTCGCCGAAGCGATGACGTTGTTCGCGGTCGCGTGCGCCGGATTATTTCCACTCCTGCATCTCGGCCGGCCGTGGGTGTTTTACTGGCTCCTGCCCTATCCCGACACGATGGGAATGTGGCCACAATGGCGGAGCGCACTCGTGTGGGACGTGTTTGCGGTCGGCACCTATCTCACTGTCTCGATCATCTTCTGGTATGTCGGCCTGCTGCCGGATGTCGCGACCATGCGCGACCGCGCGGCGAGCAAACGGGTTCAGATGATTTACGGAATTCTGGCGCTCGGCTGGCGCGGCTCGGCGCGTCATTGGAAACGTTTTCACATCGTCTACTTGCTGCTCGCCGGACTCGCGACGCCGCTCGTGCTCTCCGTGCACAGCGTCGTCTCCATGGACTTTGCAATCGCGATCGTCCCGGGCTGGCATTCGACCATCTTTCCGCCTTACTTCGTCGCCGGCGCGATTTTCTCCGGGTTCGCCATGGTGCTCACGCTCGCGATTCCAATTCGCAAGTTCTATCACCTCGAAGATTTCATCACCATCCGGCACCTCGAGAACTGCGCGAAGATTATGCTCGCGACCGGACTGATGGTCGCGCACGGCTACATCACCGAAGGATTCATGGCGTGGTACAGCGACGACAAGTTTGAAATTTACCTGACGTTGAACCGGATGTTCGGGCCGTATGCACCGGCCTACTGGCTCCTCATTTTCTGCAATGTCGGCGTCAATCAGTTGCTCTGGTTCAAAAAAATCCGCACGAACCCGGCCGTGCTCTTTGTCATCGCGCTCTTCATCCAGGTCGGCATGTGGACGGAGCGATACGTCATTGTCATCACGAGCCTGCATCGTGATTTCCTGCCGTCGGCCTGGGGTATTTTTCACGGCACCCGCTGGGATTGGATGACGCTTATTGGCTCGTTAGGCCTGTTCGCGTCGCTCTTCTTTTTGTTCCTGCGGCTGCTGCCGGCGATCTCCATCAGCGAGATGCGCGATCTCGTGCACAAGAAATCGGAGAGTGCTCGATGAACGAAAGTCTCTACGGCGTGATGGCAGAATTCGCGCAGCCGGAGCAACTGCTCGCCGCCGCGCGCGCCGCCTACCAGGCCGGTTATCGCAAGATGGACGCCTACAGTCCGTACGCGGTCGAAGGCGTGGCGGAGGCGATCGGTTTCACGAAGACCCGCGTGCCGCTCGTGGTCCTGCTCGGTGGAATAGTCGGCGCGCTCACCGCCTACGGCATGCAATGGTATTCGGCCGCGGTCAGTTATCCTCTGAATGTCGGCGGCCGCCCGCTGCATAGCTGGCCCGCATTCGTGCCGATCACGTTCGAGCTCACCGTGCTCTTCGCCGCGATCGCGGGCTTAATCGGCATGCTCGCGATGAACGGTCTGCCGAAACCGTATCACCCGGTCTTCAACGCGCCGGAGTTCAAGCTCGCCAGCCAGACGCGCTTCTTCCTCTGCATCGAAGCAGACGATCACATTTTTAATACGGAAGAGGCCGCCAAGTTCTTGCACTCGTTAGGCCCACTCAGCGTTGTGGAGGTAGAGAAATGAGAGCGATGCGTCTCGGAGACGCACGCGCGTCGCGTGTTCTGGGGAGCGCGTGTGCCTCGCACGCTGGCGATGGCGCCCTCGCCATCGCGAACTTTTCCTCCTTTGCTCGCGAAGACAAAGTTCGTTTCGGCGAGGCGCCGAAACCAGCGCGCGAGGCGCACGCGCTCCCCAGAATTGCCGCGACGCTCGTGGTTCTCCTTTGCGTCACCGCCTGCCGACGCGGCATGGTCGATCAGCAGCACCTCAAGCCGCTCGCGGAGGAGACGTTCTTCAAGAACGATGCGGGCTCGCGCGTCCCGCCGGCGCACACGGTTGCTCGGGGACAACTCCGCGCGGATGAACAATTCTACACCGGCAAAATCGACAACCAGCTCGCCGCGACCTTCCCCATGCCAGTCACGCGGGAGTTGCTCTCGCGCGGCCAACAGCGTTTCGACATTTACTGCGCTGTCTGCCACAGCCGCACAGGTGACGGCAACGGCATGATCGTGCAACGTGGTTTCCCGCAGCCGCCGTCGTTGCATGAGCAGCGTCTGCGCGACGCGCCGCCGGGTCATTTTTTCGACGTGATCACGAACGGATACGGCGTTATGTATCCCTACGCGTCGCGCGTTTCGCCGGAGGATCGCTGGGCCATCGCCGCCTACATCCGCGCGCTGCAATTGAGCCAGCACGCCGCGCCGTCCGATGCCGAACCCGCCGGTCTAAAACAACTGCAGGCGGCACAACCATGAACGACATGGCGTTCAGTTCTCAGTGTAATCGCTGGCAATTGCGCGCGTTGATTGTCGGTGCGATTGCGGCAGTGGTTTCGATCATCGGCGCTGTCTTCCAGCATGCGCAGTTTTTCCAATCCTACCTCTTCGCCTGGCTCTCCTGGAGCGGGCTGCCGTTCGGCGCGCTCGTCATCGTGATGATGCAGTTCCTGACCGGCGGAAAATGGGGGCTGGCGCTGCGCGGCCTCTCGACCGCCGCATTCCGCACGCTCCCGTTTATCGCAGTGCTTTTCGTCCCCGTGCTCCTCGGCCTGCACGACCTCTACGGCTGGTCGAATGGCGCGCGCGGCGAAGCGCCCGGTTACCATCACAAGGCGCAATACCTGAACGTCCCGTTCTTCACCGCGCGCTCGGTGTTTTACTTCGCAGTCCTCGCGATCATCGGAATGCTCCTGCGACGCTGGATGAAGGCGCGAGGAGACACGAAACCCGTCTCGCGACGAGTCGCCGCGCTCTCCGGAGTCGGCCTGATCGTTTACGTGCTGTGCATGAACTTCGCTTCCACCGACTGGGTCATGTCGCTCACCCCCGAGTGGTATTCCACCGTGTTTGTCGAAGTTTTCGCCGCGGGACAATTCCTCTCCGCCCTCGCGTTAATGACGGCGGTTCTTTGCATCTTTGCTGCTCACTCATCGTTAGGCGACACCATCCCGGAAAAAGTGTTCCAGGATCTTGGTAGCATGCTGGTCGCGTTCGTCATTTTCTGGGCCTACGTCTCCTTCTCGCAATTCCTCATCATCTGGTCGGGGAATCTGCCGAAGGAAATCTCGTGGTATCTGGCTCGTAGCGGAGGCGGCTGGCCATGGCTCGCCGTCGCGCTCGCCCTTGGTCAACTTTTCCTGCCTTTCGCGCTGCTCCTCTCGCGCGAGCGCAAGCGCCATCCGCGCAGGCTGGCGCGTGTTTGCTTCTGCATTCTCGGCGCGAACGTGCTCAACAATTTCTGGCTGGTCGCGCCGACGTTTCATCCGCGCGGCATTTATGTGCACTGGCTCGATCTCACCGTGTGGCTCGCCCTCGGCGGATTCTGGTTCGCGCTATTCTTTTATTTTTTGAAACAGCAGCCGCTGCTGCCGCAGGAACTACTCGAGGTGCCGCAACATGGCTGAGCAGGCGCAAGGCAATGCTGGTCACGAGACGCGCGACATCAACGTGCGCGTCGTCGCGTGGTGCGCCCTCGGCCTGGTCACCGCGGCCGTGATTGTTCTTCTCAGCACGGCCGGATTGTTCGCGTTCTTCAAACGTGAACATCCATCGCCTTTTGCGCCGTCGCGCATCACCGATCCGCACCCAATCGCGCCCGAGCCGCGCCTGCAGACGAACGATCGCGCCGATCTCGAGCGTTTCCGCGCCGCGGAAGAGCAGAAGCTGAACAGCTACGGCTGGGTGGACAGGAGCGCGGGTGTAATTCGAATTCCAATTGGACGCGCAATGGATCTGACTGCGCAGCGCGGCGTGCCTGTGCGCACTTCGCCTAACGAGCAAACGAACGGCAAGACACCGATTCAGATGCGGCAGGAGAAAGCTGCCGCGACCCAGCCATGAAGCGCATTTTCCTCTGCATCTTCATTGCGGCCGCAATCAATTCGCGCGCTGACACGCCGCAGGCGCAGATCGCGGCGCGCGCTGGCCTGGACCAACATCTGAACGCACAAGTGCCGCTCGATCTCACGTTTCGTGACGAACACGGCCACGCCGTGCGTCTCGGCGATTATTTCGGATCGAAACCGGTGATCCTCGCCCTCGCTTATTACGAATGTCCGAACCTCTGCACACTCGTGCTCAATGGCGTTTTGCAGACAGCGCAGGATCTTCGGTTCGACGCAGGCAAGGATTACCAGATCGTCGTCGTCAGCTTCGATCCGCGCGAACGTCCAGCGCTCGCCGCCGCGAAGAAGCAGATTTACACCCAGCGCTACGGCCGCCCGCATTCGGCTGACGGCTGGCATTTTCTCACCGGCACCGAGCCGGCCATCGCCCAGCTCGCGAACGCCGTCGGTTATCACTACGCCTGGGACGCGGCAACGCGGCAGTTCGCGCATCCGAGCGCGATTATGATTATGTCGCCGACGGGCAAAGTCTCACGCTACTTCCCCGGCATTGAATACCCGCCGCGCGATGTGCGGCTCGCGTTGCTCGAAGCATCGAACAACCAAATCGGCTCGCTCGCCGATCGCGTTTTTCTCCTCTGTTTTCACTACAACCCGAGCACCGGCAGATACGGGCTGCTCATCTCGCGCATCATGCAGATCGCCGGCACCGGGACGGCGCTGCTGCTCTGCGGTTACGTCGTAGTCATGATCCGGCGCGAACGTCCCGCTGCTACCTGACATGCGCTTTGTCGGGTCATTTCTCTTTCCGGAATCGGCATCGAATCTCGCGCCGAATGTTGACCATATTTACCTCGCATTACTCGCGCTCAGCACTGCCATCACAATCCTCGTTCTGGTCGTCGCGCTGTTCTTTTGCATTCGTTATCGGCGCGGGTCAAAGGCGGATCGCACTCCGCCAAAAGGCACGCCGATGCGCATCGAGATCACATGGACGTTGATCCCGCTGCTCATCTTTCTCGGTCTGTTTTTCTGGGCGGCCGAGGAGTTCTTCGCGATGTCCCGTCCGCCCGCGGACGCGACTGAAATCTACGTCGTCGGCAAGCAATGGATGTGGAAAATCCAGCATCCGGATGGCCGCCGCGAGATCAACGAACTGCACATCCCAGTCGGCCGGCCGGTGAAGTTGGTTATGACTTCGGAGGACGTAATCCACGACTTCTTCGTGCCTGATTTTCGAACGAAGCAAGACGTGGTGCCGGGGCGTTATACTACGGAGTGGTTCACGCCGACCAAGCCCGGCAAATATCACATCTTCTGCTCGCAATATTGCGGGACCGACCACTCGCGGATGGTCGGATGGGTCTACGTCATGGAACCAGCCGAGCACGCCAGGTGGCTGCAAAGACAGCCGGCGCCCGATTCGCTTGTCGCACAAGGCGAACGCGCCTTTCACAGCCGTGGCTGCAGCGGTTGCCACGTGCAAAGCTCAGCCATTCACGCGCCGTTGCTCGATGGCATCTTTGGGAAACCGGTGCCACTGAAGGACGGCTCACTCGTCATCGCGGACGAGCAATACCTGCGCGACTCAATCCTCTTGCCTAACAAGCAAATCGCGGCCGGTTACGAACCGCTGATGCCGACTTTTCAGGGGCAGATCAGCGAGGAAGAGCTGAACGCAATCATCGCGTATCTGAAGTCGTTAGGCGATCAGCCGCGACAGGAGGGAGAACGATGAGGGGTAGCGGAGAATTCTGGGGAGCGCACGCGCCTCGCGTGCTGGCGAAGGCGCCCTCGCCTTCGCGAACTTTTCCCGACAAAGATTGTTTCGGCGGGGCACCGAAACCAGCACGCGAGGGCGCGTGCGCTCCCCAGAGGAAATCCGCCTTATGACGACTGCGACCTTGCAAGCGGCTCCGCAGCCGAGGCCATTAACGAAGCCAACCTACCTTGCCGACGGCAAGACCATCCGCTCCTGGCTGCTCACGACCGACCACAAACGCATCGCGATCCTCTACATGATCTCGATCACGCTCTTCTTTTTCATCGGCGGCGCGGCCGCGACCATGATGCGGCTGGAATTGCTCACGCCGCAGGGCGACCTCGTCACCTCCGAGACTTACAACAAGCTCTTCACCATCCACGGCGTCGTCATGGTTTGGTTCTTCCTCATTCCGTCTATCCCGACCGTGCTCGGAAATTTTCTCGTGCCGCTGATGATCGGCGCACGCGATGTCGCGTTCCCGAAGCTCAATCTCGCGAGCTGGTATCTCTTCATGGCGGGCGGGGCCTTCGCGGTTTTCTCCATCATCACCGGCGGCGTCGATACCGGCTGGACCTTCTACACGCCCTACAGCAGCACTTACGCGAACGGCCATGTCATCGCGATGGCTACGGGTATTTTCATCGCGGGATTCGGCTCCATCGCGACCGGGCTGAATTTCATTGTCACGATTCACAAAATGCGCGCCCCGGGGCTGACCTGGTTTCGGCTGCCGATGTTCATCTGGACCATCTACACGACAAGCCTCATCCTCGTGTTGGCCACCCCGGTGCTGGCAATCACCCTCACGTTGATGGCGCTGGAGCGTGCGTTCGGCGTCGGGATTTTCAACCCGGCGATGGGAGGCGACCCGCTCCTCTTTCAACACCTCTTCTGGTTCTACTCGCACCCGGCAGTTTACATCATGATCCTGCCCGGGATGGGCGTGGTCAGTGAACTCATACCGTGCTTCGCGCGCAAGCAAATGTTCGGCTATCGCTTCGTCGCCTATGCCACGGTGGCGATCGGCGTCTTCGGATTTCTCGTTTGGGGACATCACATGTTCGTGAGCAGTCAGTCGATTTACGCCGGGATGATTTTTTCGATCCTCAGCTTCGCGGTTTCGGTCCCGTCCGCGATCAAAGTCTTCAACTGGACGGCAACCCTCTATAAAGGATCGATTCGGTTTCAGACGCCTATGCTGTACGCGCTGGGCTTCGTCGGACTGTTCACCATCGGTGGCCTAACGGGTTTGTTTCTCGCCTGTCTCGCGGTCGATGTGCACGTGCACGACACCTACTTCGTCATCGCGCATTTTCACTACATCATGGTCGGCGGCATGGTGATGGGTTACCTCGGCGGCCTCCACTTCTGGTGGCCGAAAATAACCGGGCGGCTATATCCCGAGAGGCTCGCGAAGCTTTCCGCGGTCACGATTTTCCTCGGCTTCAATCTGACGTTCTTTCCGCAGTTCATTCTCGGGTATCTCGGAATGCCGCGGAGGTATCCCGTTTATGCGCCAGAGTTTCAGGTGCTCAATGTTTTCTCGACCGCAGGCGCATCGATCCTCGCCGTCGGCTACGTCTTGCCGCTGGCGTATCTGCTCTGGTCACTGCGCTGGGGAAGAGTCGCGGGGCCGAACCCGTGGCAGGCGACAGGGCTTGAGTGGACGACGTCGTCGCCTCCACCGACCGACAACTTCGAGAAGACGCCGATCGTGACAGAGGGGCCGTACGCGTACGACGCACAAGCAGCGGAAGCGGAACTGGAGGCTGGACATGCCTGACGTATTGGCCGTTCCAATAGAGCATCAATTCGATGACGCGACGCAGCAGCGCGAGGCGGCCACGATGGGCATGTGGCTCTTCATCGCGACGGAAATCCTCCTCTTCGGCGGAATGTTCCTCGGCTACACGGCCTATCGCCATGCGTATCCGTCGGCCTTCGCCGAAGCGAGCCGGCACACGCTTATCGCGTTTGGTGGAACCAACACAGCAGTTCTCCTGATCAGCAGCACGGTGATGGCGTTTGCCGTTCGCGCGGCGAGTCAGAATCGGCGGAAGCTGCTCGGCTTACTTTTGTTCGTCACCGCCTCGCTAGGCGTGCTCTTCCTCGTTATCAAAGGTCTCGAATACGCGCATGAAATTAACGAGCACCTGCTGCCAGGCCGCGCATTCCACATCGACGCCGCCGATCCACAACACGCCGAGTTATTCTTCTACATCTACTGGCTCATGACCGGCGTGCATGCATTGCACGTCACGATCGGTGTTGTGCTAATCACGTTCTTCGCTTTCCGCGCCTGGTTCAGAGACGCGTTCCGAAATCACGACACGCCCATTGAACTGCTCGGGCTTTACTGGCACTTCGTTGACATCGTCTGGGTGTTTCTCTTCCCGCTCATCTATATGATCGACCGGCATTCATGAACGAGCCGTCCGCTCGCACTTACCTCTTCACCGGCATCGCGCTGCTCGCGTTTCTCGGGCTCACGATCGCCGCTGCTTACGTGAATCTTGGCCCATTAAATACCGGCGTTGCCATGGCGATCTCGTTCGCGAAAGGCGCGCTCATCGTGCTCTTCTTTATGCACATCCGCTACAGCAAGCCAATCCTGTGGGTGTTCGTCGGCGCCGGCTTTTTCTGGCTCGGAATCATGCTCGTGCTCGCGATGAGCGATTACATGAGCCGCGGATGGAACTAATCACGCCTGCAGTTGCTATTTCTTCGCGGCGCGATCCGCGGCGCGCTCCGTGGCTTGATCTTTCGGCGTCTCAACCTTGACCGATGCGATCACACCCGTCATGGCGTCCACCTGCACCTCGGTGATGTTCTTCGCGCCGGGCTTCGCGATATCAAAGGACCAGATCAGCTTGCCGTTTTCCCGCTCAATTTCGCCGCTGGTAATTTTTCCGTTTGGCACTTTTCCGAGCGCAGCATGTTCCGCCTGAGCTCTGGTGACTTTTGCTTCCTTCAATAACTGCGCATCTGTTTCTGCCGAAGCGAGATTCGCCGTCGCTATGATGGCAGCGAGAACGCAGGCGCGGCCCCAACTTCTATTTGTTTTCATGTCAGTTGGACGAAGTGCCCGGAGATTCGTTCAACGCTTCGCCCCTGCGAGCGCCGTACAAGATATTCTTAATAGCGACTCACGCCAGCTCCTGCGAGCTGACCCATTCGAAGGCAAACTTAACCAGTTCCGGCGCGCCGCGAAGGTTCAGCTTCTCTTTCAAATGAGTGCGATGGCTGTCCACCGTCTTCTGGCTGAGATGGAGGCGGTCGGCGATGTCCTTTGAGCTGAGTCCTTGACCGAGGAGCGTCAGCACTTCCACTTCACGATCGCTGAGCCGCTCGATCGGCGAAGTATCCTTGCCCGCGCCGTGGAGATAGCGGTGAACCATGCTTCTCTGCATTCGTTCGCTGACGTAATCGCCGCCGGAAAGGACGGTGCGGATTGCTTCCATGATGCGGTCGCGCGCTTCGCGCTTCATCACATAACCGCTCGCTCCCGCCCGCAAGGCGCGCTCAGCGTAATGTGATTCGTCGTGCATCGAGAGCACGAGGACGGGGAGCGTCGGCCGCACGGCCTTGATGTTTTTGATTAACTCGATGCCATTCACTCCGCCCATGGTGATATCGACAATCGCGAGATCGGGATGGAGTCGAGTGACCGCCGCGATTGCTTCCTCCGCGCTCGCCGCCTCGCCGCAAACGTCCATATCTGCTTCGCCGCGGATGAGCTGCGTCAATCCATCGCGCACGACTGCGTGGTCATCGACGAGCAGTACTTTGGATTTGCTGGTCTTTTTCATCAGAACCCGCGAGACGCTGAATCGCAAACGCATCGCACCGTCGTGCCACGGTCAGACGCCGTCTCGAGGTTGAAGACGGCGCCGGCGAGCCGCGCGCGATGTCGCATAATGTTCAATCCGCGACCGCGATTCTCCTCCTGGGGCTCCGCGATTCCGATGCCGTTGTCGCTTACCGTCAGAACCAATGCTCGACCCGTATGCTCAAGGCGCACGGTGAGCTTCGATCCGTGGCTGTGCTTGATCGCGTTCGTTATCGCTTCCTGGCCGATGCGGTAAAGATGAATGGCGGTGTCGGTGTCCTCGACGAGGACCGGTTCCTTGCATTCGAAAAAACATGCAATCGGATGGGCCTCGCAAAGGGTGGCGACGAGGTCTCGCAAAGCGCAGACGAGACCATCCGGCCGCAGCGGAACCGGATCGATTCCGCGCGCGAGATCGTGCGCCTGATTTACGGTTTGGTCCACCAGCTCGGCGATCTTCGCGGCGCTAGATGCAAACGGCGATTGCTGTTCGTTCAGGTCGCGTTCCAAGGCCAAGGCACGAAACAGCACACCGGTGAGGTATTGCCCTAAACCGTCATGTAAATCTCTACTGAAACGTCGTTGCTCGTTTTCTTTGATTTGCAGCACTTCTTTCTCGAGACGTTGTCGCTCGAGCATTTCCTCTTCGAGGTCCGCGGTGCGTTCATTCACGCGTGCTTCGAGTTCTTGGCGCGCGGCGAACAGGTCAGCCTCCAGCTCACGGTGTCTTGTAATGTCGGTCATCGTGCGGATGAAGCCGAGCGGTTCGCCCGAGTAGTCGCGGAGCGCGGAGCCTTCGGCGAAGACCCATCGCACCGCGCCATCCGGCCGGCAGATACGATACTCCTCGCGGAAAAGATCCCTCTCCCGCAGGGCAGCCCAGCGCTCAACGACGGCCGCGCGGTCTTCCAAATGAACGGCTCTCACCCACCCATCGCCAATGGCTTCGTCGATCGTTCGGCCGCTTAACTCGCTCCACCGGTCGTTTACATAATTGCAGCGGCCGTTCGCGTCGAAGCGCATCAATCCCACCGGCGCGATCTTGGCCAGCGCAGCGAAAGTGATCTCACGCTCATGCAACGCTTGCTCCGCTCGATGAATTTTGCGTTTCGTTGCCATGCGGTCTCCGACCAGACGGTCGCCCAATCTCTCACGAAGCAAGCCTGCGAGAAAGCTGCTCGATGTGTCAGTCGGAAATGATCTCTCAACGCGCATCATTTGAAGAAGCGAAGTCGTTTCCATTCACCCCGTTAACGTACGCGACGAGGCGAGGCGCGATCTCGTCGATCTCTAAATGATCGTGCGCCAATTCTTCGGAAGTTTCGGGGTGCCGTGGTTTCTCGGGCATCTGCTCGTTGCGATGCGCAATGGTGCGGCCGCCAGCTTTGCGAATGGCGTGCAGCCCCCGCGAACCGTCCTCACGGGCGTGGAGCAACAACACGCCGATAACGCGCGCGTTGTAAGCCTCGGCCGCGCTCGTGAAAAGCACATCGATCGATGGACGGTGCGGGTGTTCCGTGCCGTTCGCGGAGAGATACGCTCTCCCGTCCCGCATCAGCAAATGCTTCCCGTCCGCCGCGACGTAGATTCGGCGCCTCTCGATTGCTTCACCATCGATAACGTCGGCCGCCCGCATGCGACCGGGAGCGTTGAGCACATCGGCGAGCAGAATCGGATTTTCCGGAGTCGCGTGCAGAACCACGAACACGGACGCCTCCAGGTCCGGCGGAAATCGACCGGCCAGTTGCAGCAATGCCGCTGCGCCGCCGACCGGTGCTCCGATTACGATAATGTCGCGCATGATTTACTGCTGTGCGTTTGTTCCCGACAAATAACGCTGCGCCGCCGCGGGCGGCAGATCGAAAACTTTCCCGTCCCGGATTGAGCGCGCGAGTTTGAGATATTCGGCGTGCGCCCAGACCAGCGGCATGCCCGAGCCTGAGGGCCGGCCAAAATATAAACCACGCTCCGCGATGTCGGGCGCGTCCCAAATCTGTTCCGGGATCATCCCGCCATCGCTGGTGAACGCTTCCATCGTTTTCATCAATCGGCGCGCTTCGTCTGCGCGTCCCGCCGCGAGTTCGTAGTGGGCGCGTTCGCCGGTGAGCAGCGGCCATGGGCGGCCGATGCCAGTTCCGTCGAACGGCGAACCGTCCGCATGTTCGCCGTAGCCGTCGTGATTGTAACGGCGCCAGCAGGGGCCATGCGGCGTGTCGATCTTGAGCAATGAATCGATTACGCGCACCGTGTTGACGATGCGCGGATCGCCCGCCGCGCGCAGACCAAAGCGCACCAGCGCGAGCGCGTCGATCGAGACGATGCTCGCCGTCGGCACCAACGTGCGTTCGCTCACATTCTTCATCTCGATCTTGCCTTCCACCGGCGAACTGCCGTCATCCGTGACCGGCGCAATCCTCACGTAGTAGCCGTCCACACCGCACTTTTTCGCCAGCTCGGTGCCGGTCGCGTAGGTCCAGCCCTCGATGTTTTCATTCCATGCGTCCGCAGTTTCGCGCAGGCAATCAGCAAGCTCTGGCTCGGGTGTGAATTCAGCCGCTTCGAGTAACGCTGCGATTTCCACCGCGATGGTGTACGGAGAATACCCGCCCACTTCTTCCCAGCGATCCTGTTTGGTGGAAGGCCCGCGCTGGAGAATGAAGCACAGAGCTTTGCGCACCATCGGCCAGAGCCGCTCCAGTTCCGCTTTGCCGATCAGCTTCTCGCGCAACGCCGTTGCGGTCAGCAAAATCGGAAAGGCGGCTTCATCCATTTGTTTGCCCGTCCAATACTCCGCACCGGTGACCCACATGTTTTGCGGCCAGCTTCCATCCGCCTCTTGCGTGACCGCGAGAAAGCGCAAGACCCGCGCGGCGCTCAGTCCCGCGCCGGCCGCGAGCAAACCGCCGGTCACTTGCGCGAGATCGCGCACCCAAACCAGATGATAACCGCCGCGATCCTTGTCGCCTTTGGCGAAACCCCACGGAATCGAAAGACTGGCGACGATGCCGCCGGGAAATTTCTTCGCCTGATGCGTGTGCAATACCGCCGTGCTAATCCGGTAGTAATCGAGAGCACTCTCGCTCTTTTCTTGTGGTGCCGGCTGCAGAGACTTCTGCCATTCCTGCCAGTCGCGCACGTATTCGTCGCGCGCACTGTCGAAGCCATCGAGCAAACTCGCGCGCACATGATGCGCCGCGCCGATGGGCGAGGAATCAAAACCGAGCGCGAGGACAAACTCGCCACCGCATTTGCTCAAATCGATTTGCGCGGTCAGGGCGACATTACCGTCGCGCGCGCGCGGGTAACTCCACTCCATGCGCTTGTGCCGATTCAAATCCTGCCACCCATCGGAGACGCCGACGTAGCCGGCGGAGCATTTCAGAAACGGAGCGGAGCAGCCGAGGGCGAGCGCGTTGCCATTGCGCTTCGCCAGCAGAAAATCTTCGCCCCAGAATTTTTCGATCCAGGCGTAATTGTGCGCGCCACCGTCATCGAGATGGGGTGCCAGCAAAACGTAAAGATAAAGCTCGTCTGATGTCGTCGCGGTGAAGCGGGTGCGCAGCAAAAGCACATCGAGCCGCGGATCGGTGATGATTTCCTTTTCGATCTTGTAACGGCCCTGCTCGCATTCATTCGTTAGGCGAAACGCCGGCACACCCTCGGCCAGATATTCTACGGTGTGTTTGGTGTGCCGTTTCTCTTCGGAGAAGAAATCTTTGCCATCAGTGACGATGAATCCCATGTCGCGCGTGCTCGCGCGATCGACTTCGGGCCAATAAATTTCATCTAGAATTCCATGACTGACGGTGAACCAGACCTGACTTGCCTGCCCCGCGGCGGTGCCGACACCAGTCTTCGCGCTCGAGGTCCAGCGTGGCTCGATTCCCGGCCGGCCGGGAGCGTCATCCTCGCGCTGTCTTGCGTCCGGCATCAGTCGGAAAGGCGTTGTTTCGCGAAGAGTCCGCCGAAGATCGCGCCGCCGAGCGCGAGCACACCCAGTGCGATCCAGCCGCGGTGCAGATCGCTCCACAACTGCGGACTCCAGGTGTTCGCGCGATCGTCGAAAGTGCCGTGCGCGCCGTGATCCTCGGTCGCGTCCACCGGTTCCCACAAGTTGTTCGGGCGATTCGGATCTTCCGGCGTCTCCAGCATTTGCGCGTCGAAACAGGTGCGCGCGAGATAGTGATCGAGCAGGCCCGGCGCGATCTTGTTCCCCACAATCGCCTCAACCGTCGGAAGGCCGACGTAAATTTCGCGACGCGGATGATGCGAGGCGTAGACGATAACGCGCGCCGCGACCTCCGGTTGGAAGATCGGCGGAACCGGTTGCGCCTTGCGCGGCAGGCGGCTCTTTACCCAGCCAAACTGCGGCGTGTTGAGCGCCGGCATTTGGATCATCGTCACGCGCACGTTGCTCTTGTCGTGGGTCAGTTCGCAGCGAAGCGAATCGCAAAATCCCTGGATGGCGTGCTTCGCCGCGCAATACGCCGCCTGCAATGGAATGCCGCGATAAGCGAGCGCGGAGCCGACCTGAATGATGACGCCGTGATCGCGCGGGAGCATGCGTTTGAGCGCCGCGAGCGTACCATAAACGTAACCGAGATAAGTCACCTCGGTCACGCGTTTGAATTCCTCGGCGGTCATTTCTTTGATCGGCGAAAAGACCGACGCCATCGCGTCGTTTACCCAGACGTCGATCGGACCGAATTTCTTTTCGACGTCATCGGCAGCCGCTTCGAGCGCTGCCGCATCCGCGACATCGGCCTGGACAATTAGTGTTTCGCCGCCGCGCTCTTCGACTTCGCGTTTGGCGCCTTCCAGTCCCGCGCGACCGCGCGCGATCAATCCGATCCGCGCTCCTTCTTTCGCAAACTCATGCGCGGCCGTGCGTCCGACGCCAGCGGAGGCGCCGGTAATGACAATTGTTCGGGGTCGTTTTCTGTTTTTCATAATGAATAGTTCCGCTCTCTCAGAACGGAATAACTTGCGAAGACCTCGTGCCGCGCGAGCCACGCGATCACAATCGAAAGTCCCGCGGAGGTCAGGCAAAGCGTGCATCCGGCGTGGACCAGCAGTGGCTGGAGCACCGCGAGCAGCAGTGCCATTGCGCCGACCGCTGCGACGACTGCCCCATAGAAAAAAACCATCCACGGCATCGTCCGCCAGCGCACTATTCCGCCGATTGCGCAGGTAGCAAAATCCGCGAGATAGCCCAGGGCGCCTAACGAGGCGTCCGGAACTGGTAGCATCCGTGAGACCATTGAATGCAGCACCTTTCCGCTCCCGTTTCCGAAGAAGGGCTCCCACACGTGAGCGATGAAACCTAACTGGTAGGCGGCAAGATAACACGCGATCCCCAATCCGATCGCAGACAAACATAAGACCGTAAATCGTTCTCTGAGTGCGGACGGATTGAAGTCGAGAGTCGGTGGACAATCATCTCGCACCTGCGCTTTCCGTCTCCTGAAGACTGTTCGCCGCACGCGGACAACCGCTCCGAGTTTTTCCGGAGCGACTGTCTTGCGATGCGCGTCTGCCACCATTGGTTAAGGATGTGATGAAGCTGTGGCCGATGGCGAAGCGCTGGCCTTCGCCCCAGCCCTGTCCTTTTATCGCTTTGGGAAGCTCTGTTTCGTAGCAATACTTTCCGCCAGCGCGCGCACGGCGAAATCAGAAACGACAACCTTCGCAGTATCGAAAAATTTCTTAGAGGGCGTCTAAAAAGTCTGTCATTCTGAGTGAAGCGAAGAATCTCTGACTATTTCCGCCTCCCAGAACGCCCGAAACAGTCAGAGATGTTTCGCTTGGTTCAACATGACAGGCTAAGAGAATTTCTGAACCCTTGTCGCGAACTCCGCTCGATTGACCGCCGAATAAGCCGGCGGTCAATTGCGTTAAGGGACTATGAACGCTGCGATCGTTGAATGGTACGTTCTCGAAAGATTGAGGCCTTCGTCGCGCGTTTCGTGTCGTTGTCGTAATCCTCAAGAGAACAAAGAAGCGGCAGGTCTGGATCGCCGCGGAAGGCGCGGCGGTTGCGGCTGTCGTTGATCGCACCGAACCGGGAGACGAAATGATCGTAGAAGGAATTAAGTTGGCGCCGTGCTTCGACGATTTCGGCTTCCGCAGAATCGGTGAGCTGCGTGCGCAGGACTTCGCGCACCGCGCCACGCACTCTAATCAAGCCGCGGATTCTGCGCGCTGTTTCGTCGGGCAAGTTCGCGATTGGCGTGAGCGTGGAACCCGTGCGGATTGCGATGACGCCATCGTGCAACGTGAAGGCGTTTTCCTTCACGTCGTCCGGCGCGATGATTGTCTCGCGATTTGGCGGCTCGGAGGTGTTTCGCTCCGCGCTGCGGTAGATTCCTCGCGGTAACGCGGCCACAGCTTCAGCGAGCGCGACCGAGAGATCGCGATCATCAGCAACAAGCGCGGGCTCGTTGCTGCGATACATTGTGCCGGCATTTGCCATGTGGCCGAGCATCATGTGCGGATTCGCGACTAAGTATTCGTTGATCTGAAACGCGACACCATCACGATTCACGTGCTCGGCGAGATTCAGCCACGGGGGACCGCTCGGGCTTTCCCCGGCGACCAATCTGCGCAGGAACACGATGTCGGTCGTGACTTCGGTGTTCGCGTTTCTTTTGAATGCCGTGTTTGGCAAACGAACCGCGCCGATGAAATCGACTTTGTCCGCGAGATACCCGCGCAAACTTGAATTGACCTTGTCGAGTGTGCCTTTGGAAGTGACTAAGGCCAGCAATCCACCGGGCCGGACTTTTTCGGCCGCTTTCGCGAAGAAGTAATCGTGAACGAGAAAATTGTGCTCGTTGAACGACGGGTCGTGAAGTTTGTAGTCGCCGAAGGGCACGTTAGAGATCGCGAGATCGAACGAGCCATCGCCGAACGCGGCGGTCTCGAAGCCTTGGGGGCGAATATCCGCATCAGGATAGAGCTGACGCGCGATCTTGGCGGTTAACGGATCAATCTCAACGCCGGTCAGTCGCGAGCGGACACTCATTTCGGCGGGCATCAGGCCGAAGAAGTTTCCGATACCCAGCGCTGGCTCCAGCACCCGGCCATGTGTGAATCCGATCCGCTCTACAGCATTGTAAATTGCGGAAATGACGGTCGCCGAAGTGTAGTGCGCGTTGAGTGTCGAAGCCCGCGCGGCGTCGTATTCCTCACTCGTAAGCAGCACCTTGAGGCGTTCGCCTTCAGCCTTCCATTCAGTCGAGAGCGGCGTGGCAAAGACCTGCGGAATGCCGCCCCAGCCGACATACTTTACAAGGATTCTCTTCTCTTCGTCGCCCGCGATGCGACTCTGGGAATCGAGCATTCGCACAAGCTCAATCGCGGAGAAGTTGTCGCGGCACTTCTGCTTCAGCGAACCATCGCCGAGACGGTCATCCGCGTGGATGCGATAGTTCCGCGCGTTTAGCTGAGATTCTCTTCCGGCGGGAGAAGAATGTATTTTTCGCGAATCGTCTCCCAAGCCTGGTCGTGTGCCTGCTGCGGCGTTAGCCTCTGTTCCGTTTCGAGCTGCCGGGTGAGAGCTTCCATTTCGTCGATCGTTGTCTCCTGCGCTTCGAACAGAGCTTCCATTAAGCTGCCTTTCGCCTCCAGTTCCTGCACCATTTTCGGACGGAACTCCCGCCAATGGCGTTCGGCTATGAGTCCGTATTGCGTTAGATGAATCTTTTCGCTCACGGGTTTGGGCAAAATCAAAGAGGCTGAGTTGATCGTCGCGCCTCGCGACTTTTCCATTGCGCTTGAGCATACACGACGAGCCCAAGTTTCCGACAGAAGACGAGTATCGATGCTCCCAAGCGAGAGCGGGTTGGGCCAACGAGCAGCCCTGCGGGCAACCGGCCAGCGGCGACTGAGCTCAAAACTTATGTCTGGCCGAGACGCGCACGCGTGAGGCTACTCGGAAGTAACGTGGAAATCATCCGTGCCTTCGAACGGTTCACCGGAAACTCGCGAGGCGTGGAAATAGCGCAACACGATGGGGACATGCTGCCCGCTTCGCTGCTACCACCAGATCATCAAGCAGGTAACTGTCCGCAAGGATGGCAGGTTGACCCCGCATTATCAGTGCCTGAATGACCATGCTTACTAATAAAAGCTTTTTAGGATCTCGATCTTATCGCTGGAAGAAATCCCTCCCGGATTGCACCCCGGCTGTCCTTCAGGGATTGCTGTATGCAACTTCGAATAATAATCCTGCCATGCTGGAAACGTCTTCCCAGTGGAAGGATCTTTAAAGGTCATGGGAGCCAGCGGGAAAAAAGGCTTACCATGATTGGCATCCTTGTACGCATCATAGATGAGTTCCGAGCAATAGTATTTCCCATTACCGTAAAGAAAAACATCATCATAAGGGGTCCCCATCTGCTTCAATGCAAATTTTATGGCCCTAGTATTAAGATATTCATACCTCGGCTTCAGCCTCCCAGCCACGATCTTATAATGTCCGGATGCATCCTTGCTTCTTTTGATGAAATCCTTGAGCGGCGTCAGATGCACATCCTTGCCTATCGCCTCGATCACATAGACCAAATCATTTCTTTTATATACCAGCCCGATATGCGAAAACTTCTTTCCGCCTGCACCCTTCGTCACCGCCTCAATGGCATCGCAAAGCGGACCGCAATCAAGATCCTGAAAGATCAAATCCCCGATCTTCCAATGAAAATCCAAAGGATTCTGGGCAAAACAAATGTTTGAGAACAGTAAAAGAAGTAGAAATAAATAACGCATAAGCAAACATCCCGCAGTTGCCGCTTCTCCATCAACCGCCCGCTTGTCGTTCCCATGTGATCGCTCGACGGAGAGCATTCTCCGGCGGAACTGTCTCTCGATAACGCGCGATGTAGTTAGAAGCGGCCACCTTTGGGCATTCTGGCCCGTAAGGTCGGGAATTCACCCAATCTTTTCGGTCGTGTCCGGGGCGAGACTAGGCTAATTCTTTCCAAACCATTCGGAAACACGTCCATCCGGTTGGAGTGGGGGAAGCGATTTTCTGCGATGTCCTCGCTCGCAATGCACAACGACGGCGGTGTGTTTTGGAAGGTTTCGCAGGAGGTACGGCTTGATCTTGTGCTCTTCCTGGTGGGAATAGTTTCGTGACATCTGGCCGCCCGTGTAGCCCCATGACTTTTTGGTTACGCGCTTTTTGCCGAGGAAATCAGCGCTCTCGACGGCGCCTTCTTCATCCGCGGCTTTGAAAATAATGCGGTTGCGGAGATTCAGAATGAAGACGCGAGCTTTTTCCCGCCCAAGCGGCGGGACGAATGAGGTTGAGGATTGCGCGGCTGCGACAACGGTCGCTTGCGCTTCGCGGATCACGTCGATGCAGTTGTAATCGCTCATTCCGTCTTCACTCGCCGAGACGAAACGCTGCGCTTCATCCGCCCACAGAATGAGCAGATTGTCGCGACGGCGCTCTTCGGCAGGTTTGTCGAACCGGCGTAGCGCGTGCGTGTAGAAAAGCATCTTTAGAAAGGTGTTCACGTAGCGACGTTCGAGTTGGAATTTCTGCGGCATTGCCACGCAGATAATCTTACCGCGATCAATGTCCGCGAAGTCGAAGGTGTTTGCTGCGGGGCAAAACACCTGCGCGATGTCGGGCGTGATGAAAGCCTGCAAGTAGTTTGCGATTGTTTCTTTCACGCCGCCGATTTGTTCCGGAGGCTGGGAAAGGAAACGATTGGCGAAATGCTCGGAGAGTTCGCGACGACGGGCCGTTTGGTGACTCGACGCGAGGTCGGTCATCGCTTCGTCGAGGTCGCCTTGATCGAGCAGCAGGTGATAAGCGTTCTCCAACGTCACATCAGCCCCGATCTCGCGGAGCGTTTCTAACGCGGCGGCGATGTGAATCTGCGCCTGGCTCTTAAAGAAACCTTTGTCACCCGCCTGCCCGAGTGACCCCGCCGTATCCACGACAGCTTTGGCGAAAGTGTTGTACGGAATGCTGCGGTCGGACGTGAGATTATATGTNNTGCTTCGGTTGCCAATGAAGACCAGCGTCTTCCGGTCTGACTTGCATGAGGATGAGATCGTCTTCACGACCGAAGTGCCGCGCCATTTCCGAAAGCGTTTCCCAATATATGCCTTTGTCGTCGATGCAGAGCCCACCCCAGGTCGGCTCGTTGCGGAAGATTTGAAACAGGAGAGGCGTGATACCTGATCGTGTTTTGCCTGAACCTGTGTCGCCCGTGATGAGCCAGCCGCGGCAAAAGTCTGCGCGCGTCCACTTGAATCCAGCGAGCCGGATAACTGCTCGATGCTCGCGCCCGCGAGAGAGATGCGCGATCAGAACCACGATCGCCGCCAACCAAAAAATGCCAACTGCGACGAACCCGAGAATCGCACTCATATACAACGGCCGATGAGCACGCCGGCAATTGCCGCCAATGCGATCATTACAAGAAGCGTCGCCAAACGGACACGATTCAGTCGTTCGACGTTCTGCCCAAAGCGGCGCAGCTCGCCGACGAGATCAGATGCTTGGTTGATGAACGATTTTGATCGTCGGTCGAGCAGTTCGATCGTGCCGCGAAAATCCTCGAAGCTCGGAATGGCGGAGTCCTGGCTGTCGTCAGTATGACGCGCGTTCTGGAGATACACGCGAACCAACCCCAGCGCGGCGATCATCGGATCGCCATCGGCGATGTTATGCTTGCGCTGCCACTCGCCGATCGCGCGCTCTAGTGGATCATCGGCGTTCACGCGGCGAATCTCTCGGCCGCCTGCGGATCGGAAAGGAGCAGATCAGCGGCGCGATATAGTTGCCGGTAGAAACGGGTCTGCCACGTCTTTAGCCGTTGCCGGTCGAGCAGGTTGAACGCGGGATGGGCCAACGCCGGAGTGACTGGTGTGTTGTGCTCGTTTAGAGCGGTGACGAGCCAGTCGTACATGCGCGGCATCGAGATTTCGCGCGCGTGCAAGTCATCAACAACGTGCCTCCGCGTTTTGCTGCCGTCGTAAATCTTGAACATGTCGCTGTGCGCTTCGTTCTTTACCACGACCCAGCCGCAGCCATCATGTAGCGCGTCCGACAGAGTGCGGAGTTGCTCCACGCTGTCAGCCTCGTGATTGACCGGACAGATGACGGTGAGCCGTGCGTCCAGCGAACGCAGTACCTCGGCCAAACCAACCTCATCGAAGAAGTCGATGAACAGATCAGTTGAAGCCGCGCGGCAGTCGATCACGAGAAGATCGGAAGTTTCCGCGGTCGTGAAGACGCGGTCGATTTCTCGGCGATGTTCGAGGTTAATGAATTCCGCTTCTGAGTGGAAACGCTTCAGCGTCGAGTTCTCGTGATCGCTGTCGATCGCACAATGAGCGATCCCGCAATCTTTCAGATACTGCACGAAGTTTGTGGCGAAGAAGCTCTTTCCGACTCCGCCTTTGCCATTGATGACGAGGTTGATTTGCTTGTTCATGTTAAGGTTAGTTGGATCAGAGGTTGCGAGGATCGGCGACGCGCGGTCCGCGCGCGCGTGGACGCTCCGCTGACGGTTCGGTGCGCGGTGTCGAAGTTGGTGCGTGTGCGGGCGGCGAGGTTTGCGTGCCTTTTGCTGAAACCGCGCGACGATAACTAATTCGTCTACGCGATCGTGGCGGCGATGTTTCGCCATTCACCTCGGCGAGAAAGCGGGCGATCGTGTCGATGCCGACGAAGACACCGACGGTGGCGAGAAGTTCGCGGATGAGCCGAAGCGATGCGCCCTTTTGCCGCAGCTCGACGATGCCTTCTTTCATCGGCATCAATTTTGCGTGTCGTGTCGGTGACGGCGGCGTGAAGGTTCGGACAGCGTCGTTGAAGCGCTGCGCGCGCGTTGCGATGTCATCGACTTCGCTCATGCGTTCGGCAGCGATTCAGCGGCGCGATGAACTTTCCTTAGCTGTGCTAAGGGGTAGGGCGTCCCATCTATCTAAGCCCACGGTTCCTTCCGTGGGCAGAACCGGTTGAAGCGGCTTTGTCATGCGCTCAGGATGCAAGCATTGAGCGACACACCGGCTCTCGCACTGGAGCAACGTCGGTCCGGTTACGCGCTATTCCTCCTGCGCATGTTGTCGACCAAGGCGCAGACGAATCTCAAGAACGCGAAATCCTATTTCGAGGAGCATCTCGCGACCGGAGACTACTACACGGAATCAGAACGCGTATCTGGCGAATGGATTGGTACGGGCGCAGAGATCCTAGGGCTGAGCGGCCCCGTTGAGCAAAAAAACTTCGTAGCGCTTTGCGATAATACTCATCCGCTAACCGGTCAACGTCTGACGCAGCGGCTGAACCAAACGAGGACGGAGAATGCTGGAACCGATGACGAACGCACGGCTGCCAACCGTCGCGTCTTCTTCGACTTTACGTTCTCACCACCAAAATCCGTTTCCATCATCGCGCTCGTCGGTGGTGATCAGCGCGTCATGCAAGCGCATCGCGAAGCAGTGAAAATAGCGGTGAGAGAACTGGAACACTTTGCCTCAACGCGTATTCGGCAGGCCGGGAATAATTCGGATCGCACAACAGGCAACATCGTTGCGGCACTTTTCGAACACGACACGTCACGCGCGCTCGATCCGCATCTGCACACGCACTGCATCGTCTTCAATGCAACACACGATGCCAAGGAAAACCGGTGGAAAGCATTGCAGAACTACCAAATGCTTGTGGCGCAGAAGTACGTCGAGAACGTCTATTATCACGAGCTCGCGCGTGCGCTTCGGGGTTGCGGCTACACACTGGAAAACGCAGCGCGCGGCGACTTCCGCGTGACGGAGATCAGCCCTGAACTCTGTGAACGCTTCTCGAAGCGTCATCGAGAAATCGACGAGCAAACGCGGGAGTTCCTCGTCGGCAATCCCGACAAGATTACGGGCAACGTCGATGACATTCGCGAGCACCTGGCGCACAAGCTCCGGTCGCGCAAGATTCATAGTCTCGCGCCCAATCGTCTGCATGCGCTGTGGAAGAGCCAGCTTTTAAATGAGGACGAGACCGCGCTGCACTCGCCGCCGACTACTGCTTCCAACGCGGAGCCGGTCAGCAGCGCTGGTGCGATTTCCTGGGCAGAAGAGCATCTCTTCAATCGGCGGTCCATTGTAAATGAGCATGAGCTTTGGCGACACGCACTTGAGTTTGCACGCGGCTCGGCGGTGACGCTCGAGGAGCTGAAACGCGGGACCGCATCACGCGACTACCTCCGCGAGGCGGACGGTAAACTGACACGCAAAGATGTGCTCGCGCGCGAGTGGCGAATCGTACAAATGGCCAGCCGGGGCCTTGGCCAGTTTTCAGCTTTGGGCGCGCACGCGTCGAACAAACCGAACAACCTGGCTGAAGATCAAGAGAAGGCATTCGAGCAGATCGTCGGCTCACGCGATTTCGTGACACTGTTCCGCGGGGGTGCCGGAACGGGTAAGAGTTACGTCCTGCGCAGTGTGCAGGAAGCGTTGATAAGCGGCGGCAGGCCGACCGTCGCGCTGGCACCGCAACGGCAGCAGGTCCTTGATCTACAGCGAGACGGGCTCGCGCACGCAAAGACAGTGGCGGAGTTTCTGCAGAACAGGTCGATGGCCGCCGGAGCGATTGTGATTGTTGATGAAGCGGGCCAAATCGGGGCGCGCCAGATGCTGGCGCTGCTGGAACTCGCACAAGCGCACGGCGGCCGCGTGATCCTCTCAGGAGACACTCGCCAGCACGGTCCCGTCGAAGCTTCCGACGCGCTGCGAGCGATCGAGCGCTACGCGGACTTGCGACCTGCGGAGTTGAACATCATCCGCCGGCAAGATCCCGACCGCGCCAAAGCCAAGCACGAGAGGGAGAAGATTCAGACCTATCGAAAAGCTGTTAAAGCGGCGGCCAACGGCGACGGCGAAGCCTCGTTTTCTGCTCTTGAGAAGATGGATGCGGTCGTCGAAGCGAGTCCCGAAGAGATGCACGACAGCCTTGTTCGTGCGTATCTCGCTCTTGCCGCCGCGAACCAGTCTGCGCTGGTGGTTTCGCAAACCCGCGCAGAGGTGCGCGCGTTAAATGAGTCCATCCGCGCCGGCTTGCGAGCGACACGCGGCATTAAGGATGATGAGCAGCTCGTCGTCGCCTTGGAATCCGCGGATTTGACTCCCGCCCAGAGACTCGATCCCCGCTTTTACCCAAAGGATCACGTACTCGTCTTCAACCGCCGTGTCGCCGGATGGGATCGTGGCACGCGTGGTCGAATGCTGGCCGCGAGTCAGGCAGGGATCATTGTCGAGGCAGGCGAGAAGATTCGCCTGATCAAACCCAAACACGCCGATCACCTGACGGTCTGCACTCCGCGGCCGCTTCAGCTCAGCCCAAAAGATCGGCTGCAACTGAGAGCAAACGCGAAGGCTATGTGCGGCGAATCGCTCGCGAATGGTGAAGTGGTGACTGTTCGCAAAATTCGTGCTTCGGGAGAAATCGCTCTTGAGGACGGCCGAATCTTGCCGGCGAGCTATCAGCAGTTTACTCGCGGCCATGCGGTCACGTCCTACGGTTCACAAGGCAAGACAGTCGATCATGTCCTGCTCAGCGACTCGGCCGTTCGCGCCGCGACAAATTCGCAGCAGTGGTATGTGAGCATTTCGCGTGGCAGGCGAAGCGTGTGCATCTTCACGCCCGACAAACAGGAGCTAAGAAGACACATTGCCCGCAGCGGCGATCGCCCGCTCGCACTCAGCCTTGATAGGAAACGGATGGAGCGAGTCGCCATCAAGCGTGGCCTCCTCCACCGACTGAAACGAGGCCGTTCATTGGCAACCGCACTCTGTCTGATGGCCGCCCGGAGACGGCGCATTGTTCCCTCCCCTCAAGAAAACGTCACTATATGAGTCTAAAGCAGTCACCAACTAACGCCGCGACTTCACCGCCGGCTAAGGAACATGTGACGGATTGCTGGCGTCGCGAACACAACCGGCCTTGTCTGCGGATCGAGACAAATTCGGGCGAAGCATTCCTGTTTCCATACCATCAATTCCACGGCGCTCACCACCTGCGATCCATGGATCTCGAGACGTTGAAAATCTCCTTCTCCACGCACGACATAGTCTTATCGGGCAGGAGCCTTTCCGAGATCGCGCTGGCACTCGAGGACTTGGCTATCCGCTGGATAAAACCCGTCCAAAGCCGCTATGGAAGAGTAGCCGAAGTGGAAGGGGCCTTGATCACTGACATCGAGGTTAAGCCTGCCGACTAACAAAGCGTGAGCAACCGTTTGCGAACTGTGTCGCGCCTTCCCCACTACGACGCCTTGCCCTCACCATGAGGGTCGGCGGGCGGAGCTGCCTGCTTTCGCTGAACGAGTTGCTCTCGACGCGGTGCAGGGAGTCCCTCGCAGTCTGACAGCTTTCTTGTGTATCGAGTTATGAACTGCGCCCGCCTTCGCTTGCACGCCGACACAACAACGATTTTCGTTCGTGATGGCTGGCTGATTATCGAAGCGACGGACAGCGCCGCTCTTCAGGATCAATTACGAAGCGCGGCGGGGAGCCGGCTTCTGACGGTGGCAGAAGTAAGCCAACGCACCGGCTTCACCGCCGGCGCGGTGCGAGATTGGATCAAGCGTTCCTTGCTCGTAGCTGTGCGAGTCGGGAAAGAATATCGAATTCGTGAAGTTGAACTGGAAAAGCTGATCGAGGGAAAGGCCACTGCCGCCGTATCAGTCTCCAAGCGGATCGGCCGCAGGCGAAAACCCGTGATGTCTTGAACACGCAACCGAGGCGCTCGAAATTACGTTCCCGCAGCCACCCACCGGAGGAAAGGATCGCTCGCGCGCTTCTTCCCTGCCATCGGCCAAGAAATTTGAAACCAACGCAAACCTTCCTCGAAAGTCTTCGCTTCGAGATAGTGGCGTTTGACCATGCCAACTGAGTTGCCCATCTCCAAAGCGACTTGCGGAACGTTCTGGGTCAGAGCGGTCCGGTAACTTCCATAAGCATGTCGAAGCGCATTGTGTTTCCAGCGGAAATCGGGACGAACAGTTTTCATTTTCGCAAGAATTTGTTCGATCTCACGTTGTGGAACCTTGTCTTCGCATACCGGCCCGCGAGCTTCGCGCCATGGGGCCAGTTTCTGAATCAACGCATCGCATATCGGAATAATTCGCCGCTCGTTCACCTTCGTGACCTCGGGCGGCAGATCGATCAGTTTCTGCTCCCACCGAACGCTGGCCCAATCCATACGCAAAACTTCGAAGGTCCGAACGCCGGCGAACGCGCTGATGAGAACCCAGGGGAGCCAAACCCTGCGTGTGCTCTCGATGATCAACTGCAGTTCATCGGGAGTGAACATCGCGACTGTTTTTCGCGCTACTTTCAGCTTCGTCACATCTTCTGCTTCAGTCGTGCGGTCCTTCGGAAGATAACGCTCCGAGCGCGCGAAACGGAAAAGCGTGACGACCTGGTCCCGCAGATTGTTCCAGCGGCGCGGGCCGACTTCGCACCCGTTTAGGAATTCTTTGATGTGCGGCGCATGAACTTTCTCGATCTCGTCCGGAACTGTCGCAGCAAACGACTTCAAATCGTCCTCCAGACGGTTGACGTAGGGAACCGAGAGTTGCTCACGGCGCTTGGCCGCGATCAACTCGGCAATCACGTCGGCAGTTCTCTTCCCCTTGTACGGCGCCTTTGTCCGCTCCCACTCTCGTACGGCCTTGAGCACGGTGTAACCGAGCGGCTCCACGAGTTCGCGAGCGAGGTTGTACGCTTGGCGATCGTCGAGTGTCATCGCGCCGTTCACCTTCTCTTTGAGCGCCTCAGAGACATCCCGAGTCAGCTGGTCAGCCTCCTTCAAAGTCGCGCGAGACCGTCGTTGACGTGTGCCGTCGGAGTCATACCAAACCGTCATGTATCTGCCCGAAGAAAGTCGGTACGTGGAAATCTCATGTCCCTTAACCGCGGTGACGCGAAGAGGCTCCTTCATAGAGTCCACTTTGTCACAAACTGTCACAAAGGCGCAAGACAATTCGATTTACTATCGTAAAATAGGTGGAGGCGAGGGGAGTTGAACCCCTGTCCTCGAAGCTGTCTACGCAAGCTTCTACATGTGTATCCGGTGGTAAGTTTTAAGGGGCCGAACGTTGCACCGGCACACTGCCGGCCCCCGAGCGTCCACGAAATTCCTTCACCGCCCGGCGCGGTCACTCCGCCGGACGATTAGCCTGCTGTCCATGTTTCCGGCCGTAGCAGGCGTCCAACCGGAAACATCGCGGTCAATTAAGCCGCGAGAGCGAGATCTTGGTGATCTGCGTTTATTTTTTTTGGTCCGGATTTTAACGAGGCCAACGAACCATCCTCGACATGCCGCCTGCGCTTCAAACTACGAGTCGAAGCCAGTACGCCCCCATTTTTTGGAGAACAAAACTATAACGTCGCGCGGGCAGCTATGCAACCTCGCGGAACCGCCTCCACTCGGCCCGCCCAAAAAATCGCTTGCGGAGAGCAATCGCCTGCCGCACGACTTCCTCCATGCCGGAGCTGAAAGATTTCGCCAGCTCCGTCGCCGTCATCGTCTCGAGCTGCGACGCGTTTTTCGATGCGTGGCGGCCGTTCTTTTTTTTCTTCCGCAAACACTGGAGCGATTGCCCTTTCCCGACATTTCTCATCGTCAATCGTCTGCGCGTCCGTTCGAACTTCATCCGGCCGATCAAGGTTGGGCCGGACCTCGACTGGGCCGCCAACATGCAGGTCGCGCTCAACCAGATCGCGCAGCCTTATGTTCTCTACCTGCAGGAAGATTATTTCTTGAACGGCCCCGTGAACCGCGAGCAGTTGGCCGCCGATTTCGCCTACGCCTTCGAGCGCGACGCGGCCTCCTTCTGCTTCTACGGCCGGTCGCAGTTGGAACCCGATTTCGTGCCGCTCAACGATCGGTTCGGCATTGTGCCCAGGGAATCCGATGGCCGGACTCGCCTCCAGGCGACCTTGTGGAAAAAAAGCGTGCTCCAATCCGCGTTGCGACCCGGTGAATCCGCCTGGAACATGGAAGCGCGCGCGAGCGAACGGACTCGCGACCTTCTCGCGCTCTCTTATTCGCGGCGCGATAGCGTTCCGATCTCCTACTTGATGTCGGCGATTTCCCGCCGGCTCTGGACGCCGGAAGCGATTTCGCTTTGCGAGAAAGAGGGCGTTCGCATCCGCCCGCGTTTCAGGCTGGAACATAGTGAAGTCGCCTGGCGCCGCCGCTTCAAACGCGGTCTCGGGCGCGTTCGTCTGGCTATGGCGTTGGCCCGCCAAGGTGACCGCGAGATTAATCTCGATGGTCCGTATGACTGACCCCGGCCAATCCGGGTGACCCGGAACGCAAGCCGCGAGCTTCAACGCAGCGGGCGCGCCACCAGGATTCCTGAGTCAGTCCTGTATCGGCTGAGATAACCCGACAGGGTCGAGTCCACCACCACGCGTCCATAATTGCGCGGCGACGACGCATGCATGAAATGCAGCGAACCGTCTGCCGCCCGAACCGCCAGCCCCACGTGCGACGTGGAATATCGATTCGGGCCGTCCCGCGAAATGATGCCGATGATATCGCCGCTGCGCAGCCTTCCTTCGATGCCGGCGACGCGATTCTTCGAAATCTGATAGAGCGGCCGGCTCGAGACTCGCGCTTCCATTTGCTGCAGAGGTCCGAGGAGCGAACGATTGTGCGCCAAATACCGGTAGTGCCGCCACCCCACCGTCATCTCGCGCGCCGAATGCGGCACGCTTGTGCCGCCCAGACTGCGCGTCAGATCTTCGACCAAACCGCGCCGATCGTTATCCGCCAGCCAGTCTTCGAGATAATGCAGCCGCGACAAATATTCCCCTGTGCACTGCCCGCCACGATAGCGATCCAGTTCGATGTAATGCAGCATCCGCTCCGGCGTCCAGTTTTCCGCCGGTTCATCGAGCATCCGGGCAAAGGCGAGTGAGACCTCGTAAAACGTCCAGCAATCCAATCCCGTGAAATTAACGGAGGGCGCTTCGATCCGGTTGTCGATTTCCAGCGTGAATGATTTGTAGCGCGTGCCGACCAGGGCACGCCCCACCGTCGCGGTCCGCTCGCCAATCGGGAGCGACTTCCAATTTCCGTCTCGAGCGGCGCTGACGAGCCGGTCGAATCGATCGCGCCCGTTAAAAACCGTCCCAAACGGCAGCCGCGACTCCGCGGCCGCGAGTTCGAGCGTGAGAAACAAGAGGAAGAGAACTGAAATAGCTTGGCGCATGCGCGCGAATATAATGTGCAGTCCCATTTGCGCTCCGTATTTTTTGTTCGTGCAGGATCTGTTCGAGAGCGACGAGAAATCCAACGTGACGGCCGCGAGCGCCTCCGCGCCTCTCGCCGCCCGCATGCGGCCGCGAACGCTGGAAGAATTTGTCGGGCAAAAGCACATCCTCGCGCCGGGAAAACTTTTGCGGCGCGCCATCGAGGCCGACCGGCTCCCGTCCGTAATCCTCTCTGGCCCACCCGGCACCGGCAAGACCACGCTCGCCCAAATCATCGCGGACATGACCCGCGCCAAATTCGAGCGCCTCAGCGGCGTGGAAAGCAACGTCGCCGAGATGAGGAAGGTCGTAGCCGGCGCCGCCAACCGCCTTCGCACCTCCGGGCAAAAAACCATCCTGTTCGTCGACGAAATCCATCACTTCAACAAAGCGCAGCAGGACATCCTCCTTCCCGACGTCGAGAGCGGAAACCTTCGCCTCATCGGCGCCACCACCTACAACCCGTTCTTCTACGTGAACAGCGCGCTGGTCTCACGTTCCCAGGTTTTTCAACTCGAGCCGTTGCGCGTCGAAGAGCTGGAAGAACTGATCGACCGCGCCCTGGCCGACACCGAGCGCGGCCTCGGCAAATATCGGGTAAAAATGGACGCCGCCGCCAAACTGCACCTGGCCAAGATCAGCGACGGCGACGCGCGAAAATGCCTGAACGCGCTCGAGATCGGCGTGTTAACCACTGCCCCTTCTTCTGTAGCGACGGTCCATGACCGCCGAACGAAAGTCCGCCAAACCAAGGCGGACGCTGACACAGCGCCGCAACAGGTCGACCCCGTCATCCATTTCACCGTCGAAGTCGCCGAGCAAAGCATCCAGCAAAAAGCGATCGTCTACGACAAGAAGGGCGACGCCCACTACGACACCATCAGCGCCTTCATCAAAAGCATGCGCGCGTCCGACGAGAAGGGCGCCATCTATTGGCTCGCGAAAATGCTCCACGCCGGCGAAGACTTCCGTTTCATCGCGCGGCGCATCGTCATCTTCGCCAGCGAAGACGTCGGCCTGGCTGACCCCGAGGCGCTCCCACTGGCCATCGCCACGCAGCAAGCCGTCGAATTCGTCGGCCTGCCCGAAGCGCGGATTCCCCTCGCCCACGCCGTCGCCTACATGTGCCGCGCGAAAAAGAGTCGCGAAGCCTACGAAGCCCTCGGCGCCGCCACCGAGGAGATCGAGTCCGAACAAACCGAGCGCGTCCCTGAACATTTGAAGAACAAACACTTCCCTGTGAACCCGGAAGGGTGATCGACCTGCTGGGGAGCGCAGGCTGCCAGCCTGCTGGTCTCGACAGCTTGCCGAGACGCACTTAATTGCCGCAATCTTCGTCAGCCTCTTCGCTTGAGAAATAGTCTGCGGCAGTTTTGCCCTGAGTGCTTGCGATTGGTCCTCCTGTTGTTACGCTTCTTCTTCTATGAGTCTGGCCGAGATTGAAAAGGCGGTGAAAAATCTAACCCCCGCAGAACTGACCAAACTCGCTGGTTACATCGCGCGTCAGGATAAGCTCGCCTGGGATAAGCAGCTCGAAGAGGATTTTTCTCCGGACGGGAAACACGCCGAGGCGCTGCGAAAAATCGATGCCGAGATTGACGCCGGGAAGTTCACGCCGATGCCGTGAGGTCCCACGCCCTCGCTTCCTTTTGGAAGTGTTATGAAGAGTTGCCCCGGCACATCCAAAAACTTGCCGACAAGAATTTCACCCTCTTCAAAGCCAACCCGCGACATCCATCGTTGGGGTTCAAGAAAAAAGGCGTGGTCCACACCGTCGAGATCGGTCGCAGCTACCGCGCCCTCGCCCGAGAGCGCGGCGGCGAACTCTACTGGTTCTGGATCGGCACGCACGAGACGTACAACAACTTCCGATTTTAGCTCCTGCCCTATGATTGACACGCCTCGTTCAGCGGGCTTCCGGGACGGCTTTATTTTCGTGGTCCTGCAAAGTGGCGCCGAGCTTCGTTTTCCGGCGTCAGCGAATCCACGTCTTGCGGCGGCCACTCCGGCGCAGTTAGGTAACATTGAGCTTTCTCCCTTTGGCCTTCATTGGCCCGACCTCGACGAAGATCTTTCGATCCGCGGCATCGCTCAAGGGGACTACGGACAGGGGCGTAAGAAATAGCCGCGCGATCGCGTTCACTCCCCCGCTGATTGTCTCTCGTTTCCTACTTCCTCCTTCAGACTTCCTACTTTCATGCGCACTTCCCAGTAAACCCGCACTAGCATGAACTCATATGTCTAAGAAACTAACCGTCCTTTTCGCTTTGGTGCCTTGGGCGTTCGGCGTTGCTGCCGTAGCGCCCGAAACCGAACCACAGATAAAAGAGAACCCGCAGATCACCGCCGTTCTCTCCGAGATTTCGGCGAAGAATATCGAAGCCACAATCCGCAAGCTCGTGAGCTTTGGGACGCGGCACACGCTTTCCGATGCTCAGAGCGAGACCAGGGGCATCGGCGCGGCGCGCCGCTGGATTCAGTCGGAACTCGAGCGTTACAGCAAGGAGAACGGCAGGCGCCTCGAAGTGACCCTGGACGATTTCACCCAGCCACCCGGCGAACGCAATCCGCAGCCGGTCCAGGTGGTCAACGTCGTGGCGACCTTGCCCGGGACTCAGCCCGAATCCCGCGATCGCATTTATGTCGTGAGCGGTCATTACGACTCGCGCGTCACGGACGTCATGAATGCCACCGCCGATGCGCCCGGCGCGGATGACGATGCCTCCGGCGTGGCTGCGGTCATGGAGATGGCTCGCGTCATGTCGAAAAAGAACTGGGATGCGACTCTCGTTTTCATGGCGGTCGCAGGCGAGGAACAGGGACTGTTCGGTTCGACCCACTGGGCCAAAATGGCGAAGGAGAAAAACTGGAATATCGCCGGCATGATTACGAACGACATCATCGGCAGCTCGCATGCGGATGACGGCCGCGTCGTGAAAGATCACGTCCGGCTTTTCGCGGAAGGCGTCCCACCGTTAAAGGAAATGCCAGATCCGTTGCGGACCCTGGTGCGCACCGGCGGCGAGAACGACAGCACCGCGCGCGAACTGGCGCGGTTCATAAAACCGGAAGCCGAAAAGCACGTGCGCGGGATGACCGTGGACATTATCTACCGGCGCGACCGCTATCTCCGGGGCGGCGATCACAGCCCGTTTCTCGACGCCGGCTTTCCCGCCGTTCGGATGACCGAACCGAACGAAGATTTCCGGCACCAGCATCAGGACCTGCGGAAAGAGAACGGCGTGCAGCTCGGCGATCTGCCTGAGTTCTGCGATTTCGATTACATCGCGCAGGTCACGCGGGTCAATGCGACCGCGCTCGGCGCTCTCGCCCTCGCGCCCGGAGTGCCCGCCAACGTCGAAGTCGAAACGAAGGAACTTACGAACAGCACCACGTTGCAATGGAAACCGAACCCCGAGCCAGACCTCGCCGGCTACGAAATTGTCTGGCGCGATACCACCGCCCCGCTTTGGCAGCACACCATCGCGGTTGGGAACGTCACGCGATTTACCGTCCCGGTTTCAAAAGATAATGTCCTCTTCGGCGTCCGCGCGATCGACAAGGAGGGCAACAAAAGTCCGGCATCTTATCCGATTCCACACCGGTGACCCGGCTTTCCGCTTCAGCGTTTTCTACTTTCCCATTCAGACTTCCTACTTTCTTAACCGCTTCCCGGTGAACCCGGAATAGGTCTTTCGTTTCCACCTGTGCCTTTCCGCTTTTGACCTCCTCGTTCGCAAGTTGCACTAGGGAACACCCTCTGCCCACGAAGTTAAACCTCGTCTTCCAGATGCTCAGACCGAGGTTGACCCAAGCCATCGCTTCGAGCCAGTTCGCCCCGCGACGGGGTCCGGCCAAAGGCACGGCATTTACGGATAGGCGAAAATTAGATCGGCGTGGGCACAACTTTGACGCCGGAGAAACGCTGATTCGCCTCTAATATTGTTCGAACAATTACTCCTCGAAGTGAAGCAAGACGTGCTGCGGGCGGTTCGCGCTGGTCCGCCCCGGAATGTCCATGTAACGCGCCGGGAATCGCCGCTAGCTCCATCGAAACAAAGTCTTCGATTTGGTGCGATACCTCTTTCAAAGTATCAAACTCGTGACTGACCCAACAGAGTGGGTCTACAACACGTCGCTTAAACCGGTAGTAGTCGGTTTTGAATTCGCGAACAGCCCGCTTCGCCTCAGCAATTAATTCGTCCGCGGGAGCTGACGCGGTGGCTGACGTGCTTTCAGAAACGCGCCGCAATTCGCCTTCGTACTTATCGAAGAAATCCTCGATGAGTTGTCGATTGGGCTCAAGAATAAGTCTCTGTATCCAAAAATTGCCGACATCGATTCGGAACTGCTCCAAACGTTCGGTTTTTGTTTCTGCTCTTTCTTCTTTTCGGTATTGCCGGTCTTCGTTCCGCTCGAATAGCTGCTGGTTGCGCGTTCGCGTAAAGATCAACCAAACGAGTAGCAGATTTACGATGGTTAGACCGTTGCGAGTCCATTCCCATACCGGCGAGGATGCCACTGAGGTCATCTCACGATTGCTAACCGCATCATTCGGCGAAAACGTTGGAGAAGGTGAGGATGTGCCTGATACCAACACAGGCGACGAGATAGGTGTCGACGGCGCTATTTGCTGGGCCGCGGCTAAGTTAACCAAACAGACCTGTCCGACGCCTACCGCCGCCAGGCAGAACAATGCAGGAAGGATCGACGTGCGCACAAGCGTCGTCGTTAGCCTCGGGCAGCAGGGAGGGGATTGGATTCTTCAAGTGCCTCCCGCTTGCCTTCCTCAATATCTTCCCAGATTTCTGGAATCGCCCGAAACACGTACTTTTCGTCGAAGCCTTCTGGCCCGAGGCTTTGCACGCTTTGCGCGAACAAGCCTAGAAAGAAAGAACTGTTCAACGAGATAATGTGAGTAGGCACAATAATTTCGACCTGACCAGGTCGCTTATCTTCGGAATCCAAATCGAGTTTACTGCGAAGTTCCTCGCCTTTGGGGCGACCGGAAATAACCAAGGATCCCGTATCGCAGTATGCGGATAGGTCGACTATTCGTGGCTGATTATTCATAAAACGACATTTGCGGGCTCCGTGCTGAGTTTTTCGAGAAAACCTTTATCGACAAAAAACTTGAAGCTCAAGAGGGTGCCCGGAAATGTACCGCTGACGGTGTGAACATTCGCCGAATCAGGCTTGTCTTCAAGGTCGTTGTTTTCGTTGAACGCTATCACACTACGGGTTCCACCGGGAACCGCGACCGGGACGAGGGAGTATTTCGAATTGAAGAGGATTCGCGTCCTCCCAGACAACAATGTCATATTTGGCTCTGGCTCGGCCGCGCTGCTGCCGAGTTTCTGGAAAGCCTGGATCATTTGGACCGTCCCCTTGCCCCGGCTAATTGCACCCGGCCGCTGGCTGAATCGGCTCACCCCATCCTGAAGTGCATACAAAGTGCAGAGGTCCGCTTGTGTGAAATTCTCTGCGAAAAAGAATTTCTTCCTCGAATGCGTTGCGGCCAGTCGTGATATTTCGTCGCGGGTTCCAGCCGGCGTATTGGGATCGATAATTGATTGAAAGATGCTTTTTCCGAAATTGAAAATCACTAGCTGGCACTCTCCGACCAGATTGCTTGGCGCGACGTTCTTGGGGTCTGGTGGTACCATGTATCCGATCGCGAACCACTCATTCTGCCCGGAGTGCTCCTCGGCATTGGTAATGACCTCGCCCGCCCACTTCACGACATGACGCTGCCCCTTTATTCCCAGTCGGAAGCCTGCTTTCTCGAAACACAGATTTAAATAGCGCACGAGCTTTGATGCGGCGAGCTCTTGGTGCGATCCACCGCGAAGATGACTTCCAGATGTGCGCTTTCCAGCAAAGAGTTCGAACGGCACAACGTTTTGCTCGAATTCGACAGGAGCTTCAGCCCCTTTCACTTTCAGATGCTTGGTCATCCCCATGCACTGGAACAAGTTCTTAACCCGCTCGTTCTCTGGAAATACTCCGCCTAGGCCAAATGGGCCTCCGCGCGCTCGCCACTCACGCAGAAGTCGGAGAACTACAACATCGAGAACGGTGCTCGCGCCGAGATCCATCCGTGTGCATTTGCTGTGATCGAATCGCAGACTCCTCGCATCCCGCCGCCTGCAAATCTCGATCACCGAGCGGATCACGTTGAAAGTTGGACCAGGGTTGTAGGTAAAGGAAAAAACCTCAGGGATTTTGACGACGTATGCGTGATCGGCGCCGTCCCGCTCGCCCTTATACTCGCCCTTGAAGTGTTCACGAAGAAACGTCACTAGCAAATCTAGCTGGCCTCGCCCCAAGGCTCTCGGCGAAGCTGTATAACGCCGTGAGCGCTGTTTACGCCGCAGCCGCTTTTTGTACTTTTCAAAGCGCTTCTTCCGGAGCGTCTCGAGATATATGTTGTCGCGTTTCACAAGTGGCCCTTCGCGGCGATTGAACGTCGTCTCACCAATACTGCTACAACAACAGCCTTCTCAGACGCAAAACCGCGACGTGAAAAGAAGCAAACCACGGCAACCATCACGTGTTGGCAAAGACCCGACTTAACAGATCAAATCGCAACATTTGCAGGCGATGGGGGAGCGCTAGCATTTTCCGCTGCTCGTCTTATATGCCGGTGATTCGCACCATTTTGGACGTTGGTCCACGGAGGTTCAGGTGCTTCCTAAGATCTCTCACATCAACCCCAGCTGCTCCAAGCGCATCGACAAATACTTTCGCTTCCTCACCTCGCAATCGTCCGGCCAAACATTGCGGTAACGAGGCGCCGTCCGCCAACGCGGTCAGGTGCACGCAATTGTCGGGGGATCTCCGGATTCAAGGCCAATGTATGCGATCGCATCAAGATTAAGTAGCGTTCCGTCGGGAAGGGAAACAAAGGTTGCCATGCCGTACGGTGACATAACGACTGTTTTTGTCGAGCACGTCGGAAGATGTGGCAAGCGTTCGGCGCTACCTCACCCACCCACAGTAATACTCGCCGATTTACTCCATTGACTCGCATCCTCCCGACTGCTCGCCCTCACGGGTTTCCCATCCATGTCGCGGCGTCCTCGCTCGCTCCACTGACTCGCATTCTCCCAACTGCTCCCGCCTTCGCCGAGGCTTCCGTCTTCGTCGAGACTACGCCGGGACGAGCCGGCGAGGCGGGCGACGGATGAGATCGGATTCGGCGCTGGTCGGATGAGCGTGAACGCGGTAAACTGTTCCGAGTTCCAATGAAAGCTGCGACCGCCGCCGTTGATTATGTGGTGAAGAATGGAAAGCGCACCGCCGTGATTTTGCCGATCGACGAGTATGAGGAACTTTTGCAGGACTTGGACGATCTCGCGGTCATTGCGCGCCGGAAAAATGAGCCGACGATCCCCCTGGCGGAAGTGAAGCGCCGCTTGAAGAAGAATGGCGCGCTACGCCGTTGAGTTTCGCCGGCGACGAAAGCATCCTGCCCTCAATTCCATTCAGACCTCAGACCTCCGTCTTCCGACCTATGATTGCAGGCGACGGACGCGGCGTTGGGGTCGACCGAATCGCAGGCGGGGTCTGGGAATCACGTAGAACTTAGCGGCTCCTCTCACCGCGAGATTTTGGAACGCCTCAAGCGCGGGTTGGGATCATTCCGGCACGCGCTGGGTTGCTGCCAACGCGCGAGTGAAATGGTTCCAGCGCGCGTTGGAAGGCTTCGAACGCGGGGTCGGAATGTTTCCAGCGTGCGTTGGGACGCTTCCACCGCACGGTGGAAAGAGAACGTTCCGAATTTTGGAGCGCCGCAGCGTGCGCTGGGAGGAGTCCTCCGCGTGCTGGAAGCAATGCAACGCGTGTTGCAAGAGACCCGGCACGTGCTGGAGGGAGTGCAAAACGCGCAGAAGGGATCCCAATTTCTGCAAAGCGGCGGCGTCCATTCGGCCAAGGCCAGAGATGCGCTGGAAGGACGGGCGCTGTCCCGTCCCAAATTTCTTGGGACGACACGGCGGTCATCCCTCCATGAAGAGGCGTTCCCCGGAGACACGGCGACGCAGCGCCGTGGCTACAGTTCGTGAGGCACGGAGTTCACTGACCGCAAGAATTGCTATTGACGGGTCAGCGCCCGTTTCTTAAACCCGGGGCGAAGTCGATAACCCCTCCACAGCCACGCCGCCCCTTTCAATCTCCAGGAAATAGCAACGTTATGGCCGTTTAAACACAACGTCCCCAGCCTCCCGAAATATCATGAGCACTACGATCGCAACTATCTCGGATAGCACCACAGGCACGAACATCGATGTCATCCAGGAAGACGACGGCAGCGTCACCTTTGTCGCTGGGGCGACCCTGGACGGCGACGGCGCGAATGGACAATTCCAGGGACCGCCCTGTTATGCGCCTCGTATTTACCCGGGACCAACCCTGGATGTGATCGGTAACGCCGGTCACCCGGGGAATTGGTGGGGAGTCGTCACGGATAACGGCAAGGCCAGCGGCACGCCCATCGTTCAAACCGGAAACGATCCCAAGCCCGGCGCTTTTATCTCGGCGACCGCGCTGAATTTGCCCGGCGCGAATGGACAGGGCCTGCCGGACCGTTCTCCGTTCAAGTATGTGGATTCGGCGACTGTTCCCTACATCTCCCTGCCGCACCTCGTGATTCAACGTGCGCAGGGCGTGGTGCTCGGCTGCCGTTGCGTCATCACGGACTCGCGGACGAACGCGAGCGTGGAAGGAGTGGTCGCCGATAGCGGGAACAACGATCATATCGGCGAAATCAGCGTCGCCTGCGCCAAGGCGATCGGGTTGGAAGTAGGCGATCCGAATGAAGCAAACGGTGGCGGCACCGAAAAGGCTGTGATTCGTTATCAGTTCTTCCCGGATACCGCGGCGATAGTGAACGGGGTTACTTACCCTTTACAGTCCAGTTAAAGAAAGGGCGCGCCGGCGCGAATAGAAAAGGCGGCAGTTAGCGCCGCACCTGGGAATCAGCCTACTTCTTTTTCTCCCATTTTACTTCGCCGGCTCCGTTGCTGTTAGCGAACAGGGTGGTGCCTTCCTTGCGCACCACGGCCTTCATGTCCATTCCTTTCATGTAGCGATTCGCGGTTTTCAACTCCAGCTCATAGGTGTTCTCGCCAGTCTTTTTCGCCGTGTAGGTGTAATCCATCTTCATGGTGCCCCCGATGGTCCAGTGATCGGCCGTGACGGTAAGGGTGGAGTCCGCCACTCCGCTCTCGACATATTCGCCCTCCAGGCCCGAGCCTGCGGCGAACGCGCCCGAGGGAGCGCAGAAAAGTGCGATGGTGAATAAGCTGACAATGAGTTTCTTCATGTTTCCTCCGGTTTGATGCGCGCATTCATAATTTATTCGGGGGCGTCGCGTCAAGAACGCGCTCCGGCTCCACAGAGGTCAGAGGTCAGAGGTCGGAGGTCGGGTCGCGGGCAAATTCGGTTTCGTAACGGTTTAGAAGTTCGGTCAAAGCAGGACGCGGCCGTTCGTCGAGCGCGATGCGTTCCCATTCTGAATCGCCCGCAAACTCGGGGAAGATCTGGGGAATATGCCGGAGCAGTTTGTCGCGTTCCGAAGCTGGGAGAGCGCGAATGGCATTTTCGATTTCCTGGGCGGTGCTCACGGACAAATGCTAGCCGCTTATGAATTAGCCGGCAAGGCTGCCGCACGGCGCGCTCGAGCAGGTGATCGCCTGTCGCGGTTTGATTAGGCCGGACCAATCCGCCCTACTTCGCAGAGTAATCGGGCGGCAGGACGAAGGAGAAGCGATAGGCGGTCTTCACATTCCGGCCGACTGTAAAAACTGCCTGCCGGATCTGGGGCAATCCATGGCTGGAGGTGTCCACGGTCGTTTCGCCCGCAATGATGACGCGGTCTTTTTCCCGCCAACCCTGGGCGGTACCGGAGAGTGGCTGTTTTACTCCGTTGAGGGTGAGAGTGCCGTGCACCTCAAATTTTGCCGGCTGCGAAGGACTCGCGGTCTTGTAGTCACCTGCGAGCACTTTGACGCTCTCGAGTTGGAAGGTGGCGTCGGGATGCACCTTGATATTCAGCCAATCGCGCATGTTCTGATCGCGCTGCGGGGAAAAGGTGGTTAACGCGGCGGTCTTGAAATGCAGAGTCGCTTTTTGAATGGGCGGGACGGCGTCTCTCTCAAATTCGGCGGAGCCGGTGAAATCTTTTGCTTCGCCGTGGAAATTGTGGAGGAACGCTTCGCCGACGAAGGTCAGCGAGCTGCCCTTGGGGTCGAGGGCCAACGTCTCGGCTGACGCGATTGCCCCGGCAAGACAAGCCAGCACGGTCGCAGCGGCGGCAAGGGGGCGAATGAGATTTCCGAATCGCAAAGGAAGCCACATTAGGGCCGGACTGAAACTGAAGCAACGCGAGGTTGCTACGAGGTCGGCATGACGAACGTCTGGCCGATCTCGCGAAGCGCGATGCGTTCGGGCGTTTTCTGCAACGCCAATTCAAAACGCTCGATCGGCTCCCGGAACGGCTCGAAGCTCAGGCGAAAGGTCTGGTGATGCACCGGCATGACGAACCGCGCACCGGCGGCGTCGGCCATTTGCACCGCTTCTTCCGGATTGCAATGAGTCCGGATCCAGGGGTTGTAACAGCCGATCGACATGATCGCCAAATCGAGGCGGCCGCGGCTGCGCAATTCCGCGAAGCTGTCGGTCCTGGCGGTGTCCCCGCTGAAAATAATGCGGTGGCCATTTTTCTCGAAGAGGTAGCCGTTGTAGCCACGGTAATCATCGTGTTGCATGCGGGCACCCCAGTGGAGCACGCGAAATGCGGTCACGTCGATGCTTCCGGCGCGCGTGCTGAAGGACGCGCTTTCACCCCATCGGAGTTCGGTCACTTCGCGCAATCGCGTCAAGCGGAGCAGATCCCGGGTGCGGGGCGCGGTGACGACTTTGGTTGAAGAATCAAACTGGTGCAGCGTGCGCAAATCAAAGTGATCGAAGTGGGCGTGAGAGAGCAGGACGAGATCGATCCGGGGCAATTCATGGACGGTCAGGGCGGGCGCAGTGAGACGCTTCGGTCCGATATTGAATCCAGGCAGACGAACCCCGACGCGGGCGAAAAGCGCCGGGTCGGTCAGAATCCAGACGCCGAAAAAATTGATGAGAACAGTGGCGTGGCCGAGCCACGCTGCCGTTAGCCGCTCGTCGCTCCAGTGCGCCGGATTCGGCTTGGTGAAGGCGGGGGCAATGGCTCGTCCGCTGTCGAATATCGCTTCGCGCCAAAGATAGGAGGCCCAACGGAGGACGCGCGAGTTGAGGTAGCTTGGCTGTCGAGAGGTCTCGTTCATCGTAATGGAGGAACCTCAACCCCGTTCGATTGCCGCACGAGAACCAATGCAATCTTTCCCCGGATCCGCCAGGCAAATCTCGCTCGGCGCGAGGAAGGCATCACCCGGAAATCCTGTAGCGCTCCAGCGCACACTCGTGCCCTGAGCCCGGCTCGGCCCTGCACATCGGCGCGCCGTTTCCAAAAAGGCGGGTTTTGAACAGAAGTGGCTTCTCCTTGTCCAATTGCTGCGGCCGCCCCGGGTCTGACGCTCAAGAAAATTTTGAACTCCAATAGCGAGCAGGACACCGCGGCATTGCGCATGGGTACTCTCAACCGGGCGCGCTGCCATCCGGCGAATCACCGCTCTGATTTTCGCGTTCCTGGCACCCGCCTCCCCAGCAGATAGACGTGCGCACCAAGAGCATCGGAATTGTGGGAGGTGGCATCGGCGGGATCGCCACTGCCGTTGCTCTCCATCAAGCTGGCTTCAACGCGGTAGTTTACGAAAAGGCTGAGCGGCTGCGCGAAGTAGGCGTGGGGATGATGTTGTGGCCCAACGCCACCCGCGTGCTGCGCGAACTGGGCTTGCTCCAAAAGGTGCTGGCTTGCAGCGGCCCTAACACTCATTTCCTGGTGCGTTCGAGCTCCGGCAAGGTTCTGATGAACATTGCGCTTGGACAGTTTGACGTCCCCGCGGTCTGCGCGCGCCGGGCTGACCTGCTCAGCGTTCTCCTGACGGCGCTGCCGCGGGAACACATCTGCCTCGGCCACGACCTGCAGTGCCTAACGCAGTCCAAAGATAGAGTAAGACTTCATTTTAGTGGCGGTCTCGTCAAGGAACACAACGCGGTGGTTGGCGCAGATGGCATTCGTTCGCGCGTGCGATCGGAGTTATTCGGGGAGGCCGAGCCTATTTACCGGGGTTACACGGTGTGGCGTGGGGTGGCGCGATACGATGGCGACGCCCAGCCGCCTAACTCAAACAGCGAAACCTGGGGAGTAGGCAAGCGGTTTGGAATTCTCAATACCGGCCACAAGAGGTTCACTTGGTACGCCACATCCAACGTCCCTTCGAATCATCTGGACGCGCCCGATGGACGAAAGCGAGAGCTTCAAGACATGTTCGCCGGATGGCACGAACCAGTCGCGGATCTTATCGATGCGAGCCAGGAGGAGGAGATCCTCAAAAATGGCGCCCGCGACTTCGCGCCGCTGCGACGATGGGGAGATGGGCTGGTCACGTTGTTGGGAGACGCGGCCCATCCCTGCACACCCAATCTGGGACAGGGCGGATGCATGGCACTGGAAGATGCGCTGGTGCTAGCCAAGTGCTTTGATAGGGAAGCCTCCCTGCATGACGCGCTCCGTAGCTATGAATCGCTGCGGTTTCACCGAACCCGAGGCATCCAGCAACGTTCTCTCTTCATGGGACGCATCGGGCAATGGCAGAATCCATTGCTGGTGACGGGACGGCGGGTGGTGACACGACTGCTCTCGCCCAGGCTAATCGAACACAACTTAAGGCGTGTCTACTCATACAAGACCTAGCTTGTGACACGCCTTGTTGCTCTCGTCCTCCTAGGTCTCATCCCGTGGATCTCTTCCGTGCGCGGGGCGGACTCAACTCTTCCTCACTCCGAGGAGGTGTATCAAGGCTGGCTCAAGATGTATGACTTGGAATTCGATGAGGCTCACCGGATCTTCGGGCAGTGGACACAGAACCATCCCGCCGATCCGTTGGGACCTGCATCTGATGCCGCCGCCTACCTTTTCTCCGAGCTAGCCCGTTTAGGAGCGCTCGAATCGGAGTTATTTGTCGACGATGCGCGATTCGCCGACCGGAAGAAGCTGCAGCCGAATCCACAAGTAAGGTTGCATTTCACCCAACAAATCAACCAGGCCGACCATCTAGCCGATGCCGCGCTTCAGAAATCACCCAATGACGCGAATGCTCTGTTTGCAAAATCTCTCACCTGCGGCTTGCGCGCCGATTATGCCGCGCTCGTGGACAAGCAGAATCTCACCGCGCTGAGCTTGACGAAAGAAGGTCGGCCTTATGGCGACAAGCTCCTGGTGGTGGATCCGGGCGCATTCGACGCCTACCTCGGTTCTGGCGTCGAGAATTATCTGTTAAGTCTAAAGGCGGCTCCGTTGCGCATCTTGCTTCGCCTTACGGGATCGAGAATCGATCATGACAAAGGACTGGAGCAGCTTCGGATGACAGCCCTCCACGGGTACTACCTTGAGCCCTTCGCAAAGCTCCTGCTGGCTGTAGCTGCGCTGCGCGACAAGAAGCCGGAAGGGGCCGCTGAACTTTTGCGAGGACTGCACGATCGTTTTCCCAATAACGGACTGTATTCCGTGGAGCTGGACCGAATCAGCTCAAAACCCAAATAAGTTGTTAGGCTGCTTCTCGCCAGGAAATGCCAGGATGAGCGAACCACCAAAGTTCAAGGTTGATCTCGATCACATCCGGAAACATTACGACCGGTTGTCATTCTTATACCGGTTCCTGTGGGGAGAACACCTTCATCACGGGTATTGGGACAATAATCAGTCTGCCCCGGAAGCTCAGGTAAGACTGATGGAGGTCCTGGCAGAACGGGCCGGCGTGGTTCGTGGCTCACATGTGTTAGATATTGGGTGCGGCGTCGGGGGCTCTGCCTTCTGGCTGGCAAAGCAATTCGATTGCAAGGTGACTGGCCTAACGATCAGTCCCGTTCAGGCAAGAATGGCTGCCCGGAGGGCCAAGGCGCAAGGACTAAGCGATCAGGTTCAATTTCAAGTCGCGGATGCAAATCAATGGCAGCCTGAACCCGAAAGCGTGGACATGATCTGGATCATGGAAAGCAGTGAGCATTTCCAGGATAAGGATTCGTTCTTCAAACGTTGCGCCTCCGCTTTAAAACCCGGCGGTGTCCTGGCCGTTTGCGCCTGGCTTCGAAGAGACGGATCGATGCGGGACGACGAGCAGGAATTGGTGGCTACCATCGCAGAGGCGATGCTCAGTGCCAGCCTTGGCAATCTCACCGATTACCAAAGGTGGATGCGGGAAAGCGGTCTTGTGGTGGTGACCGCCGAGGACATTACCCGCCGCATCGAACCGACATGGACCCACTGCTCCCGCATCGCGGAGCGTTTGGCGGTGAGATGTTTCGTGCGTTTTGCAGATCCTTCGACGCGCCGCTTTGTGAAATCCTTTCCTCTAATGACGAAAGCGTACGCTCAGGGAGCGATGGCTTTCGGGCTCTTTGTCGCGAAGAAATGCGAGCTGAATTAGGCGCGATCCAACTCGCGAGAATTTGAAACGGGTAGCGGCGGTCAGCCGTAGGCGGAGCCAGAGGACGGAAGTCGGAGGTCGAAAGCCAACCTCAGTCGCTGGGAGCTAAACTGGGATCGGCGGCTGGCAGCTATTCCAAGTGCTGAGCTCGGGGAATTAGCTTACTTCTTTTTTTCGTATTTGGTTTCGCCTGTTCCGTTGTTGTTAACGAATAGGACGTTGCCTTCTTTGCGCACCACAGCCTTCATGTCCATTCCTTTCATGTAGCGATTGGCCGTTTTCAATTCCAACTCATAGGTGTTCTCGCCGGTCTTCTTCGCCGTGTAGGTGTAATCCATCTTCATAGTGCCGCCTATGGTCCAATGGTCGGCCGTGATGGTAAGGAAGGAGTTCTCCACCCCGCTCTCGACATATTCGCCCTCCAGCCCTGAGCCCGCGGCAAACGCGCCCGCGGCGCCCGAGAGAAGTGCGATGGTGAAAAAGCTGACGATTAATTTCTTCATGTTTTCTCCGGTTTTTTGCGGGGCATTCTTAGCTGGTTCGGCAGCGTCGCGTCAAGAGAGCAATTTGAACTGCCCCTTTGCCGCAGGAGATCAGATGACTAGAACTATTTCGGACGGAATCAGACCGGGCCGCAGGTTTGTGCACGCAGGCTGCCTGCGCCCTTTCCTGATGCGATCGCGAGCTAGGGCAGGTTGTAGACTTCTACCAAACCTACACCGGTGCTGTCGTTCGCCCCGCGGACGATGGCGGTGTAGTTGCCCGGTCCAAGCGTTGCGACTAGAGCCGATTCCAAATCATTCGGCGGCGGAATCGTGGTCGCTTCGATCTCGGATTGCTGGCTGCTGCCGTTGGACGATGTTTTCCAGTTATCGTTCGTCGCGATGGTGCTTCCGTTTCCATCGTGCAACTCCAGAGTAGGATCAGCCAGCGCGCCGCCGATACCAGAATTGCTGAGGGAAGGTCCGAGAGCGCGCACTATAACTTTGGCGACGCCTCCAACGTTTGCGCTTCCGCTGCCGACAATAAACCCGCCGATCATCACGTTGTCACCGGTCTGAATAAAACTTCGCGTGCTGATGTTCGCCAATTGCGCATTCGCTCCCTGCGCCAGGTCATAGACCTCGACGAGCCCCACGCCCGTCGTTCCATTCTTTCCGGCAAGAATGGCGGTGTAAGCGCCGGGATTGAGAGTTGTGAGGATAGCTGATTCCAAATCGTTGTTCGGCGGAATGGTGGTGGCTCGGATGGCGGCTTCCTGGGGTTGGCCGGTGGAATCGTCGATCTTCCAGTTATCGTTCGTGGCGAGGGTGGCGGCGCCCTGATGCAATTCCAGAGTCGGATCACCCAGTGTGCCGCCCACGCCGGGAAGCGAAGGCCCAATCCCGCGGATCAATACCGTTTTCGGGTCGGTGCCCGTGATAATGAAACCGCCGATGAGCACATTCTCGCCGGTGCCGACCGCAAGCCGGGTCGAAATGTTCAGCAACCTGCTGCCGCTATCGCCCTGGAGACGCACCAGCGCGGTGTGCGTGGCGCCGCTTACCATGTCGAAGGTGCCTCCGACCACGATCTTGCCATCCGCCTGCAATCCGAAAGCGAAGACGAAATTCGGGACGATCGTATAGCGCGAGCGGTCGGTGATCGTGACCGTAAAACTCGGATCGACGCTGCCATCAGAGTTCACTCTCGCCAAGCCGCTGTCGGCTACGCCGTTAACCTGCGCAAAGTTCCCGCCGACGAGAATCTTGCCGTCCGCCTGAGGCAGGATCCTCTGAACTCCGCGGAGGCCGTTGAAAGAATTATCGAGACTGCCGTCGGAATTGAGGCGCACGAAATCGCCGCCCTGTTGTTCGGTCGTCAGACTGAATTCGCCCGCGACGAGAATCTTGCCATCCGACTGTAAGGCGATAGTCAGAACCTCGGGTGTGAAGCTCATGTCTTCATTCAGAGGCAAGGCAGAGTTAAAGGTCCCGTCGATGCTGCCATCGGAATTGAGCCGAACCACATCGACCGGTTTCGTGGTGTCGGTGAGCGAGAAGACGCCACTGAGCAGGATTTTCCCATCAGGTTGGACCAGTATCTTGAAGATTTCCGCGATTGCCGGCGTGCCTGTGGGACCAACACCCAGAAAAGCCGGCGGTGTGAAGCTCGCATCCAAACTGCCGTCCGAGTTGATTCGGGCGAGGCCATCGCGGGCAACGCCGTCCACCTGGCTGAAACTGCCCGCAATGAGAATCCTGCCGTCGGGCTGCGGCACAAAAATCGAGATGGTTCCCGACGGGTCGAGGGTAACGCTGAAGGTCGAGTCCATGCTTCCATCCGCATTGAGCCGGCCGAAGGGAAAGGACACGACCGGATCCGTATTAGGGCTGGTTCTAACTAGTTTGAATGCTGAGTAGAGAACCTTGCCGTCGTTCTGCACCACGAGATGCTGGAGTTCCAAGAAAACCGTCACGTCCACATTCGCGGCGGGCCCGAGCTGGAAATCGGGAGTGAACGTTGAATCGAGCGTGCCATCGGCGTTGAGCCGGGCCAGGCAATAGATCGACGTCCCGTTCACCGTATGGAACCCGCCCCCAATCACGATCTTGTCATCGTCTTGCACCGCCAGATCAAAGACAGAACTCCGCGATTGAAACTGCGTCTGGAACCCCGAGTCGAGGCTGCCGTCCGCGTTCAACCGCGCAAAACTCGCTTCCTTCACCCCATCCACCAGCGAGAAATCGCCGCAGATGATTATTTTTCCGTTGGGCAGAATGGCCGCCGCGCTGACCTGGATCGGATCGCCGAAATCACCGTCGGAGATTCCTCGCGAAGTGGTGCCGACAAAGGTGTTGTCGAGACTGCCGTTGCTGTTCACGCGGATAATGCTGTTCTGTTGGAACCGGCCTTCGGGTTTGGTGCTGAAGCCGCCGCTGATAATGATCTTCCCGTCGCTCTGAACGACCACGTCGTTCGCTCCCCAAACATCGTAGGTGAATGCGGCGCTGGCATTGAACGCGGGATCGAGGCTACCGTCGGTATTAAATCTCGCCACGCTCTTGCGCGCGGTGCCGTGCGCGCTCCCGAAAGCCCCAACGACGACAATCTTGCCATCGCCCTGAAGCGCGATCGAGGTCACGTTCGCGTAATTGATGCTACCGAGGCTGTCCGGCCCTTGCGAAACAAACGCGGGATCAAGAGTGCCGTCAGAATTTAAGCGCGCGAGATTCGTGAACGCTGAGCCATTTACCGTCTCGAAACCGCCGCCGAAAACGATTTTGCCGTTCGGTTGAATAACGACCGCGCGAACCGTTACTTGATTATCCTGCACCTCATTTTCCGTGACCACGGACGCGAAACTGCTGTCCAGGCTTCCGTCGGAATTCAGTCGCGCGAGACCGCTGTGCGTGACGCCGTTGAATTGATCGAACGTGCCACCGATGACGATTTTTCCATCGCCCTGCACGCCGATCGCTTTCACCGCAATGAGCGCCGCGAGAAAGGCGTTGCTGGTCCCCGCGCCGCTGCCGGGATCGAAGGTGGTGTCGAGAGTGCCGTCGGCGTTCAGGCGCGCGATGCCCGCGCGCGCCGTGCCATTCACTTTCCCGAAATATCCGCCGAGCAGGATCTTGCCATCGCTCTGCAGCGCGAGCGCAGAAACCTCCGCATCCGCCTGCGCATTGAACGAAGCATCCGTGCTGCCATCCGCGTTGAGCCGGACGATGCACGAATGCTCTACGCCGCCCACGAAAGGAAAAACACCGCCCACGATAATCTTGCCATCCTGCTGCACCACGATGGCATTCGGCACCGCGCCCGGATCCGTCACCGTGGGATTGAAACTCGCGTCCACGCTGCCGGGATCCACCGCCATCGCGGCCGGGATGAGCGCGCCCGTCAGGAGAAGACAGGAGGCGGAGAGAAGAAATGTATTCTTTAACCGAACGATTGGGAGTGATGGAAAGCTCATGGCAGATGAAACATCCATCTTTCTAATGTGTTGCCCGAAAAAATCACGAAGTTTAGCGGATCGTCGGGTAGCGGCGGTCACCCGTAAGCGCGAGTAGGCAGGGCGGTCGTCACTGCGAGCGAAATTGGGATCGCCGGCGGGCAGCCGGCTTGTGCAGGCAGGCTGCCTGCGCTCCCCTTCCCTGATGCAATCGCAGCTCGCCGCTACTTCACGCGCGCTGGAAAGGCGTTTGCATCCGCGGCTCGCAAAGTGGTTCCGAGAAAATTTTCGGAGCTTCACGCATGCGCAGTTGCTCTGCGTCCCGGCAATCCTGGATCGCAAATCCATTCTGCTTACCTCGCCGACCGGCAGTGGGAAAACGCTCGCGGGATTTCTCGGCGTTTTCGATTTCCTGTTGCGGAAACTCGAGGAAGGCACGCTGCCGCGCTCGGTGCAGTGCATTTACGTTTCGCCGCTGCGCGCGCTCGCTTACGACATTGGGAAAAATCTTCGCGCGCCCATTATTGGAATGGGACTCGAGAAAGAGCTGCGTTTGCATTTGCGCACGGGTGACACGCCGACGGCGGAGCGCGTGAAGTTCCGGGACCGGCCCACGCACTTTCTGATCACGACGCCCGAGAGTCTCGCGGTGATGCTGGCGCAGGAAAGCTACGCGGCTCACCTGGGCGATTGTCAGTTCGTTATTGTGGATGAGCTGCATTCCTTCGCGGGGAATAAACGCGGAGCGGACCTGACGCTTTCGCTCGAACGCCTGGAGCGGCTCTGTAGTCGTCGCCCTGTGCGCGACGCGGGCGAATCGGCCACGTCAGAACGGCGCTTCCCACAGGGAAGCGGCTACAGAAGAGCAAGCGGCAACAGAAAGCGACGCATCGATGACGGTGCCATCTGCCGCGTGGGACTTTCCGCGACCGCGGCGCCGCTCGATCTGCTCGCCCGCTTTCTGGTGGGCGAAGGTCGCGAATGCCGCATCGCGGAGGCGCAAGTGGAGAAAAAATCGCTGGTGGAAGTATTCTCGCCGATCCGCCGAAAGCCTTACCCGCCGGCGGGCTACACCGGCGTGCGGCTTTACGCGGAATTGGCGGAGCTTATTCGCACGCGGCGATCGGTCCTGGTTTTTACCAATGTTCGCTCAGCCGCGGAACAGGTGGGTTTGCGGCTCAAGGAATTGCTGCCCGATCTCGCGGCGCAGATTGAAATTCATCATGCGTCACTCGATCGCAGCGTCCGGCTCGAAGTAGAGGATCGACTGAAGAACGGCGAGCTGCGCGCCGTGGTTTGCTCGACGAGCCTGGAGATGGGAATCGACATTGGCGCGGTCGATCTGGTCGTGATGGTGGCCACGCCGAAAGGCGTTTCGCGCGCGATTCAACGCATTGGGCGGTCGGGGCATTCCCTTAATCGCAGCAGCCACGGCGTTCTCGTCGCGACGAATATCAACGATCTCGTCGAAGCAACGGTCACCGCGAAACTCGTTCGCGAGCGCGCGTTGGATCCGATCCGGATCCAGGAAAAGCCTTACGATGTGGTGGCTCAACACATCGTCGGGTTGGCGGCAGTCGCGCCCATTGCGGCTGATGAAACTTTCGCGCTCGTTCGCCGGGCGTATCCTTTTCGAGAACTAAGCCGCGAGGAATTCGATCGGATTCTCCAATACCTCGAAGGCGGCGGCGCTTCGCTCCAGAAACAATACGTCGGAGTTTTCGGAAAGATTCGCGTGGAGGATGGAATCATTTCGCTCGCTCATCCGCGGATCGCCCGCGAGTTCCTCGTCAACATTGGGACCATTCACTCGGAAGGTTATATCGATGTGCTACTGCGCCACCGGCGGCTGGGCTCGGTGGAAGAAAACTTTATCAAGCAGCTCAAGATCGGCGATTTGTTTGTGTTGGGCGGCCGGATCGTGCGGCTGATCGATACCGGCGTGCAGGAAGCGTATGTCGAACGCGCGGATGGCCAGTTGCCGACCGTGCCACGCTGGAACGCGGCGAAAATGCCGCTCACCTCGGGCCTCGCCCGCGCAGTCCGAAAGCTTCGGACGGAAGTCGCGGAGCGTGTGCGAAGAAACGCCGACGACGGAGTGACGGCCGATTGGCTGGTGGAGAATTACCAGATCTCGATCGCGAATGCCCAAGCGATCGTGGAGCTGTTTCGGGCGCAGCTCAGCATCTCGGAAATTCCCGTTGGTCGAAAGATGCTGATCGAGCTCTACCGCGAAGGCGATCACGCGCATTACTTCTTCCACTCGCTCATCGGACGCAGCGCGAACGACGCGTTGTCGCGGATCGTGGCGCTGCGGGTCAAGCATCGGATCGGCGGCAATGCGCTGGCCACGATCGATGATTACGGATTCCTGCTCACGCTGCGGCGGTATCAGGAACTCCCGCTAGCCGAGTTACGGGAATGTTTTGGACGCGCAAGCGCCGAGAACGACCTGGCCATCGCGTTGCGCGGATCTGAATTGGTAAAGTGGCAATTTCGCGGCGTGGCGCAGACTGGTTTGATGGTGCCGCGAAATCTCCCCGGCAAGCAGAGAAAGCAGAAGCAGTTGAGCTGGAGTGCCGAAGTTCTGTTTCGCGTTCTCGAGCAGCATCAGCCCGACCATCCGCTTTTGGTGGAAGCGTACCGCCAGGCAACCCACACCTTTCTCGACGCGGAGAGCGCCTATCATTTCCTCGACGAGGTGCAGACGTTCGAATGGAAACTTCGCGAGTTGCCGGTTGTATCGCCATTCTCGTTCGCAATCTACGCCAGCGTGATCAAGGAGAACATGATGCTGGAGGATCCGGCTAGCGCGATCGAGCGAATCTATCGTGAGATGTACGCCAAGGTGGAAAGCGTCGCATCGCTCGCGGCTCCGGCGTCGCAAGGAAACGTGTCACCGTGAGGAAAACTCGTGCTCGTGCGGAATCGAAGTCGAAGCAGTCGAGCAGGAGCACTCGTAGGAGCACGATTACGAATCCTGACAGAAATGGAAAAGGAGTGGACCTTGCGATCCACTCCTTCCCATACACGAGCGAGGCTTCTCCTTAGCTTTTGCTCTGCGAAACTACTTCGTTCAGTTTGAAGATCGGCAGGAACATCGCGATCACGATGCCGCCAACGATCACCCCGAGGAATACAATCAGGAGCGGTTCGATCAACGAGGTCAGCGCGTCCAGCATGGCCTCGATTTCTTCGTCCCAGAAATCCGCCATCTTTTCCAGCATGGTGTCGATCTTGCCGGTGGCTTCACCCGCCGCGACCATCCGAAGCATCATCGGCGGGAAGATCGGCTTCTTGGACAGCGCGACGGAAAGATTGTCGCCTTTTTCCACGTCCTGGCCCACACCCAGGATGCTGGTTTCCACGACGTGATTGCCAGAGGCGCCGCCGACGATCTCGAGCACTTCGAGAATCGGAACACCGCTGCGAATGAGCTGCGCGAACGTGCGCGAAAAGCGTGACATGCAGATCTTATGAATGAGCGGCCCGAAGATCGGCAGCTTCAACTTCCATTTGTCGGCGAATTTCTTGCCGCCCGACGAGCGCAGGAAAGTGCGCACACCGAAGATTAATGCGAACAGACCGCCGATGAGGACGTACCATTCGCCGCGCATGAAATCACTCACGTCGATCAGGAACTGAGTCGGGGCTGGCAATTTCGATCCGAAGTCTTTGAAGATCTCGCCGAAGATCGGAACGACCTTGACGATGAGGAAGGTGGTGATCGCAAATGCGATGCAAATCACGATGACGGGGTAGGTCATGGCCGACTTCACCTTTTTGCGCAAACGCGCGCTGGCTTCCAGGAAACCGGCCAGGCGATCGAGAATCTCCGCGAGCAGACCGCCATGTTCACCGGCTTTCACCATGCTGACGAAAAGCCGATCAAAAACGCGCGGATGTTTCGCGATCGATTCATGAAACGTCTCGCCGCCTTGCACGCGGGTCGTGACGTCACTGATGATCTGACGCAAACTCTTCTGGCGTTTGGGGTCGCACTGGTCGTAGAGCGCGGTCAACGCCTGGATCAGCGAGATACCGGCTTCGATCATGGTCGAAAGCTGGCGCGTAAAGAGAACCAGATCGGTTTCCTTGACGGTCCAGACTTTTTTGCGGGATTTGTTGGCTGCGGCTTTCTTTTGCAGGGAAAGCACCATGAGCCCGCGGCTCATCAGACTGGTGACAGCGTTATCTTCGTTTAGAGCGTCCTGAATGCCGGAAACTATCTTTCCGGAGGCGTCTCGTGCTTGGTAGGAGAAGGTTATCATAGTTATGGTAATTATACTCAAACTAGCAGCTATAATGCCAAGCCTCGATGAGCTCCGGCTAAAACCGGTGCTTGAGGATGGTTTGCCCCAGCCCCATGTTGGTTATTCCAATGGCTTTTGCCCAGGAAATCGACCAAATCGCCCACGGGGTTTTTTCCTGGCAGACATATGACAAAACGGTGAAGGCGGATTTGTTTTCGACGGGATTGGAAACCCCGGCAGGGACCTGGCTGGTCGATCCAATTGCGCTCGCGCCGGAAGCGTTGCCCAGCCTTCTAACGCGACGTCCAGTGTCAGGAATCTTTGTCACGAATGTGAATCACTCCCGAGCAGCCAGCCAATTTGCTCAAATGTTTGCCGTGTCAATTTTCAGTCACGCGGCAATAACCAACACCGATTTCCCGGTCGCCACCGGCGTGCAAGATGGAAAAATGTTTTCCGAGGGACTCACCGCGATCTCAATCAATGGCGGCCCGGCGGGCGAAATGGCGCTGCATTACGAGGAGGGCGAAGGCACAATGGTTCTCGGCGATGCGCTGATTAACTTTGAACCCCACGGGTTCGGACTGCTGCCGGCAAAGTATTGTTTGGACCCGAGGCTGATGCGCCGGTCGTTAAGGAAGCTTCTCGATTATTCTTTCGAGCGGATGTTGTTTGCCCACGGGACACCGATCCTCCGCGGCGCCCGCGCGCGCGTGGAGCAACTTCTGGGAGAGGATTAACTGCAGCTCCGCGTAATGGCCTCTGAGATCGAACCCCCTGCACCATCGAATGCGATTGCCCGTTTTCTCAGGCTGATTCGTTTCTCGCACACCATCTTCGCTCTTCCTTTTGCCCTCGGGGCGCTCCTGGTGGCAGCGAACGGACGTCCGTCCGTGAGGACGTTATTGCTCGTGCTCGCATGCATGATCCTGGCGCGCACCGCTGCAATGCTCTTCAACCGCCTGAGCGACTGGTCGCTCGATCAAAAAAATCCACGGACTGCGAATCGGCATCGGCTCCTGGATCAACCGGCTGGCTGGGCGTTGCTGGCCATCAGCGCTATCGGGTTCCTTATCGTGAGCGCCGCGATCAACGAGACGACCGGACTTCTCGCGCCCGTCGCGCTGGTCATTATTTTTTTCTACTCGCTGACGAAACGGTTCACGAGCGCGACTCATTTTTTCCTCGGTTTTGCGCTGGCGGTCGCGCCAGCCGGCGCCTGGATTGCCCAAACCGGTCGGCTCGATTTGCCCCCTCTGATTTTAGGCGCGGGAGTTGTCTGCTGGGTTGCAGGGTTCGACCTTATTTATGCGACGCAGGATGTGGATTTTGATCGGCGCGAGGGGGTGCGCTCGTTGGTAGTAAGACTCGGCGTCGCGCAGAGTTTGCGGCTGGCGCAGTGGCTCCATTTTTTCATGTTCCTGGCGCTGATCGCGTTCGGTTTCATCGCGAGACTGGGAACGATTTACTATGCCGCCATGCCGTTGGTCGCAGCGGCACTCTTTTATGAGCATCGCAGCGCACGCAAATTGGATCTTGCCGGGATCAACCGGGCGTTCTTTCAAAGCAACGCATTCGTCAGCGCGATCTTCATCGCCGCTGTGGCCGTCGATCGCTGGCGTTGATTACGGTTCCAACTGAGCGATGCGCTCCGCGTGGCGGCCGCCCTCAAAAGCAGTCGTCAACCAGACGCGCACGATGGCGAGCGCAGTCTCTTCCGTAATCACACGTTCTCCCATCGAGAGCACGTTCGCGTCATTATGTTGCCGCGAGAGCTTTGCGGTCTCTTCATTCCAGCAAAGAGCGCAACGGACCCCGCGCACCTTGTTCGCCGCAATCGCCTCCCCGTTTCCTGAGCCGCCGAACACGATCCCACGCTCGCATTCGCCTTTCGCCACTGCCTCGGCCGCCGGTCGAATGAAGACCGGATAATCGACCGGTTCCTCGTTCCAGGTGCCAAAGTCTTTTACCTCATGACCCAACTGTCCGAGCAATTCCTTCACTTTTTCTTTGTAACGAAAGCCGGCGTGATCCGTCCCGAGCGAGATTTTCATCGAGAGCGTTTGTAATCCCCGTCGGGCCGGTGTGTCGAGCGAAAGCATTTCTGTGTTCGGGCGCGAACACCTATTCGGCACTTGATCCCCTGGCTTCGTGCTTGAGGGCGAACGCGAGTTTAATCAGGCCTTCCCGTATTTGGGCGCGCGACCAGGCAGCAAAACCAAATACGAACGCGGGTTTGAGCTTTGCTGAAATGCAATAACGCGATAGCGGCACCGGCTTGACAAGGATCTCGTCGCCAACGCGCGCTATCACCTGCAGGTCCGCTTCCCTCCGCAGCCAGGCGACGAAATGCAACCCGGCTTCGCTATCCTGAAGAATGAAACGATCGCCCAGCAACCGATTGAACTGTTGGACAAAGAACTCCCTTCGATCAGCATAGAGTTTCCGGCGCCCCGCTGAAAGCAAGGACCTTCCGAGCTTGGGGAAAGCCAGGATCTTCGATCCACGCTGCCTCACCGGGATTGATCAACGCCATTGCGCTGATCAGCATCGCTTGCTGCATTCCCGCCACGATGACGATCTGATCTGGGTGACAGCGCGCACCCCGGAAGTCGCACAGGTAGGCCGCAATTGCTTTGCGCAGGTCCGCGTCTCCGCGATTCGACGCGTAGCGCAACAGGTTGGCTCCCTTTCGGGCGAGCACCTGTGCTCTCAATCGCTCCCACGCTTCCAGGGGGAATTCATCGACCGCGGGGAGGCCGGGGAGGAAAACGGCGCCGACCTCTGCAGCGGGCGCTCCAAGATCAAATTGTTCTCCGACACGCTCATCCAGAAGGTTCGTCACACGATCGGAAATACGAGGCGACCGCGCCAATTGCCCCACCGCTTTCGGCTTTTGCGCGCTCAAGAATGTTTCGGGTAGCGGATCTGCCACGAAGGTCCCCGATCCCGGCTTCGACCAAAGATAGCCTTCTGCGTGAAGCCTCGAGAAAGCGAGGTTTACGGTGAGCCTTGAAACTCCGACCTCGATCGCAAGCTCGCGAGACGAAGGGAGGCGAGAAGAGCTGTCGCTAAAGGTTCCGGACACCAACTCATCGCGGATTTGGCGGTAGAGTTGCTGATGAAGCGGTTCGGCGGCAGCTCGATCGAGCCGAATCATTTCGAACGCGATGATTGAGTGCCGACGCCGCTTTTTGCCAGGCGATTTGTTCATTCGTCGTGAACATCCAAACTGGAATGCTCCTCCCGCTCCAAGGGGATATTGCCATATCTCCCCGTTGTCCCCAAGGGTTAGGTCATGGTGCGAATGGAATCCGTGACGCGAAACGGCAAATCAAAGAGTGAGCTCGTCCGCTAGCTCTTCGCGCCACGAATCTCAGCCAGTTGCTGCCAGATTTCCCGTTCGCGCTCGGTCAGTTTCTTCGGGACCTGAATCTGCGGCACCACAAATAAATCGCCGCGCGTCCCCGTAACGTTGGGAAGTCCGTGCCCGCGCAATCGAAAGCGCTGTCCCGGCTGAGTGCCCGCGGGCAACTTCAAACGGGCGCTTCCCTCCAGCGTCGGAACCTGCAGGTCGCCGCCCAACACGGCCTGCGACGGCTCGATCTTCACTTCGTGAATCAAGTCGCTGCCTTCGACCGTAAAGTCCGGATGCCGCGCCAAACGCACCCGCAAAAATAAATCGCCGCTTTTTCCCCCACCAGCTCCGGCTTCGCCCTGGCCGGCCAGACGAATGCGTTGTCCTTCGTGAACGCCTTTCGGAATTTTTACCTGGTACGACTCAACTTTGTCCGAATTGCTCCTGCGCAGTGAAACGGTCCGCTTCGATCCGTGGAACGCCTCTTCGAGCGTGACCATGATGTCGGCTTCGACATCGCTGCCGCGTTCCGCTCCCCTTGGCCGTTGACCGAAACTGCCGCCGCCGAAACCACTCTGCCCGCGCCCGCCTCCGAAAAATTGCTCGAAGAAATCGCTAAACCCTGTCCCACCAAATTCGAATTCGACGCCCCCGCCATCTCCGCCGCCGTGTCGCCGGAATCCTCCGCCCGGCTGTTGCGCATCCCATCCCGGTGGTGGCTGAAATCCGCCCGGCTGGTTCCAATTAGCGCCAAGCTCGTCGTACTTCTTCCGCTTCTCCGGATCGCCCAGGACTTCGTAAGCCTCATTGAGCTGCTTAAATTTTTCTTCCGCTGTCGCCTTGTCCTTATTGACGTCGGGATGGTATTTGCGCGCCAGCTTGCGAAACGCTTTACGAATTTCGTCGTCGGTCGCGGTCTTGGGAACGCCAAGCGTCTCGTAATAATCTCGGAACTGGACAGCCATTGGTTCCCGCTAGGTTCTGCGCAGCGGGGCCGCTGTGCAACCGGCGTCGGGCGCTCCGCCAAAGAAATGTAACCGGCGATGATCTTGTTTCGTCTTCTCCTTTGAAAAAAACCATGAACAAATTGAAAATCTTATCTTGTGCCGGGGCCGTCGCGCTCACCGGCTTCGTTGGAATCACCTGGGCGGTCGGAGCGAACGATCCCGCCCGGCCACCTCCTTTTCGCCAACTTCTCCTCGGGAAAATTGCCGAGCTGGGCGTGAGCGAATCCCAGAAGCAACAGATTCACGCCATCCTGCGCGAAGCTCGGCCGGCCGTGCAGCCACTCGTCGTGCAGTACGTTTAGGAACGTCGAAGCTTGCGCAAAGCGATCCACACTGCGCCGGTCAACAAACAAGCGATTCGCGCGCAGGCCGCGCGCGTCGCGCAAATCGGGGCGGATCTCGATGTGAAACGGGCGCAGGTTTCCGAGGGGATCCGAGCTGTGCTCACCCCGGAGCAAGTGGAAAAACTGAAACAACTTGCTGAGAAAGTGGACGCGAACGTGGATCTGATGCTCGAACGGATTAACGAGAGAATCGCCGGTCCGTAACGGCGGTTTCCTTTTTCCAAGGAGCAAATGTTCCTCGGTGAGTAACACGCGCTCGCCACGACGAGCGCGTGCATCTACCTTCCGGCATGCGCGAAGTTGGCAAATTGCTCGCCGTCTTTGGCGGTGTGATCACGATCGTTGGTCTCGCGTTATGGATGGGAATCGGCGCGGGCGGGCTGGGACGATTACCGGGGGACATCCGCATCGAACGCGGAAATTCAGCCTTTTATTTTCCCATCGTCACCTGCCTCATTATTAGCATCGTGCTCAGTCTGCTCTTGTCCTTCTTCCGGCGGTGATCCGACTGCCGCCATGATCTCGTCGTCGCGCCGGCAGCAGCTGCTGAATCAACATGTCGCACAGCTGGTCCAATGCCGGCGTTGTCCGCGCATGTTGCCGCCGCCTGTTTCGGGCGGTCCGGTTCTGAGCAAGGTCATGCTCATCGGTCAGGCCCCCGGAGTAAAAGAGCCAGTGTTGGGCAAGCCCTTTGCCTGGACGGCGGGCCGCACTCTCTTCGGTTGGTTCGAAGAGTTTTGTCATCTGAATGAAATGCAGGTGCGCTCTCAAATTTATTTCGCCGCGGTTTGCCGCTGCTTCCCCGGCAAAACCTCCGTAGGCGGGGACCGCGTTCCGGCTCCGGACGAAATCCGGAATTGTTCGACCTGGATGAACGATGAAATCGATTTGCTGCAACCGCGGCTCATCATTCCGGTCGGCAAACTTGCCATCGCGCAATTTCTTGCCTTCGAAAAATTGGATGAAGTCGTCGGACGATCATTCCCGCTGAGTCGTAACCGCCGCGCGTTCGACCTGATTCCATTGCCGCATCCATCTGGCGCGTCGCCCTGGCATCGCATCCCGCCGGGAATTGGATTGCTGCGCAAGGCGATGCGGTTAATCGCCCGGCATTCCGCGATGGAGAATCTCGGGGCTTAAGAAATCGACGTTGAACAGCCTGCCCGCCGTAGCCTTGCGGAGGAGGGTTGGACGTTGGACGTTTTCCCTTCTTTGCCAATGACCACTCCGAAAGTCCTCACCCGCGCCGATCTCCCCGACTCCGATAAATGGGACCTGACCCATCTTTTCAGCAGCACTGATAAATGGACCGAGGACTTCGCCTGGATTCAACAGGCCTATCCGAAACTCACGGAGTGGAAAGGCCACGTGGGCGAATCAGCCGCGACGCTCGCCGCTTGTTTGGAATTCGAGAAGTCGCTCGATCAAAAAATCGAGCGCGTTTACCACTACGCCTCACTTCAGCTCGCGGAGGACAGCGCGAATCCCGAATACCTCGCGCGCATGGGGCAGTTGCAGAATCTGCTCACGAAAATCAGCGAAACCGCTTCGTTTCTCGGCCCTGAAATCCAGGCGATTCCCGACGAACAGTTCGCGCGGTTCCTGGAGGATCCCGCGCTGGCCGCCTGGAAAATCGCGCTGAAGAAAATCCGCCGAATGAAACCGCATGTCTTATCGGAGCGGGAAGAACGCCTGCTCGCGCTGGGGAGTTCGGCGCTCGATGGCTATGACGACACCTTTTCGCAATTGACGGACGTCGACATGAAATTCGGCGTGGTCACCGACGAGAAAGGGGAAGAGAAACCGCTTACCCAAAGTTCCTACAGCTCATTCCTGGTGAAACGGGATCATCCTTTGCGCAAACGGGCGTTTCACCAATTCTACGAGGAATTTCAAGATCACCAGTTTACCCTCGCTTCCTCGCTGGCCTATTCGGTGAAGGCCGATGTTTTCCGGGCGCGAGCCAGGAATTATCCATCGGCACTCGAAGCCTCTTTGTTTCGCGACGACGTTCCCGCGGCGGTTTACGAGGGGCTCATTTCCGCGGTGCGGAACAATCTCGCGCCGCTCTTTCGTTACTACGAACTGCGCCGGCGCGTCCTCGGTTTAGACGAACTCCATCATTACGACACTTATGTTCCGCTCGTGCCCGAGATCAATTCACGCGTCACTTTCGACGAGGCAATCGAGCAGATTCTCGCCGCCTTCGAGCCGCTGGGCCCGGAATACACGGCGTGGTTAAGCGAAGGTTTGCGCGGACGCTGGTGCGACCGTTACGAAACAAAAGGGAAACGCAGCGGCGCGTTCTCGTCCGGCAGTTTCGGCGCGCCGCCTTACATCCTGATGAATTACAAGACCGACGTCTTCTCCGACGTTTACACTCTTGCGCACGAAGCCGGGCATTCGATGCACACCTGGTTCGCGCAAAGATCGCAAAGCTTTCAGGATTACAATTACCCGATTTTCCTCGCCGAAGTCGCCTCCACTTTCAACGAAGAGCTGCTGACGCACCATCTCCTCGAGAAGACCGAAGACAAAAAGATGCGCGCCTACATCATCAACCGGCAGGTCGACGACATCCGCGGCACACTTTTCCGTCAAACGATGTTCGCTGAGTTCGAGAAGATCATTCACGCGATCGAAGAACGCGGCGACGCTTTGACACTCGATGTCTTCAAATCCGAATATCGCGAACTGCTCCGGGCTTATTTCGGAGAGGGCGTCGTCCTCGACCCGCAGCTCGACCTGGAATGTTTGCGCATCCCACACTTTTATAATGCGTTTTACGTCTACAAATATGCCACCGGGATCTCCGCCGCGGTTGCCCTTTCCGAACGCGTTCTCGCGAAGGGAGCGGGCAGCGTGGAGAGTTACCTCGCCTTCCTGAAATCGGGCGGCTCCAAATTTCCGTTGGAAACCTTGCAGGCCGCCGGCGTCGATATGACAACGTCGGCGCCAATCGAAAGCACCCTTCGCCTTTTCGAGCGCCGGCTGACGGAGCTCGAAAATCTCTTGGTGAAATAAGAGCGCCCTTAGCACGCCAGGAAATCCGCACTGGGCGCGGTATTTGCTAAATAGAGAAGCGTGCAGTTCGAATGGCAGTTGCAGGCCGCCTGCGGCTACGCAGAGCTGGGCATGACGCGAGAATCGCTCACGGAGCTCGACGCGATTCCTGCGCGCTTTCAAAATCGCCCGGAGGTGCTTCATCTTCGTCTTCATCATCTCATGCGAAAGAAGCAGTGGATCCTCGCGCTTCGCGTCAGCCAGAAACTTTGCCGCGCCGCTCCCGATGCCGGGGCGGGATTTCTCCATGCCGGGTTTTGCTTGCATCAACTCGGCAAGACGGCGGAGGCCAAGAACCTCTTGGTCACCGGTCCGGTCGCGCTGCTAAAAGAGCCCATCTATTATTACAACATGGGTTGCTACGAAGCGCTGCTGGGTAATGTCCACGATGCGCGGGCGAATCTGCAAATCAGTTTCAAGATGGACAGCTCCTTCCGCGACCTGGCGAAAAAAGATCCGGACCTCAAGGTTCTTCACGCGGTGATCTGAGCGAAAGCTCCTCTGCCGACTTCAACGTTCGGAATCTCGAATGGCCCGCGCGCGGTCATGAAGCATCAAGGAGCGGCGGTTTACAAACCGCCGTCTGGGAAGAGTGCGCGGCTCCGAAACCGCATTTAAAGACGGGCGGTTTGGAAAGCGCCCCTCGTTCTCCTTCCCATTGAATGCGCAGGCGTGACGGGACGGCATCAGCCAGCCGGAAAGTGATGAAATAAACCGCGCCCTCTTGCTGCCAGTGGGGCAGACGGTTTTCCGTGTGACGGATATCGCCATATGGATTGAAGAAGCGAAGTTCGCGCATTCCGGGGAGGACTTGAATTGCGGAATCCTACTCATAACGGCGCGCGTTTGAAAGCACACAAGGAGCGGCGGTTTGGAAAGCGCCCCTCCTTGGTCTACGCTCCGCGCTTGGCAATGGAACCTTCCGTGGAGCAACTTCGTGAACGCATCAGCCTTCTTTTCCAGGAGAACTTCGCGAGTTTGGAAGAGCTTGGCGCGGCGGTGTCCGTTTGGCAGAATGGAAAGTCGGTCCTCGAACTGCACGGCGGATTTCGCGACGCCAAACGTGAAATGCCTTGGACGGCCGAGACGATTGTATTGTTCTGGTCGGCGACGAAAGGGCTGGGCAGCGCATGCGTGCTGCATCTTTTGCACGAGCGCGGGATCGAACTAACGCGCCGCGTGGCGAAATTCTGGCCCGAATTTGCGCAAAACGGGAAGAGTGAAATCACCATCGCGCAATTGCTCTCGCACCAAGCCGGCTTGTGCGCGCTCGATGAAATCGTAGACGTGACGGACCATCACGCCGTCATCGCCGCGCTGGAAAACCAGGCGCCGCTTTGGCCACCGGGAACGTCGCACGGTTATCACGCGCGCACCTTCGGATTCCTTCTCGATGAACTGGTGCGCCGCATCGCGGGCATCACCTTGAGTGAATATTGGAGGAAAAGATTCGCCGATCCGCTTGAACTCGATATCTGGATCGGCTTGCCTGACTCGGAGCAAGAACGCGTCGCGACGATCTACCCGGCGAAGGGCGGCGGTGCGGCAACCCCCGCGACATTTTATCGGGACCTCGCCACCCCGGGAACGCTGGCGCGAAAAGTTTTCACCTCTCCGCGTGGACTGCATGCCGTGAGCGATATGAACACCAAAGAAAACCGCGCGAGACCGATTGTTTCCTTCGGCGGAATCGGCAGCGCGACATCGCTGGCTAAGTTTTACGCGATGTTAGCGAATGGAGGACAACTCGACGGCCGTCGTTTTTTCGCAGCGGAGACGATCGCGCAAATGACGACGACGCTCGTATCCGGCCTCGATCGCGTTTTCCAAATCCCGACTGCCTTTTCCGCCGGCTTTATGAAAGACCCACCGGACGCAACGCTACGAATCTTCGGTCCTTCTTCACTCGCTTTCGGACATCCGGGCGCGGGTGGCAGTCACGCGTTTGCCGATCCCGGGAACGGAATCTCGTTCGCCTATGTCATGAACCAAATGGAGCAATCGCTTTTGCCTAACGAGAAGTCGCTTCGGTTGGTGGAAGCGATCTATCGGTAAGTCTCTGGATCAGAAAAACCGCAACGACATGATCGCGGGTGCAGGTGTAGGGAGGCGCGGAAGTCCAGCTTTGTGCATTGCGGATTTTCGGCAGCAGGCTTAGCAACGTTCGCGCGAGAAATGTCCGTCGCCGAAACTGCCAGTAGGCGAAATCAAGCAGCCATAGAACCGCCCTTTCGCGTGCGGATAAATCGTAATGGCACACTTTCGTCAGACTTTTGAGAGAGAGACCAAGAGCCACGGAGAGCTGGCGCGCGTAACGCTCCGTGAACATGCAAAGATGTTCCAGCGTGCGAAAATACCAGAACTGAGCCGGATCACGCCGGCACGCGGCGGCATCTCCGTTACCCGTCGCGATCACTAACAACGCGCCGTCCGCCGCGCGCTGCATCAGTTGCCGCAAGAGTGGGAGTGGCTTCCGCACGTGTTCGAAGACATCGACCAGAACGATGGCGTCGAACTTAACCGCCAAAGGCCCAGCCAGGTCGCGCGGTTCGAGCATTTTCAATCCGCGCGCCGACGCTTCTTTTGCGGCGACTGAATTCACCTCTGAACCGTAGCATTCGTAATCGCGGCAGAGAGCGCTGAGGAGCCGGCCTGAACTGCATCCGTAATCTAAAATGCGGCTACCAGGCGGAAGCAATTTGAGAACCGCCAAAACGGCGCGTTCGATCGGGTGGTACTGCGTGGCTTCCCATTTTTGAAATGAAACGTGAGCGTAGTAATCGGAGAGAGTTTCGTCGGAAAGCGTTGGCGTCCGGTAAAGCAGTCCGCAATTCAGACATTCCCGAACGACGTAATCTGATTGTCGAAACTTGCGGCCTGGGATCTCGACCAAGAAACCGGGCGCTTCGGGTCCAGTCGCTTTGAACTCCGGTGAATCGCACCCCGGACAGCTCCTGATGGCGACGTTGTCCGCTAGGCCGGCTGACATCGGAACAAGGCGTCGCACCAAAGAATGTCTCCCGCCGGTGAGCGATGAATCGCATACAAACCTACCAATTGGTAGCCGAAGCCAGTGAGGAAACCATAGGTCTCATCAAAATACGCCTGACCGCGGTAGAGCGGTGCAAAAAGCATCTCCACGACGATGAAAGAGATACAGCGTTCGGCCAGATGTTTGCGTGCGCCCTGAAGAATGCGGAGATCGTAGCCCTGACTGTCGATCTTCAAGAAATCGAGGTGAGAGATGGATCGCTCGCCGCAAAAGTCATCGAGCGTAGTGATCGGGACAGTGGATTCGCCCGTCGGAATTGCGAATGACTCCGGCTGGGACGCGTGCGCTTCGGGAGCATTGGGCAGAAGCGAGTTCGTCACGCTCTCGGCATTTTCGTAAAGGGTCGCTTCGCCTTTGTGATCACCGAACGCGATGCGTTCGAGGGACAGGTTTGGGTCGTCGCCCAGGTTCTGCTGAAGCGCGCGAAAGGCGGCTTCGGACGGTTCGAAACAATAAAGTTTCGCTTCGGGAAAAAGTCGTCGCAGTTCCAGGGCGGACTGACCTTCATTCGCGCCGACGTCGAAGCCCAGACGCGGAACAGCCGTCGCCAGCTTGCTGATATCGACGAATGGATGCTTGCCGAACGCGGTCGTTCGAGAAACATCCCAGCCCAGCGATCTGACAAATCGGCGCAGGAGAGCTTTCATGCCGTTCAAGAACCGATGATGGTGACCGCAATCTTACGCCGATGCGCGGCGTTCCGATGTTCGAACAAAAAAATTCCCTGCCACGTTCCGAGCTGCATCCGCGAGTCCGCGATCGGGATCACTTCGCTCGAGCGGGTCAAGACCATGCGGATATGTGAAGGCATGTCGTCCGGTCCCTCATCGTTGTGCTCGAAGTAAGGTGCGTTCTCGGGCACGAGCCGGTCGAAGAATTTCTCGAGATCGCGGCGCGCGGTAGGGTCTGCGTTCTCCATGATGATGAGGCTGCAACTGGTGTGCTGAACGAAAGCGGTCAAGGTGCCGGCGGTGATGCCGCTTCGAGTCAGGACTTCGGAGACTTGCTCGGTGATTTCATAGGTCCCTTTGCCGGCAGTGCGAACAGTGATCGGCTCGGTGTGGACGCGCACGGAAGACATCTGCCTTGCATGCTAACGCCTCCGATTCGCTGCGCAATCAGCGGAATGTAGTCGCGCTCGCTGCGGCGAGCGCCGAAACCGAAAACGACAGGCGCTTGGCACAAGCGCCTCTACATTTGATGATTTCGCTTCGCTCACAAAGATGATCGCTGATAGTCGAGTAAACGATGCAGGCGGATCTCGATCGAATTCTTTTTGATGAAGCAACGATCCACCGCCGCCTCGATGAGCTGGCCGCGAGGATTTCACACGATTATCGAGACCGCGAGCTGACGGTCATCGCGATCCTGAACGGCAGCGTGATTCTGATGGCCGATCTTCTCCGGCGCATTCCGCTACCGCTGAAATTGGATTGCCTGAGTGTGGCCAGTTATCACGGCGGCACCAAATCCGGCGGCGAACTAATCTTCCGCCAAGTCTCGCTCCCGGACGTGGCCGGCCGCCACGTGCTCATCCTGGATGACATTCTCGATAGCGGCGTCACGCTGGCGAGCATTCGCGAAAAGCTCGAGGCGGCGGGGCCGCTCAGCGTGCGCATTTGCGTGTTGCTCGAAAAAAAGAAGACCCGCCTGCGGGCAGTCGATCCCGATTACGTTGGTTTCCAAATCGCCGATGAATTCGTGGTCGGATATGGACTCGACTACATGGAGCGGTATCGCAATCTCCCGTGTATCGGGGTCCTGCGAAGAGATTTGATTGCGCCCGCGGCGTGAGTTCCGGATGAAAGTGCACGTACAGTTTTTCTCGCGCCTCCGTGAACTCGCGGGAGTTGCGGAAATCGATCTGGAAATTCCGGAAGCCACCAAAGTCGCGGAATTGCTCGCGATTCTTTATTCACGCGCACCGGCATTGCGCGATTGGGACAAGAGCATTCTGGTCGCGGTCGGAGTCGAGTTCGTTGGCCGGGATTACCTCCTAAAAGAAGGCGACGAGATTTCCATCATGCCGCCGGTGCAGGGCGGGTGAACTCGGGAGGCGCCATGCGCGTGTCATCCCGAGTCGCGTCAGACGGCGAGGGACCTCACACAGGCTAACGAACGCTCCCTTCCGCATGTGTGATCGAACAACAGGTGTGAGGTCCCTCACCGTCTGCGCGGCTCGGGATGACACGTTCTTGCGGCGCCGAGGCCATTCGATTTTCCCAACGTCAGTCGCGGAAATTTTTGAAGGTCGTGGCGACGCCGAAATCTCGGCTGCGCACAAAAGCAATGACGGCTTGCAAATCGTCGCGCTTCTTTCCCGTGACCCGGATTTGCCGGTCCTGCTGTTGGCTTTGAACCTTGAAGCTCTGACTCTTGATGGCGTGGATGATTTCCTTTGCCTTGTCGCCTTCGAGACCTTGCTGGATTTTCAATTCCTGCCGCGCATGTCCGAGCGGCGAAATCGCGGGATCGACTTGCTCCACGTTTCGCAAATCCACGCCCCGCTTGCTTAATTTCCCGATAACGATTTCGCGCAACCCACGCAACCGGGAGGCATCCTCAGCCGTAAGCGTGATTTTATCCTTCTCAGCGACAATTTCCGCGACGCTTCCCTTGAAATCAAAACGCGTCGCCAATTCCTTGCGCGCTTGATTGATCGCGTTATCAATTTCCTGCGCGTCCACTTCTGAGACGATATCGAACGAAGGCATGGTGTTTGGTTTGCGATTGTTGATCAGCGGCGCAAAGGCGACGCCTTCAGGATTATCCGTTATCGTTTCCACCGGCCAATGAATTTTTCGACTCACCGCATTCTGCCTTGGCTTCTGTTCCTTGGTTGCACCTTCACGGTGACGTTGAGCGGATGCGACCGCGCGGCTTCGAAGGAAAAAAAAACGCTTCGGGCCGAACTGCGCGCGGCGTTGCATGAGCGTTCGTACGACAAGGCCGCGGAACTTGCGCGGCGTCTTCTAAAATTGAATACGCAGGATAACGGAAGCTGGGATCGTCTCGTCCAGGCGCAATTCGGCTTGCGCGATCTCGCCGGAGTGAAACAGGCCTTGGAGGAATGGCGACACACGGTGAGCAAACCGTCGTCGAATCTCGACGAATACACCGGCGATCTTGCCTTTGAGCAACATGATCTGCCCGGCGCGGTGGAGAGTTGGAAAAAAGTGCTAGGCGTCGATCCGAAAAGCATTCGTGTTCTCGAAAAAATGGCGCGGGCGGAAAAGACCCAACAACACTGGACGGAAGAGAACACGGCGTGGACGACTTATCTCGACGTGCAGGAAAGTGCGATGGCGCGGATCAACCGCGCGTTGTGCCGGCGGCGCCTTCATCGCTGGCACGACGCATTCGAAGATCTAAAACGGGCCCAGGAATTGGCGCCGGATGACCCGGAGGTCCAGCGCGTCGGCAAGCTCTTCGAACAGATGGGGAAATTCCTCGCCGACATTCGCGAGGTGGATGCGGCGTTGGCCATGTCGCCGAACGATCCCGGATTGCTGACGGACCGCGCCTTGATCTTCTTGCGAAGCGCAGATTACGAGCTGGCGCTCGAGGACAGCGAGGCCGCCACAAAATTAGGTCCCTGGGGGGTGCGGCCAAAATTGTTTCAGGCAATTGCCCTGATCGATCTCGGACGGTCGGACGAATGCGAACAACTGGCGGTGCAGAAATTCATCCGGCTCGAGACGCTCACGACGGAATTTCTCGAAACGATCAGCCGGCTTGATTCCGAGATTTCCGTGGAGCGAAGCAATGCAGAACTTTACGTCACCCGCGCGTGGCAGCTCAACGAGATCGGACAGCCGGCGCTGGCGTTGCAAGACGCGGAGAACGCCGTGCGCCTCGATCAGAAATCGGCGGGCGCATGCGCGGAGTGCAGTTACGCGCTCAGAAAACTGGGACGCGTTCCCGAGGCGCTGCAACAGATCAAGCGCGCCACCGAACTCGACCCGAATTTCGGCACGGCCTGGCAGTACCGCGGTGAATTGGAAATGGAGCGCGGCGAGACGCTCTCGGCCATCGAATCGCTGAGCCATGCGCTCGATACGAGCCAGACCGTGATCGCATTGCAGAAGCGAGAACAATGTTATCGCCGGCTCGGTCTCCTGGTGAAAGCCGAGCAGGACCATCGCGCGCTGGAAGAGCTAAACGCGCGCACGCCGAAATGAGGCGCTGTAGCTCAATAGGTCTTGTCGATCCTGATGTTTCCGGCGGTCGACTTTATGTCGAAGATGGTTTCAGGCGTCGGTTCGGTCGCGAAATCCAGGGATTGAATCAGCTCAGCGGGTGTCTCCTTCGCATCGAAAGCGTTCGCGATGCGGCCCGTGGCGGTCCGGGCGACGATCCCGGCGGATGCGTCACTTGGGATCACGGCCCGGATATTTCCGCGCTCGCTCGATAGTCTCACGGAGAACTTCGTGTTCTCCCACCAATCGTAGGCGACATCCAGACGGCCATTCTCGATCCTAAGATTCAGGTCGCTGAAACAATTATGAGCGGCCAGCCAGCCATTGGTGATATGCGCGGTCGCGCTCCCTTCGCGCAAACTCTCCACTAACACTTCGCCGTTCACTAAATCGAGATTGGTGATCTTCGTCGTGTGTGGCACGATGAGGTTGTACTCCACCGTTCCGGAGCGATCGCTCAAGCTGAAACTATTCTCTTTCGGGGGAAAATTTGTTTCGATCACGACGCTCTTCGAGGTCGCCTGGACGGAGACCACGATTTTTTTGAGCCGGTCTGAGGTGTAAGCTCTCTTGATCGCTTCGATGGAAATTTCCCGGACGTCTCCGGCGTAGACGCGAATCGATCCGTCGATGTTGTGCACGCTTAGAGTGACATCAGGATCGACAGCGTACTTTTGCTGGATGATTTCTTCGACCGCCTCGACTGCGAACGCGCTTTGCGAGAAAAGGAGCAGGGCGAATGGCGCTGTCGCCGTCAGCAAGAGGTCATTCATATCGGAGCGCCACCATCGGGTCGACCTTCATCGCTCTTCGCGCGGGAAGATAGCTCGCCAGGGATGCCGCTACCATAAGTAGTCCGATAACGCCCGCGTAGGTCAACACGTCAGTCGTTTGCACGCCATATAGCAATGTCCCGAGCAAACGCGTCAGACCGACTGAAGCGAGAATTCCAAGCGCGACGCCGACCGCGACCAGAGTGAAACTCTGCCGCAGCACCATTCGCAGCATATCGAATCGTTGAGCGCCGAGAGCCATCCGGATTCCAATCTCGTGCGTCCGCTCGGAGGTAATGTAAGCCATCACTCCGTAGAGCCCGACCATCGCCAGCGCGAGCGCCGAGCCGGCAAAGACCCCGAGCATGACCATGCTGAAGCGTCGGTTATCGAGTGAAGCGGAAAGGATTTCTCTTAACGTTTGAAACTTGGTCGGCATCTCCGGATTCAAGGCCCGCGCTTCGCGGCGCATCGCCCCAGTCAGCGTGGCCGCATCACCGTGACCACGCAGCACGATCGAAAACTGCGCCGCCGCTGCTGGCCGTTGGAAATAATTCGTGTAAACGGTCGGCCGCGCCTCCGCATCCAATCCATCGTCCCGGACGTCACCCACGACGCCGATCACATGGAGCAACCGGACATCGCCGTCCATATTGCCAAACTGGATTTGTTTGCCGATCGCGTCCTCGTTAGGCCAATACCGGCGCGCGAAGGATTGGCTGATCAACGCCACGTGCAGCGAATCCGGCCCATCCGATTCCTGGAAAATCCGTCCACGCAGGAGTGGGATACCCATGGTGGCGAAGTAGCCGGAACTGCTTACTCGATATTCCGCGTCACCTGTTTTTCCGCTGCCGGAAAGAGCATTGAGTTGTTCAACCAGCGCGGCCATCGTCTCCGCCGGTTTCGAGCCGTCCTCCATGATGAAGGTGCCGTTGGCTCCCATGTCGGTCATCGGCAGCGAGTTGATACCTCCGACGGCGAGGACCCCCGGCAAAGCATTTAGACGCTCGAAAAGTTGCTGATAAAATTGGGCGAGGCGCCGTTGCGCCGCCGGCTCCTCGGGGTCCGGCATCGATACGGTCATGGCAACCACGCTTTCCGGTTGGAAACCGGGATTTACTTCCATCAAACGCTGGAAACTTCTGCCTAACAAGCCGGCGCCGATCAGTAGCATCAGGGTCAAAGCAACCTGCAAAACGATCAGGCCATTCCGAAAGCGCGAGCTAGAACGGCTCGTCGATTTTCCGCGCCCGGCGCTCTGCAGATCATTCTGCAATTGGCGATGAGACGCATTTAGCGCGGGTACGAATCCCAGCAGCGTGCCGACCAACATCGAAATGCCGAGCGTGAAAACAAGAACTCTGGAGTTGACTCCGATCTGACCAACGCGCGGAAGATTTCCGTGGTAAGCACCGAGGATCAGATCGACGCCCCAGAAGGCGAGAAGGACGCCGAGCGCTCCGGCGGCGAGCGTGAGCAAAACCGTTTCGGTGATGAACTGCCGCGCCAGCCGCCAGCGTGAAGCCCCAAGCGCCGCGCGCACGGCGACCTCCTGCCGTCGAGCCGTTGCGCGAACCAAAAGAAGATTCGCGACATTCGAGCAGGCGATCACCAGCAAAAGACCGACCGCGCCGCAGACGAGCAAGAGCACGCCGCGGATGTCCTTCACCAATCTTTCGCGCAACGGCATTGCACCAAAGCTGGCAGCGTCTGTCTGCGTGCCATTTTCAAGCTTCAATTGCCGGCCAATCGCGCCCACGTCCGCGCGCGCCTGTTCGAGCGAAACAGCTGGCTTCAGGCGTCCGGCCACGCGCCAATTGTGCGCGGTCCGCGAAGGAATCGGCGGAAAGATTTCGGATGGATACCAGACATCGACATTCGGAGGAAACTCCGTCTCCGCGGGCAACACGCCTATGACGGCAAAGGTGCGGTTGCCAAACCGAAGAGCAGTTCCTTCCAGATTCGTTCGGTCGCCAAGCAAACGCTTCCAGAAGCCATAACTGATCACAGCCGTTTCCTTATTCTCCGCAAGCGATTCGGAGGAAAAAAAGCGACCCAACACCGGAGTTACCCCCAGGACACGAAAGAACTCGCCGGACGCGGCGCAAGCAATCGTGCGCACAGGCTCGCTGCCGCCCGAAACTGCTTGCGGCCAGGCGCTATACTGGGTCAGGGCTTCGAAGCTGCGGCTGCGTGCGCGCAGATCGTCGAAGTTTGGCTGAGTGAATGACATTCCCCTGCCCTTCTCGTCCAATTCGCGGAGCTCGACGATCCGCTCCTGATTTGGATAGGGCAACGGCCGCAGCAAGACCGCATCGAGCACGCTGAAAATTGCGGTCGATGCGCCGATGCCGAGCGCCAGGGTCAAGACTGCCACCACGGTGAAACCTGGGCGCTTCAATAAAGAACGCGCCGCCAACCGCATCTCATGCAGGAATGAATTCACACTACCTCCTTATTCGTAACGCAACGCCACCATCGGATCGACGCGCATCGCCCGGCGCGCTGGAATGTAGCTGGCGAGAAACGCAGCCGCCCCCAGCAGCACAACAACGATGGCGTAAATGGAAAAGTCGTTTGCGGCCACGCCGTACAAGAGCGTGCGCAGCAGCCGGGTCGCGCCCAGTGAAGCCACGAATCCTATTCCGATCCCGATGGCGACCAGAATGAGACCCTGGCGCAGAACCATCGTGAGCATATCGGAACGTTGCGCGCCGAGCGCCATGCGAATGCCGATCTCCTTGGTGCGTTGCGCGACGCCATAAGCGATCACGCCGTAAATTCCGATCGCCGCGAGAATCATCGCGACGCCGGCAAAAACGCCAAGAAGGATCATGTTGAACCGGGGCTGCGCCAAAGATCTCGCGAGCAGTTCATCGAGCGGCTGAAGTTTTGGGATATACAAATCCTTGCCGACTTCGTTGATGGCGTTGCGAACGGCGGCGTCGAGTCCGGTGATTTTCGGCGTCGCCGTGCGCAGGACGATATCCATCCGGCGTTCGATCTCCTGCGTGTGCGGGACGTAAAATTCCGGACCGGTCTGTTCCGCGAGCGAGTCATGATGCGAATCCGTGACAACACCGACAACTTCACAAGCAGGCGGGTCAGGATCGTCACGGTCGATCAACACCTCTCTGCCCAGCGCCGAAGAGATGCCGCCGAGGTACTGCCGTGCGAAAGATTCGTTTACGATCATGACTGGTCGGCCATCCTTCTTGTCGCGACTGTCGAAGGTGCGACCGGTCAGGAGAGGAATTCTCATCGCGCGAAAATAACCGCCAGTGACAGTGAGATGCGCGGCGGCCGGGTGATTGCCCGCAGCGAGCGGCGGCGCTCCGCCGATGGTGAAAGTCGAGCCGCGATCATTGCCCGAAAATGGCAACGGCATGGCGGCGCCGACGGATTCGACTCCGGGAAGCGCGACCAGCTTCGGCATCAGCGCGGCGAAAAATTGCTCGTGCTGCTCCTTGTTTGGGTATTTCGCCGAAGGCAACGCGACGGCGACCGTGAATGTCCGCGCCGGATCGAAGCCCGGCTTCGTTGCGCTCAAGTTTGCGAAGCTCTTGATGAGCAAGCCCGCGCCCGCCAGCAAAAGAAGCGATAACGCGACCTGAGATGTGACCAGAATCGCGCGCAAGCGATGCGTTTCGCGGCCGCCAATCGCTCCTTTTCCACCTTCCTGCAGCGACTGGTTCACGTCTGGCCTCGACGCTTGAATCGCCGGAATCAGAGCGAAAATAATGGTGCTCGCAAGCGCGATGGCGAAAGTGAACCCGCAAACGGTCGAGTTCACCGCGATGTCCGCCACGCGCGGCAGATCCCGCGGGCCGAACGCCCGCAAAACGTCGATACCCCACCAGGCCAGAAGAAGTCCCGCGCCTCCGCCGACCGCCGCCAGCAGGAGTCCTTCCGCGAGTAACTGACGCACGATGCGATTCCGGCTCGCGCCCAACGCGGTGCGAATCGCTATTTCGCGCCGGCGAGCGGTGGCGCGAGCCAGAAGCAAGTTCGCTACGTTCGCACACGCGATCAGTAAAACGAGACCTACTGCGCAAAGCAGCACGGTCAGAGCAGGACGGACTTCGCCCACGGTGTCTTCGTGCAAGCCGACGACGATTTGATGACGATCGAAATTCGTATCCGGATATTGCAACGCCAGGCGATTCGCGATGGTGTTCAGTTCCGCTTCGGCGGTGCGCACCGAAATGCCCGACTTCAATCTACCGACCAAGCTATAAGAATGACTACCTCTCCGCGTCAGCTCCTTCGGAATGATCGGCTCCGGCGGCATGAGAAAATCCTTGACCGAATCTTGAACTGGAAAGCGCCAGCCGGGCGGCATCACGCCTAGTACCGTGTAAGAGCGCGCGGAAAGAACGACCTGCCGGCCCACGATCTTCGGATCGCCCGCGAAGGAGCGATGCCATCCTTCATAGGTTAAAACAACAACGCGCGCGTCGACCTTATCCTCAGCACGCGTGTAGCGGCGACCGAGAAACGGTGAAACGCCGAGTACATCAAAAATATCGGAAGTAACAGCCACGCCTTGCAGCAACCGAGCCTCTTCATTTCCGCTAAGAATCGCTCCCGACCGGGTAAACGCCGCAAGGTACTTCACGGTTTTGGATTGCTGTCGCAGATCGACGTAGTCCGGATATGAATCCACATCGTGACCGCCGCCTTCGTGCGGAACAGTTCCCCAGACCATGACCAGCTCGTCCGGGTGCGGGAAAGGCATCGGCTGCAGCAGAACGGCATCGACCACACTGAAGATCGCGCTGTTCGCGCCGATGCCTAAAGCCAGCGTAACGACCGCCACTGTCGTAAACGCCGGTGCCTTAGCTAGCATGCGGAACGCATATCTTAGGTCAGTTAACATAGGTAGGCGCTGTAGCCGCCGCGCTGCTTGCCACGCCGAAGCGAGGCGAAGGCGGGCGGCCGGCGGAAATTCTCGATATGGGAAAGAAGTGATCCAGGTCCTCCCCACGCTTCGCACAGCGAAGCGGCTACAGAGTTACTCATAACGCAGCGCTACCATCGGATCGATTTTCATGGCGCGCCGCGCTGGGAAGTAACTCGCTAACAACGCTGCGCCGCTTAGGAGGACGATTACTACGGCATAGGTCGATAGATCGTTAGCGCCAACGCCATACAGCAAAGTCGCCATCACGCGGGTCGCGGCGAGCGCAACCAAAAACCCGATGCCGATGCCGATCACAACCAGCGTCAGACTTTGCCGCAACACCATCCCGAGCATCTGAGTTTTCTGCGCACCCAGCGCCATGCGAATTCCGATTTCTCTCGTGCGTTGCGTGACGCTATACGCGATCACGCCATAGATGCCGATGGCCGCAAGGATCATGGCGCCGCCAGCGAAGATAGCGAGCAGCATCATGTTGAAACGCGGCCGCGCGAGCTGGGTCGAGAGGAGCGTCGTCATCGGCTCGAGCTTTGGAACAAACAAATCCTTGTCGACTTCGTGGATGGCGCGTTTCACGTCGGCATTCAGTCCCACAAGATTTGGAGAAGCCACCCGCATTACCACGCCCAACGTTCGCGTTGGATCCTGCGAAAACGGGACGTACATCTCCGGCCCGGGCTGCTCGGCCAGCGAGTCGTGTCGCGAATTGCCCACGACGCCCACCACCTCGCACGGGGGCGCCTTCCCCTCACCGCGATCGATCATGACTTGTTGACCGATTGGATTGCGATCCGGAAAATATTTGCGCACGAACGCTTCATTGATCATGACGACCAGGGGCGAGTCCTTCGCGTCCGCGCGCGTAAAGGCGCGTCCTTGCAGGACAGGAGTTTTCATCGCCTGGAAGTAATCCGGTTTGACGATGACGTAACCTGCGCCCGGATGATTGCCCCGCGGCAGTGGAGCAGCCCCGCTAACCATGAGCGACAAATTTGAGATGTTCCCGCTCAGAGGCAGCGGATTCGCTCCGCCGGCGGCTTCCACACCAGGGATGGCGGAGAGTTTTTCCATGATTGCGTCATGGGTCCGGATCTGCTGATCCAGGTCGGGGTAGCGCACGCGCGGCAGCGTTAGTTGCATGGTCATTAACCGCACCGGATCGAAACCGGGATTTGTCGCGCGAAGATTAAAGAAGCTTTTGATTAACAGGCCAGCGCCGGCCAGCAGGAGAAGTGAAAGGGAAACCTGGGAGACGACAAGGAAGGCGCGCAGCCGATTGGTATGCAGGCCGCCGGTCGATCCCTTCGAGCTTTGCTGCAGAGATTCGTTCACGCTCGGTCGCGAAACCTGGAGCGCGGGAATAAGTCCGAAGAGAACGGTGCTGCCGATCGCGAGCGCAAACGTGAACGCACCGACCACGAAATTGACTTTGATCTGGCCCAGGTGCGGAAGTCCCTGCTGACCTGCCGCGCCCAGAAGATCCACACTCCACGAAGCCAGCAACAAACCAGCGATTCCTCCCATCAAGGCCAGGAGCAGACTTTCGCAGAGCAATTGTCGCACGATGCGACTGCGGCTCGCGCCCAGCGCGGTGCGGATCGCGATTTCCCGGCTGCGCGAAGCGGCGCGCACCAGAAGGAGATTAGCCACATTCGCGCAGGCGATCAGAAGTACGAGCGTCACCGCGCCGAGCAGGATAATCAGGGCCGGACGCACCTCTCCCACCGCGTCGGAATGCAGCGCCACCACAGCCACGCCGGTGAAATTCAGATTCGTATCCGGGTATTGCTTCGAGAGCCGTCCGGCGATCGCACTTAGTTCCGCCTCCGCCTGTTTCATTTGCACACCGGGCTTCAACCGGCCGACCACGCTGAGAAAATGCGAGCCACGATTGTTCAAGGTCGAAGCCGTCAGGTATTGCAACGGGACGACGTAATCGATGTGCTCGTCTTCGATCGGGAACTTCCAGTCTGGCGGCATCACACCTATGACTGTGTGACTGCGGCCGGAAAGCATGACTTGTTGTCCGAGAACCTTGGGATTCCCGCCAAGAGCGCTCTTCCAAAGCGGATAGGTCAGGACCACGACGCGTTCCCCTTCATTTTTCGCTTCCGCCTGCGTAAAACCGCGGCCTAACAATGGCGGCACTCCCAGGACTTCAAAAATCTCGGGAGTGATGGCAACGCCCTCGACGTACTGTGCGTCCTCAGCCTGCGCCAACGTGCCGGCAGTACGCGTGTAGGCCGCCAGTGCGGAAAAGCTCTCTCTCTGATCGCGCAGATCGACGTAGTCAGGAAACGAGTGAACGTTGCCGTGCACCTGTCCGGGGTCATTGGCATAACGCCCCCAAACCATCACGATTTGGTCTGGATCCTTGAAGGGCAAGGGCCGAAGGAGAACCGTATCGACGACACTAAAGATGGCGCTGTTAGCCCCAATACCCAGGGCGAGAGTTAGAACAGCAATGACGGCGAACATCGGAGTCTTTATCAGCATCCGTAGCGCGTATCTGAGATCAGTTAGCATAAAGCCTTTCCCAATTTATCTATTTGGATTCTCTGGCACGAGGAGCCCGAACCAACCGTGTGGCTCAAACCACGAAACCATCACGCAGCTGAACAACACGGTTTCCGTAAGCCGCATTTACATCTGAATGGGTCACTTGAATGATCGTCGTGCCCCCAGCGTTCAAGGTCTTAAACATCTCCATGATCTCCTTGCCCTGGTCCGAGTGAAGGTTACCCGTCGGTTCGTCGGCCAGGATCAGCTTCGGGTTCGCGATCATCGCACGCGCGATGCTGACCAGCTGCTGCTGCCCGCCAGAAAGCTGGCGCGGATAGAGGTCCTTCTTCCCTACGATGTGAAAGCGATCCAGCGTATCGCACACGATCGAATCGCGACCGGCCTTGTTCACGTGTCGGTAGGACAACGGAATATCCAGGTTCTCATAAACCGTGAGATCGTCGAGCAGATGGTAGTTCTGGAAAACGAAGCCGATCTTCTCGTTCCGGAGCGTGCCCCGCTCTTTGGGCTTTAAAGTGTGGACAGGCGCGTCCTCAAAGAAGTATTCGCCGGTCCAGGCATGGTCATGCATTCCGATCACGTGAAGGAGGGACGACTTCCCGGCTCCTGACGGACCCATGATGGAAACGAAGTCGCCTTCGTTTACCTCCAGGTTGATGTCGCGGAGGACGTAAAAGAACTTTCCTTTCGCGAGCGGGTAAAAACGCTCGAGGTGTTTGAGTGTGATCATAGACATAACTGGTTAGCTTTGCGCGAGCGCGATGGTCGGATCGAGGCGAGCCGCGCGCCGTGCTGGTAAATAACAAGCAACCAGCGCCACGAAGAGGAGCAACAACGGAATTGCGACAAAGGTCAGCGGATCGGTCGCCGCTACTCCGAAGAGAAGGTTGGCAAGCAAGCGCGTAAGGGCGAATGCCCCCGCCAGGCCGACAACGACGCCGATCACGCTCAGCGTCATGCCTTGGCGGATCACGAGCGCGAGCACGTCCGATTTCTGGGCGCCGAGCGCCATGCGAATGCCGATTTCCTGGGTGCGTTGCGTGACCGAGTAGGCCATCACGCCGTAAATCCCGAGCGCGGCGAGGAGCAGGGCCGCGATGGCGAAGACGGCGAAGAGCTGCATCGAGACGCGCCGCGTGCCTAACGAGTTCGCGACGACATCGTCCATCGTCCGGACGTTGTAGATTGGCTGGTCCTTGTCGAGCGCCTGCACTTCGCGTCGCAAAGTGGTTGCGAAGGCGGCCGGATCGCCGGCCGTCCGAATCACCAGCCCCATGAAATTCCACTGCGAGTCCTGGGCGTGTGGAACGTAGATTTGCGCGCCGCCCTCGCCGGTAAGAGAACCGGTCTTCGTGTCCCCGACCACCCCGACAATTTCGCGCATGAATTTTTCATCGCGGCGATGCCCTCGAAATGCAGACCAGATGCTGAGGCGTTTGCCGATCGCGGCTGTGGGCGAACCGAAATGACGCTTCGCGGTGGTTTCGTTGATGATTACCACCTTCGATCCGTCAGCATTGTCGCGAGGTTCGAAGGTGCGTCCGGAAAGCAGCGGAATTTGGAGCGCGCGAAAATAATCGCCCGTGATGGTGGAGAACATCGCATCCCTATTTTCATCCACCGTGAGCGGCCGGCCTTCCGGAATAAACCCGCGTCCAATCGCATAACCACTCGCGT
>PLCN01000012.1 GCA_003134785.1 Spartobacteria bacterium
CCAGCAATTGGGGTCAGGCCACCGAGAGGCTACGTGCGCAAGGCGGACGGCCCCAAACTTTATCGCCGAACCCGGACGGTCGGCGTCAGGCAAATTTTTTTATTTGCGTTGCCCGAAAGACTCCGTTAATAGTTAACCAGATGGTTAAATATTCTTCGCAGATGCTCAATCGTACGTTCGCGGCGCTGGCCGATCCGACCCGGCGGCGGATCCTCGCGCATCTGGCGCGGGGCGATCGTTGCGTCACTCATCTGGCCCGGCCGCATGCGATGTCGCTGCCGGCGGTCTCGAAACATTTGCGCGTGCTCGAGAAAGCGGGGCTGCTCCGGCGCCGGCGTTATGGCCGCGTCCATGAAATGCAACTCGAGGCCAGGCCGCTGAAACAAGCCGCGCAATGGGTGGAAGAGTATCGAAAGTTCTGGGAGGGCTCGCTCGATCGTCTAGCCGATTATTTGGAAAAAACAACCCAGCCTCCGCCAAAGAAGCGGGGGAAATAGACGGATGTGTCCAGCGTGCATAGCAAATATGGCCTGGCTCGCCGCCGGGGCGATATCGAGTGGGGGGCTGACCACGTTCGCGCTCGCGCGGTTTAGCAGGCGAAAACAAACGAACGAAAGCAAAGGAAGTGAAAATGAAACAGGAAGAGATGAAATCCAAAACAGGAACGAACCAAATGAATGATCCGGAAATCGTATCGGAAACTGAGTGGCTGGTGGCCCGGAAGGACCTGCTGACGCGAGAAAAGGAATTTAACCGCCAGCGAGACGCGCTCAGCGCCGCGCGGCGCACGCTGCCCATGGTGAAGATCGACAAGGAATATGTCTTCGAAGGGCCGGAGGGAAGCGAGACGCTGCCCGATCTCTTCGACGGGCGGAGTCAATTGATTGTTTACCATTTCATGTTGGGGCCGGGATGGGAGGAAGGTTGCAAAAGCTGCTCCTATCTGGCCGATCATTTTGACGGCGCGAACTGGCATCTTCCGCAGCGCGACGTCACGCTGGTGGTTATCTCGCGAGCGCCAGTCGACGAGATTCAGCCCTACCAGAAGCGGATGGGCTGGCGTTTCAAGTGGGTGTCATCGTACGGGAACGATTTCAATTTCGACTATCACGTCTCGGCCACGGAGGAAGAGAAGGCGAAGGGTGAGATGTTTTACAACTACGAAACGGGCGAGCTGATCAGCGACGAGTTGCCGGGCCTGAGTGCGTTTTACAAGAATAAAGAGGGCCAGGTCTTCCACACCTATTCCACCTACGCGCGGGGGCTCGATATCCTGGTCGGGACTTACAATTTCCTCGATTTTGCGCCGAAGGGCCGCGACGAGAACCCAGACTCGACGATGGATTGGGTTCGCCGCCACGATGAGTACGCGGCTTAAGCGGGAAGGAGAAAACATGACCACGGAAAATCAGTTGGCGGGAGTGGTTGTCATCGAGCGCACATTCGCCGCGCCGGTCGCGCGGGTTTGGAAGGCGCTTACCGATGTGGAGGAAATGCGGCGCTGGTATTTCGACCTGAAGGAATTCAGGCCCGAGGTGGGCTTTGAATTTGAGTTCACCGTCGAGCACGAAGGCATGAAGTACCATCATCTTTGCAAGATCACTGAGGTAATCCCGCAAAAGAAACTCGTCCATACCTGGCGGTACAAAGGACACGAAGGCAATTCATTGGTGACAATTGAATTGTTCGCCGACGGCGACAAAACGCGGCTGAAACTGACGCATGAAGGTTTGGAAACGTTCCCGAAAACGCCATCGTTCGCGCGCAAGAATTTTCTGGAGGGCTGGACGCAAATCATTGGTTCATCGCTCAAAGAGTTTGTCGAAAGCGATGGTGCGGATCGGGTTTGAGTTCATAACACCGATAACCTTCCTGAGATAAGAACCATGATCCCGAAAGAAAAACTCTCGCTCGAAATCAAACACCTGATCAAAGCTCCGCGCGATCGCGTTTACGACGCCTGGACCGATCCCGCGCAGTTGAAGCAATGGTTCGGCCCGGAGGGGGTTCACTCCCCTTTTGTCATTTGCGCTTCAAAACGCAAAGAAATCGGGCTCTGAGGCGATGATTTTACCAAGGGTCGGATCCCCTCCGGACCCATTTTGTCACTCGCGTCTGGCTGACTACTGGCGCGCTCCGTTTCGCAGCACGTAAGCGACTTTTCCCGACCGCGGGCGGAGCGCACGCCGCGCTGTTTGGCCGAGCAGCGCGAGCAAGCCGGCACCCGTGAAAATAACAAGTAGCCATGAAAAGAAATCGCCAATGCGGCTATACAAGGTGCGGCGCGAATCGACGTAAACGCGTTGCGTGCTCTGACCGCTTATTCCCGCCGCGCGGCGCAATTCCTCGATCGCGGCGATCTCGTGCGTCACGTGCGCGGCGAGCGCGGGATTGGTCGCGAGTTCAGCGGCATGGTCGCGCCGGAATTTCACGAGCGCGGCGATCCGCGGCAGTTCCGGAGCGCCGAGGCCGGTCCATGATTCGCCGCGCGCGTTGACGACGTCGCCATACATTTCGCCCGCCCTCAAGCCAATCTCTTTAACAGGATCACCGGCCCTTCCGAACTGGAACGACCTTAGGCTAGTTCAGCGCATAAACTTCCACGACCGCGATGCCGGTAGTGTTGTTCACGCCACGCACGATCGCCGTGTAATTGGCGGGGGGCAACGTCCGTACAATTGCTGATTCCATGTTATTCGTGGGCGGGATGGTGGTGTCGATGATTGCTTGTTTATTTGGGCTATCCACCCAGTTATCATTCGCTTCGAGCAAGGCACCGTTACCGTCGTGCAGCTCCAGCGTCGGATCAGCCATCTTACCGACTACTGACAAGGAAGGCCCGAGTGCCCGGATAATGACCTTCTGTGATGTCTGGCCTACCACAATGGTTCCAGCGATCAGGACGTCGTCGCCGGTCTGCACGAATCCGCGCGTCGAAATGTTTGCCAGCTTTGAATTAGCGGACGTATCCAGGTCGTACGCTTCTATTACTCCTATCCCAGTCCCGTTGTTCGCCCCGCGCACGATCGCGGTGTAATTCCCGGGCGCCACGCTCCTCACGATAGCTGACTCGAGCGGATCGCTCGGCGCAATTGTACTATCGATGATCGCTTGCTTGTTTGGGCTATCCATCCAGTTGTCGTTGCTCTCCAGCAATGCGCCGGAGGAATCATGCAGCTCAAGAATGGGATCGGCCAGTTTATCGGCGAGCGGGAGGGAAGGCCCTAAGGCGCGAACAATGATCTTCTTGTTTTGGTTGCCAGTAACAATAATGCCGCCGATGAGGGCGTTATCTCCGATCTCGACCCGCAGACGAGTCGAGATGTTAGCTAACACGGTAGGTGCGGGCCCGAGATTTTGGGTTTGCTCGACCAGTCCGGATGTGCCGTTTCGGAAGCCGCCCGTGGTGCGGCCACGCGCGCGCAACGAGCCGCTGGCGGGGAGCGATAGGCCGGTCAGTTGCCAGCCGCCGGCGATACGACCGCCGGCGCCGAGAACGCCCCAACTAGCGCCTCCGTCCGTGCTCAGCTCGAACGTGACCTGCTCCACCTCCGGCGCCGCGCCGCCGCGCAGCCACTGCACCTGCGTGGAATCGGGCGAGCTTAGACTTTGCGACGCCGCGTCATTGTTGAGCCGCGCAATCTTGTTTCGGGTCGTGGGATCGGTGGCGCCGTTGGGTTGGAGCGCGGTGAAGTTGCCGCTGAGCAGAGTCTTTCCGTCCGCCTGGGTCGCCACGTTAAAAACGACATCATTGGCGTTGGGATCAAAGGCGTTGTCGAGGCTGCCATCGTTGTTGAGCCGCGCAATGTTGTTTCGAACGGCGGGGCTGGCAGCGCCATTGGGCTGGAGCGTCGTGAAGCGTCCGCCGAGCAGAATTTTCCCGTCCGCCTGCACCGTCACGCTGAAAACGACATTGCCTGCATTGGGATCGAAGCCGCTGTCGAGGCTGCCATCATTGTTCAGCCGCGCAATGTAGTTGCGGGTCGTGGCGCTAGGGGCGCTCTTCGGCTGGAGTTTGGTGAAGGTGCCGCCGAGCAGAATCTTCCCGTCCGCCTGCACGATCACGTTATTAGCCGGGCTGTCGGCGTTGGGGTCAAAGGCGTTGTCGAGGCTGCCATCGCTGTTGACCCGCGCAACGAAGTTGCGGGCCGTGGCGCCAGAGGCGCCATTGGGCTGGAGCGTGGAGAACTGGCCGGCGAGAAGGACCTTGCCGTCCTCCTGCACCGCCACGCTAAAAACGGCGCTGCTGGGATTGGGATTAAAGGCTTTGTCAAGACTGCCGTCGCTGTTGAGCCGCGCAATGTAGTTGCGGGTCGTGCCGGCCACCATGGTGAAACCGCCGCAGAGCAGAATCTTCCCGTCCGCCTGCACTGCCATGCTGGAGACGAAGTTGTCGAGGTTGGGATCAAAGGCGCTGTCAAGAGTGCCATCGCTATTGAGCCGCGCAATGCGATTGCGTGTAGTGGCAGCACCGGCTCCATTAGGCTGGAGCGCGGTGAAGGCGCCGGCAATCAGAATCTTTCCGTCCGCCTGCAGCGCCACGCTGGAAACCATGCCATTGGCGTTGGGGTCAAACGTGTTGTCCACGCTGCCATCGTTGTTGAGCCGCGCAATGTTGCTCCGCGGCGTTCCGCCGACATTCGTGAAAAAGCCTGCGATAATGATGTTTCCATCCGGCTGCACCGCAGTCGCGGAGGGGTTCACGTTCGAGCCGTTACCGGTCACATTCGGATTGAAGGTACTATCCAGCGTCCCCGGCGCCTGCGCCACGGCATGCCCGGCAGCGGCGAAGATCGCTCCACCCAAAAGAGTGAGAAAGGAGAGCCAGCGCGCCGTGGTGCCACGAACGCGCGAAGGGAGCAGGTATGCAGTTTTCATAAATTGAGCGCTATTGGAGATTGTAAACCTCTACTAATCCCACACCAGTGGTGTTGTTCTTTCCCCGGACGATCGCAGTGTAGTTGCCAGGGGCAAGCGTTGCGACAAGCGCCGATTCCAAATCGTTGGTTGGCGGAATCGTCGTGGCGCGGATAGCGGCTTCCTGTGATTCGTCAGTCTGATCATTGATTTTCCAGTTGTCGTTAGTCGCAATAGTAGTCCCACTTCCGTCGTGCAATTCGAGGGTTGGATCAGCTAAGCGGCCGGGAACAGGGTTGCCGTTCACACTGAGGGATGGGCCAATCGCACGCACAATCACTGTGGCAGTGCCCCCTCCGCTTCCCCCGCCAACAATCAAGCCACCGATCATGACGTTATTGTCCGTCTCGACAATCCACGCGGCTTGTGTTCGCCAGTTTGGAGTTCGCGCGTTTTATTGCACATTATAGACTTCGACGAGACCTATTCCGGTAGAGTTGCCACTTCCCCGCATAATGGCGGTGTAGTTACCGGGTGGCAGCACCCGGTAAAGCGCACTCTCGTGTTGATCGCTGGGCTTCAGGGATTGCGGGATTGAGCCCTGATTTGCATCATCTGCCCAATTATCGTTGAAGGCGATGGTAGCTCCGTTTCCATCGTGGAGCTCGACCGTCGGATCGGGCAGCGCCCCACTTACTCCAAAATTGCTCAAGCTGGGTCCAATCGCGCGCACCACCACCGTCGTACTCGCACCGTTCGCGGGCCCAATGATAAAGCCCCCGATCATCGCGTTGTCGCCGCTATCGACAAAACCCCTCGTCGCGATGTTCCCAAACTTCGAATTGGCCGCCTGATTCAGATCGTACGCTTGCACGACTCCAATGCCCGTGGCATCGCCTTTGCCGCGCAAGATCGCCGTGTAGCTCCCCGGGTCGAGCGTGCGGACAATGGCCGATTCCAAATCATTGCTCGGTGGGATACCGGTAGCTTCGATCTCCGCTTGCTGGTCGGTTTTCCAGTTGTCATTCATCTGGAGCAGCGTGTTGCCCTGGTAGAGCTCGAGGGTGGGATCGGAAAGTGAGCCACTAAAGAACTGCGCCAGGGATGGACCTATCCCCAGAATAAGCACTTTCTTGGGATCGGTGCCCGTAATGATGAAGCCGCCGATGAGCACGTTGTCGCCGGTGAGGACCTTGAGCCGGGTGGCGATGTTCAGGAGCTGACTGGGATTCTGACCAGCATCGCCAACGTAGAGTTCCGCGCTCGCGAGAATGCCGCTGTCGCCCTCACCCCCGGCGACGAGGACGTTTCCAGAGGGTAGCAACGTCGCTGTGTGGCTACTGCGTGCTGTGCCGATGTTCCCAGTGGCGGTCCATGTGCCGCTCGCCGAATCATACAGCTCCGTGCTTGTGGGAAATCTGACACTAGTGTCAATACTGTCAATACCTCCTGCGACAAGAACCTTGCCGTTGGGCAGTAACGTCGCCGTGTGACCATAGAACCGTGCGGTTGCGAGGCTGCCGGTGGTCGTCCAGGTCCCGCTCGCCGGATCGTACAGCTCCGCACTCGCGAGAGGGCTTTGGAAGCTGCTGTCACGTCCGCAAGCCACGAGTACCTTGCCGTTAGGAAGCAACGTCGCCGAGTGTTGAAAGCGGGCGGCACCGAGGCTCCCAGTGGTAGTCCAGGTCCCGTTCGCTGGATCGTAGAGTTCCGCGCTCGTGAGAACGCCGCCAGTGCCAGTTCCTCCTGCGACAAGCACCTTCCCGTTGGGCAGCAACGTCGCCGTGTGATCGGAGCGCGTGGCGATGAGGCTCCCGGTGTTACTCCATGTCCCGCTCGCCGGATCGTACAGTTCCGCGCGCACAGGATCGCCGCTGTTACTTCCTCCACCAGCGACGAGCACCTTGCCGTTGGGCAGCAACGTCGCCGTGTGAGCATAGCGTGTGATCGCGAGGCTGCCGGTCGCCGTCCACGTCCCGCTCGCCGGATCGTACAGTTCCGCGCGATCGAAAATGCTGCCGCCGTTATAGCCTCCTGCGACGAGCACTTTGCCGTTGGGTAGCAATGTCGCCGTGTTACTACCACCGGGGGTCGCGAGGCTGCCGGTGGCCGTCCATGTGCCGCTTGCCGGATCGTACAGCTCCGCGCTCATAAGACCGCCGCTGGTGGTGTTATCTCCTCCTGCGACGAGCACATTGCCGTTGGGTAACAACGTCGCCGTGTGACTCTCGCGTGGCGCGCCGAGGCTGCTTGTCCCCGTCCACGTCTGGCTCGCCGGATCGTACAATTCCGCGCTCGCGAGGTAACTGCTCTTGCTACTATAACCTCCTGTGATGAGTACCTTGCCGCCGGGCTGTAACGTCGCCGTGTGAACAGAGCGTGCTGTGGCCAGGCCGCCGGTCCCTGTCCAGGTCCCGCTCGCCGGATCGTACAGCTCCGCGCTCGCGAGATCGCTGATGCCGTCATAACCTCCGGCAACAAACACCTTGCCGTTGGGCAGCAAGGTTGCCGTGTGAAAAGAGCGTGCTGTGGCCAGGCCGCCGGTCCCCGTCCAGGTCCCGCTCGCCGGATCGTACAGCTCCGCGCTCGCGAGATTGCTGCTGCTGTTAGAACCTCCTGCGATGAGCACCTTGCCGTTGGGCAGCAAGGTTGCCGTGTGATTATCGCGTGCGGTCGCGAGGCTGCTTGTGGCCGTCCAGTTCCCGCTCGCTGGATCGTAGAGCTCCGCGCTCACGAGATAGTTGCTGCCGTTATAACCTCCTGTAACAAAGACCCCGCCATTGGGCAGCAACGTCGCCGTATGACGGTCACGTCCGGCACCAAGGCTGCCTGTCGCGGCCCATGTCCCGCTCACCGGATCATATAGTTCCGCGCTCGCGACATAATTGCTGCCGTCATAGCCTCCTACGACAAGAACCTTCCCGTTGGGCAGCAACGTCGCCGTGTGACGGTCACGTCCGGCACCGAGGCTACCGGTTGCGGTCCAGCTCCCCGTAGCCGGATCGTATAGTTCCGCGCTCGCGAGAGAGTTCGTGTTTTGGTCAAAACCCCCTGCGACAAGAACTTTGCCATTGGGTAACAACGTCGCCGTGTGAGAAGTGCGTACGGCGGCGAGGCTGCCGGTCGCCGTCCAGGTCCCGCTCGTCGGATCGTACA
>PLCN01000004.1:0-4342 GCA_003134785.1 Spartobacteria bacterium
CGGGTGGCGATGTTCAGGAGCTGACTCGCAGGAGGGGTGCCAGCGGGATCGCCGTTGAGCCGGGCGATACCGTTGCGCGTCACGCCGTTGACCTGATTGAAGCCGCCGCCGATGAGCACCTTGCCGTCTGTTTGCGTGGGCACGGAGTAGACCGCGTTGTTCGCGCCGCTGCCGGGGTCAAAGGTCGTGTCCACGCTACCATTGGTGTTGAGCCGGGCGATATTGTTGCGCATCACGCCGTTGACTTGGGTGAAGTTGCCACCGACGATCACCTTGCCATCGGATTGCGTGGATACGCCGATGACGCCGCCGTTCGTGCCGCTGCCGGGGTCAAAGCCCATGTCCAGGCTGCCGTTGGCGTTGAGCTGGGCGATGCGGCTGCGCGGCACGCCGTTGACCTGGATGAATTGGCCACCGATGACGACCTTGGCATCGGCCCCCACCACCGCCACGGAGGCAACAACAGCGTTCGCGCCGCTGCCTGGGTCAAAGCCCATGTCCACGCTGCCGTTGTCGTTGAGCCGGGCGATGCGCTGGCGCGGCACGCCGTTGACCTGGGTGAAGTCGCCACCGATGATCACCTTGCTATCGGATTGCACGACCACCGCGTTGACGGTGTTGTTCGCGCCACTGCCGGGGTCAAAGCCCATGTCCACGCTGCCGTTGGCGTTGAGCCGGGCGACGCCTTGGCGCGGCACGCCGTTGACCTGGGTGAAGGCGCCACCGATGATCACCTTGCTATCGGATTGCACGACCACAGCAGCGTTGACGGTGTTGTTCGCGCCACTGCCGGGGTCAAAGCCCGTGTCCACGCTGCCGTCGTCGTTGAGCTGGGCAATGCGGCTGCGCGGCACCCCGTTGAACTGGGTGAATTGGCCGCCGATGACCACCTTGCCACCGACTCCCGCCGCCACGGTGACAACGACAAAGTTCGAGCCGGTGCCGGGGTCAAAGCCCGTGTCCACGCTGCCGTTGGCGTTGAGCCGGGCGACGCCGGCGCTTACGCCGCCGATGAGCACCTTGCCGTCTGTTTGCACGGCCACGGAGAAAACGATGAAGTTGTTCGAGCCGCTGCCGGGGTCAAAGCTCGTGTCCACGCTGCCGGGACCTTGCGCGCGCGCCGAGTGCGGGAGCGCAGTCACGATGAAAACAAGCGCGGCAAGGCTAAGGAGACGGGGGATGAATGTGAAGGATGGGAGTTTCATAGAGGTGAGGCCGGGGATGGTTTGGGTTGTTTGTTGTTGAATGGTTTTCATTTGGTCAGTGCTCTTTTTCGTGTCTTCACTTCAACATGTGCAGGAGGGCCGCCGAAACGGACATCGGATTGAAATATCTGCTGCGACAGGTTGTAACCCTCCACCAGTCCTACCCCGGTCGTGTTGTTTTTCCCGCGCACGATCGCAGCGTAGTTACCGGGCGGTAATGTTTGTACCACCGCCGATTCCAAATCGTTGGTAGGTGGAATAGTTGTCGCCTCAACCTCCGCTTGCTGGCTGCTGCCATCGGGGCGCATCTTCGAGTTGTATCGACAAATCCACCGGTGCTGATGTTCGCCAGTTTGGAGTTAGCGCGTTTTATTGCACATTATAGACTTCGACCAGGCCTATTCCGGTAGAGTCGCCAGTTCCCCGCATAATCGCGGTGTAGTTACCGGGTGGCAGCACCCGGTAAAGCGCACTCTCGTGTGGATCGCCTGGCTTCAGGGATGGCGGGATTGAGCCCTCATTTGCATCATCGGCCCAGTTATCGTTGAAGGCGATGGTAGCTCCGTTTCCATCGTGAAGCTCGACCGTCGGATCGGGCAGCGCCCCACTTACTCCAAAATTGCTCAAGCTAGGTCCGATCGCGCGCACCACCACCGTCGTACTCCCACCGCTCCCGGGCCCAATGATAAAGCCCCCGATCATCGCGTTGTCGCCGCTATCGACAAAACCCCTCGTCGCGATGTTCCCAAACTTCGAATTGGCCGCCTGATTCAGATCGTACGCTTGCACGACTCCAATGCCCGTGGCATCGCCTTTGCCGCGCAAGATCGCCGTGTAGCTCCCCGGGTCGAGCGTGCGGACAATGGCCGATTCCAAATCATTGCTCGGTGGGATACCGGTAGCTTCGATCTCCGCTTGCTGGTCACTTTTCCAGTTGTCATTCATCTGGAGCAGCGTGTTGCCCTGGTAGAGCTCGAGGGTGGGATCGGACAGTGAGCCACTAAAGAACTGCGCCAGGGATGGACCTATCCCCAGAATAAGCACTTTCTTGGGATCGGTCCCTGTAATGATGAAGCCGCCGATCAGGACATTGTCGCCGTTGAGGACCTTGAGCCGGGTGGCGATGTTCAGGAGCTGACTCGCAGGAGTGCTGCCAGTAGCGTCGCCGTAGAGCCGGGCGATGAAGTTGCGCGTCACCGCCGCTCCGCCATTTGGCGCGACGGTGGTGAAAGAGCCGCCCACTAAAACCTTGCCGTCCGCCTGTACCGCGATTGCGTCGATTTGCATGTTTGCGTTCGGGTCGAACGAATCCGCCAAGCCGGTGGTGGCGTCGAGCCGGGCGATGCGGTTGCGCGTCTGTCCGCCGATGCTGTTCGCTCCGTTGAAAAGGCCGCCCGCCAGGATCTTGCCGTCCGCCTGTACCGCGATTGAAAAGACGTCACTGTTCGCGTTCGGATCGAACGAATCCGCCAGGCCCGTGGCAGGATCGAGCCGGGCGATGAAGTTGCGAGGCTGCCCGCCGATGCTGTTCGCTCCGTTGAAATCGCCGCCCGCCAGAATCTTGCCATCCGCCTGCACCGCGATTGAACTGACATCACTGTTGGCGTTCGGGTCGAACGAATCCGCCAAGCCGGTCGTAGCATCGAGCCGCGCGATGTAGTTGCGCATCTGTCCTCCGATGCTGTTGCCGTTCGCGGCGCTGAAAGAACCGCCCACTAAAATTTTGCCGTCCGGCTGCACCGCGATTGTGGTGACACCAATGGCGATTGTATTGACACCAACGGTCGCGTTCGGATTCCACGAATCAGCCAGGCCGGTCACCGCGTCGATCCGGGCGATAAAGTTGCGCGTCTGTCCGCCGATGGTGTTAAAAACGCCGCCCGCTAGAATCTTGCCGTCTGCCTGCACCGCGATTGAACGGACATCAACGTTCGCGTTCGGGTTCCACGAATCTGCCAGGCCCGTCACGGCATCGAGACGGGCGATGCGGTTGCGCGTCTGTCCGCCGATGGTGTTAAAAACGCCGCCCGCTAAAATTTTGCCGTCCGCCTGCATCGCGATTGTATCGACTGTACCGTTCGCATTCGGGTTAAAACCTGTGTCGAGCGTGCCGTCCGGGTTCAAACGTGCGATATTGTTGCGAGTCACGCCTGAAACGGTTCTAAAGATGCCGCCGATAAGTATTTTGCCGTCAGGCTGCACCACCGTTACCAAAACCAACGTGTCGTTTGGGTCTATGTTAGGGTTAAAGTCGTCAACCCCCGATTGCCCCCGCACCGTCGCCGCGCCGCCCGCCAGCAGGACGGCAACGGAAAGCAGCAAAAACGCAGCTTTCCTTGTAGCTCGAGATATTGCTCTCGCAAGTGAAGTGAACGCGGCGCCGTGAGTAGCCAGACGGGAAATGCGCGTGAGGGATGGGAGTTTCATAGAGGTGAGGCTGGTTTGGGTTGTTTGCGGTTGAATGGATCGTTCCGGTTCCATTTCTTTGCCTTCACTCTCAGCATGTGCAGGCGGGCCGCCGGAACGGACAAATCTTTTTAAAAACTTTCAGTTACCTGGATCGACGTAGCGCAAGTTTCCAACTTGCAGGGCGAGAAACTGGCAAGTTAGAAACTTGCGCCACCTTTTCGGCGCAGCCGTGACCAAGCGCCGCCCGCAGCGCACCATCGCGGATCGCTCGGCCGATACCTAACGAGTCCCCGCGACGCGCACCCGGCTTTTCTTCTACGGCAGGTTGTAAGTCTCCACTAGTCCTACCCCGGTCGTGTTGTTCCGTATCGACAAATCCACGCGTGCTGATGTTGGCCAGCCTGGAGTTGGCGCGTTTTATTGCACATTATAAACTTCAACCAGGCCTATTCCGGTAGAGTTGCCAGTTCCCCGCACGACGGCTGTGTAGTCACCGGATGGTAGCACCCGGTAAAGCGCGCTTTCGTGTGGGTCGCTGGGCTGAAGGGATGGCGGGATTGAGCCCTGATTTGCATCATCTGCCCAGTTATCGTTGAAGGCGATGGTAGCTCCGTTTCCATCGTGCAGCTCGACCGTCGGATCGGGCAGCGCCCCACTTACTCCAAAATTGCTCAAGCTAGGTCCGATCGCGCGCACCACCACCGCCGTACTCCCACCGCTCGCGGGCC
>PLCN01000004.1:4484-9811 GCA_003134785.1 Spartobacteria bacterium
GCGAGTGTGCCACTAAAGAACTGCGCCAGCGATGGACCTATCCCCAGGATGATGACTCTCTTAGGGGCCGTCCCCGTAATGATGAAGCCGCCAATCAGGACATTGTCTCCGTTGAGGACCTTGAGCCGGGTGGCGATGTTCAGGAGCTGACTCGGAGGAGTGCTGCCAGTAGCGTCGCCGTAGAGTTCCGCGCTCGCGAGAGCGTTGCTGCCGTCATTACCTCCTGCGACGAGCACCTGGCCGTTAGGCAGCAACGTCGCCGTGTGATCTATCCGTGCGGTAACGAGGTTGCCGGTGGCCGTCCAGCTCCCGCTCGCTGGATCGTAGAGTTCCGCGCTCGCGCTCGCCACAGCGCTGCTATTAACACCTCCTGTAACAAGCACCTGGCCGTTGGACAGCAACGTCGCCGTGTGACGAAGGCGTGCGGTAACGAGGCTACCGGTCGCCGTCCAGGTCCCGCTCGCCGGATCGTACAGTTCCGCGCTCGCGAAACGGGCGCCGCTGCCGTTACTTCCTCCTGCGACGAGCACCTGGCCGTTGGGCAGTAACGTCGCCGTGTGCAAAACGCGTGCGGTGGCGAGGCTACCGGTCGCCGTCCAGATCCCGCTCGCTGGATCGTAGAGTTCCGCGCTCGCGATAGGGCCTCCGCCGACGAGGGCATTACCTCCTGCGACGAGCACCTTGCCGTTAGGCAGCAACGTCGCCGTGTGAAAACGGCGTCCGGTGGCGAGGCTGCCGGTCGCCGTCCAGGTCCCGCTCGCTGGATCGTACAGTTCCGCGCTCGCGATACGGCCGCTGTCATTATATCCTCCTGTAACAAGCACCTTGCCGTTAGGCAGCAACGTCGCCGCGGGCAAAAAACGTGCGGTGGCGAGGCTACCGGTCGCCGTCCAGGTCCCGCTCGCTGGATCGTAGAGTTCCGCGCTCGCGAGATAGCCGCTGCTGTCATTAAATCCTCCTGCGACGAGCACCTTGCCGTTGGGCAGCAACGTCGCCGAGTGAACATAGCGTGCGGTGACGAGGCTACCGGTCGCCGTCCAGGTCCCGCTCGCCGGATCGTACAGTTCCGCGCTCGCGCTCGCGGTCTGGTCGCTAGGGCCGTTAACTCCTCCTGCGACGAGCACCTTGCCGTTGGGCAGCAACGTCGCCGTGTGACTATCGTGTGCGGTGGCGAGGCTGCCGGTGTTTACAAACGTACCGGAAGCGCCCGCGCAGGGCTGTGCGAGCAGCAGCCCCGCGCTGACAGCAAGCGCGGCAAAACTGACGAAACGGGAGATGAGTGATAAGGATGGGTGTTTCATGGAGGTGAGACCGATGATGGTTTGGGTCGTTTTCTGTTGAATGGTTTTCATAAAATTTTGTTTATCCTCGCACTGTCAGGCTGACGGGTTTGCTCCATTGGCCGACCTGCTGGTCGCCCACGATGCAGATGCCGCGGTAGCCGGTTTCATTTTCTTGCCTTCATCCAAGCATGTGCAAAAAGGCCGCCGGAACGGACATCGGGTTTAAAAGATTTTACTGCTCTCCCGGCAGATGCTGTGGCAGCTTGTCTTCAGCGAGCAAAAATCATGGCTGGGAAATCATCTGAAGAGGTCACCGCGCTCTTATTGAATTGGCAGAGTGGAGACGACGAGGACGCGCCCGCGAAGCTAATGCCTCTGGTTTATGACGAGCTGCGTCGCGTGGCTCGCGCCTACCTGCAGCACGAACGTGAGGATCACACTCTCCAGGCCACCGCGCTGGTGCATGAAGCGTATTTGCAGTTAGTGGATGACAAAAAAGTCACTTGGAAGGATCGCGCGCATTTTTACGGCATCGCGGCGCGGCTCATGCGGCAAATCCTGATGCAGCACGCGCGGGCGCATCAAGCCGCCAAGCGTGGCGGACCTGCCCAAGTAAAGCTGTCCCTGGAGGAGGCTTCCGACCTCTCAACGGATTGCGCCGTGGAATTGGTGGCGCTCGACGATGCGCTCGAGGGTTTCACGAAAGTATATCCGCGCAAAAGCAAAGTGGTGGAACTGAAATTCTTCGGCGGCATGGAAGCGAAACAAATTTCGGAAGTCCTGCAGGTCTCGGAAAAGACGGTTTTGCGCGATTGGAATTTCGCCCGGCTCTGGCTATCGCGGGAGTTGCGCCACGATGCCGCCTAAAGACGCCGAACGGCTGGCGGAATTGGTCGAGCACGCCTTTGAGCTGGAAGGCGCGGAGCGGGCCGCGTTTGTCACGCAAAGTTGTGGCGACGATGCGGAATTGCGCGCGGAAGTCGACGCGCTGCTGGGTGAGCAGGAGCACGTCAGCAAGTTGATGGCGGCACCGGCGATCGAATTTGGCGCAGCGCTTTTCATCGGGGACGGAACCGACGCCGGCGAGCTACCCGCCGGTGAAATGCTAAGCGATTATCGCATCGTCCACTTGTTAGGCGAAGGCGGGATGGGCGAAGTCTACCTGGCGGAAGACACCCAGCTACACCGAAAGGTAGCGATCAAACTGATCAAGAGCGGATTCGGCACCAAAGCATTCGTCAGGCACTTCCAGCAGGAAGAACGAATTCTCGCGGCCCTCAATCATCCTAACATCGCGCGGCTTTACGGCGGCGCGGTCACGCGAAATGGGCTGCCCTATTTCGTGATGGAATATGTGGAAGGAATTCCCCTGGCCGATCATGCTAGGGCACGCTCGTTAGGTATGGACGAGAAGCTCGCGCTTTTCCGCAAAGTGTGCGCCGCGGTTTCTTATGCGCACCAGAATCTGGTTCTCCATCGCGATCTCAAACCAGCCAATATCCGAGTAACCGAAGAAGGTGAACCGAAGCTACTGGATTTCGGGATCGCGCGTCTGCTTGATCCTGTTACTTCGGAAACGGATAACCTAACGATGCTAACTGCTGGAGTGATGACACCGGATTATGCCAGCCCGGAGCAGCGCCGCGGCGATCGCATGACCACCGCGAGCGACACCTACAGCCTCGGCATTGTTCTTTACGAATTGCTCGCCGGAGAAAAACCGAACCTGCGGAAAAATGGCCAGACTGAAGCAAAGAAGTTCGGAGGCGATATCGATAACATTATCTCCAAAGCGTTGCGTCCGGAACCGGAACGGCGTTACGCCTCGGTCGGCCAATTCTCGGAGGACATCCGTCGCTATTCGGAAGGGCTGCCGGTCATCGCACGCAAGGACACTCACGGTTACCGCGCGAGCAAATTCGTCCGGCGGCACAAAGCCGGCGTCGCCGCCGCCGCGGTCGTCCTGCTGGCGCTGCTGGGCGGGTTGATTACGACCACGCGACAGATGCGCATCGCCAGGCAGGAACGCGACCGCGCTCAAATTGCGCAAACCAAGGCTGAACAAGCCCGCCGCCAAACAGAGCTTGCCAAAAAACAGGCGGATCGCCTCAACCATTTTCTGGAGGATTTGCTCAGCAGCGCAGACCCAGCAAAAATGGGAAAAGACGTAAAGGTCGTTCAGGTACTCGACGCCGCAGGCAAGAGCATCGACGACGACCTGGCGAAAGAGCCGGAAGTCCTCGCCCAAGTGCATGAAACTTTGAGTCGGGCTTACGAACGCTTGAAAGTCATTCCGCCCGCAGAGCAACACGCTCGCGCGGCCCTTGGCATCCTTCGCCAACTTCACGGAGAGGAGGACCTGGCCACTGCCAAGGCAGAATTTCTCCTCGGCTCCGTGCTGGCAAGTGTTTATCAGTTGAAAGAAGCTGAACCATTGGTGCGCCACGCGCTCGCCGTCGAACGGCGGCAAGCACCGCCTGACGCCTTCGCGCTCGCCGAAACGCTCCGCGTGTTGGGCGGAATCCTCTCCCGTGATGTTCGTCCTGGAGAGGCCGCGCCATTTCTCGCAGAATCGCTTGCGCTGATGCGCACCTCCCGCGGCGAGCACAGTTTGGAGTATGTCCAGGTGCTCTACACTCAGGCTCACGCGAAACACATGGAGACCGAGGTCGCCGCCATGCAAAACAGGAAGGCGGACCTCGACGGCGCGATCGCGGGTTACCGCCGGGTGATCGAACTCTTTGATCAACTCGCGCCCAGCAGCACCCAAGCCATTCTCGCCCGGGTCGAGCTTTGCATCTGCCTTGGGAGAGAACAGAAGTGGGCGGAGGAAGAGCAGGAGTTAGAGCGGCTGGATCAGGAGTGCCGGAAAACTCTAGGCGAGAACAACGCCTTCTCCGTCACTTCCCGCGGCCTCCATAGCATCCTGGACTTCATCAAGGGCGACTACCCAAGGGTCCTCGAGGAGGCCCGGCAACCGCTCGATTTTTCCGTCGCCAACATGCCGGCTAACCATCGCAACGTTGTCCAATTGCGCGGCCTCTATGGCTTGGCCCTGACGCGGACAGGCCGTGCCGCCGAAGGCGAACCCTTCCTGCGCGCAGCGTATACGGAAGGCAGCAAGACCGAGCGGTTTCCATTCCAGTTCACCTTTGGCAACGTGGAAACGGCCCTGGGCGAATGCCTTTTCGCACAGGGCCGCTATGCGGAATGCGAATCCTTGCTCTTGACTGGCTACGACGACCTGAAAACACGCCTGGGTGAAAAGCTCCCTATGACTGTGGCCGCCGCGCGGCGGTTGCGCGAACTTTACACGGCATGGAACAAACCCACCGAGGCCAACCGCTTCGCCGTGCAAGAAAACCCGCCCGCGAACAGTTCGCGCTGAGCAAAGATGCAGCCTGAGCAAGCAGAGCGGCTCGCGGAATTGGTTGAGCACGCCTTCGAGCTGGAGGTCGCGGAACGAGCAGCCTTTCTCGCGCAGGCCTGCGGCGATAATGCGGAACTGCGCGCGGAAGTGGAAGCGCTTCTAGGCGAGCACGAGCGCGCCGCCAAATTGATGAACGCGCCGGCCGCCGAATTTGGAGCGAAGCTATTGCAACAGGACGACGATGCCGGTGAGCTGCGTCCCGGCGAAATGCTGGGCGACTACCGAATTGTTTCTCTGCTCGGTGAAGGCGGCATGGGCGAAGTTTATCTCGCGGACGACACGCATTTTGGCCGCCAAGTCGCGATCAAACTGATCAAGCAAGGTTTCGGCACGAAAGAATTCGTCAGGCATTTCCGGCAGGAGGAACGCATTCTCGCCGCGCTCAATCATCCCAACATTGCGCGGCTTTACGGCGGCGCGGTCACTAAAAATGGCCTGCCGTATTTCGTCATGGAGTATGTGGAAGGCGACCGCCTCGATCTCTATTGCGACAAGAATGAACTATCGATCAATGAGCGGATCGCGCTTTTTCGGAAAGTCTGCGCTGCTGTTACCTATGCCCATCAACGTCTCGTCATCCATCGCGACCTGAAGCCGGCGAATATTCGGGTGAC
>PLCN01000022.1 GCA_003134785.1 Spartobacteria bacterium
CCACTTTTTGGGGGTCAGGCCATCTCCGGCTGCCGGCTTTCATTCCCTCGCCTTCTCCGGGAACATTGCGACACCCGCGTCGGAGCGCTAGCTTCGGCTTGCTCCGCGAAATTAATCAAATCCATGGCTATCCGAATCCTCGTTACCGGCGGCACCTTTGATAAGGAATACAACGAACGCACCGGCCAGCTTTTCTTTAAGGACACTCACATCGCCGAGATGCTCCGGTTGGGACGCTCGCGTGTCGACGTGACGATTCGTACGGTGATGATGATCGACAGCCTCGAAATGACCGATGCCGACCGCGCCCTCATTGTGCAAAACTGCCTTCAGTCCGAAGAGGATCAGATTGTCATTACCCACGGCACCGACACGATGGCGGAAACCGCCGCCGCGGTGGCTCGCACCGTCACCGGGAAAACCGTGGTCCTCACCGGAGCGATGATTCCCTACGCCTTTGGCAGCTCCGACGGCCTCTTCAATCTCGGCAGCGCCCTGTCATTCGTCCAGGTGCTGCCGCCCGGAGTTTACCTTGCCATGAACGGCAAGTGTTTTCCCTGGAACCGGGTCCGCAAAAACCGCGAGCGTGGCGAGTTCGAGGAAATTCAGCCAAGTTAGTCGATCAAGCCTGTTTCAAGGCGAAGGCGTCGCGCTGCCAGACGTGTCGGCGCCATCCTTCTGTCCCTTTTCACTGTCATCCCGACGTTACGAGCATTTCGCGTCAGGCGAACAAATTTTCGCGAACTAGGGCGTGTTGTTTCCGTAGTTAAGAGTGGAAGTGATTTTGCCATCGAAATTACCGCAGTGAAATCCTAACCCGAGCCCACCTATGCCTAAGAAAACTCCTAAAAGTAACTCGTCAAAGAAACGAAAGCGGGTCGCCACTAAGCCGAGCAAGAAACCGTCTGGAAAGAAAACACCTGTGTCGAAGCGAAAGCCTGGCAAAGCCCCCGCAGCCGGACCACAACTCCGCGCCCTGATGGCTGGTGCGCCGAGGGGAGGAGTGCGCCAGGTTCCAGCTTACACTGATGCGCAGATCCGCGCGATTGTTCAACAGTGCATCAAGAACGCCACAAACGGCGTCGGCTTGCCCGCGAATGTGCCGCTCGGTAGTGCTGATCGCGCGCAGAGTGTCCGAGCATGCGTCAACGCGGTTTTTCACGTCGTCATCATTGTCACCGCCGCGGATACAGAAAACTCGATCGTCGCCAAGGTGAAGGCCGCGCTGGCCTAGCGGGAGTATCTCATGAAACAGACGTCGACTCTCATGGCCGCCGCCGCAGCGGCAGCATTCTTTTTCTCTCTCTCCCCGCTGTCGGCGAACACTCCGGACAAGGTCAAGATCCTCCGGGAAAATGCCAAGGCGTTCTTCGATTATAATCGTGCCCGCGATCCCAAGGCAGGCGATGGGTTCCGGCGCCTCATTCGCATGTTCGGCGACCACAATGAATATACGGCTGCCGAAGTTCAAATTGCCCTTAGCGGGCTCGGCGTTTTCAAGAACGGCCAAATCGCCAGAGCCAAGGACCAGAACGGCGATCCCCCGCCCGGGACATTACCGTCCGAAACGGTGAAGGCCCGCTTTGCGACGATTGAGGCACTCGATCCCGCGAAGAAGGGTCTCTTCGAGCGCTTGGCCAACCGAGTCGGAAACTGCAGGTGGTACACATTCGACCAGGTGAATAACGCCGAGAGCTTCGAGACTACCGACGAACCGACAGGCGAGAAGAAGCTCGCCGCTGAGGCGCTGCAAGAGGCGGCCATCCGCGGAGAAAAAGGCGAAATGAAGTTACACGACGGATGGCAGGCGCCCCGGATTCGGCACGATTGGCGCGATGTGCTTTATGATGAGGACGCGAGCGTCCAGCCGAGCAAACCCAAAGCGCTCGGAGACCTTCAAGGCGCGACCTTTTCCTACACGCGCGACCAGAACGCCGGCACTGACCTGTGGGCGGCCCATGCCGCGGTGATATTTCCTTTCACGAAGCACTGGCCCGAAGGAGCCGACTTTTCCCTCGCCGAGCTGGCCCTGGCACCGAGCGTTACCTACGACCGGGTAACCACCAATGGCGATCCGAAAGTTGAGGTGGACTCGATCTTCTATCGCATGGGGGTTTTTCTCGATTTCTTCGGCCTACAACCACGACAACCTGGCCCTGATGACGTCCCAATGCCAGGCGGCGGAACCAATCCAGCCTCGTTATACGGCGGCGGTTACGGCCTGCAGGTCCGCGCGGCGGGCGTTTACGTCACCGATCATGACTACCGCGCCGGGCTGACCGGCCTTGAAGTCGATCTCGAGCCGCGCTGGATGGGCAACCATTTGAATCTCGGCTATCGCACCATTCTGTGGCCCAAGAAGTCTCCCGCGCTCGCAGACGGCAGCGATGATGCGTTTCTCGACGCCCAATTACGAGTATGGGCTCACTTGGAAGGAGGAGAGGTTCAGGACGTCGCCGCGTCGTGGCTGCCCTCCAACGAAAGTTTCTTTCGCGTGGGCCCTACCGTCCAATTCCAGCTGCGTGCACCGGCCCTGCCCGGAGAACGCACACTCTCCCTGACTGCTCTCTACAGCTATCTGGCCGCCGTCTCCGGACCCAGCGACCATGCTTCCTACCTTCAAGCCACGCTCTCCTACGACTTATTCCGCGACAAGGAACTCAATCATAAGGTGTCCCTGAATGCGAGCTACGAGCGCGGCGGGTTGAACCTCACCAAGCAAGATGTCGATACCTTTACGCTCGGTCTCGGCGTCCTGTTCTGATTTAACTTGTCACCGTGGTAAACAAGGCCCGTGGGCCAGCAAGGCCGTTCCGCAAGAGATAAAATCCCGAGCCATGCCGAATCGCAAAGGCGTCATCGTTGGCTAGGGGAGAAACATTTTCCGTTGTGTGAGAGTCATTGTTGGTCGGGCAAGGAACATTGTCCGTTAACTAAAAATTGTCCGCTGGGAGAGGTTGACGCGCCCCATCACTTACCTCAACCGATCATCGGAGCTTTAGAATTACTTCTTCACCTTGCGATCAGAACCGTTTGAACAATGGCGACCAGTCCTTTCCTTCGGCCCAAAGAATGGGGAGGCTATTATTTGGACAACTATTCTCAAACACTACGGCCGCCTGAGATCCGCTGTAACCGAGCGGATTGGACTTCAGCAACCGTTCCCCATATCGAACAGCAATATCTCTGGCCCGCTCGCGCTCTGATACCTCCGGGAAGATTCCGCTATCGGAGCTAAAACAACGGTGCGTGTCATCAAGCGGATCGCAGATATGCACAACCACACGGTTTCCGAACGCCCCGATTGCCGACTCAATTTTAGCCTGCGCTACTTGGAACCCACAAATTGCGACAAAGGAAGTCCCAACTTGTCGATCCTCCAGCGCCTTGCCATTTTTTTCCAAAAAAGCGCTTAGCTGGCCCGACACGCTCTTACCCGTCCCTAGAAAGTCATCAATGAACACAATTGCCTTCACGTCGACATGCTGCTTGATGAACAGTGAGACGTGGGCCGACTCGATCACGTTCTCGTAGTAGATCTGGTTTTCATCTGCGAAGATTCTCGCATAATATGCGCCGCTCTTACCTGTCGCGCCCAGATAACTAACGACAATATCCGACCGCTTTTGACGACCCGGAGCCAAGTGCCACATCAAATCACGATGCACAATCCCATTGGCATCTCGCATTTTAGAGCGAATATTTCCGCCGGTGTAAAAAGTTAGATTTTGTAACAATCTAAACATCAGTCGCTGTGAACTGTTGTCTCCGAACTGTCGAAGCCATGCACGAACGCGATCTTCTGTAATATGTCGTCCCTTATAAGTTCCCCACGCTTCCGTAACCTTGACGATCTCCTCTGGACGAATCAATGCTTCTTCCTCCTCCTTGCGTCGCGCTAATACCGAGTCGATATCCGCAAAAGTAGTTATGATTTCCTTAACACCGATTTCTTGGAGCCATCTTTGAAAGAAATGCACTTTACAGCCGTAGGAGTCCTCCTTCTTCACGAACACTTCTCGTCGCTCAAGCTCCCGTATTTCCAAAGATACAGTTGCTGGAGAAACGCCGTATTTGGCGGCGCCTTCTGCTATCGCCTCTAACGTCGGATGCATTCCTGCTCTTAATACGTCCGCAAATCCAAGCAGAATCTTCCGCCGAAGAATCGATATTTCTTCTTTCCGTTCACCGCCAGCAAAAATGCCGTCATCCCAGTAATGCGCGAAACTCTTGCTTCCCGCGCGCTGCAAGGAGATGCGAGTGCTCTCCTCCACTTCGTAGCTGGTAACGTGTGAGTCGCGCCGATCGAGCATCAACTTTACTATTGTGCCGCAAATCAGCTTAGTGAAATAGGGATTTCCGGCCGTCAAGTCATACAGTGTTATCAGGGCTTCGTCGGAAATCTCCAGCCAGTCTTCGACTGGCCGTCGCACAAGACTCTGGAAATCGGGCCAGTGCTTTTCTTTGTCAAAATAATCAATTCGTACCGCTTGAAACTTATTTAGCGCCTCCCCTTGACAACTTAGGATTAGTTCCATCTTTTCCCCTCCTACTATAATGAAGCCAAAGGCAGGTTTGCCGCTAATGCTCCTAAGCGTTAGAAAGAACGCATCGCCGACGGTGCCACGTTTGTAGAGATCTAGCGGCAATTCACTGAACTCATCGAGGATAATGAGCACCCGAAGATCTGGGGCTACACGTATCACTGCACTAAGGAACTCGCTAATAGGAGAAAGAGCGCCTTGAAACTCTGGAATGGTAATGTATGAAAGGCGAGCGTCCATCTGCTGAAGCTCCATACATAGTCGCCGCCCGAGTCCTTCAACCGTTCGCGTTGGATCAGGGTGCACATAATCGCCGCCTTCCAAAAACACGACTGCGTAGTTGCGAGGGTAGATTTTGTTCAACTCTGTCTTAAGTGTTTGAACAAGCGAAGTCTTCCCTACCCGCTTCTGACCAAAAACGTACGAGGAGCCGACACTCGAAGCTTGAGCGCGAGCCAGAAGGTCGTTAAGGATATCTTGTCTACCAATTAACTCGGCTTCCGTGCTGACCGGTTCGGTACTGTACGGTTCTTGTCGAGCCAACTGTTCCCATGGTACATCCGAGCGTTGGCCGGCGAGCTCAAAAGTAAACTCACTCTCACCGCCGGTGCCGTCGTAGTTACGCCACTGCACCACCACCGAAATGAGTGTGGACGAACATGCAACAGCGACAGTGCCGGGTATTTCCAGCCCCACGGACGCTTGCTCTAGATGACCCATATAGGTCTCATGTCGCGCAATTGTTACGTCCGTGGCTTCGGTGAGTCGAACGAACACATCGAATGCGTGGCCGGGGCCTGTGTTCCGCACCAAGACGGCCAAACGAATCGCCTGGCCAGGCAAATGAAGAGGATACTTCTTTTCGGATTTCTCAATAGTTATGGTCGCCGGTTTGCTAATCGGATTGTCGGCGAAATGAATTTCACAGAATGCCAACAGCTTGTCTGCAACGGCGGCGAGAAAGTCGATGCTATAACGAGTCCCAAATTGTTGGGCCTCGGTCCGAAATGTTATGACCGTATCCCGTAGCTTTTCTAGCGCCTGCAGGAGGCCCGTGCCCGTTTCCCGCAGATAATCTATTGCCACTGCAAAGACTTCGTCGAGACGGGCACTAGTTAACTGCTTCGGCAAAAAAGGCCAAACAATCGCCTTGGTTAACGAGTTGTTGAATCTTGCCATAAACCGTTGCCGGAAGTTACTCACTACTGCGAGGCTGGACCAAGACTCGATGTCCAATTTCAGCTCCAACTCAGCCTGTGAAGCTAACCCCTCCAGACGGACCAATTTCTCGAAGGTTTGGTGTTTCACGGTTATGCCTAGGGATCTGTAAATGTCGTTCGCGAAGACATCGTCAAATAGACCAATTGCTTTCTGACGCAGTTCGCCGTGATCAAAAAACGAACGGACGCCAAGTAGCCGCAGCAAGCACACCGCGATGAATCGACGATGTTTTGCAGTTAAGCTTCTATCGAATAGACTGTTGAGCGGGTCTGAGTGAGGCGGTAAGGGTTGGAGTCCTTCCTGTGCACGTATTGCGGCATCAAGACGTCGAAGGAGATCGGGCGGGTTAACCTGATGGTCCGCTTTCGTTAGCTGTATCAGTCGATCAACTGGGGCAACGGGGCTGACTGATGAATCGATCGGAACGGGGAGCGGAGGCATTGAAAATGGGCGGGGACCGGGCATAGAGTCTTCGTACACTCGCATTCTGTCCACGACAATCTTTCCTCGCAATGTGCCGGCGCAACGTAACCGGTAATCGACCGGGGAGCGTCTCAACAAAAGGTCGCGTCAGAAAATTCGCACACCGTCTCGTGGCTGACACAACACAACGCATTCGGCGGTCACAGACCGCCGCTACAGAAAGGGACAACTAAGGCCGCACTGGGTGAAGCGAATCAATGATCTTGCGGAATTCGGCGACGGTGATGCCGGTGGCGGAGAAGCCGTGGTAGCGGCCAAGAGTCGGATGAATGAGCGGGTCTGTCGCTTTTTCGGACTTCATGTTCGCGTCCTCGGCCCAGTTCGATTTGATCTCAACTTTCCGGCCGCCTATCCCCTTTCCTTTCGGCGTGTAGATCAGATACATCGGGCCGAAGAGAGATGGGATCTCCGCGTCCTCGCTGTCCTCGGTTCCCAGGAGGTTGCGGTCGCCGATTCCTTCCCGCGCGGAATCGATCGTGAATGACACCGCGCCGCCAGTCCGGCTCGGACTCTTTTCGTATTCGATTGAGTAAAGCGGGAAGCGGCCAGCCGTGTTTTCGTTGGGGCCGGGTTCGTCGTAGAAAATCTCGACGCTCTTTAATCGGAAACCTTTCGGGAGATAAGACGGAACGAAGCAAATGATCTCGAGCTTCTTCAGATCATCGAGCGTCGCGTGCGGTTTGGAACATGGCGCGATCTGCGGACCAAGGAACAGGAGGGATAAGGCCAGCATGAAAAACAAGAAGCGTTTCATTGATTGGCGGCATCGGCCGCGCGCGTAATTCGAACGATATTGAGTTCGCGGAGCTTCTTCAATATTATCATCCGGGCGTTCCCATGATTCATTTCGATGAAGCACATCGCGCGGCCTATTATCCCGATGATCGGCGTTTTCGGGTCTGGATTCGCCCGCCGATCCTAATCCTGCTGCTGATCCTCGCACTCGGTCCGTTCGTCGTGGCCTGGATGCAGAACGCTTTCTTCGGGCTTCCTTATATCGCGCCGCCGGCCGCTTCGCTGGAAGGCTCCGCGAGCGGGCCTCACGGTTTTCCTTTTTGGATTCGCTGGAGCCATTTCTTTAACCTGTTTTTCCTCTTCATGCTCATCCGGAGCGGCCTTTCCATCCTGATGGAACATCCGCGGCTTTATTTCAACAATCATTGCACGCCGGGCACGGAATGGATCCGTTTTACTCCTTTGCGCGTGCCGACGGACCGCGTCTGGACAGCCAAGCAGGATGGGCGTTACATCTCGCCTCTGGTCGCAACTCCTGGCTATCGCCACACGGTGGGCGTCGCTCGCTCCTGGCATTTCATCACCGTCTACGGATTCGTCCTGACCGGTGTGCTCTTTGTTATTGGATTGCTTACGACCGATCAATGGCGACGGCTCGTGCCCACTTCGCCCGATATCTTCGTGCAGGCATGGAACACCTTTGTCCATTACGCGAACCTCCACCTTCCGCCCGAACCGAACGGGTTCTACGGCTACAATGCCCTCCAACAGCTGTCTTACTTCGCCACGATCTTTATCATGGCGCCGCTCTCCATCCTTACCGGCATGGCGATGTCGCCGGCGTTGGTAAATCGTTTCCCAGTCTACGCTACATTATTCGGGGGCCGCCAAGCCGCGCGCTCGATCCATTTCCTTATCCTGGTGGGATTCGTCGGCTTCACCATCGTGCACGTGGCGCTGGTCGCGCTCACGGGTTTTGCGCGGAACATGAACCATATCGTGTTAGGCACCGACGATCTGCGGCCGGCCGGACTGATACTGGGACTCGCCGGGATCGCGGCCGTCGTGCTTTCCTGGATCGTCGCTCACTACGTCTCGTGGTATTTTCCGCGCCAATTGCAGCACGCGCAGAAGGCAGTCACTCAGCCGGCAAAACTGGTGACGCTCGACCGGCTGCTTCCAAGCCAGCATTACCGCAAGGACCAAATCTCACCGCACTTCTGGCCTAACGGCAAGATGCCTGAACGCGAGGACTGGAAGCAGCTCGCCGCCGGCAACTTCAAGGATTACAAACTAAAGGTCTCCGGTCTGGTGGAGAATCCCGTCGAACTCTCTCTCGCCGACCTCCGCGCGCTGGGTGGAGAAGAGTTCATCACCATGCATCATTGCATCCAGGGTTGGACTGGCATCGCGCAGTGGCGAGGCCTTTCGATGACGAAGTTGATCGAGCACGTTAAACCGAAGCCAGCCGCGAAAGTCATCGCATTCTACTCCTTTGGCCCGTCACTCTTCACCGCGACCTACTACGAAACGCAGAAAATGGAGAGCGCGCTCAAGCCGGAGTGCATGCTGGCGCTCGAGATGAACGGCGAGCCGCTGCCCGCCATCTATGGCGCGCCCTTGCGACTGCGCGTGGAAAACCAGCTTGGCTATAAGATGGTGAAATGGATTGAGCGGATCGAGTTCGTCGAATCGGAGAGGGACCTGGGTAAAGGTGAAGGCGGTTCGAACGAAGATGATGAATACTTCGATCTCCTGCCGAACATCTGATTCGAGAGCGCGATAAAGCGAGGGCCGGCGGTAAGAAGCGTCTCATTGACCGGTCTCATCAGGTGCTTGCACATCGAACAGGCAATACGTTACGCGAGAACTTGGCGGACTCTGCCGCCCTTCAATTTCATTTTTTCTTTGCTTCGGCGGTAGCGTCCACCTTGCCGGCTGACTCCCGGCGCTCGCGCGGAAATTCTTTCGCCAGGCGAACCAGTTGTCCCACCTTTCGGATCTTCTCCTCGTAAGGTTCGCGCGCGAGCGCTTTCCGTAATTCCGCTTTCATGATGGCAACGACAATTTATAACGCTTCAGAATTGCCTCTAACAAATTCTTGTCGATGTCCGCTTGCTCCATGATTTGCTCAATGCGAGCAAGGTCTTTATGACGCCCAACGCTCGCGGCGATGGCGATGATGTGTTCGGGCCGAAAGACCTTCGCGGGAACACCTTGGTAGTCGATGGTTTTTGCCTCACGCACCGCTTCCTCAGTCAAACCGTGAGCCGTCAGAAATTGCACCGGAAAATTACCCAACAAGAGATGGCCGCCTTCCACGCGCCAACCTTGGGCGCGCAACGCATCGTAGATTTGCGGAATTCCTCCCGATAGATCTTGAGCAGTGGGAATGAAAAAGATATCGGCGTCGTAGGTTGCAAACGGCTCGACATAATGAATCGCCGCGAGTGCCCCGCCCAAGGCGTAGTCTTTTATCATACCGGCTGCGACAAGTTTGTTGGCTGCACGAAGGACATCGGCAAGCGGGATCGCAGCGTGATCTTCAGGCATTCTCTTTCTATAATCCGGCCGCGACAGAGCGCCAGCTTTCATGCTCGCTGCCCGAGACCTGTGCGAAACCATGTTTTCCTCCGCACACCAGGCAACGCCCGCCTTTACATAAGCATCCTTATGTCGAAGTCGCGTTCACCCTGAATCGAATCGCGCGGCAAGCTCGGACCGTCACTTCTCCGGTGACGCTTTCCAATCGTCGGCCGGTTCCATGACCGACCGGGGACCGGTGCCATTCAACCACGCCAGCGCATCCTTGTTGCCTTGCAAATACGCATCCCAAAACGCGGTCGATAGCGCCAGAATAACGCGATGATGGTTCGGATTGCGCGGCTCGCGGTCTCCGGGCAAGGCGCGATCGGTAAAGGCCGAATGCTCCGCGTTGTTGAGCACCACCTGATATTTCGACGCTCCGTGCAACGCGATGTAAACCGCCAGCCGCGATTTCATGTCCGCCGGTCCAATGGGAGCGGCATCCTTTGTTCCCGTCATCAGCAGCCATGGGATCTTCACCGCGCCGAAAGCTCGTTCCGCGGTAGTCGATACCGGAGTGCTCGGGCTGAATATCACCGCCGCGCGAATTCTTGGGTCGGTTAATTTGGTGCCGCTCATCGGCAGCGTCTCGCCGCTCACGGCCTCGGTCGTCACCGCGCCGAAGGAATGACCAGACATCCCGATCTTTGTTAAATCCATGCGGCCGGCCAGCGGTCCGCTTTTGTTCCAGGCTTCGAGTTGATCGAGCACCCCGGGGACATCTCGCACGCGCAAGAGAAAATTCTCCAATGACGCCGCCGTCCGCAGCGCCGCCATGCGCTCCTCCGGCGCCGCATCCTTCCAGACCGCGTCATCGCTCCCGGGATGCTGCACAAAAACCGCGAGATAACCGCGCGCCGCCCAGTGTTCACCCAGAAATGCACTCCCCGCGCGCGAGCCGCCCAGTCCGTGACTGAACAAAACGATCGGCGCCGGCTGTTCGTTAGCCGGCAGATAGAGGTGGACCGGAATATCCCGGTTGCGCGAAGCATCATGCACCGTCAGGTCGCGCACTTGCGGCCGGGAACTCGCATCGATCGCCAGCGGATCGTAGCCTTTCGCTTCCACGCTGCTAAAAGCGGCCAGGACGAGTAAGATGCAGGCCCGGAGATTTTGTAAAACACTTCGCCTTTGCATGATCATTCAACGCGCTGAAGAACTGTTAGTTCCTCGAAAACTTTTCAAACAATTTTGCTCTCGGTAAGCGAGATTTATTTTCGCTCGGGCGCAACTTTGAGCACAATCTTGCCGCGAGTGCGACCCGTCGCTATCTGTCGGTGCGCCTCGGCAACGTCCATCAGCGGGAAAGTCTCCGAGATAATCCTTCGACTCTAACTTCTGACTTCCGATCTCCGGTCTCTGGACGCAGGATTCCCGGATGAAGCATTTTTTTCTGGCTTGTCTTTTCCCCGCGCTGTTAACAGCTGAGAGCATGCGGCTGACTGAACAGTTGGGTAAGACCGTGCTTTACGGGGATATCGCGCTTTCGCCCGATGGCACGCACGTCGCCTGGGTGCAGTCGACCGCCGCAACGACGGCGAAGCAGACTTACATTCGCGGCACGTCGGGAAACGCGCCGGCCACCGTGGTTAACACCGGAAGTGCTGGCGAACGGACCGATTCCGGCCCCGCCTGGTCACCCGATTCCAAGACTCTCGCAGTGCTTTCCACCGCCGGCGAAAAAGAACAAAGACAGCTGTGGACAGTAAGCGCTGACGGTTCCAATCCGAAACAGCTTACGGAGTTGGCGGGATACGCGGCGCGTCCGCGTTGGTCTCATGACGGCAAGAAAATTGCCTTCCTCTATATCGAAGGCGCGGGTGGCGGCGGCCCGTTAATGGCCGCGCCCAGCACGACGGGCGTGGTCGACACTGCCATTCATAACCAACGGATCGCTATGCTGGAAGTTGGGACCGGCCAGCTCCGTCAGGTTTCGCCGCCGAATCTGCACATCTATGATTTCGATTGGTCGCCCGACGACCAAACATTTGTGACAACAGCCGCGCCAGGGCCGGGCGATAACAATTGGTGGATCGCGCAGATTTACACCATCGACATCGCAAAAGGAAACGCGGCCTCCATTTACAAACCTTCTCTTCAAGTCGCGGTTCCGCGCTGGTCACCGGATGGCAAGTCGATCGCGTTCATTGAAGGCCTGATGAGCGATGAGGGATTCCACGGCGGCGACCTCTGTACTGTCTCGGCCTCTGGACACGATCTTGTGAATCGGACGAAAGGTCGTAAGAGCTCGGTCAGTTCCCTCTTTTGGCAAGCGCCAGACCGCGTTTTGTTCACGGAATATGTGAGAGGCGGAGGCGCGATCTCGGAACTGACGCTCCCTAACAATGCCGTGCGGACAATCTGGAAAGGCGCCGAAGCCTTTCACGCTTTCGGCAATTTCCCGGACTTTGCTGTTTCCAAAGATGGCAAGGCGGCCGCGGTAGTCCGCAGCACTTACGAAACGTCGCCCGAAGTTTGGACCGGCCCGATCGGCGAATGGCGACAACTGACCGCTAACAACTCGACTCAAACAACCACGTGGGGTAAGGCCGACAACATTGAGTGGACGAATGACGACTTCAGTATTCAGGGATGGCTTATCCCGCCCGCGAAGCTGGAGTCCGGCAAGAAATATCCCATGGTCGTCCTGATCCATGGTGGACCTTCCAGCGTCACGACTCCGGAGTGGCCCGCTGGTTTTGGAATGTCGCGAGCGATCATCGCCGCTCTTTCAGCACGCGGGTACTATGTCCTTCTGCCAAACCCGCGCGGCAGCTACGGCCAGGGCGAAGATTTCACCCGCGCTAACGTGAAAGATTTCGGCGGCGGCGATCTTCGCGACACTCTCGCCGGAGTCGACGCCGCCATCGCAAAGTATCCGATCGACCCCGCGCGCCTCGGTGTGACCGGCTGGAGTTACGGCGGATTCATGACCATGTGGACCGTCACGCAAACGAACCGTTTCCGTGGCGCGGTCGCCGGCGCCGGTATTGCAAATTGGCAAAGCTATTATGGCCAGAACCTGATCGATCAATGGATGATCCCTTTTTTCGGTGCGTCGGTTTACGATGATCCCGGCGCTTACCAAAGGAGTTCGCCCATTGACCACATCAAGAAGGTGAAGACTCCAACCCTGGTTATCGTCGGCGAGCACGACGCCGAATGTCCCGCGCCGCAGTCCTACGAATTCTGGCACGCGTTACGAACGCTCGGAGTCCCGACCCAGCTCGTGGTCTATCCCGGCGAAGGCCACATGTTCGTTAAGCCCGAGAACCAGGCCGATCGCCTCGACCAAACCGTCGCCTGGTTCGACAAATACCTGCAGTAACTGCAGTGTCCCGGTCCTCGATTCAATTTCTACTTCCTACCTTCCTCAAAACCTTCGACCTCGGCCGTCCGCCTCTTCCGGTCTCCTCACGGCTCGTGCGCTGGAACGAACGTCAACTGTTCGATGAGGAGCGTGCTGAATGCCGCGAATGGTCTGCCATTTAGCCGCGGGTCGGAATCAAATCGCACCGCGGCGATCGGTGCGAACCCCGGGGCGCGCAACGCGTACGTCTGCGCCGGCACATCGTCTTCGCTCTTGCCATCGGTCGACGGGAGCCGTCGCGTCAGGCTTTCGCTTTGCGAGCTGAGTTCATTGTTACTGGCATCGAGCGCGTGAGCGCTCCAGGCCGGGTGCGTGACGCCGCTCTCGGTATAAGGATAAAGCCGCGGGCGCATAAACGTGACGCTCTGCGCCGGCGTGCTCAATCTTAACGTAAATGACGCCGGCTCATTCTTGGTGTTCACCTGCGTGAGAAAGTTCTGGCTCACTGTCGGAAACACACCTTTTCCTTCATAGAGACCCCGGTTATTGATCAAGATCACTTCCGAACCTGTCGGTTGTACCTCTACCACCGAGATGCCGGCCTTCCGCAGATAAGGCGCGGCCGAGACGATGAAAGGAGCGGCCGACCCCGTATTAACATCCGCGAAACTAACAATTGTTTCGCCAGGGACAACCTTCGGTGCCGGCACATCGCGATTCTGAGGAGCTATCGCTTGGTTAGTGGCCGTCGGTCTAAACTTCAGTAGCAGCAAAGATCCACCGACAATAATAACTACGGCCGCCGCGCCCATCACCAACCAGCGCCGCCTAGGCTTTTGAGATTTCGTGGAGACACGCGGCGTTCGCGGCGCCAGCGCGACCGGCTGGCTCGGTGCTGCCTCTCCCGGATACAGCAGGTTTCGCACTGCTGTAGTTAGACTCGCAAGATGGTTTTCCAGCGGCGGCGTCAGCGCATCCAGCCAATGGGGAGTGCTCAAATAATATCTTAGATCGTCATTCAACACGACCTCTTCGATGCGGAACTGGATGATGTGCAGATGCGAGGCCAATTGCACCTCACGCAGGACTTGTTCGGAATTATTCGAGTTGGCCGAGAAAACCAGCACCATCGCCTTGCTTTGCTGAATGGCACGAGTGATTTCGCCCGCGAACGACCGCCCCGGCTGCACATCGCGCGGCGCAACCCAACAACGCAGACCTTCATTCTCTAGCGCAGCACAGATCGCATCCGACACCGTTTTGTCCTGCGTCGAATGCGAAATGAAAACGTCGTGTGCCATGCCGCTGCGTTTCTACCGTCTCCCCGGCAAATAGGCAATTGTCAGAGCCAGGCCGCGACCGACGCGCGCGCCGACCCCTATTGAACCTCCAAGTCTTCGCGTAACTCCCGCTTGAGTGTCTGTTGCATTTCCGGGAACAGACCTTCGTGATAGTGCAAAATCCTTCCGCTCCGGGATATCACCACCTGGCTGGGAAGACCCGGGCTCGCGAAGGCCTTGAACAGTTTCGACTCAGAATCGAATAACGTGGTCATGGCGAAGCCTTGGGATCGCCAAAACGCCTGCACCCGACGTGATTTTTCGTTCGCATCATTTCCCTGCTCCAAAGTGTTCACGGCAAAAACTTTCACGGACAATTTTTCTCCCGCGGCCCAGTCCGCGACCGACTGCGTTTCTTTTAGTGCCTTCCAACACGGCACGCACCATGTCGCCCAAAAATCCAGGAGCACGACGGACCCGCGAAGATCATGCAGCGCGATCTTTTTGCCGTCGAGAGTTTCGAGTTCAAGGTCCGGCGCGGACGACCCTGGCGCGAGTCGCTTCGATATCAGCTCAGTCAAGTTGTTAACGACACTGCGCGAGCCGGGCGTGAAACCAATCGGCGGTTCTGCGGATATGCGTGGTGAAAATGTGCCGTTTACCCGAACAACAAATCCTTCCGGGGCGCCTGCTGGTCTTACCTGAAAGGAAATTGTCTCGAGAAAATGAGTTTCGGGATTGATCCGCACAGCCAGTTCTCCGTTCTGCGCCACGAAGTGGACTTCATCGTACGCCTTCCGGTCGTCACCAGTGACGCGTCGATATCTGTCGATACGCAACGGCTCGAGAAGATTGAAGCGAAACGTGTCCACGCAGGCATCCAGGTTTTTCCCTTCATGCATGGCTAACGGCGGCGGCTCGAAAAGAGAACCGGCGCCGGCTACCTGCCGCAAAATACTGCCAAAATCGCGGTCGTAACTAGCTGAGACATATTTTTCGGACACATCGCTCTGGATGAGATAGAACGTCGTATCCAGCGCGACCGCTTCCAGGAGAGCGTTCTTCACCACCACGCTCCGGCCCGGGCCAAATCCGTATTCCTGCGTTTTTGTTTCCTGCTCGGATCCTGGCGCATTAACGGCATAGGAAAGAGTATCGCGAAACGTCTCCACGCTTTTGTAGGCCTTGATCGATTCCTCGAGGACCTCACGCGCACGATCCACCTCGGCTTGGGACCCGGCTTCAGCAGCCACGATTGCCCTCGTCGCGATCAGCACCGCGACAAGTATCACCTTCATATCCATTCGATGCGGTGAAGCATCGAATTGGATTCAACAATTCCAGGCTGCCACAGCGGCAGAGACTACTTGTGGCTTTCTTCGAACGCTTCCTTGTTCACTACGTATGGCATCTTGGTCGGGTCGCCATTGTAGTTCCCTTCCAGCACGTCGATCACTGCCTGGGCCGTGCGGCCAGCCATGCCTTTGTCGGGATCGACCGAAAGCCGCGTGATCTGCGCGCCACTGGCGAAGTGATGGAACAGGCGCATGCGATCGGCGATTTCGGGATCGAGGAGCGGCGAATGGGCCGGCAGCGGCTCTTTCTCAAAGACGTCGAGTGCCGCCCCGGCGATGACTTTGTCTTTCAATGCTTGGGCCAGGGCCTTCTCGTCCACAACCGGACCGCGTGAGCTATTCACCAGATACGCCGTCGGCTTCATCAGCTTGAGTGTCTTCTCGTTGATGAGGTGGTAGGTCGGCTTGTCGGTTTCGCCTTCGCGCAAAAGCGGCACGTGGATGCTTACATAGTCGGCGCCGCCAAGTGCCTCTTCGAACTCCACGTACTTGATCCAGGTCTTCTCCTTCTGAATCCCCTTCGCATGGCGCAGATCCATCAACGCCTGGATGGAAGCGATGTACTCGTCATTGTGATACGCCGGGTCGTAGCAGAGCATGTTCATGTCGAAGCCCGAGCACTTCTTGATCATCGCCAGGCCGATGCGCCCGGTGCCGATGATGGCGATGGTCTTGCCCGTGACTTCGTCGCCGAGGAACGGCAGGAATGGGTGCCACGACGGCCACTTCTGTTCCCGCACCAGGCACTCACTCTGCCACATCTTCCGCGCCAGCATTCCCATCATGAAAAAAGCAAACTCGGCCGTCGCTTCGGTGAGCACGTCGGCGGTGTTGGTGAACGGGACCTTGTATTTGTTAGCGTCGGCGCGGTTGATGTTATCGAAGCCGACTGCGATCTGCGCCACGATCTTGAGCGAGCCTTTCCCTGCACCGAAAATCTCCGCGTCGATCGGATCGCGCAGCGTGGTGATCAACGCGTCAATGCCGCTCTTCACTTTCTCGATGATCAACTTTTTCGGCGGTGCCTCCGGGCCTTGGAAAACTTCAAGCTCATAACCGCGCTCGCGCAGACGGTTCTCGGCCGGATCGCCGATCCGGGACGTGGCAAAGATTCGTTTCTTGTCGCTCATGTGTCTGAAGAGAATGCCTCAGGAACGCAAGAAAGCAGGAAGTTTTCTACTTTCTACTTTTTAGAGATTCGTCTTCGCCCAAGCCCCGACGCGATCCAGTGCCTTCTCGATGTTGTCGATCGAGTTGGCCACGCTGAAGCGCAAATAGCCTTCGCCGAAATCCCCGAAGGCGGTGCCGGACAACCCGGCGACGCCGGCGTCGTCGAGCAACGCGTCCGCCAATTTCTTCGAGGGCCATCCGGTTTGCTTGATGTTGGGGAAAACGTAGAACGCTCCCTTGGGCAAGAGGCAGGAAAAACCTTTGATCTGGTTGAGGCCGGCGACCATCACGTCGCGGCGTTTCTTGAACTCGGCGCACATCGTCTCAACCGACTCCTGCGGACCCCGGAGCGCTTCGATGCCGGCGATTTGCGTGAAGCTCGCCGTGCACGAGTTCGAGTTCGTCATCAGGCGGGCGAGGTGCGTCGCCAAATCTGCGCGCATCACGCCGTATCCCATCCGCCAGCCGGTCATGGCGTAAGTCTTGGAGAAACCGTCGAGCAAAATGCAGCGCTCCTTCATGCCGTCTACCGACATGATGGAGTGGTGCTCACCCTCGAAGATGAGGCGGCTGTAAATCTCGTCGGTCAGCACCATGATGTTGCGGTCGCCGATCGCGCGCGCGATGCCGTCGATGTCGATCTTTGTCAGCATGCCGCCGGTCGGATTCTGCGGCGAATTCAAAATGATGAGCTTCGTGCGGTCGTTGATCAGCCCGGCGAGTTCGCCGACGTCGAGGCGGAAATCCATCTCCTCGCGCAACTGAATCGGCACGGCTTTCGCGCCGAGGTAGTTGATCATTGACTCGTAGATCGGGAATCCGGGATTGGGGTAAATCACCTCATCCCCTTCCTCAACCAGCGCGAGGATGGTGAAGAAGATGATGGGCTTACCGCCCGGAACAACGACCACTTCTTCGGGCGTCGCGTTTACCCGGCGCGTCTCGCTCACGTACTGAGCGATGGTTTCGCGCAGCTGCGGCAAGCCGGCTGAAGGCCCGTAGTGAGTGAAGCCCTTGTGCAGCGCGTCGGTCGCCGCCGAGATAATGTTTTCCGGCGTATCAAAATCGGGCTCTCCGATCTCGAGATGGACGATGTCGCGCCCCTTCGCCTCCAGTGCGCGCGCTTTCACCAGCACTTCGAACGCGGTCTCGGTGCCGAGACGCGCCATGCGCCTGGCGAGGCGAAGTTCAAAGGCCTTATTCATGACGGTGAAAGGAGAAAGCGGTCATCGACGCATAGCTTTGCCGTTTTCGTAAGTTTCGGCAAATGCGATATGACGTGAACTGAACAGTGCTGTCCAGTTATTGTATTTCAGGCGTCGATGCGATCGCGATCAAAATTCAGTTGCCGGTTGTCGGGATCTTCACCATTTCAGTGTTTCAGATTCTGGAAGCGTCTCAACAGCTCCGTTTTGTTCATTTTCCATTTTTTGAGTTCCGGCGGGCAGGAGCCGCCCAACTGCATCATAAGCCGCTTACGATAGGTAGAATGAGGTCGCTCAAGTAGTTCGCTCGAAGTTCGCGCCGGAACTTCGCAAAGTTTCCCGTAGATTTCCGCCATGAGCTTCATTGATCTCGATCAATTGCCGTTTGTTGGAATGTCGCATGAGTTCGTCGGCGAAACTCAAGGTGCGCCCTTCTCGGCCTACATCGTCAAGGCCAGGCCGGGGCAAGGCCCGCCTTTACATAAGCATCCCTACGTCGAAGTCGCATTCACCCTCGAAGGCTGCGCCACCATCACGGTCGGAGATGAACAGCGCGAGGTGAAAGCGGGCGGCATCGTCGTCATTCCGGCGGAAACACCGCATCGATTCGTTAACTCCGGCGACACGATCTTGCGCCAAATCGACATCCACGCGAATCCAAAATTCGTTCAGACTAAATTGTGACTCTTGATCGCTCGCCAAGCCGTAGCCTCTGGCGAAGGCTGGACATCCACGCCAGCCCGCAATTTATTCAAACGAATCTCACCTGAAGATTTTTCAAACGTCCCTACGTCGAGATTGAATTCACCTAAGTTACTCGTTAGGTCAGCCGGGATCATTCTTCTCTAGGCGGCGGGGCGGTCGCCGCCGCTACTTCATGAAGCCCCGGACGAGCTGCGCAATCTGATCCGCGGCGGTATCGAGCGCGAAATGGCCCGCATCGAGGACGTGCAGTTCGGCCTTCGGCACGTCCTTGCGGTAACGTTCCGGCTCCCCAAGGTCGAACGAGAGATCGTACTGACCCCAAATCACCAAAAGGCGCGGTTGCTTCTCGCGCATCCAAGCCTGCCACTTCGGATAGGCCTCTACGTTCGTGCGGTAATCGTAGAAGAGATCGCTTTGAATGTCGGCCTGGCCAGGCTGGTTGAGAAAATAAAATTCATCGGTCCAGAGATCCGGATCGTAGCGTTCCACGTTGGGATCGTTCCCGACATGGCGCGTTCGCGTCGTCGGCAGCGAAAGAAGATTTGTGCGAAGCGCGCTTTCGTTGGCAGCGCGATCGGCCCAGAAGATCCGACGTGTTTTCCAATTCGCTCCGAGGCCTTCGTTGTGCGCGACAGCATCCTGGACCATGAGAGCCTCGATCCGGTCTGGATGGGCCAGGGCCATGCGAAAACCTACGGGGCCGCCGTAATCCTGCATGTAAAGCGTGTAGCGCGAGAGCCCAAGCGCTTCCGTGAAGTGATTCATGATCTCGGCGTAGTGATTGAATGTATACGCGAATTTTTTCGGGTCCGGCCAGTCGCTGTGTCCGAAGCCCGGGTAATCGGGCGCGACAAGGTGATAACGATCGGCAAGCCGGGCGAAAAGAGGCTCGAACATCCGCGATGAAGAAGGAAGTCCGTGCAGCAGGAGAAGCGTCGGCGCGTCTTTCGGACCGGCCTCTCTATAAAAGATTGAGAGCCCATCTATTTGTTTGGTGCGATAACAAGTTGGGTATTCCACGGGACGTTCCTTTCCTTGGGCTTGGGCGAGCATTTGAAATGACGCAAGCATCGCAGAAACCACCAATGCCATCGCCGCGACCTTGCCTGCAATATTAGACATTCTTTATCTCTCGTTAGGCCTTCGCATGTTCTAGGTAGATACCTCAAAGATCACTTCCAGCTCAACTGGAGTTCCCAGCGGAAGGCTGGCGACACCATATACCAAACGGCAAGGGCTCTTGTCTTTTCCGAAGACATCTTGCAGCAACTCCGAAGCGGCGTCAGCGACTTTCGGCTGATCGCGGACATCGCCCAAAGTGGCCACCGACACGCCGAGCCGGACGATCCGCGTCACTTTGTCGAGCGATCCCAAATGTTTTCTCGCGACAGCGAGGACGTTGAGCGCCGCGAGGTGAGCTGCCTTGCGCCCCGCTTCCACATCGAGCTCCGCGCCGACGCGCCCGACGAATTTCGCCCCGTGGCCTTCCGTGGGAAGCATCCCGCTTAGAAAAAGCAGATTGCCTGTCTGCACCGCTTCGACATAGGCGCCGAATGGCTCCGGCGGCGCGGGCAGAGTGATACCGAGTTCCTTCAAACGCTGCTCGGCGCTAACCGGTTGAGAGTCTTCTCGGATTACCATTTGCCAACGTGTGCACCGCCGTCGACGTGCAACACCTCCCCGGTTATCTGGCGAGCTTCTGTTAGATACACAACGGCACTGGCAATCTCTTCGACGGTGGAGATTGAACCCATCGGCGAATGCGCTTTCAGGAAATCCTTCGGATCGTTGGCGTGCAGCGGTGAGTCGACGATCCCGGGAGCTACGGCATTGAATCGAATGTGCTCTTTCGCGTATTCAGAAGCCAGGCTTCTCAATCCTGCGTTCAGCCCGCCTTTAGTTATCATAGCAAGCGACGCGGGGACGCCTGCAATTGGATTATCGACCAGCGCTGCAGTGATGCTCACGATGCTGCCGCCGGTCTTCTGGGCCTGCATCTGTTTGACCGCTAGCTGCGTGATGTAGATGAAGCCTGCGAGGTTGGTCGAGACGAGAGCGCGAAAGTCGTCTGCGGTGTACTCCGTGAACGGCTTCACCAGGAAGATGCCGGCGTTCGCGACGACGGCATCGATCGAGCCGAACTTCTTGAGGGCGAGTTCTGCAACTTTCTGCGCCGTTTCAAATTGACCTATGTCCCCGTCGATCAGGGCCAGGTGGTCGGACGCTGCAAGCTCCTTCGATTTCGTCGCGTTCCGGGCGGTCCCTACCACGTTGTATCCGCGCGCGAGAAACGCCCGGACGACGCCTGCGCCGATACCTTGCGACGCTCCCGTAACGATCACCGTCTTTTTTGTATTTGCCATTTCTAAGCTGCTCTTATTAACCGGTCACATTGTTATTTATCGGTTACGCCCCCTGTAGATGCTCTCACTACAGATCGCCGCGAGGGATCTCGTCTATGTAGAGATCGGCGGCTGCTGCTGCCTCCTCCGGACTGCTGCCGTTCTGTCGCGCACTCAGATAGGGTGCGTACCAGTCCCACCAATGATGCTTGCCGTGGGTCTTCTCGTAGTGGCCATGATGCTCCTCCGTCTCGTGGAGGCGCTCCGCAAGGGCTGCAACGTCCATGGCTCGTGCTCCTGTTAACTTCCACTCGCGGCCGGGAAGGCGCGTCTTAATCTCCTGGAGCAGCCAACCGTTCCCGTCGGGATCCTGGAACGAGGCAAAAGAGTAATAGGAACGACCTTGGGGGTCCCGCCCGCCGACGCGCGGGTTCTTTACGGCGTTGTTGAAGGGGCCGCCGGCATAGTGAAAGACCTCGCTCACGGTGACGTCGCGGGCGATCAAGTCGCTGCGGGCGGCGTCGATGTCGTCCACGGCGACGACCAGTTGATCGATCGAGCCCGGCTTAGCGGAAGTAATCCCCTTGCCGAAGATGATCGACGCCTCCGAATTGGGAGGAGTGAACTGTAGAACTCGAAAGTTTTCATCCGCGGCGTAATCGATATCTAACCGGAACCCCAGTTTCTCGTAGAATGCTTTAGCCCGATCGATGTCAGAAACAGGTATGACTAAGACTTCTAGTTTCATGTCGATCGGTTTGAGTTTTGCACCTGTTGTCGTTGCCATAAGTCCTCCTACGAATTGTCTACTGGCGATTCCCGGTGTTACTGCCTTCCGGCAACATTTCCATCAACTCATTACCTCGCGTTCGTGTCTGGTTCCATGAGGCCAAAGACATTGCCAGCTGGATCTTCCGCGTAGACCAGCCAGCCCATTTTGGGAATCGCCATCTTCGGCACGCAGATTTTGCCGCCGCCCTGCTCAATTTCCTTTGTCGTCCCGTCCAGGGACGCAACCGCGATCGTGTTTATCGTGCCCGGACTCTGGCCTTCGCGCGGATGCAAGAGCCCGCCATTGATCCCCGCCTCCTTGTCGTCGCCCGTCGTGACCAGCCAGTACTCAACCGGACCACCCTCGAACTTTTTGAACTTCCAGCCAAAAACGTCCCGGTAAAACGGCTGCACTGCTTCCGGATCATCCGTGTAGATTTCAAAGTGAACGACGCGTTTCATAATTCGTCCCAAGAATTTCGTTGCTCCTCGATCTATTGCGCGCCTCTCTTCCTATTTTCTTTCATCCTTCTTCCCATCCGCGCGATCCGCGTAATCCGCGGTCTAATTTTGACTTCTTAATTCATACTTCCTCCTTTTTACTTTCCGCCGTGAGCATCGTCGGAAAAGTTGAGAGCCTTTGGCGGTATCCGGTCAAAAGCATGCGCGGCGAAGAGATGGATGAAATGTTCGCTGGCTATGGGGGAGTTTACGGTGACCGGCTTTTTGCTTTCGAGAGTTCGGCCAGTCCGAAAGGTTTTCCGTTTTTTACCGGACGCGATCAACGTCAGATGATTCGTTACCACGCGCGCTTCCGAAATCCGGCGAAGGCGGCGCGGCCGGTTAACTTGAGTGAAGCCGAGAAGTTGTCGCCGAACCTGAATCCCATCTCGGCTGACGTGTCCGAGTTAATGATCGATGTCGAAACGCCGGATGGGAAAACTTTCCCGATTGATGACCCGGCTTTGATCGACCATCTACGATCAAACATCGACGGAAACCACGAACTCACATTACTGCGCTCGGACAAAGCGATCACCGATTGTCGTCCATTGTCGATCTTCGGCGTGGAAACCGGCGTGGCCGTCGATAAGCGTCGCTTCCGCGCCAATGTTTATGTCGATCTAACCTCGTCCGACGGTTTCGCCGAAGATGAATTCGTCGGTCGCTCGTTGCGCATCGGGTCAAAAGCAACTGTCGCCGTTCTCCAGCGCGATGGGCGTTGCATGATGATCACGCTCGATCCCGACACCGCGGAAAAAACGCCGGCCATATTGAAAGCCGTCGCGCAAGCTCATGAAGGCATGGCCGGTGTCTATGGCGCCGTGCTCACGGAAGGAATGATTCGCAAAGGCGACCCGGTCGAGTTGCTGGACCAACCGCACTCCGATCTCCCTGGCACGCCGTAGCCTTTCGTCGCGCCGTAATTCATTAAAGGAGGATGGCGAAGGCGGCTCACTTCTTGATCGAAAACTCACTCGAAGGCCCGCACTGGCTCACTGCTACCCTCGCAACCTTACCTTCTATTTCGCCCTCACCGGGGAGCGGCGGGATCATCTCCGCATCGGGCACCGGCAGTAATTTAGGTGTCTTCGTTGTCGATCTCAAGGCGAGTCCGACTCTCAACTCTCAACCATCAACTCTCAACCTTCCCTATGACCGCTTCAGCTCCGCACTGAAGATGAGGCGCGGCGCACGAGGAGTCACGCCTTCCGGCTCCCAACTTCCATGCGGTATCGGGCCGAGAGCTTTTTTCGTCTCTTCGCCGCGGAGCCGGTTTATCGGTTGTTCCAACAATCGCCACGACAACGCCGCGGTGAACAGCGTAACGATCCCGAACACGACCAAACGCAGAGACGGTATCGTGATCAGGAATCGCATTTGAGACGGCAGCCAACGATTGAAAACCATCGCCACGAGGATGTGATAAATGTAGAGTCCGTAGCTAATTCGTCCGGCGAACACGAGACCGGCATTACTCAGGAAACGCCCGATGTTTCCATCGAAGCCGGTCGCCGTTCGCGCAACCAGAATCACAAACGCGCCGGCCTCGAGCGGTTCTACCAAAACCGATTTCAGTTGCGTCGGGTCGCTGTTTCGCAAGACCGCAGCAACAGTTAGCATCGACAAACAGAGCAACGCTAACACCCAACCGCCGCGCGATTCTCTGAGTCGTCCGCCACACCAGCCCAGCGCTGCGCCGGCCGCAAGCGAGTCAAGGCTGCCGAATGGCAACACCCATCGGGCAATGATCGGCGCTGAAAAGATCACGCAACCGATTCGAAACGCGATGCCGGCAAACGCGACCGCAATAATTGAGGACAGCATCCATCTGCGCGGCAGCAGCAAAATGAGCAGAGGCCAGAGCAAGTAGAATTGCTCTTGCACGCAAATCGACCACAGATGAGAGATCGCCAATGGCCATTCATCTTTCCAGGCAATCAGCCAATTCACCGTCCCGGTGAAAATCCACGGCCAATTTTGACGGATCGCGCCGAGATTGAGCAGTAACGCAATCGCCGCGAACACAAGATAGGCCGGGCCGATGCGAAGCGAGCGGCGCCAATAAAATACTCCGATTGCTTTGCCGGCCGATAACGCCCCCGCGTCCATTCGATCTCGCGCGCGCCGCAGTGAGGCCGTGATAAAGTAGCCGCTTAAGACCAAAAAGAGCCGCACACCAGTAGCGCCGAGATGGATCCAGTCCGGCAATGGAAAATTCGGAACGTCCGCGCTGAAATGATCCACCATGACAGTGAGCACCGCGAGCGCTCGCAGCCCGTCAAACTGCGGCTGATAACACTCCAGCGCGCGATCGCGCGCTAAAGTCTTCCCCGACGTGAAAACCCCTGCCCGACTCGATCCGACACCAGTCCCAGCCCAGTAAGTAGCCCAGCCCACGAAGTATGTAACAGCGTCGCGGCGATTTCGTTACAAACTTCTTGAGTGGCTTTCTTTGCGACCTCTGCGATCTCGGTCGTGAAAACGCTATCCAGGAATAACTATAACAGAAAATCAGTGCCTCTGGCCTATGATCCCTGATCTCCGGATTTCGGCGTGGTGATTCCAGCTATTTCTTCCCGGAGCGTGCGAGAAAGGCTTTACCACAATCCTCCAGATCAAGACACTTACAGCGATCGGCATCGACAACCAACGATGCATTGTAAGCCGCTCCTGACTCGCCGTAGCTTCAGCGAAGGAGGTTACGGGTACATAAGGAATTCCGGATCGCCTTTGAGTTGCCGGGCCACGCCGGAGTAATGATCGCGCTGCGTAATACCTTCTTTGATCGTCACTTCATTTGGCCTTGTACTGTTCGGCGCTGACTTTTTCCATCCAATCGACCGGCTTGCCGTTCAGCGCTTCTTGAATGGCGATATGAGTCATCGCAGTCGTCGGCGTAGCGCCGTGCCAATGCTTCTCGCCCGGCGCAAACCAGATCACATCGCCTGGCCGGATTTCCTCGATCGGACCGCCCCAGCGCTGAGCCCAGCCAAGGCCCCAGGTGACGATCAACGTCTGACCGAGTGGATGTGTATGCCAGGCAGTGCGAGCACCCGGTTCGAACGTGACGCTTGCGCCACGAACACGCGCCGGTTCGGGCGCCTCGAACAGCGCGTCAACACGAACCCTGCCGGTAAACCAATCCGCCGGCCCTTGGCCGGACGGTTGTGAGCCGCTTCGCTTGATTTCCATTTACCAATCTGATCGCTTCCTCGTCACTAGTCACGCGTCACTCATCACTTCTTCATGGCCGGTCCTTCTTGTCCCGCCGTAGCCGCAGCGAAGGAGGATGCCGGAAGGCTGTGAGTCACTTCGTTTGATTTCCATCTTCTCAACGTCGTTCTTTCGGGTTCAACGGCAAACGCGGCGTCGCTCTCCGCTAATCTCTGCGCTTTCCGGTTTCCGGTTTCCGGTATCCGCTTTCCGCAATCGCGAAGGATCACTTCGCAGGTTCTCCCGAACTGTATCGAAAGTAAGCGCTGACCCTTCCTGGCCCGCTCTAAGACAGCCTAACGAGGAAATGGTTACAAAATTTCTCCGCGATGAAAGCAACGCGCGATTCGGCGCCAACGTTCATCACCTGCACCTTTGAACGCGGGAGGCAAGACTACGTCCAATAAAGTATGAAACACCTCAGCTGCATTCTTCCGCTCCTTCTCAGCGTCGCGCTAATGGTGGGATGCGCCGGCGAATTTCAATCGACCGGAGCAGGATCGGGCGCGACCAGTGATTCGGTAACATCGAACGACTCGCCCTCGGTCTCCGCGCCTGACACGACTGCTCAGGACGCGATTGAACGGGCGAACGCGCAAGCCGCCAGTGACGCATCCAATGCGGCCGCCCAGGCATCTTTCATTGCCGGCATGGCAGCCGCTCAAGAAACGATGAATAACGCCAACAATCAGGCACCTTCGAACTGACAACGCAGCTTTCCTTTCGAGTTTCTCTTATTGCATCAAACTCCAAGCAGGTCTGCTTCTGCGCGGACCCAGGTTGCTCGGCCATCTGGTTATCTTTCGCGGTTGTTTACAGACTTATATCGGCTTTTTGCTTTTGAAAGCTCGGCCCAGTCCGAAAGTGTTTCCCTTTTTCACCGGACGCAATCAACGTCAGATGATTCGCTACCCCGCGCGCGCTTCCGAAATCCGGAGAAAGCAGCGCGGCCCCGGTCAACTTAAGTGCAGCCGATAAACTGGCGTCGGGCGCGAATCCGATCTCAGCCGACTTATCCGAGTTAATGATCGATGTCGAAACGACGGATGGGAAAACTTTCCCGATTGATGACCCGGCTTTGATCGACCATCTGCGAGTAAGCATCGACGGAAAGCACGAGCTTACCTTGCTTCGCTCGCACAAGGCGATCACCGATTGTCGTCCGTTGTCGATCTTCGCCGTGCAAACGGCGAAAAAACTGGGCATGGAAACCGGCGTGGCCGTCGATAAGCGTCGCTTCCGCGCCAATGTTTATGTCGATCTAATATCATCCGAAGGCTTCGCCGAAAATGAATTCGTGGGTCGCTCGTTGCGCATCGGCTCAAGAGTAACTGTCGCCGTTCTCCAGCGCGATGGGCGTTGCATGATGATCACGCTCGATCCCGACACCGCGGAAAAGACGCCGGCGATATTGAGAGCCGTTGCGCAAGCGCACGAAGGAATGGCCGGTGTCTATGGCGCCGTGCCTCGCAGAAGGAATGATTCGCAAAGGCGACTCGGTCGAGTTGCTGTAGCGATCAGTTATTATTCGAGACCAGGCGTCGCATCCGGTCCGCTCACGTAGCCAAATCTTGCAGCCGGCATTCCAATTGGGCATTCTTCCGTCATATGAAACTCGTTCTCCTCGCCTGCCTCGCCTTACCGCTGCCCCTGTTAGCCGATGGTGGATTGCCCGATAAGCCTTACATCTACGTCGAAGGGAAAGCTGAAATCGAAAAACCGGCCGATGTGGTAACGCTGCGTTTCGACTTGGCCGCTCGGAACCCCGATCAGGCGAAGGCGAACCAGGAGGTGCAGGCGAAAGCGAACAAGATTTTCGCTTTGCTGACCGAACGGAAAATCGCGGAGAACGATGTGATCGCGGCCGATCTCAAATCGGAACCGCTATATGAGAAGCAAGAGGAAACCGGTCGCAAGGAGGGCAAGATCGTCGGCTATGCCGTAACTCGGTCTTTTACCGTCAAAGTCCGAGCTATCGCGGCTTTCGCCAAGATAGTGGACGAATTGCTCGCCATCGGCGGGACGGAGTTTACCGGCATCGAAACCGGGCTAATTAAAGAAAAGGAAATCCGGGACGAGATTTTTGAGAAGACCCTGGCGAATGCGCGCGAGCGGGCAGAGAAGACCCTCAAGACAATGGGTATGAAAATCGACGGAGTATTCGGGGTCTCTCCGGTCGCGTTTCCCGAGATTCGCTCGCGGATCTTCGGTCAAGATTCGACCGAGCGAGTCATCGTGACCGGTTCTTACATTTCGACCGGAGACATGGCCTCTTCGCAATACCGGCTCGCGCCAGTCTCGGTCAGCCAGAGCGTTCACGTAATCTATCTGATCTCGCCGGCGAAATAGGTACGGCCTACGTCCAGTCGAAAGCGTAATTCTAGGAGACGACGACGATTGAAATCGCTCACTGAACATCTTTGGTTTGAAGTGCCGGGCCGACGCGGGTTCATCAACATCACGCCGAAGATCGAGGAACTGGTTCACCGGAGCGGCGTGACCGAAGGCCTTTGTCTCGTCAACGCCATGCACATCACCGCCTCGGCGTTTATTAATGACGATGAATCGGGACTCCATCACGATTACGAGATCTGGCTGGAAAAACTCGCGCCGCACGAGCCGACCACCGCTTATCGCCACAATCGCACTGGCGAAGACAATGCTGACGCCCACCTCAAGCGTCAGATCATGGGCCGCGAAGTCGTCGTCGCCATCACCAAAGGCAAACTGGACTTTGGGCCGTGGGAACAAATTTTCTACGGCGAATTCGACGGAGGCCGGCGCAAGCGAGTGCTCGTCAAAATAATCGGAGACTGACCGGTTTGACCTCCGCGTCCTTCTCTCAACCTTCAACTCTCAACTCTCAACTTCCCCGAGATTGACTCCTGAATGCCTATGCGAGCAGCTCTTCGAGTTCTTCGGTCGTTAGGCCGGTCATGAGCGGTTCCTCGCTGTCGATGGCGGCGTCGATCGCCGCGCGTTTTTTCTCCTGCAGCCGCAGTATTTTTTCTTCGACGGTGTCGCGGGTGATCAGCTTGTAGGCGGTGACGACACGGGTTTGCCCGATGCGATGGGCGCGGTCGGTGGCTTGCGCCTCGACCGCGGGATTCCACCAAGGATCGAAATGAATGACGGTGTCGGCGGCGGAGAGATTCAGGCCGACGCCGCCGGCTTTCAGGCTGATCAGGAAGACTGGAATCGCGGAATCGCTCTGGAAGCGATCCACGACTTCCTGACGCTTTTTGGTAGAGCCGTCGAGATAGCAGAATGGAATCTCGAGCTTCTCCAGGCGTTCGCGAACGAGGTGCAGCATCGAGACGAACTGGCTGAAGACGAGGACGCGGTGTTCGCCGTCGATCGCTTCCTCGAGGAGCTCGTCGAGGAGGTCCAGCTTTGCGGAGGTCTCTTCCTTGTCGATGCCGACGAGGCGCAGATCGCAGCAGACCTGGCGCAAACGGAGCAGACCAGTGAGCATCTTCATCCGTTGGGCACCGGCGTTCACATTCTTGCCGGAGCCGCCGAGACCTTGCTGGATTTCGCGCAGCAGCGCGTCGTAGGCGGCGCGTTGATGGCTCGTTAGGCTGCAGGGCACGACCTGCTCGATTTTCTCGGGCAGATCCTTCGCGACGTCGCGTTTCCGCCGGCGGAGCAGGAACGGCTGGAGCCGGCGCGAGAGCCGGCGTTGCACATCGGGCGCGGAGCCGCGCGCGATCGGTAGTTCGTAGTTTTCTCGGAAGTCGCTGCGATTCCCGAGATAGCCGGGCAGCGCGAAGTTCATGATCGACCAGAGGTCGCGCACCGAATTTTCCATCGGGGTGCCGGTCAACACGAAGCGATGGGTCGCGCGGAGAGCGTAGGCGGCCTGCGCGTTTTGCGTCTCCGGGTTTTTAATGTGCTGCGCTTCGTCGAGCACGGCGGTGGAGAAGTTGAATTCGCGCAGCGTGTCGATGTCGCGTCGCAGCAGGGCGTAGCTCGTGACGACAATGTCGAAGCCTGCGATCGACTTGAAACGATCGGCGCGATCGGCGCCTTCGAGCGCGAGCGTCTTGAGTTCGGGAGTAAACTTCCGCGCTTCATTCTCCCAGTTCGTCACCAGCGATGTCGGGCAGACGACGAGCGCGGGGCCTTCGCCCTGGTGGGCGCGGAGAAACGCGAGGGTCTGCACCGTTTTACCGAGACCCATCTCGTCGGCCAGGATGCCGCCGAGATTGTTCACCGCGAGGCGCGTGAGCCAGTCGAAACCGGCGAGTTGGTACTCCCGCAATGTCGCCGCGAGCGGGCCGAGCTTTGCCTTCGCATCCGGAGACGCGTCGCGGCCGGTGATGAACTTCTTCAGCGCCTCGCGACGATCGGCGACGGCGGAGCCAAGCTCGCGCGCGGTCTGTTCGACATACGCGGCGTGGGCGCGGTTGATGCGGTAAAGCCCGGGCTGGGTTTGCGCCGGATCGCAGTCGCGGATGACCTGCTCGAAATCCTCGAGGCCCGCGGTGTCGATCACAGCGAGGTGGCCATTCTTTAATCGCGTCTGTGACTGGCCGGAGCGAAGCAGCCGCTGGATGTCGGCGTTCGAAAACACCTCCCCGCCGGGCGTGGTGAGCGAGTAACGCACCTCGAACCAATCCTGACCCGAGCCAACAATCTCGAGCTTCGGCGTGACCCGCTCGATCTCGCCAGTCCATTTCTCAACCTGCGCGGTGAGGATAACCTTCCAGTCGCGCTGCAGTCTCGGATAATCGGTCGCGAAGAACCGGACAACATTGGGCTGGCCGTGCAGCACGAAGCCCCCGGCGTCCGTTCGGGCGAAGCCAATCTGCTCGAGCCGCGCGACAGCCGCGTTCTCTGCGTCGAGATTCCGCATCAGCACCCGATCAGCATTTTGTGGATCGCGGAAGACGAATTGATCCTGTGCGTTGGCCAATGCCTTGATCGGTGCGCGGTCGCCGTAGGTGCACATCAGCTCACCGGTGACGCTGTTGAGCGTGCCCGCCAGCCGCAGCTCAAAGGGAGGCTGCGCAGTTGCGATTTCCGGCAGGCGAACGCCTTCGCCGGCGCGCACGTCGAATGCATCGCGCAGCCGCGGCAGATCGAACGCCAGGAAGTGCAACGCGCGGTCGCCATCGAGCAGCAAAGGCCGCTCGATCAGGTGCGTCGAGCCCGCCGGCAACGCTTCCCCGCAACGGACGAACTCGTTGTTCCGCAGCAGCCACGCGTCGGTCGCGTTCCAGAGGATCAGGGCCTTCTCCTCGTGCTCGTGCTCGTGCTCGTGCTCGTGATCGATCTTCCTACTCCAGTTCGACGGAAAGTTCGGTTTCACCGAGATGCCTCCGTCGCGGCGCGACTCGACCAGAAGTTCGGGATGCAACGCCGCCGATGAGATCGTCGCCCGAGTCGCTTTGCCGAATGTGACGCGTGGATGATTCTGCAACGCGGGGAGCAGCCGCAAGAATCCGTCGCGTGACAAGGTCGCCATGCCGCTCTCGAAAATGGCCGGGACCCCGCGCAAGCCTTCGATCAGCACGAGATCGACGTCCGCGCCTGCAAACGTAGTGTTCTTCGGGAGAGCGGAGACGAGCGTGCGGTTTCGAGAAGCTTCGGCTTCGACGACGATCATGATCTGCCTCTTCTGCCATGCGCCCGCAAAGTTGGGCGGCAGGATCACGTGCAATGTCGTGGGGACTGCGTCAGCGGTCTCGCTGGCGACGAACCGCGGACCTTCCGGAGCTTCGGGAATCGTCGGCTCCGCTGGCGCCGCCGCCCCGGCAGCCGGCGGATTCAGATAGCCCAAGCCCACCGCGACCGAGTGCGCACAAATTTTCCCCGCCGAGCGAGACTCCCAACAGCTGCAGAGATTCTCGACGTCGAGCGCGCTTTTGATCCGCAGGCCGGAGCGATAATTCTTCGCGCCTTCGCGCACGTAGCCGCTCAGCAACGGCGGCTCGTATTTCGCCTCGGAGACGCGGCCGCCCTTGAGCAGCTCGCGCGCAGGCTTCATCGCCTGCCATCCCCCTGCATTGAGGAGGAGCTTCTCGGTAATAGAGATAGCGCTCACGGGCGAGCAACGTCGCCCATTCGGTGCGTTTGCAAAATTGCGCGCGGGTATTACGCGAGCGCAGACTGCTTACGCGATTCACGTATAGCATCAGTTTGGGCGGAGACTTAAGGACTGTTTTACCCGCGAATTGCCTTTTCAATCGCAGCCGAAGCGAGGCCGCGTGGCTCGGCGCGTTCTTGTTTCCACTCCTGCAGAGTACGCTTCGAGATCTGCAGGCGCAGCGCAGCCTCGCTCTGCGAAAAATCATTCTTCCTACGCCACGCCCGGAGCCGTGCCGACAGCACTTCGCCCCCTGACTTCCGATGCCGCGCCGCCGGACGCGGGTGTAACTTCAGTTTATTGCTTCTTCCAAACGACACCGTCTGTCCAAGTGATCTTTGTGCCGTCAGCCGACAGCTTTCCGTTTTGGGTGGCAAAGTCTTGCGCAAAAACTTTATCGCCTTCCACGCGTCCTTTCGACTTGGCGGTCTTACCCCCGACGTTTTCGATCGAAAGAGCCGATCCCGTTTGGCGGATTGCCCAAACATATTCCGACTTACTGCCGTCTTCGTAATAGCCAATCCACTTCCCGTTGAGATCTGCACCGGATGACTTTTTCCAAACAACACCGTCGGTCCAGGTGATCTTCGTGCCGTCGGCAGACAGCTTTCCGTTTTGGGTGGCAAAATCTTGCGCAATAACCTTATTGCCTTCCACGTGTCCTTTGGACTTCGCCGTCTTACCCCCGACGTTTTCGATCGCGAGAGTCGAGCCCGTTTGCCGGATCGCCCAAACATATTCCGATTTAGTGCCGTCTTCGTAATAGCCAACCCACTTTCCGTTGAGATTTGGAACATCGGCTGACCGGGCCGTTGAAATTGCCGGAAAATAAAACAGACCGGTTGTAAACAACGCCACCAACACACGACACATAATTTTTCTCATTTTCGTTTCTCCGATTTGTTAGCGCATCACGCCGACCGTTGCGGTTTCCTACAGCGAGAACAAGCCTTTTCTGCCTGCGCGCCTCCTAAACAGACATTACGGATCTTCACTCGTCACGCGTCCCTCGTCACTGCTTCAGATCTCGATCAATCGCGATCATGACACCGGGCTTGAGCCTGACCGTGGGCCAAGTATCCTCTCCAGTCATGCACCGCGACCATCACAGTTGGTATTCACACCGTCTCAGCCGCGACATGGGCGTCAACGTTTACGGACATTACGGCATGCCCATTCTCGCCTTCCCCACCAGCATGGGCGACGAGCATGAGCAGGAAGGCCAGGGGATGGTCCGCACACTCGGCCCTTACCTCGAGCAAGGGCGGATCCGATTCTTCTCCATCAACGGAGTCCAGAGCGATTCGTTCAGCAACAAAGGAGCGCACCCCTTCCATCGGAGCTGGCTCCAGGCGCAATACGACGACTACGTGGCGAGCGAAGTCTTCCCCTTCATCGACTCCCAGTGCCAGACGCCCGGCATTCCGATCACCACTTACGGCGCCTCGCTCGGTGCCTACCACGCCGCCAACACGCTCTTCAAGCATCCCGACCGCGTGAAGCGGTGCTACGCGCTCTCCGGCATTTACGACATGCGGGACTCAATGGACGGGATGTACGACGACAACTTCTACTTCAATAACCCGGTGGACTACATGGCCAACCAGAACGACCCCTGGTTTCTCCATCAGTTAGCGAGCTGCGACATCCACCTCGCGACCGGCTGTGGCCCGTGGGAAAACAGCGGGCCGACCTACCAAATGTCCGCCGTGCTCGCGAGCCGGGGGATTGCTCATCACCTGGACGACTGGGGCCCGAAGGGCGGACACGAATGGCCCTACTGGCACCACCAGATGTGGGAGTACGTTGGCGCGCATTTCTAACGAGCGGCCGAGTCGTCGGCGCGCATCACCTTTGGAACTCTTGCGGCCATACTTTGCAAAGTATGACCAATAATTTAACGGCGTGCTGAATGCGCTAAGACACGACCGAATGGATGCCAGTGGATCGTGGCCACGTATAACGCCCCCTCATCCTTCACAAAGCCTCTTGCCTCCAGTTTCGCGAGATGCCGGGAGAGCGCTCGCGCCGGCGTATTGGTTGCCGCTTGGAGTTTAGCAAACGAATCCCCTCCATTTTTCAGGGCGCGAAACACCTCGATTCGTCGCGGATGCGTGAAGCCCGTGGCCAGTTTGAAAATCGCTTCGATCGGCCGCGCTCTCCGCCGGAAGGCCAGGCGAAGCGCTTTGACAATTTCCTCGGCAGTACCTTCACCCGTCCCCGGGGACGGCCGGTATTCCACGCGGCGGCCAACGCGTCGGCAAGTCAGCAATCCGCGCGCTTCCAAAGCGCGCAAGTATTGACTGGCAGCCGGCATCGACAAGCTCATGCGCTCGGCGACAGCGGATACGGTCTGGTTTGGCTGCCGGATCAAGAGAGCAAGAGTTCGCAGGCGTTTGCGGTTAGCCAGGACACGGCAGGTGCGCCAAAGCGTCGGCTGACTAGAAGGCGACGTGGCTGAAGTCATGTCTACACTTTGCAAAGTATGACCAATTGGTCAACGCTGCGGTTTGAGGATTCAAGGCGCTGAATCATGGTTTCTCCACGAGTTGGCGAGCTGCGACATCCACGGCGCGACCGGCTGTGGCCCCTGACAAATTAGATTGGCGTCCATTTGGCGTCCGCTCGCGGTTTGGGCGTTTCTCAGCTCGGATCAGCGCCGAGCAGCAATGACGCGATTCACAGACTGACCCCTCTCTCCGCCTCTGCGCTTTCCGGTTTGAAAGCCCGGCCTCGCCTTTCGGCTGCGTTACGGCCGGTATCCGGTATCCGGTTTGAAAGCCTGGCCGTCGCTTCGCGTCCGTTGCAGCCGCAATTCTTCGACTCTGCGCTTTCCGGTCTCCGGTATCCGGTTTCCGCAATTCTTCAACGGGCCTTCTTGGCGGGTGCGCGCGTCTTGGCGGCGGGTTTGGCTTTGCCTTTTCCCTTGCCCATGGCGTCACGCATGGCCTGATAGCCTGCGGTGTAGTCCTCGACCGGGAGCCGGGCCACGGTGCTCTCAACCACATCCAGCGCGAGCTCCGGCAACGTCTTGAAACGGAGACAGCCCTGGCCCATGTCCAGCTTCTTGCCGCTCTTTCCGTATTGCGCGGTGAACCACTCCCGCAACGCTTGCTGCCCGTAGAAACATATCATGTGCAACGCCATGTACGATTTCTGTGACGCCACGCTGATCAGTGTCAGGGGTTCCTTTGGGTTGCCGCCATAGCCGGCGGGGTACGTGGACAGCGGAACGAACCAGCTGATCATGCCGAACTGGATGCCTTCCTTGTATCCCGGTGGCAGGGCCCGGTTGATTCCCCGGCGAACTTCGTTCAACGCGTCACGGCGATCCGCGGGGAGCGCGGCAAGATACTCAGTCACGGTGGATGCTGGCATGGCGCAAGTCTACCATGAGGGCTTTTGCCGGGGCAACCGCAACGTCCGGATACACGCGGACGCGCGAAAGCGCGCATATCAAGGACACGGCGCGGCCGTTCGCCAGCCAAATGTCAAAATGTTTAGACGCGCCCCCATGCGACCACTTCGAATCAGCCCGCCGGTTGTAGAGCAATTGACGGAGGAGCGAGCGAGGCCAAAATCTTCTGAAAACGCGGGTCGTCCCGAAGCGAATCCCACTGCGGGTAGAGCTTTAACTCGCCGTAAGTGATGCCGGCGGGAATCTGAGCGGCGATGGCAAGCTGTTCGATAGCCAGGTCCTTCTCACCGACCCATGCGTAGATCATCGCGAGATTGGTGATGTAACAGGCGCCATCTACCGAATCTTTCGTTACAGGCACCAACTCGCAGGCGCGGCGGCCTTCGCGAATGGCCTCCTCCTTGCGTCCCAGACCAGCATCGATAAGCCCAAGCCGGCTCCAGGCGGGAGCATAGTCGGGTTGATCGCGAAGGTTTTTTTCTTCGATCAGGCGGGCAACAGCGAATGCTTCTCGCGCTCTGCTTTCCTCGCCGAAAATGTGCGCAGCAAGGCCCACAAACCAGTCGCGCGCCCATAGCGAGTTGTTGTAAGTATCGCGTAGACCTTCCGGACGAATCGCCTCCAACGCCCGTGTTACACCCCTCAGGCTACGCGCCGCGAGAGAGCAATTGAACAGGCCGTTTGCGACATCGGTCGCAGCCTTCGGATCTTCGCTCAGGATCGACGATAGCTCAGCGTGCCATCGGTCCAGATTAGCGCTCTCTAAAAATGAGATCTGAGCAAGCTGGGTCCGCGCGAATTGGTCATGCGGTTTGACCGATAAAGCGCGTTGGAACATTGCGGCCGCTTCGGAAAAATGACGCATTACCTGCTGGGTAAACGCTGCTTCGACCAGGTTGCGGAAATCGCGCGGGTCCAGCTCGATTGCTTGCTCCGCGTTTCGAAGCGACTCCATCCAGCGGCCCTGCCGGCGATCGATTGCCGCCGTGTAAATGTAGACGAGCTCGTTGTTAGGCAATGTCACGCGGGCCAGGTCCAGCTCAGCGCGGGCGCGATCGTAATCGCGCGAAGCCTTGTAGGCATAGTCGGCCTTCATGAGATGCACTTCGCCTGCATCGGGATGAAGTTTGGCGGCACGCTCAACGGTTGCCCGGGCCAGCTCCAGTCGCGCGGCAGTATGATCGAAGCCCTGCCAATAAAGATCGATATGCACGGAGAACAGAAGCGAATAGGCACGAAGAAAGCGCGGATCGCGCGCGAGCGCTTCTTCGATTAACGAAACCGCCTGCAGCAGACTCTCCTTGGCATCGGGATTCGACCCCAGTTCCGTTAGCTGAAACGCTTGCCTGAAAAGTTTGTCGGCAACGAGATCAGTAGTATCCGCCTGAGCGATGGCAGCTTTTTCGCGATCTGACATTTGAAGCCGTAGTTGATCAGCGATTGCCTTTGCGATTTCGGTTTGAATCGCGAATACATCGGCGAGCTCACGGTCGTAACTCTGCGCCCAGAGATGACCGTCACTGCGCGCGTCGATAAGCTGGGCGTTAACGCGAATGCGATCGCCGCTTCGTTGCACACTTCCCTCCAGCACATTTGCGACGCGGAGTTGCTGCGCGATGTCGCGCAGGTTGCGGCGCGGCATTGCTTTGTATTGCATCACACTGGTCCGACTGATGACTCTTAAGTCGGCGACTTTTGCGAGATTCGTGAGGATCTCATCCTGGATCCCTTCCGCAAAGAACGCCGTTTCCTGGTTTGCGCTAAGGCTCTCAAACGGCAACACGGCGATGCTCTTGGCGGGCACGTGGGCCGGCAGCGGCGCGCCGCTCGCCATCATGGGGGCGGCCGGTTCAGGCAGCTTTTGATCCGAGGAATTTCTGAACGCCAGCGCGATGACGACTGCCACCAGGCCTGCCGCGGCAAAGAAGATTCCGCGTCTGTAAACACCGCGCGTCCGATCAGCGCCGCCCCTTTTCATTTTGTCCGGCACCTGCCGGTTTCCGACTTCGGGCGTGTAGAAATTGACGATGGAAAGCACGTTTCCGTGCTTTATCTCACATTCTCCGAGGTCGTGTAGAGCCGGTTGCCAATGCCGGTAAAGCGCCAGGTCTTCGGCCACGCGTTTCGAAAGCAGGATGTGACCGCCATCGCCGCAGTCCATCACCCGCTGCGCGATGTTGATCCCGGCGCCAGCGACATTCGAGCGGTCGTTCACGTCCGTCGTCGCGCTAATTGGTCCGCTGTGAATGCCGATGCGAACGGCGAGCGTCGGCTCATCCCGCAGCGCTTTACTGACTTCGACCGCGCAACGCACCGGCGCCTCGGGGCTACTGGTAAAGACCAGCGCCATGCCGTCGCCAGTCGGTAATCGAGTGAGTTTGTCCGCCTTCTCCGCGATCCGAAACGCTTCCGTGTTTCGGATGATTCGATTCAGCTTCTGCAGGCTCTCGTGCTGCTCATTTATGAGCAAGCGTGAGTAACCGACGATGTCGACAAAAAGGACATGCCCAATCTCCAGCTTAAGATCGGCTTCGGCGCTTGCGACGAGCGGATCGTCCAGCACCACGAGTCCAATTGATGATGACACCCATTCGGAGACAGCGGGTCCCGCGCCAAAAACCTCGATTTTCCGCGAAAAATGGCGTCTTCGATCGCGTTCTCTTTCACATAACGTCTAACGCGTCACGGCGATCCGCGGAGAGCGCGGCAAGATACTCAGTCACGGTGGATGCTGGCATGGAGCAAGCCTACCACGAGGGCTTTTGCTGGGGCAACCGCGACGTCGGATACGCCTGGGCCTCTTCCGTCGTTTTCCTTTCGACCGATATCTTGCGTAGAGATCGTTTCCTTCGTACTGTCGAACGTCATGAGCACGGTCCACGAAATCCTCGACGCGATGGACAAACTGACGCGTGAGGAATTGCGAATCCTGAAACTGGGCGTCGATTCGCGACTCGCTGACGATGACAACGACCTAGCATTGCTGGCTTCTTTGAAGGAAGCCATCGCTTATGCCGACAGTCACCCCGCCGAAGCCAAATCCATCGACGAAGTTCGCGCTCTCATCCCCCAATGGATTTCCGAGTCGAAATCACAGGCCCGGCCATAGCGGATCTCGCCGAGATAGTTTCTTACATCGCGCGAGACAATCCCGTGGGAGCGAAGGCGCTTGGCGAGAACCTACTTGATGCGGCTCTGAGTCTTGCGAAGACACCGTTTAAAGGTAGCCCCTATCCAAGGCTGGCCCGCGTTCGAAAGCTGACGCTGCCACCATTCAAGATTTTCTATCGAGTAAACGACCGGACGCGAGACGTAGAAATCCTTCGTTTCTGGCATTCGGCCCGACGTGAGCCGAAACTCGGACCTGAGGTCTGATTTCGCAGTCACCTTGTTCGGCACGCCAAAGCCTCAGTTGACTGGAAGGCGTGGCGAGGAGTTATGTCCACACTTTGCAAAGTGTGACCATTGGTCAATGCAGTGATTTGAGGGGTTTGAGGTGCTGACTCGTGATTTCTCGATCTGTATCGGAGTTGGGACATCCATCTCGCGACGGCGATCCGCGGGGAGCGCGGCAAGATACTCAGTCACGGTGGATGCTGGCATGAGGCAAGTCTACCATGAGGCCTCTTGCCGGGGCAACCGCCACGTCCCGATACACACGGGAGCGCGAATGCGCGCATATCAAGGACACGGCGCGGCCGTTCGGTCGACGAGCACGAGGGGAATGAGGCAGAGCTTACTTTCGTCACCAATCGTCAATAGTAAGCCTCGACGAGTAGAAAACTTCCTACTCACCTGGTCGATAATAAGCTCTGACCTCTCCTGGTCTCCATAAGCTCTGCCCCATTTTGGGCTCCTCTTCGTTGTCCGATTCGTTACGATGCGACTGGCGGAGATCGCCACACAATTCATGGCGAGTCTCGTCCGCACACGGCAGCATCTGAATCCCCAGGATACACACATCATCTTCAAATGTTTCGCGAGCGGAGAACGACTTGGCATCCTCGAGCAAGAAATCGAAAAGCTCAGGTGTCGGGCGGTTGCCTTGTTCACGCACGTTGCTGAATAGCCGATCGATTCCAAAGATCATTCCATCAGGACTCGTCGCTTCGCAGAGGCCATCAGTATAAAGGATAAAGAGATCGCTCGGCTGTAAGGTACGGGATGTCGTTGCGTAAGAGACGTTGTCGAACAAGCCCAGCGCCGGACGCTGCTCGCCCGGCCGCCAGGCGAGCGATCCCACTTCGCCGGTCAATTGGTCGCGGAACAAAGGACACGGGTGCCCGGCATTCGCGTAACGAAGTTCTTCCTTCGCCAGGTCGGCAATGAGATAAAACGCGGTCGCAAAGATTGGCCACCGCGTGTGACAAAGGACGGCACGCATTCCGCAATTCAACTCACTCAGGAACATACCGGGATCACCGGCCCATGGACGCGCCTCCTCGATCAGGCCGCGCAGGATTCCGGCGACAAGGCCCGCTCCTGCGCCGTGTCCCATCACGTCGCAGATAAAAATTCCTACGTTCGTATCGGAGACCTCGAGAACGTCAAAGAAGTCACCCCCGAGCTGCGTCGCGGGTTGCAGCCGGGAATGCACATGAAGAAGAGAGCTATTGGCAGCCGCGTGGCGCGGAAAGTCTACGTCACCAAGCGGCAGATAGGCCAGTTGAATGTCTCGCGCCAGCTCGAGCTCCGCCTTCATCGCTTCATTCTGAGTGCGCAATTGCCAGGCATAATCGGCCACTTGTCGCTGAAGCTGTTTGCGTTCGAGCGCATAGCGCACCGCCCGCATCAGAACCGTCACGCTCATCGAACCCTTTACGAAGTAATCTTGTGCTCCCGCGCGCACACTCTCCACGGCCAGTGCTTCATCAGCCAAGCCGCTGAGAATGATTATCGGCAGATTCGGCGCAACTCTTTGGATCTTCCAAAATGTCTCCAGACCGCGGCTATCTGGCAAATTCAGATCGAGCAGGATCACGTCGATCTCGCGCGAACCCAGCAGGGGGATCGCCGCCTCGATTGTCGTCTCGCGCTCAATGACAAAGTCGGCCGTGTCCGCATCGTGGAAAGCCATTTCCAGCATGCCGGCTAGGATTGGGTCGTCTTCGACCAAAAGAATGTGGCTGGTGCAGAGGGGGACGCCGCCTGTCTTGCTGGGAAATGTGAGATCGTGAAGTGCAGTGGCAATAATGGGTTTCATTTTTGTGGTTTTAATACCGCGCTGAGAGGCGCGGTTGATGCCGTTTAACGGAACAAACGGACCCCCGTTTTGCAGCATCGCTTGTGCCGCCGGGGAAGTAGGCGGGATCTCCTGCGAAGGACTTACCTATTCTCTCGGCTGATTCCTAGCCCAGCACTTTAGCGCTGGGGCGATGCGCCCTCCTGAGGGAGTCCTTCACGGACGAAAGAATCCCTCCTTCCCGCCAAGGCTTATGGCTGCCTCACCCGCGACACACAGCAGCCGAAATCGCTGTCCTGACCGCCCTCCGCTGTTCGCACGGTGATGCTGGCATGGGGCAAGTCTACCATGAGGGCTTTTGCCGGGGCAGAGGGCTACATTCTAGGCTGAACCCTTTTTTGAGCCCCCTGCATCTTTACAGCATAGATCAATCGTCGGAGAATCGCTCACCATGAAAATTCGAAACTGGTTCATCACTCTGTGTGTCGTCCTCACTCTTGGCGGGCTGAATTTCTCGGCCATGGCCGCCGATTTTGGCGATAGCAAAGACGTAAAACAGGTCCGCAAAGTCGTCGCAGCGAAGTTTGGCAAGGTTCTGCACGTCTCGGTCTCCCACGACTGGACTCTTTGCACCGCATACCAGGACGAGAGCGACATCTCCGTCGTGTTGCATCGCACCGCGGCCGGCTGGACGATCGCCGATCATGACGGCGGCGCGTTTGACGCCGAAACCCTGAAGAAACTCGGCGTCCCACCAGCAGACACCGCCCCGCTCCTCAAGGCTTACCAGTAACGCGGGCCGGTCCCCCGTGTGCCCGCGAATTACTGCGAGTAGGGAACGTCATCGGTCACTGGTAGAGCGACATTGTTCTCGATGTGAGCGCCCGGAAGCGATCGATGCAGCTCCGAGCTCTACGAGTGTCCCACGAGCGGCCTGAAAACCGTTTTCTAACAAGCCAAAGCCGCCATCGTCAGCCAATTCGGCCGGAGCAGCGGCGAATACGCGATGGTGGCGGGGATTCGTTACTGAGGAATGACGCGATTCACAGACTGACCCCTCTCTCCGCTTCCCCACACTTTGCAAAGTATGACCCATTGGGCAGCGCTGCGGTTGATTCCTCGGCGAACTTCGTTCAACGCGCCACGCCGATCCGCGGGGAGCGCGGCAAGATACTCAGTCACGGTGGATGCTGGCATGGGGCAAGTCTACCATGAGGGGTTTTGCCGGGGCAACTGCAACGTCCGGGGGATTAGATTCTGTTCAACCCTTCTCGGGGCTGTCCCCTACCGGACCAAAAATTGAAAGTCGCCAAATTTCTGGCGGCAATGGAGAGCGAAACTTTAAACAGGCCAATATTATCACCGCGACGGGCAATCCGGTTGGAAAATTTGCCTTCTGAGATCTGCGACTTTGCTGAATGAACTCTTGAAGATGAGCAGCGATTGCTTCACCGTCGACTTGCGGCTTCTTATCGAATGTTTCGATCGTTTGCGCTTCCCCTTCGTCCCTAAGGCTCTTAGTCAACACCTTATCACCCCAATCGCTTGGTGGAACCCAACCAATAAGGTCTAGGGGCTGGCAGTTATTTAATTGCTCACCCTCGCCTGTCCTACCAAGGACTAGTTGTTGATAATATTTACCGATTACTTCGTTTCGTTTTATTGGCTCCAAAGCGAAAGAGAGTTCCAGAAGACACAACAACAGCAATGAACTCTGATCGCAAAACTCCGGAGGCCTCTCTCCCGTCGCAACATGTTCAAAAACGAGTTCGATTGAGTTTCCTCCTTCGATGAACGGCAAAGGAATCGCTCCGGCTCGACGCACAAATAGTTTGCTTTGTAAGCCATGGAGCCATTTTTCGATGTCATCCCGCCGGCCAATCTGCCATAGGGTTCGCCAAACGAGAAACAACTCCAAGTGGTGCAAGTCAATCAGAGGCCGTTGTGCTCCAGGATTAGCGTTGATTAACCCTACGAGCCAATTTGAGACCCTATGCTTGGCTTCCGCGCGCACTTTCTTTTCGGCTTCCGTATCGCGCGGCAAGATTTCAGCGAATGTTACCGCCAAGATTCCAAGCCGTCCCATGTGCCAAAACGCGGTAAGTGCAGCGGCAATCGCGTCGAGATAATTGCCCGTGCGGGGAATTTCAAGACTGTGCTCGGTTGCCAGTTCGGCATTATGCGCCGTGTAGTACCTCTCCAATTCGGTGAGATAGAATCCCACCCACATTTGCAAAATTGCCTCTTTGACAGAGTTCTTGTCTGTAGTCTGATGAACCCGCCACGCGGCCAGCATTGCCCATTCAGCGAGGTCTATCCATCCAGTCTCTGCGGTCGGATTAGAGCGACCGTACTCGCGCAGGATAAGCAAAGCCACGGGAATAAGACGAATTGTTCGTTCGTCCGTCTGCTTTTTCAGTAGATCCTCGAGAAAACGTCGCCAATTTGGCACCAATTGTTTGGACCATTCATCCGATCCATGTCGAAAATCCTCGAACTGGGAACAGATATAACTGAATAAGCTAAAGAATCTTTGCGGTAACAAAGAAGGTGTCAGCAACTGCTGCTTCACCTTGTCACTCAGCACCGTCAGGTTCCACCGCTCGAATAAGAGTCCGACCTCGTTTCCGATTTTCGTCCCTAGACTCTTCGTCAGATTTTCGAAGAGTTGGATTCCGTTGCGGTCTTCGTCCTTGTTATAGACCAAGACAATCCTCACCTCGCGAACTTCTTTAAACTCGGAGGGGGTAAGATCCGGTGCCGCGGCTCGCCTCAAGTCAGAATCGAAGTCATTCTTCGTCCATGTTGCGTTTGAGAGCTCTTCGTCCTTTAAGACGAAAATGGTCAGTATCTTACCGTCTCGCGACAAAAAAGACGAATCGATTCCGAACTCGGCTTCCGTCTTTGTTTTTGAGATCTCGGTGGGGCCCGCTCGAAAGAATGGAAGGCGATATGGAATAAGATCGTCGGCTAGTGCCAGATTATAAACAATCCAATCAAAACCGAATTTAGTCGTCGTCTTTTCGACGCGAGTTCGTTCCGCTAGGCTGCGGATGTAGTACGTTACAAACGATGTTGTAAGGTCTTCACTCATCTCGCGGTGCCTACTCCGGAAGCCGCCGACAGCTCCCGAATGCGGAGTGATGCGTGAAATCGTCTCAACTGCATTCCTTCTGGGTCGACGAACTCCATTCTGGGGAACTCCATCGAAGTGGAGATTTCTTTGAGGTCCGAGCTCGCTCCCAAAACCCCGTCGTGAAATGTTCGCCACTGATGACCGTAAAGGAGGCGCACCTTCTTGAACAGTTGAGTAAAAATCGAGAGTTCTTCGGAGCCTTTCGACACCTGAGCGGCGAAACGTCGCGCATGGAGTTGCGCGGCCCGCGCGAAGCCCGCAACTTCGATTTGATTGATGCTTGATTTTCGGATTGTTCCTAGGGCTTCAAAATATTGTTCCGCTTCGGCAATTGCCTTCTGCAAGATTGGAAAGTCGGTGGCCCTGGCGGTAAATTCATCCTTACACGCGCCCGGGAAGTTCTTCAGCTGTAGCAGTAGTTCGTCGTAAAAATCCTCTTGAAGGTCTTGGTCCGCTCGCTCGACGAATGGAACCAAGAATATAAGAAATCGAGCGACCGCTTTTCCCTGCGTCGTGAATCGTTGCACTTCATAAAAGGCAAGCGCAGTTTGGCTTTGACTCGCGTTTTCAAACGGCTCGGATGGCAGCGTCGTGCCGACCTCGTCAAAAAGAAGCAAACCGATTCTGCGACATTCAGAATCGTCTGCTAACATCAACTCGGCGATCGCGCCGCCCACGCCTTTGGTTTGCATCTCGGACAGCAACCATTCGAATTCGCGAGGTCCGCTCAGAACCTTCAGCAGATTGTCGGCATTTCGTCGGCTGAGCTCCGTTAGGAATCTACCAAAGAAAGCTAAATCCCATCCAAGCGCACTTACGAGAAAATGTTCAATGCGCTTCCAGATGCCTTTATGCTCTGCAAGAATGGGCTGAACCGACAGAATTAGCCTTCCGGCATCTTCACGCTTATCACCCGGCAGCTGCGCCGCGAAGTCCACGACGTTATATTTTGCTCCCGGCGCAATATCGCCAGAAACGTGTGACCGAAGCCAATTCCAGCCGAACTCAAGAGACGCCGACGGGATCGATGGACTCAGCAACGACCTGCACACAATCCAAAACACTTGCTCTCGCTCTTCCGCAGTCCCCGTCCACATCCTTTCCGTCAAGTCTTGTATGTCGCTGGGGTCAATCTTGCCGCACCAGGCGCTCGTCAACCAAGAACGATGGTAAATTGCTCGTGCGCTGATCGCTGGCGCGCTGGAAATCTCAGCTTCGAGTGATCTGAATTTCTCCGCTGTCTCTGCATCTAGATCAAAGCAGCGAATGGATCCAAGAATATACGCGGCTACTGAAATCTGCTCTTCGCCTGCAGCCGCGCGCAAAACCCTCAAGACCTCTAATGCGGTCTGAGGATGGGCTCTACAAAATGTCCCGAGGGCTTTCCAAAACCCACCGGAAGCCAAGTCATTTCCAAGTCTTTTTACTAATGACGGAAACCATTCGGCGCCAAACTCTGGCCTCAAATCTCTCTCACTCAATAAGACAGCTAGGCTATCGAGCATTTGAAAGAAGAAGGGATTCCCGATTCTCGGCAGTTCTCGAAGCAAACTTTCGGCCTCGGTCTTCGACAACGTTTCCATTGCGGTTGATACGAGCAGCCCCATCGCTCGATGTGAGGCATCGCTCCATCCCAAGCGGATATGCAAATCCCCCAATCGCTCGTAAAACTGAAGAGTTGGCGTAACCCCTTCTGGAAATAAGGCTGAGAGCGCTACAGCGGCCCTTTTGCGATCAGCAAATATCTCTTCAATCTCAGCATTAAGCTTTTTCTCCTGGTCACTACCCGTCCCCACCTCTCGAACGCGTGGGGTCTTGTTCGCCGAATGCTCAACCGCCGTCATAAAGACTGAATCAAGCGAAGTCACTGTTGCGACTTTGTTATTGCCATCATTCGCAGTTCGTTTTTTCTCAAGCCCGATGATCAAATCATCTCGCAGGCGTTCTAAAATCTTCAGCTTCTCGACGAACGGAAGCTGAGCGAGTTGCCGGCGAGTTGCGGTCTTGCTCATTCCTGTCTTTCCGATGTTCATCAGTCGTTTAGAAACTGGTTTTCGAAATCGCGCCATTTATCAATGAGCCCGTGGCGTTCAAGAATCCCTACTAGGCGTTCGCGATCCAATTTGCCCGAATCTGTAAAGTGAATGATCCGTGCCTTGTCTTTGGGCCGACCTGTTTGCAGAGCGATCGCAACAAGATGCTCAGCAGTGAGTACGAAAGTCCTGACGTCATCGGCGACTTCGACCTCATCCGCTTGAACGATGCCCTCTTCTACGAGGGGACTCGTAGGTGGCAAAAACTGCACAAGCCAATCCTCAACTTTTAGGGATTCACCTACAGCGCTATACCCGCGGCCAATCAGATAATCGTAAATAGGTTTTGGGGTGATAATCAAACCTTCCCCCTCAGCATGGATTGCCACGAAGATGTCTACATCCATCGTCGGCATGGGTTCCAAATGAAATGTGGCGCCTACTGCCCCGCCGATCGCGTACCGCCCAATCACTCCGGCAGCCATCATTTCGTTAACAACCTTCAAAGTCTTAACAAACTTCGGTTGGGCTGTAGGTAACCTGTCAGCCTCCGCCTTTGGAGCTGCCTCTTTCAGATCCTCGGCGCGGATCTTCGTCGATCTCGACTTGCGTATCTCGCTGCGCTTTTTTGCCATGTCGATGGCTGTTACAATACTCGATCTTTAACCGCGAACCCAATTAAGCGTTCGTGTAAACAGTTCGCAGCCGTGAATCTCGGAAGACCGAGGTCAGCGTAATTTCCATGTTCGATGATGTAGCACGAAAGACGTGCGCCGGACAGGCTACGTTTTCGTCGGCGATGGAGTCGGGCCGCAAAACAGCCTTTGAGGGCGCAGCGCCGAAATCTAATGTGGAACCAAAATGCTTGTTCATCTCGTCGACGGCAATTACGAGCTCTTCCGGCACTTCTACGGGTTGCGCTCGGGTCGGCACCGCAGTCTCTTGGCGAAGATGCCAAAGCCGAATGCGAACCTCGTAAAAGGCTCGGCCTCACGCGGTCCCAAGCGAAAAGGCGCTGCCTCACGCGGTCGGGGGCGCCGCTGGAAATGGATTTGGGTAACGCTCGTGGTGCTGCTCCTCGTCCCGGCGATGCAGGTGGCGGTGGTGCGATTCGTCAATCCGCCACGGACGCTGCCGATGTTGATCAATCAGATGTCCTCGAGCGCGCCAAAGTCTCCGCTCCGCTACCAGTGGATCGATCTGCCGCAGATTCCTGAGATGTTCCTCAAGCACGTTTGGATCTCGGAAGATCAGCGGTTCTTTCAGCACGATGGCTTTGACTGGACGGAGATGCACCTCGCGGTGAAAGAAGCGGAGCGGAAAAAGAAACCGGTTCGTGGTGCTTCCACGATCACAAACCAATGTGCCCGGTCGATTTTCCTTTGGCAGGGCCGCTCCTGGATCAGGAAAGGACTGGAATCGTACTACACGATCTGGATGGAGATGCTGTTGCCGAAGCGCCGCATTTTTGAGCTGTATGCGAACGTGATCGAGATGGGGCCCGGGATCTACGGGGTCGAAGCCGCCTCGCAGCATTATTTCGGCGTCAGCGCGCGCGGTCTTACGCGGGAACAGTCGGCCATGCTGGCGGCGGTCCTGCCGAATCCGAAAGGCTGGGATCCGACGAAGCCAGGTCCGATGTTACGATGGCGTCAGCAGCGCATTCTGCGACGCGAACAGAACGCGAACTTCCCCGAGAAGTTGCTTCGGGTTTCAAAATGACCCGTGTAAAAGCCGCGTAAAAGGCTTCGCCTCACGCGGCTGCCGCAGTAGAAAGAGAGCGGATGTACTATGTGTACGTGTTGCGGTCGGAGAGCGACTCTGGTTTCTACATTGGCTTCTCCACCAACCTGCGCGCCCGACTGAGGCAGCATCAAAACGGCGAGAGCTTTGCTACGTCTCACCGCGGTCCATGGAAGCTTATTTATTATGAGGCGTACACGGAGCGCGAAGACGCCGAGGGCCGAGAGAAATTCCTGACGAGTGGGGCCGGGCGACGTTTCCTGCGCGCCCAATTACGTTACTATCTCGAGAAATTCCCTGCCCGTGTAAAAGGCTTCGCCTCACGCGACTCCAGTCATGATGAAGCGAAGCCCCACTAATCAACCGCGTCAGGCGAATCCTGTTGCGCCACTAAAACCGCGTGAGGCAAAGCCTTTTACGCGGACTCCAACCACGTGAGCAAAAGCTTTTACGTGGTCCATCTTGTAGACGGCACCTACGAGCTCTTCCGTCACTTCTACGGGTTGCGCCGGTTTACCAAAGGCAAGGACCGCCCTTACGGCGCCGTCGTCGGTGTGCTGCAGACCGTGCTCCAGATAATCGAGACCGGCGACCGCGTAAAAGGCTCCGCCTCACGCGGTCTCATGCTCGGGGTCGCCACCGATCACGTGATCGAGTCGTTTCGCAATCGGCTTTGGGCGGACTACAAGACCGGCGCCGGCATCGAGCGCGCGCTGCTCACGCAGTTCCATCCGCTCGAGGAGGCGCTGGCGGCGATGGGTGTTGTCGTGTGGCCGATGATCGAGCTCGAAGCTGATGACGCGCTCGCTTCGGCCGCGCATATCGCGTCCAAGGACAAGCGGGTTCAGAAAGTCGCGATCTGGACGCCTGACAAAGATCTGGCGCAATGCGTGCGCGGTACGCGCGTGGTGCAGATCGACGGCCGGCGCACAATCATTCGTGATGCTGCCGGGATACGCGAAAAGTTCGGCGTCAGCCCGCAGCTCATTCCAGACCTGCTCGCGCTCGTGGGCGACGCGGCCGACGGCTACCCCGGCATTCCTGGCATCGGCGCCAAGACCGCCGCCCAGCTTTTGAACTGCCACGGTCCGATCGAAAATTTCCCGCCGGACGTTCTCGGCAAACAGCGCGATCTCGCTCTGCTCTTCAAGAACCTCGCGACGCTGCGCACCGATGCGCCACTCTTTAAGAAGGTCGAGACGCTACGCTGGCGTGGAGCGACGTCGGCGTTCGCAGCGTGGGCGGAGCGGATGGACGCGCCGCGGCTACTCGAGCGTTGCGAAAAGGCTGCGGGCCGATGACGGCGCGCTAGCCAATGGCCGGAATCAACCGCGCTCTTCTCTTATGCGGCGGCCGCAACGTTCGGCTCGACAGACGTCCGCTGCGCGGGGATAAGCAGCACCCGTGGCCGAGCGAAATGCGTCGGCGAGAATCAATCCCAGCTGTTCGACGCGTTCATCGATCGTCATAGTCTGATTAGGGAAGTTGTCTGACACAGAAGCTACACGCACACCAAGAAATGAGTAAGGTTCGCCTCTTCGAGCAGCCTAACGAGTCAAACCTGACTTTGCGCGTGAATGCCCTTCTCGCGCGAAAGCGTTTGCTCTACGACGACTGAGGAACTTCGTGAACTTTAAAGTCTCCTACGGTCGGGGAGGGTTGCAGATCTGCTTCGGCGGCGGCTCTTTTCGCAGCCCATCGGGCCTTCATGGCAGCTGCGAGTTGCGCCCGGCGTTCCGGCGAGAGATTGAGCTTTCTCTTCGCTTTCCCCGCCGGTTTGTTCTTCGGAGCGTCCACCGCTTTCACCGGACGCGGCGCTGTTGAACCGCCCGTTTTCTTCTGGGCGGGGGGCGACGCTTTCGCAGCCTGACGAGCCTCTGCAGCCTGGGCCGATTTCCGTTGCGCGTTCCGAGCCTCGACCTTCTCCATGGCCGCGAGCTTCCGTTTCCATCTGACCAGCTTTTCCGGTCCCTCCTGCAAACGAGTCTCGAGCTTTCGGATCTTTTTCCTGAGAGTCTTAAGCTTCATAGGGAGACTAATAATGCTCCCGTAGACTCTCTTTGTCGATCTAATGCGTGTCCGATCCGCCAACACGACGGTTAAGTTAGCCTTCCTAATCGCGGCGAGATTCCTTACCGATGCCGCTCCGCCTGGATGCGTTTGAGTAACTCGCTGTGGGTTCGATCCAGGTCATGCGCGAATTGCACCGTGGCTTGCAGAGCTTCGGGATACATCTCGAAGGGTTTTCGCAATTTCCTCGTGGCGGGATCGTAGAAAAAAGAAATGTCCTGCGCCAGATTCGGCACGATCAACTCATCGCTTAACTTCTGGTAACGTTGCAGCCGGCTGAGCCCCCAGCGGATAACCGATTCGTCGTTGCGCAAGGCGGTGAGGGTTTCCACATCGAGCAGTTGCACACCGCCGGATTGCAGGAGCGCGGCGAAATCGCCAGGGCTGTAGTCCGTCGTGAAAACATACGGACTCAGCGGTGGCATCTCCCCGGCATCGAGCGCGCGCTGAAATTCCGCACGCTGTCGCTCCTCTTCCGCGGCGTTGACTTTTCCGCTCGCAATCCCCGCCCGTAAAGTCCGCTCGAGCGAGGCTAAAATCCGATCGCGATGCTTCGCCTCCTGATCGTGCTGTTGATAATTGTTAAGCCAGAACGCCGCCGATACGCCGACAAAGACGAGAACCACCTCCGCGGTCCAGTGTCCCAGACGTGCCCGCAGAGTTCTTCTCTTCTTGTCCAGATAACTTGGATCGTCCGACATTACCTCTTCTACTTGCCTGACTTCGGCGTCGCCGCTCCCTGCTCCTTGATCCATCGCTCCACGCGCTCCTGCAGCAGGTCCAGCGGCATCGCTCCGCCGTTCAGCACTTCGTCGTGGAACGCCTTGATGTTGAACTTCGACCCGAGCTGCGCCTTGGCTTCGTCGCGCAACTTACGAATCATGAGCTGCCCCATCTTGTAAGCCAGCGCCTGCGCCGGCCAGGCGATATACCGGTCCGTCTCGGTCTGCGCCACCGTGTCGTTCACGTCGTTGGCGTGCATGTAATCGATCACCTTCTCGCGGCTCCAGTTTTTGTCGTGAATGCCCGTGTCGACCACGAGCCGAACGGCGCGAAATAGCTCGGAATTCAGCCGGCCATAGTCCGACACAGGGTCCTTATAGAAGCCGATCTCCTTCCCCAGTTCCTCGGCATAAAGCGCCCAACCCTCGGTGTAGGCGGAGTAAAAGCCGTGCAGGCGGAACTTCGGGATGTCCTGCAACGTTTGGGCGATGCTGATCTGCATGTGATGACCCGGAACGCCTTCGTGATAGGCCACGGCTTCGTCCAACACCAGCGTGCGCGTTGTCGGATCAGCCACGGCGACCACGACACGCCCGGGTCTCTTCCCATCCGGCGTGCCGTTGACATAATGCGTCGACGCCGCCTTCGCGAAGCCCGGAATCGGTTCCACCGTCACCGGCGATTTGGGTAACAGCCCGAATAGCTCGGGCAGCTTCGGCTCCATCTGGTGGATGTATTTCGCGAAATCATCCACGATCTGCTGCTCGCTTTGCGGCTTCCACTTGGGGTCGTTGTTGATGGCCTCCCGGAAGCTGGCGAGATCCTTCTTCCCCTGCGCCTGGGCCAGCTTAGTCATCTCCGCCGTGATGCGCTGCACTTCCTTCAGCCCGATCTCATGCACCTCGGCGGGCGTGACGTTCATGGTGGTCATCGTCTTCACGGCTTCCGCATAACGCCGCTTGCCCTCCGCCAGGCTTTCGATCGAGAGCTCGTTCCGTCCCTTCGGGTCGTAATCGGTGCGCAGGAATTCCGCGAATTTCTTGTAAGCGGGAACGACATCGTCATTGACCGCCTTCGTGATCTCGTCGGTCAGACGTTTCTTGTCGCCGTCCGAAAAGTCCGCTGGGAACTTCTTTGTCGGGAGGAGGAATGGGTTCGCGGCGATCACCCCGTCGCATTGGCCGGGCAGTTTCTCGAGCACGATCTTGGGCGGCATCAAGCCGTCCTTGAGGCCCTGTCGCATCACCTGGGTCGTCTGATCGAGCACGCGCGGGATTTGGTGTAGCCGGGAAATATAATCCTGGTAGTGCTCGACGGAGTCGAAAGGCACGGAGAGCGGCAAGTCGGCCAGCCGGGTGTGGACGCCATTCTGCTGGTTCACCGGCATCTCGTAGTTCTTGAGGTCGTAGTTGACGTCCTCCCGCTCGAATTGCCGCTCGAGCAGTCCGTGGCTCAGCCGGTCGTTGTCGCCCATCCCGTCGGTCGGGATCGCTTTGAGCCGCTTTAGAAAATCATCGGCTTCCGCATGTTGGCGGACGATCTCCTCGAGCGAATACTGTCCAAGCAGCGCGTTGTAGCGGTAGTCGCCAAACGAAGTCGCGCGCTCCGGCGAATTCTTCAGCCCCGTCTGATAAAACTCCTCGAATAACGCGTTCTGCTTGGAGACGCGATCCGCTACAGGCGTCGGCTGCCCAAACGCCGACGACGCCACCGCCAGAATGAATACCAAAACCATGTGTCTCATAATGCTTGACGCTAGCAGAGTTGCGATCTTACCAAAGTTCGTTTCGGCGAGACGCTGAAACCAGCACCCGAGACCGGCGCGCTATCCATTCACGTAACCCTCGGCGCCGTTGGTCAGAAACCGGAAGATAACTCTCCACGAAGTTCCGCAGGCTCCGGAGCGAACCGACGTTTAGCATCTCCATTGGGGACATGATGTCCTCTGATCACGGAGCTTTCGGAATCGGCAAGCTAATGATGACTTTGGACATTGCGCTGTCCTTTCGGTTGTGCTCAGGACGCGCTTTGGAGAAGTGCTTGTTCGTATCTTTCAGTCCCTCCATCTTCGCAAGCTCATAAAGTCGGAGCGTGGTAGCCTGACCTGATTTACTGCCTCCTGCGACTTGATAGCCACGCAAAACTGGATGCCCTGCCGTACTGATGCCATAGGTCTGCGGTTCGACGATCCGAGGGGCATCATCATATAAAAACGAAAAGAATATGTTTGTTCTTCATCGCTGCGATAAGCATCTCCTCCATTTCGTCGAGAAACGATTTCGATTTTCCTTTTGGAGGAAGTTCCGGAATGAACGACCACGAAACTTTCGCCGTTTGGCCGTTGTCATAATGAACGAAGAATCCATTGCGGGTCCAATCCTCAATTCGATCCGTTCCAACCTGCTCCGGAGAAATCTTGTTGGCCGCGCGCTTGGCGCATTCAATCCCGGCGCACGCGCAAATAGGAAGGGAACCTCGGCAACCCTTTGGCAGTTACTCCTTGGAACCGATAGGTGATGACGGTCCCCACCGGTGGCGGCGATTCTCGCTCGGCGTCGGTCAAGCCGCTCCCGATCGAGAATTCCCTGCCGTCGTCCGCCCGGACGCGGAGCGCTCCGAGCTTGCCCGCGAATTTTCCTTTCCCCGGTTCGTGCGCGATGACTGTCGCTTCCGCATCGTCGTAAGGCTTGACCTTGAGTAAGGTGGGCGAGCGTCCTGCTTCGTAGGCCGACTCCGGCTGGCGCAACATCAATCCTTCTCCACCCTGCCGGACGACGCGATCGCGCTCGGCGATGAGTTGGGCCACGCCCTGGCAGCGTTGTTGCGCTACGACTCTGACGAAGCGGTTTCCTTCCGATACGGTCGCGCGCAAGAATTGCATTCGCTGTTCAAAAGTGCCTTTCGCCTGCGGGGCATCGAACACCATATAGCGGACGCGGTTCCAGCGGTCGTCCGGCGTCTCTGAACGTACGATGCTGATGGTCTCTTCAAACCTCCCATGGTCAATCCATAACTCTCCGTCCAAGGCGATGTCGCGGGGCAACTCCGCGAGAAAATAATCTGGCGCGTGAATAAGATTACCTTTACGGCTCCATAACTTTTGGCCATCCCAATAGCCCCGTAAGCCGTCATATTTCTCACTCATCCACCAGCCGGTCGGATCGATGGACGGGTTCCAAACATTCGCGAGGAGCAGATGTGGCGTTTGGTTTTCCGTCGTCGGAGTGACGGCAGCGGGATCCTTCTCTTTCGCCGCGAGGCTGCCGGCCAGGAAGAAACCAGCCGCCAATCCGATAAGTGTCGCTTTGCATCCAGGGGGAGTTTTCATGCCCAAGAGGCTCGGCAATTCCAATTCGCGCTGTCAAGCCTTCCCTCGCGGTGTCTCGAGTTAAAGGATCGCGGGGATTGTCCGGCTTAGGGAGCAGCGGATTGCCGAAACCGGATTGCAGATACTTCTCAGCAGGTTCGCAGACACTCTGAGCTCTTACGCTTCGCGCAGGGGAAGCGGGGCTCAGTCAACACATCTTGACAAGAGAGCGGATGCCCCGATCGGGAGCGGTTCACCGTAGAAGCGTTCATAGAGGGCCCGTTTGCGTTCCAGGTCGGAAATATTGCCAGGCAAAGAGGCGAGAACGATGGCGCGGGCGCTCTCGAACATCCGGGCGCCAATGACGAAACGTTCGGCGCCGGAGAGGTTCATAATTCGGTCTCGAACCATCGCGGCAACTTCAGGAGACGTGTCGGTCACGGGCGACATTGCTCCCAGAGGTTAGTCAGATCGAGCTCTTGCGTCCAGTTCTCGACGTAGGCCGAGTCGAAGCCAGTCGCGGCCAGGTTTCGAACGTCGCGCATCTGGAGTTCCGATCCACTGTCCTTCGCCCAGAAAAGTTTCGAAATGATCAAATCCTCCTTGCTTGCGATCCAGGTCGAAAAATTGTCGATCCTGATCTGTTCGCGCCGGCCGAACTCAACTTGCCGATAGGGCGTATTCTTTCGCACGATGCAGTCCAATTTGATGACGCTCTCGTTGTGAATCAGGTTAAAGATCGACTCTCCCGCGATCGAATCGCGCACCGCTTCTTCGGAAACGTAATAATCAGGAGTAAACAGATCGACGATCCTCCGGGCGTCAGCCGGTGCGAGCGCCACCACCACATCGATGTCACGCGTCATACGCGGCTGGGCATAGTAGTTCATGGCCATGGAGCCGGTGAGCATATAAGCGATGCCGGCACCATCCAGACGCGTCGAAACATCGCGGACGATGTCGAGCTCGGTTTGCATCCGCAGTCGTTAAGCCTTGGCGTAGACCTCGGAACCTTGCTCGGTAAATTCTTCGGACTTTTCGGCCATACCCTTCGCAAGCGCTTCCTCCTCGGCGATGCCCTGTTCGGCGGCGTATTTGCGAACGTCTTCCGTGATTTTCATGCTGCAGAAATGAGGGCCGCACATGGAACAGAAGTGCGCGGTCTTAGCGCCTTCTTGCGGCAACGTCTCGTCGTGGAACTCGCGGGCGGTTTCTGGGTCTAACGAGAGGTTGAACTGATCTTCCCACCTAAACTCGAAGCGGGCTTTGGAGATGGCGTTGTCACGATATTGCGCGCCGGGATGGCCTTTCGCTAAATCGGCGGCGTGCGCGGCGATCTTGTAGGCGATGACTCCGTCTTTGACGTCTTTCTTGTTCGGCAAACCGAGATGTTCTTTCGGCGTGACGTAGCAAAGCATGGCGCAGCCATACCAGCCGATCATGGCCGCGCCGATGGCGCTGGTGATGTGATCGTAGCCGGGCGCGATGTCGGTGGTGAGCGGGCCGAGAGTGTAGAACGGCGCTTCGCCGCACCACTCAAGTTGTTTCTCCATGTTCTCTTTGATCATGTGCATGGGGACGTGGCCCGGGCCTTCGTTCATGACTTGCACGTGTTGCTTCCAGGCGCGCTGGGTCAGCTCGCCTTGCGTGTAAAGTTCGGCGAACTGCGCTTCGTCGTTCGCGTCCGCGATTGAACCGGGCCGCAAACCATCGCCGATGGAGAAGCTGACGTCGTAGGCGGCCATGATCTCGCAGATCTCGTCCCACCGGGTGTAGAGAAAACTTTCCTGATGATGCGCGAGGCACCATTTCGCCATGATCGAGCCGCCGCGCGAGACGATTCCGGTGGCGCGCCGCGCCGTCATCGGGATGTATCTCAGTAGGACCCCGGCGTGGACGGTGAAGTAATCGACCCCCTGCTCCGCTTGTTCGATGAGGGTGTCGCGATAAATTTCCCAGGTCAGTTCTTCGGCGCGCCCGCCGACTTTTTCCAGCGCCTGATAAATCGGCACGGTGCCGATCGGCACCGGCGAGTTGCGAATGATCCATTCGCGGGTGGCGTGAATGTTTTTGCCGGTGGAAAGATCCATCACGGTGTCGGCGCCCCATTTCGTCGCCCAACGCATCTTCTCGACTTCTTCCTCGATCGACGACGCGACGGCGCTGTTGCCGATGTTGGCGTTAATCTTCACCAGGAAATTGCGGCCGATGATCATTGGCTCGAGCTCGGGATGGTTGATGTTCGAGGGAATGATGGCGCGGCCGCGGGCGATCTCGGCGCGCACGAATTCGGGCGTGATCTCTTTGGGAATCGCGGCGCCGAATGAATTGCCGGGGTGCTGGTGGCGGAGGTCGGTGCGCGCTAATGCGGAATGCGGAATGCGGAATGCGGAATTTTCGGAAGCAGCGCGCGGTTTTTCATTCCGCACTCCGCATTCCGCATTCCGCATTTGTTCCCTGATGGCGATGAATTCCATCTCGGGCGTGATAATGCCCTGGCGCGCGTAGTAGAGCTGGGTGACAGCGCGACCCGCGGAAGCGCGAAGCGGCTTCCGGGATTGCAGATTGAAGATTTCAGATTGCCGATTGCCATTGTGTCCGTTCCGGCTGAGTGCGTGTTTCTCCGAAAGATAGCCGTCGTCCTGCGGCTGCACACGCCGTCCTTCGATCTCCTGGACATCGCCGCGGTCGCGAATCCACTTCGCGCGCAATGCCGGCAGGCCTTCGTTTACATTAACCTGTTGATCGCCATCTCCCCACGGGCCGCTCGTGTCGTAAACGCGGATCGGTTCGTTCACTTCGATCTCGCCGCTCATCGTTTTTGTCGGGGCGAGGGAGATTTCGCGGAGGGGAACTCGGATATCTGGGTGCAATTGACCTTCGAGGTAGACCTTTCGCGAGTTAGGAAGCGGTGTCTCGGCGGTTGGTTCGTTCTTTTCTTTTTCGGAGATCATATTTCGGCCACGGTTTTACACGGATGAAACACGGATAAGGAGCAAGACTGAAAAACTTAATCCGTGAAAATCCGTGTTCATCTGTGGCTAACAAACAAAAAACCATGCGCGGAAGAGCGGCATGGCTTCGAAGTCCTTGCTCCCTGCGACGGTATTATCCGCATCAGGTTCAAGGGGTCAGCTCGAAATCAATCAAGCACTCTCAGCCTTTGGGCTCCCCCGCAACGTCGGAAGGATAAAGGAAGAAGTAAGAATTAGGAAATGGAAAGTGAGGGCGGAGCACTGCGGCTCAACTAGGCAAAGCGGAGCCAGCTCGACGGAGTTTGAAAGCCCGGCCTCGCCTTTCGGCTGTGTTACGGCGCCCTACCATTCCGGACTTTTAATTTTGCCTTCTGACTTCTAACTTTTCCCTACGGCTCCTGATTGGGATCCTGCTTGGTGTTGGAAACCGGAACGACGGCGGGCGCGGGTGATGGTTCGAGGCTGCTCGGCGGTTGCGCGAGATCGACGACGGTGATTTCACCGGCAGCTTGGGCCCGGTAATCGGCCACCAGCATCGGGCGCTGCTTCTTCTCGGCGAGGTTCCGATAGTTTTCGATGCCGGTGCAAATAGCTTCGGCGTACTTCGTGCGCCAGGCGGGATCGGCGACGTGTTTGCTATCGCCGGTTTCGGTGAGGAAACCGCCTTCGACCAGGATCGCCGGAATTTTTGTTTGCCGCAGCACCGCAAAACGCGCGCGCTTGATTCCGCGATCAAATTCCGGGAGGTGGCCGACAATGGAATGGTAAACCGCCGTCGAGAGTTCGAAGCTCTCGGCATCGACCGCGCTGCCGGCCTGCATGTTCAAGAAATGCAAGGCGAGTGCGTCGTCCGCGGTCGAGGGCGCGCCGCGCGGCGTGAGCGAAAAAATCTCGAAACCGGTCGCCTCGCGATTGGAGGTGGCGTTGAAATGGAGGCTGACGAAAATGGAATCGCGGGTGGCGTTGGCGATGCGCGCGCGCAGGTCGAGCGGAAGGAAGACATCGTTCTCGCGCGTCATGACGACCTTGAAACCTTTGGCGACCAGAAGCGAGCGAAGCCGGCGCGCGACATCGAGCGCGTACTCTTTCTCGCTGCCGAAGGCGCTTAACGCCCCCTTATCGAATCCGCCGTGGCCGGGATCGAGCACGATGGTTTGCACTCTGCCCGGCTGCTGGAGCATTTGCGGGCGCAACTGCGGTTCGATGGTCTTGGCCAGATCGATTCGGGAGACGAGAAATTTTCCATCCTGGGCTATGACCGGAAAGCAGAGCCAGTTGCGCACGCCGTTCACGACCGCCTCGCGGCTGTTGAGCGTGATTTGAAGCTGGTTCCGGCCGTCGTTGAGCACGACGCTTTTGCCGGTGGAATCAACGTTGCCCAGAAGTCCGTAAAACTTCGCGATGTTGTCGGCGCTCAAGTAATCGCGCGGTCCGACTTTGATGACCTGCCAATCAGATGGAGCCGGAGTGGGTTTCGGCGCCGGCGTCGCGGCCGCCGCTGGCCTTGCCGAGGCCGGTTTTGCGGAAGTCTTTCCCTTGGAAGATTTCGCGAAAGAGGCAGAGGCGAGCGCCGCTGAGATCGCACCGGCGATGAAAAAAGCTCGGAGTCGCATGGCGATCATACAGTAGCATACGCAGGAAAAATGCCATAGGACCGCCTGGTTTAACCGCACTTCTTGCGACTCCTGACAAAGAGCGGTTGTTTCCAGCCCGCCCAAGGGGCGGCGGTCTCCAGCCCGCCGTTTTCGAAGAGGGCGGTTTGGAAAGCGCCCCTCCTTGGACTGCCAGCGACGCGCATCGCCTGGCATGTGGGCGTGCCGGCTCCAATGGTATTTACCCGTTGGACAAGAGAGACGTTCCACCGTTTCTTCAACGATGCTAAAGCCTATCTGTCTCCTATTCACCGGCTTGTTGGCCGCCGGCAATTTGTTTGCGCAAACCGAACCGAACAAATCGCCCGCGTCCAAGGATGCCGCCAAGCCGCCGACCGTCCGCGATCCCGCGAAGCCGAGCGCCGAGCAGAGCCTTCCGCCTGCAGTCGCGCAAAGTCCGGCAGCCACGAACACTTCGGCGGATTCGGCCGCGAAACCTCCGATCGACAAGAATCCGCCACCGCTCGACTTGAAGAACATGGACACGTCGGTCAAGCCGGCGGACGATTTTTATCTCTACGCCAACGGGACGTGGATCAAGAACAACCCCGTGCCGCCGGAGTATTCGCGCTGGGCCTCCTTCACCCAACTGGCGGAGAGGAATAACGACGCGTTGCACGAGATCACCGAAAAGGCAGCCGCTGTTGCGCCATTGACGGCCACGAAATCGAAAATAGAAAAGGCTGCGGCGGTGGACCTGCAAAAGGTGGGAGATTTCTACGCGAGCGGGATGAACGAAAAAGAGGTGGACGAAGCCCGCGTGAAACCGCTCCAGGATGAGTTCAAGCGGATCGACGCGATGAAAAGCAGCAAGGATGTGCTGAAGGAAATCGCGCACCTGCATTCCATGGGGGTCTACGCGTTTTTCATCTTCATCTCGGGCCAGGACGACAAGAACAGCACGATGGTGATCGCTCAGGCGTATCAGGGTGGACTCGGCCTGCCGGATCGCGACTACTACACGAAAGACGACGAGGCTTCGAAGAAACTTCGGGACCAATACGTCGAGCATGTGATGAAGATGTTGACGCTGGCGGGCGAACCGGCCGCACAAGCATCCGATCACGCGAAAAAAATCATGGCGCTCGAGACCTCACTGGCGAAACCGGCGAGGACACGGGTCGAGCTGCGCGATCCGCAAAAAAATTACAACAAGATGAAGCAGGCTGACCTGCAAAAGCTCATGCCCGATTTCAATTGGGCGGATTACCTCAAAGAGCTCAAGCTCGCGGCGCCGGGCGACATCAACGTCGGGCAGCCGGATTTCTTCAAAGCGGCCAACGATCTCTTCAAGACGGTCTCGGTCGACGATTGGAAGACCTATCTCCGCTGGCATCTGCTGCATGGAATGGCCTCCTCGCTTTCGAATGATTTCGTGAACGAGAACTTCCACTTCTTCGAAGGAACGCTGCGCGGGACCAAACAGATCAAGCCGCGCTGGAAGCGGGTCGTGGCCAAGACGGACGAGGAATTGGGCGAGAGCCTCGGCAAGCTGTATGTGGCGGAGCATTTCCCGCCGGAAGCGAAGGCGCGCGCGCTCGAAATGGTGAACAACATCAAGGAAGCGCTCGCCGACCGGATCAAAACGCTCGAATGGATGGACGAGGCGACCAAGCAGGAAGCGCTGAAGAAACTGGCAGCGTTCACGGTTAAGATTGGCTACCCCGACAAGTGGCGCGATTACTCGCTGCTCAAGATCGATCGCAGCTCGTATGCGCAAAACGTGATGCGCGGCGACATGTTCGAGATCGATCGGCAGCTGAAAAAAATCGGCAAGCCGGTTGACCGGAGCGAGTGGGGCATGACGCCGCCAACGGTCAACGCTTATTACAATCCGAACATGAACGAGATCGTGTTCCCGGCCGGCATCATGCAACCGCCGTTCTTCGATCCGAAAGCGGATGATGCGGTGAATTACGGCGGAATGGGCGCGGTGATCGGACACGAAATGACCCACGGGTTCGACGATCAGGGCCGGCAGTACGATGGAGTCGGGAACCTGCGCGATTGGTGGTCGCCGGAATCGGCCAAGGCTTACACCGAACGCTCGAAGGCGGTTGTCGCGCAGTACGCGGCTTACGAGCCGTTGCCCGGTCTTCATATCAACGGCGAGCTGACGCAAGGCGAAAACATTGCTGACATTGGCGGCGTGAAGATCGCCTACATGGCGCTCCAAAAGGCGATAGCGAAGAAGGGACCGCAACCGAAGATCGACGGCTTCACGCCGGAGCAGCGCTTCTTTCTCGGGTTCGCCCAAATCTGGCGCAACACTCAGCGCGACGAAGATCTGAAGTTGCAGGTGAATACGAACCCGCATTCGCCGGGACGTTTCCGGACGATCGGGCCGCTCTCGAATCTGGTGGAATTCCAGAAAGCCTTCGATATTCCGGATGGCTCTCCGATGATTCGCCCGGCTGATCAGCGGGTAAATATCTGGTGAGGCCCGTGGTAGGACAGCGCGCTGCGCTGTCCCTACCATTTGCGTATTCGATCGCCGCTCGTTAGGCCGAAAGCCTGGCGAGCGGCGTTTTCGTTTCTGCTGTAGCGGCGGTCTATGACCGCCGAACGCGTGGAGAAAACTCGTCGGCGGTCATAGACCGCCGCTACAGGAAGAATCGCTCCAGATGGCGGTGAGCGAAGTGCGTGGTATTAGTAAATGCGACGCACAAGCGTGCGTTCGCTCTTCACAACCACACATGAAAACGATGATCAAATTCCTGCTGTTAACCGGATCGATTCTATTTTGCGCACTGAACGTGCAGGCCCAGAGTTCTTCGCCCGTTAAATCGTCTGAAGAAAAACTCCCGAGCGAAAAGGGTCCACCGCCCGCGATCGGGACGACTCCGGCAGCAGCCGCTGATAAGTCCGTCACGGCGCAGACTGAAAAGAATCCGCCACCGCTCGATCCGAAGAACATGGATACGTCCGTCAAACCGCAGGACGATTTTTACCTCTACGCCAATGGCGGCTGGATAAAGCGGAATCCGATTCCGCCGGAGTTTTCGCGCTGGGGAAGTTTCAACGAATTGGCCGAGCATAATAACGACGCGTTGCACGAGATTCTCGAGAAGACGGCGGGGGTCGCGCCGAAGGTCGCCGCAAAACCGACCCTCGAGAAAGCGGCGGAGGCGGATCTGCAAAAGGTCGGCGATTTTTATGCCAGCGGGATGAACGAAAAGGCGGTCGACGCAGCGCGCGTGACACCCCTCGCAGATGAATTCAAACGGATCGACGCGCTGAAGGACCGTAAAGACATCTTGAAGGAAGTCGCACACCTGCACGAGTTGGGCATTGGCGCGTTCTTCCGCTTCGCTTCCAATCAAGACGCGAAGAACAGCACGATGGTGATCGCGCAAGCGTTGCAAGGCGGGCTGGCTTTGCCTGATCGCGATTACTACACCAAGGAAGACGCGGCTTCGCAAAAACTGCGCGACCAATACGTCGAGCATATGACGAAAATGTTTACGCTCGCAGGCGAACCGGCCGCGAAAGCCGCCGAGAACGCGAAGAAGGTCATCGCCGTGGAGACTTCGCTGGCCAAGCCTGCGCGCACGCGCGTGGCGCTGCGGGACCCGCAAAAGAATTACAACAAGATGAAGCAGGCGGACCTGCAAGCGCTCACGCCGGATTGGAATTGGGCGGATTATTTCAAAGAGATCAAACTAACCGAGCCGGGCGACATCAATGTGGGTCAGCCGGATTTCTTCAAGGCGGCCGGTCAGGTTTTTGCGAGCACGGCGATCGATGATTGGAAAGTTTACCTTCGCTGGCATCTGCTGCACGGGACGGCGGGAAGTCTTTCCCAGGATTTCGTGAACGAAGATTTCAATTTCTTCACCAAGATCCTGACGGGCGCGCAGGAATTGAAGCCGCGCTGGAAACGCGTCGTGGCGAAGACGGATGAGGAGCTGGGAGAAAGCCTGGGCAAACTCTATGTGGCCGATCATTTCCCGCCGGAAGCGAAGGCGCGCGCGCTCGAGATGGTCAACAATCTCAAGGAAGCGCTGGCCGACAGTATCAAGTCACGCGATTGGATGGACGACGCGACGAAGCAGGAGGCTTTGAAAAAGCTCGCGGCGTTTACGGTGAAGATCGGTTACCCGGACAAATGGCGCGATTACTCGCTGCTCAAAATCGATCGCGGTCCCTACGCGCTCAACGTGCTCCGCGGCGAAATGTTTGAGAAGGACCGGCAACTCAAAAAAATCGGCAAGCCGGTCGATCGTACTGAGTGGGGAATGACGCCGCCGACCGTGAATGCGTACTACAATCCGAACAGAAATGAGATCGTGTTTCCGGCGGGGATTCTTCAGCCACCGTTCTTCGATCCGAAGGCGGATGACGCGGTGAATTACGGCGGCATGGGCGCGGTCATCGGGCATGAGATGACGCATGGCTTCGACGATCGCGGGCGGCAATACGATGCGGTCGGAAATCTGCGCGATTGGTGGTCGCCCGAGTCGGCGAAGGCCTACACCGAGCGGTCGAAAGCGATTGTGGCGCAGTACGCGGGCTACGAGCCATTGCCAGGGTTGCACATCAACGGCGAGCTGACGCAAGGCGAGAACATCGCCGACATCGGCGGAGTGAAACTGGCTTACACGGCGCTGCAAAAAGCGATCGCGAAGAAAGGGCCGCAGCCGAAGATCGACGGCTTCACGCCGGAACAGCGTTTCTTCCTCGGGTTCGCCCAAATCTGGCGAAACAACCAGCGGGATGAAGATTTGAAGTTGCGGCTGAATACCGATCCACATTCTCCCGGACGTTTCCGCACCATCGGGCCACTCTCGAATTTGGTGGAATTCCAGAAGGCGTTCGACATTCCGGACAACTGTCCGATGATTCGACCGCCGGATCAGCGGGTGAATATTTGGTAAAGCGATGCGGGCCGAGCCCCCGTTCTGATTTGTAGGGCGTTTCTGTGAAACGCCGTGGAGGGTGGCGTCTGACAGAGACGCCCTACAATTTCCGGACAGCGATTGTGTGACATTCGATGCTAAATCTCCAGAAACTGTTCATCGACGTTTTCGATCCGCAGCCGGGTGAAACGGCGGCGATCCTCGTCGATCTGCCGCATGGCGAGCTTCGCGACACCCGCGCATGGAGCGACCGCCGCGCCATGGCGGAACGCTGGCATGCGGCGCTCTCGGAGTTTGGCGCCGAACGTCACTTCTACGTCTTGCCGCTCGTTAGCTTCGAAGCAACGGGGATGAACAATGGACAATTGCCGGCGACCGCCACTCAGGATGGTGGTGAGATCGTGTTCGAGCAAATTGGAGCACGAGCCACTCTGCTCCTGGCGCTGACCGAATTCTCAGCGTCCGCACCGTTAATCGGATGGTCGAAGAAGTTTCCGCAGCTTCGAGCTGCTTCGATGCCGAGAGTGGCGCCGGAAATGGAATCGACGGCGCTCGCGGCCGATTACGCGCAGGTGGCACGTTCCTGTGAGCGGCTGCGCGCGCGCCTGGCCGGGGCGCATTCCGCAGAAATCGAATTTTCCTCCGGCGACGAATTTGTTTTCGATTTCCGGTTTCGTGAAGCCGAAGTGGATGATGGAAGGCTTCATCGCGATGCGCCGCCTCCGCGATTGATCAATCTGCCGAGTGGCGAAGCCTACACCGCCGCCTACGAAGGTGAGCGGAAAGTTCCCAGCCTAACGAGTGGTATTCTGCCGGTTTGGTCCGGGAACGAAATGGTCCGGCTTCGAGTGACCAAGAATCGGGTCGAGGAAATCGTTGGCGACACAGTCGCCTCGCGCAACTTGCGGGATTTTCTCTTTCTTGATCCGGCACGCTGCAATGTGGCCGAGCTTGGCTTGGGCTGTAATCCGCGGGCGCGTGTTTGGGGCAATGTTCTGGAAGATGAAAAGGCTGGTCCGCACATTGCGCTCGGGCGGAGCGAGCATTTGGGAGGCGTTACCGGACCGGATTCGTTTCAAGATGCGCTCAATGTCTGGCATGAGGATTTTGTTTACGCGCGCGGCTCTCCGATTCAGATCAAGCACCTAGCGCTGGTTGATTCCACCGGTAAGCGAGAGCCCCTTTTTGTGGACGGCTCTTACATGTCGGATCTCGAGGTCGGAATCTGATTCGTTAGGCGAAGACCAGCGTAGGGCTGAAGACCTCGCATAACGGACACAACGTTTCATAAAGGAGGCTGACTAATTCAATGAAACTTGTTTGCCCGTTGTGTCCTTCGTGACCCTTGTGCGAAATCTTGTCTACTTCGTCACCGTCAGCTGCGCAGTGCTGGTGCCGACTTGTGTTGCGCCGACGAATTCATCCAGCGTCAGCGAATAAGATCCAACCTTGGTCGCCTTCGCAATCGGCAGCGGGAAACTCACGCTTCCGACCTGACCGGCCTTCAAGGTCAGCGGCACGGTCAGCATCAAGGTCTTACTCTTCGGTTCGGTTAGGCTGATCTTGAGGGTCAAGCTCTGCGACGTGGTGGCGTAGTTGCTGTAGGCCAAAGTAAAAGTCACGATGCCGCCTTGCTTTACCGTTGAAGGATTGACGCTGATGGTCACGCTCGGCGGACCGGCGGTGACTGTGAACTTTGTTGTAGCGGTGCTCTTGTTATTCGCGCTGTCAGTCGCGGTGATGGTGATAGTTTGCGCACCAATGCCGACCAGCGTTCCCGCAGCCGGGCTTTGCTGCAAGGTCACCACGCTGCAATCCGAGGTGGTTGTTTTCGCGAGGACATTTGGGACCGCCGCTTTGCCCTGATTGTTCGCGGTCGCGGAACTCGGAGCCGGTGCGGTGATCACGGGCGGCGCCGCATCGACCACGGTCACAACCGCCGTCGCTGTGCTGCTGTAGCCTAACGAGTCCCTGGCCGTGAGCGTGACATTGTGGTTACCAATCGCAAACGGTCCGCTTTGATCTAATGACAGGGTCAAAGTATCGCCCGCGTCGGGATCGGACGAACCGTTATTGACCTGTTGCGGGGTGACGCTCGCCTGGCAATTACTCCCCGCCGGCACGGAGATGTTCTGCGCTTTCGCGACCGGCGCGTGGTTCTGCACTTCGAACGCACCCACGTCGGCCGCCGCGCCGATGACGCGGGCGAAACCAACACCGCGCTGGTCGTTAGGCAAAACGCTCGGATCGGCAAAGCCGTGATTGATCGCCACGCTGCCGAGACCGAGCGCCATCGTCAGCGTTGCCCCGCCATTATTCGCGAGCGGCCCGAGGTTCAACTGCGCCACCGTCACACCGGCCTGGTCGCCAGTGAACGAGGTGACCGGCATGATCTCATTATCCCCAATAACGTTGTAGCCTAACGAGTTGATCGGGAAAACGCGGCCCCCGGTGGGCGGGTAATGCAGAGGAGAAGAGATGTTTCCGGCCACGATACTGCTACGGATGTTCACGACTCCAACGGCGCCGCTCTCGGGCTGGCCGCGATTAAGGATTCCGCCCGGGCCGTTGTCGTTCGAATTGTCGCTGATCGTGCAGTTGAAGATATTGAGCGTGCCTCCGCTTCCGTTACTTGCGATGTCATTCGTGATTGCCCCACTACTGACGCCATAAGGTCCGGCTGGATCGCCGTAAGAGGAGGAGGTCGCTTGGTTGTTTGTCAGCGTGCAGTTGGTGACGGTGACCGTGGAAACGATGCTGTAAATCCCGCCCGCCGCGACGCTGGCGGCGCTGTTACCAGCCATGTCGCCGATATTGCCGGTGATGGTGCTGTTCGTGATATCGGCGGTGGAGTGATCGAATTTCAGACCACCGGCGCATTTTGTTTGTTTTGACTGGTTGCCGCTAATCGTGCTGTTAAGAATGGAAACTGTACCCCCGAACGCGTGGATACCCCCGGCGCCGTATGTGCTTTCATTGCCGCTTATGGTGCTGTTTGTGACGATGATGGCGCCGCCTGCGGGAGCGCCGATGCCGCCACCGGTTCCGCCGTTGCCTGAGATGACGCTATCCGCCACGCGCACGGTCCCACCCGGAGTCAGAATGTTTTGCCCAAAAACGTAGTCTCCCCCATTTGAGATGCCACCACCGGGTCCGGTGAAGGCCTCAAGGATGCCGTCCGGAGTTCCGTTCCACTGAGGCGCTTTGCCATTATCGCTGATGGTGCAGCGGGTCACATTGAGCGTTCCTGTTTGGTAGTTCGCAATGCCCCCGCCGCCATCTTGAGCGATGTTATTGGTGATCGCGCTGTCGGTCACATTGAGCGTGCCGGTTCCGGCATTCAGGATCCCGCCGCCAAAGTTATCTTTCGTGGTACCATCCGCCGCCACCAGAAAGGCGAAGCCGTATTTGATGGCCAAGCCAGAGACGCTGACCACCCCAGGCGCATCGACCGCAACCGTGAAGACTCGAAAGCACGTTGCCGAATTGAAAGTTGAATTGTTCGGATCAACCAGGATGCCGAATGGATCGTGCGGGTCGACCAAGCCGTTCTTCACCGTGAGCCTATCCTTGCCCGAGCCAGTGATGGTGACACTGTCCGTGATCACAGGTAACGCACTCATTAGGCTGATCGTCCAGTGGCCGCTGGCCGCGTCATAACCGGGATCGCTTGTCGGAATGGCGAAGGTGATCTTGTCCGCGTCCGGATTTTCATTCGATTGCGTGATCGCGTCGCGCAAAGAGCCGGGGCCGCTATCGGCCGTCGTGGTGACAACGAAGGTCAGGCTCTGGGCCTCAAATGCGCCGACATCCGTGCCATCGACCGCATTAGGAGTGCCGGTATCGAAGATACGCCCATATCCGCGCTGATCGGTCGTTAGGCCATTCGCGCTTCCTTTATCAATCGCCACGCTTCCAGGAAGGAGCGCCATAGTTTTCGTTGGGCCGCCGTTATCCGCTAGTGCCGAGATGTTCAACTGCGCTGGCGTTACGCCGGTTTGATCGCCAACGACGGGTGTTATCGGCGAAAGCTCGTTATCGCCGATGACGTTGTAGCCTTGCGAGGTGATGGCAGAAATGAAGGCCGCTTCCGACGGCGTGGACGGAGTTACGGAGCTGTTCCCCGCGACAATACTGCCTCGGACGTTGACGATGGTGCCCGGATAAGTGGAACTGCCGGCTTTCACAATTCCGCCCGGCCCGCTGAGTGATGAGTTGCCGCTGATCGTGCAGTTTTTGATGTTTACCGGCTGACCGTCCGGACTGAACACCGAAATCGCGCCCGCCCCGAGAACGCCGCCGGCGCCGAGCATGTGGTTGTTCGCCAGGGTGCAATTCGCCAGATTGAGGGCCGAATAATACACTTGGATCCCGCCGGCGGTGGCGAAGTAACCACCGCTAAAACCCGCCGCCGTGTTTCCGCTGATCGTGCTCTCGGTGATGTCGGCCGTCGCCGAGCTCAGTAAGAGACCGCCCGCCAGGTCATTCACTGTCTGATTGTTGCTGATCGTGCTGCGGGCTATCGAGACGGTGCCGCTCGCATAAATACCGCCGGTGGCGCGGGCGGCGTTATTGTCGACTGTGCTGTCCACGAGCGAGAGTACGCTCTGGGAACTAACGATGCCACCGGCCTGGTTCTTCGATTGATTCCCGCTGATGACGCTGCTCGCGATGTGCATTGCGCCGCCAGGGTTCTGGCCCACCGCGAGATTCGACAGACCGCCGCCAACACTCCCGACCGTGTTGCTGTTGATCGTGCAACGAGTGACGTTCAGGATTCCCGCGCCTCCGTTCGCGATGCCGCCGCCGGCGAAACCGGCATGATTGTTCGCGATCGTGCTGTCGGTGACGTTCAGCGTCCCGGTGCCGCCGTTCATAATCCCGCCACCAAAGCCGGCCGGATCAGTGCCGCCGCCCGGGAAGCCTGCGGCGCCGTTGCTCACCGTCAGGCCCGAGATGGTGACAACTCCTGGCGCATCGACCGCGATCGTGAAGACGCGGAACATTGCTGCCTCATTGCCCCCGGGATCGTTCTGATCGGCCAGACCATTCCTGATCGTCAGCTTACTCGCTCCAGGGCCGGCGATCGTCACCACCTCGGTGACGGTTGGCAAGGCACTCGCCAGGCTAACGGTCGCGGGTCCGGACGCAGTCAGCGCCGGATCGAAGTTGATCGTGTCCGCGCCGGTATTGGCGTTCGCCTGGGTGATGGCGTCGCGCAGTGAGCCGGGGCCGCTATCCGCGATGGTGTTGACCGAGTAAGTGGCGGCAACTGCGCTCGCGCTGGCCAGCATCGCCGCCGTGACGATCGATAAGGCAACGAGCGTTCTTCCGATTGAGGATTTTTGGTTCATAAATTTGGTCTCTCCCTCGTTCGCGAGAAACCGGGCCAAAACCTCTAACGCTTTCTCCAACTATTTTGGTCGGCGCAAGACCAACGGCGTGTCGGGCGCTGTCATCCCGAGCCGCGCAGACGGCGAGGGACCTCACAATCTTGCCCCGCGCCACACAAGCGGTTGGCGCGCCTGATCCGAAGGGGACGTTTCACCGATCGCGGAAGCGCAACTGCTTTCGCGATATATTTAGCGCTACCGTCGGATCACACGTGATCATCTTGAGTAACGCAGCATGCGACTGTGAGGTCCCTCGCCGTCGGCGCGGCTCGGGATGACAGCGGGATACCCACGAGGGGAAGGGCGCTTGCTTCGCCCATCGCCAAAATGCAGAATGAATCGCGAGTGCCTGAAGAAGTAACCGAGCTGCTGTTGAAATGGAGCGATGGCGATGAGCGGGCGCTGGATGCGTTGATGCCGCAGATTTATGAGGAGCTGCGCCGGCTCGCCAAACGGCACTTGAGCCATGAGCGACCGAATCACACGCTGCAAAGCGCCGCGCTGGTGAACGAAGTTTATTTGCAACTAGTGGACCAGAAGCGCGCGACCTGGCATAACCGCGCCCACTTTTTCGCCGTCGCCGCGCAATTGATGCGAAGAACTTTGGTCGACTACGCCCGGTCGCGGCAAGTTGCGAAGCGCGGAGGCGGCGCAACCCACCTCCAGCTTGACGACGATGTTGCAGTCACCAGCGAACGCGCGCTCGAAATCGTCGCGGTGGACGAAGCTCTGCAGTCGCTCGCGAAATTTGACGAGCGCAAGAGCCGCATCGTCGAGCTGCGATTTTTTGGCGGCCTCTCCATCGAAGAGACGGCCGTGGTCTTGAAGGTATCTCCCGGAACAGTGATGCGCGATTGGACGCTGGCCAAGGCGTGGCTGCAACGCGAACTGACCTCATGAATCCGGAGTGGCCGCGGATTGAAGAAATTTTTCACGCTGCCTTGGAGATCGCTCCGGAGAGACGGAATTCGTTCTTAGACCAAACTTGCGCGGGCGATGCTGAATTGCGCCGCGAAGTGGAAACCTTGCTGGCCGCGCACGAGCAGAGCGGAACGCTACTCGAATCCTCCGCAGCTGATCTCGCGGCCGCGATGTTCGCGGATGAAGTAAAGCCAGTTTCGCTCGTGGGCCGGGAATTGGAGCACTACAAAATTCTCTCCAAGCTCGGCGAAGGCGGGATGGGTGAGGTGTATCTCGCTGAAGATTCGAGGCTTGGGCGAAAGGTCGCGCTCAAGCTGCTGCCTCCGCAATTCGCGCGGGACCCGGAACGTTTGCGACGTTTCGAGAAGGAAGCGCGCGCTGCGTCCGCCCTCAATCATCCCAATATCATCACCATCCACGAAATTGTTCGCTGGAATGAAACAGACTTGATCGCGACCGAGTTCATCGAGGGAGAGACGCTGCGAGAACGACTGACGCGGGGCTCTCTGGGTCTGACTGAAATTCTCGACCTCGGAGCGCAGGTCGCGGGTGCACTTGGCGCGGCGCACGTGGCGGGCATCATCCATCGCGACATCAAGCCGGCGAACATCATGGTGCGTGCGGACGGTTACGCCAAAGTGCTCGATTTCGGTCTCGCGAAACTCGTCGATCAGAAGTCAGAGGCCGGAGATCGGAAATCAGAAATTGATGTCACTGATCTGGGCCGGGTGATGGGGACGGTGAGTTACATGTCGCCCGAGCAGGCGCTCGGCGAAAAATTGGATCACCGAACCGACATCTTCAGTCTCGGAGTTGTCCTTTACGAAATGGCCACGGGCGCGCGGCCCTTCGACGGCAAAAGCGACGCCGCGGTTTACGACGCCATTCTCAACAAAGCTCCAGCGCCTCTGAAAGAGTTCGCGCCCATCCTGCCGGTCGAGCTCGATCAGATTGTCCACCGCGCCCTCGAGAAGGACCGCGAGATGCGCTACCAAACCGCATCCGATTTGCGCGCGGATTTGAAACGCCTCGAGCGCGACACTCATTCCGGTCGCGCAACGGCAAGCATCGCGTCGTCGGGGATGAAGAAAAAGCGAAGGGAAACCGATCGCTCCACTTGGTTCAGAACAACCGTCGTCGCTTCCCTCGTCGTCCTGCTCGCTCTTTCGTATTTTTGGTTTCGCAGGCAACCCAGGCCACAAGAGACTTCGTCTTCAATTAGAAACGCGACCTTTACGCCACTGACTAACCAGCCGGCGCAAGAACTATCCCCCAGCCTCTCGCCTGATGGAAAACTCCTGGTTTACGCGAGTAATGCGGCGGGCAAATGGGATATTTATTTTCGCCGAGTCGGCGGTGAGACGCCGGTCAATCTGACCCGCGATTCTCCGGACGACGATACGCAGCCGGCTTTTTCGCCCGACGGCGAAATGATCGCGTTTCGCTCCGAACGCGGTGGCGGCGGGATTTTCACCATGGGCGCAACCGGTGAGAACCTGAAGCGGTTGACCGATTTTGGTTTTCACCCCGCCTGGTCGCCCGATGGGAAAGAGATCGTTTGCGCGACCGATACTTTCAAGACACCGAGCGACCGGACCATCCTCCCGAGCCGCCTTTTTGTGGTCAACATAGCGACCGGCCAAAAGCGAGCGCTCGAAACGGGTGACGCCGTGCAGCCGAGCTGGTCGCCGCATGGATCGCGCATCGCTTACTGGGGCATCAACAAGGGCGGACAACGCGACATCTGGACGGTGCCGGCGACCGGTGGCCTTCCCGTTCCGGTCACCGACGACGTTGCAGTCGATTGGGATCCGGTTTGGTCGCCGGACGGCACGTATCTTTGGTTCGCCAGTGATCGCGGCGGAAGCATGAATCTCTGGCGGGTTCCTATCGATGAACAGAGTGGAAAACTCTTAGGCTCACTCGAAGCAGTCACGACACCATCGGCTTCAACCAGCGATCTGACTTTCGCCCGCGACGGAAAACGTCTTGCCTATGCGCAAACGCTCAGCCGAAACAAACTGCAACAGATCGGCTTCGATCCCGATGCGGAAAAAACGATCGGCAACCCGACCTGGATCACACAAGGCTCCAAGCTTGCGACAAATCCCGACCTTTCGCCGGACGGCGAATGGATGGCTTTCGATTCGGTGGGCGAGAAACAGGAAGACATTTTTCTCATCCGTCGCGACGGCTCGAACTTACGATTGCTGACGAACGATCGTTACAAGGACCGAGTGCCGCGCTGGTCGGCCGATGGAAAACTGATTGCCTTTTTTTCCGATCGGAGCGGCCGATACGAAACCTGGACGATTCATCCGGATGGGAGCGGCTTGCGACAGATCACTTTCACGACCGGCCCGGGAGCGCAAATACCTCTCTGGTCTCCGCTCGGCCATCAACTTGTCATCAGCAATCTCGAATTGCCCGCACCGTTTCTGATTGATGCCGACAAGCCGTGGTCCGAGCAAACTCCTGAAGCGTTCGCGCACGGACTTGATCCTGAACAGCGATTCCTCGCGCACTCGTGGTCTCCCAACGGACGCAAACTGGCAGGAACCCGTCGCCACACGTCGCTCAACGTCACCGGCATCCTCAGTTATTCGTTCGACTCGAAGCAGTATGATCTGCTGGCGGACTACGGAGATTATCCCGTGTGGTTGAGCGACAGTCGCCGCTTGCTCTTCATGCGCGGTGGCCAGGCCTCCATCCTGGACAGCGAGTCGAAGAAATCTCACGAAGTAATGTCGGTCGCGCCGCAGCGTTTCCAATCGCTCGGACTATCGAAAGATAATCGCGTGATTTACTACAGTCTCACCACGACCGAATCCGACATCTGGCTCATGACGCTTCAGTGACCCTTCTTCTGTACCGACCGCCGCTACAGGGCGATCTTCCCGCCCCAGGAAAGGATCTTCGCCTTCGTGCCGGCGGCTTCGGCTTCCTTGATGTCGCCATTGCGATTGTAAAATAACGACAGGCTGGTCCAGCCGATCTGGTCGTTAGGTCGCAGCTCGGTCGATTTCTTCCCGGCTTCGATCGCCTCGGGAAACCGGCCGATTTTCATCAGCGCCATGCCGAGCGCATGCCAGCCATCGAAAAACGTGGGATCGAGTTCCACGCATTGCCGGTACTTCTCGACCGCGCTCTCCAACTCGCCGATCGCGAGATCGCCGTTCGCGTCGTCGAAAATTTCGTCGAGCGTGGGCATGCGAGCAATCGCTCCGGGCGAAAACTAAATGTTCGAGAGCGCGACGCCCGCCACACGCCGGCGTTCCTTCAACCACTCGAAGAAAACGATCGTCCGTTTCCGTTGGAGATAAGGATACTCGAACATCGGTTTCGCCTGGGCATATGCGGCAGGATCGACCGGTTCGCGTTTTTCCAGCGCTGCGATCAAACCACCCTTTTCCGTCGGAACAAATTCCGTCACTTCGCCCGGCGCCAATTCCGCCACGCTGTTCTTGATCATCGGTAAATCGGGCGTGTCGGCCTTTGGCTCTTTCGGTTCCTTCTCCTTCTCTGGTTTCGGCGTCGGATTTTCCACGAGCGCGAAGGGCGGAATTTGTTCGAGTTTCACGCCGGCTTGCTGAGCGGCCGCGTCGAGCGGCTTCCCGTTTTTCAAGGCCTCACGAATCTGCCGCGCGACCTCGGCGCCTTTGGTGGAGAGCAATTCCTTGAGCCGCTCGGTCTTGAGCGTATCCGTGATCTTCGGCTTCGCCTCCTCCAGGCTCAATGGCCGCGCTTCCGTGATCGCAAGCAGATGCAGCACGAAAAATCCATCCGTCCCCTGAACAGGATCGCTGTAGGGCTCCTGCTGAGTCAGGAGGAAAGCGTATTGGGTCAACTGCGAATTGGACGCCAGCTTCGGGTCCGGCGTCGTTTTGGTAAATTCTCCCGTGGCGGCGACCGGCCCCTGGAACTGGCTCGCGAGCGCCGTGAAATTCGCGTCCTTCGCCAGAAGCGCCTGGCTGAAATCGTTCGCGCGGTTCGCCACCTTTTGCAGCGCATCGACGCGCTCTTTGCCGGTTAATTTTTTCTCTGCCTCCGCCAACTCAAAGGTCACGAATTCGACCCGGAGTTTTTCCTCGCTCTTTAACTGGTCCTTATGCGCCTCGAAGTATTTCGCGATATCTTCGTCGGTAATCTTCACGTCTTTCTGGAAATCCTCCTTGTTCAGCCGGACGACCGCGACATCCATCTTTCCGTGAGTCCGCTGATAATTGTCCAGGCTCTCCGAGTCGCTGACCCCGACGCCGCTCGCGAGCAAATCCTTCAACCGATTGAGGGCCAGTTGATCCGAAACCAGCTCTTCGATTTGGGATTCATTGAAGCCGAGGGCCGGGAGCGTTGTTTGGGTGAATTCGGTGTACTTGTTGATGTCGAATCCCGTAGGCCCGAGGAATGGCCTCAGTGTTTTTACGAAGTCGGTGATTTCGTCTGAAGTGGGTTGGAGGCCGAGCCGCTCCGATTCGTGATGGAGGACCAACCGGTTCCAGGTGAACTCGGCGTACGCTTCCCCTTCGCTGGAGGCGCCGAGCGCCAGGTCCTGGCCCAGACTGAGCCCGAGAGTGTTGGCGAGATTCATCATGCGGGCGTTCCGCAGAAACTCAATATGCGTAACCGGCCGATCGTAGATGCGGCCGAGATCGTTCGAGCGTTGCGCGCTCAAGTCGGTCTTGTTGAAGTAAAAAATGAACGGAACCGCTAGGATTGCGATCACGATCATGAGCCATTTGTGGTGTTTGCGAAGAACGGTAATCATATCTCGACGGAAGCCTCCGGTCTGGGAGAGGCAGAACTTACGGTGAGTTCCCCTCGCGCCAACTGGTTTTTCAAGAACGCATTTCGGGGGACGTGCTCCCGCACGTCCGGTTTCTGTAGCCGCTTCGCTACGCGAAGCGCCGGGGCAAGGCGTCGCCGGTCCCGCGCCGCCCGCCCGCCTTCGCCTTGCTTCGGCGTGGCAAGCAGGGCGGCGGCTACAGCGTTATTTCCCGCGCGTGCGGTTGTCCGCTATTGCGGCGCGCACTTTCAGCCGCAGCGCATTCAAGCGGATAAATCCGGTGGCGTCGTCCTGGTTGTAAGCCGCGCCGCCGCTGCCTTCCATCGTGGCAATTTGCGGATCGTAAAGGCTCTTCGGGCTTTTTCTTCCAGCGACAATAATATTGCCCTTGTAAAGCTTCAGCCGCACCACGCCGGTCACGTTTCGCTGCGACTCGCTCACGAGCGCTTGCAACGCTTCGCGCTCGGGCGCAAACCAAAAACCGTTGTAAACCAGCGCGCTGTATTTCGGAATCAGGCTGTCGCGCAAATTCATCACTTCGCGATCCATCGTCAGCGATTCCATCTGCCGGTGCGCGAAATGAAGAATCGCGCCGCCAGGCGTTTCGTAAATGCCACGGCTCTTCATCCCGACGAAACGGTTCTCCACCATGTCCACGCGGCCGATGCCGTGCTTCCCGCCAATCTCGTTGAGAATTTGCATAACACCGAGAGGCGCGAGCGGTTTCCCGTTCACTGCCACGCAATCGCCTTCTTCGAATTCCAGCTCGATATATTCTGACTCGTTAGGCGCGTCTTCCGGCGAGACAGAAAGCTTATACATGCCGCGCGCTTCCTTTGAGCTTGCGTCGAACCACGGGTCCTCCAGCACGCCGCTCTCGAAACTGAGGTGAAGAAGATTGCGATCCATCGAATACGGTTTCGCCGCGCTCGCTTCCACCGCGATCCCATTCGCCGCGGCGTAGGAAATCATTTCCGCGCGTCCGGGAAATTTTTCGCGGAACTGTTCCTCGCGCCACGGCGCAATCACACGCAATTCCGGCGCGAGCGCCGCCGCGGTCAGCTCGAATCGCACCTGATCGTTCCCCTTCCCGGTCGCGCCATGCGCGATCGCATCCGCTTTTTCGGCGCGCGCGATTTCCACCATCCGCTTTGCAATCAGCGGTCGCGCGATGCTGGTCCCGAGGAAGTATTGGCCCTCGTAGATCGCGCCAGCCTGCATCATCGGAAAGATGAAGTCGCGCGCGAACTCTTCTCGGAGATCTTCAATGATACATTTCGCGGCGCCGGTCCCGAGCGCTTTCGCTTCGAGTCCTTCGAGCTCCTCTTCCTGCCCGATATCAGCGCAAAACGCGATGACCTCGGCCTGATATTCTTCCTGGAGCCAGCGCAGGATGACGGAAGTGTCGAGTCCCCCGGAATACGCGAGAACGATTTTCATCGGTATGCTGTAGCGGCGGTCTGTGACCGCCGATCCCGTTTCTGGCAAACCCGGCGGTCCGCCGCTACAGAAGAGAAGGACATATCAGTCTCCAAACGAGATCTCGACGTCGCGCGCCGTTTGCACCATTTGGCTTTCAGGTGAGACTAGCCTCAAGCGGTTGACCGCATCTTCGATCGGCACATGCCGCACCTGATAATTTTGGTAGCTCACCATCGAGCCGAACTGTTTTTCGTTAATCAACTTCACCGCCTGCACGCCGAAACGTGTGCCGAGAATCCGATCGAGCGTGGTCGGCGCGCCGCCACGCTGCAAATGGCCCAGAACCGTGCAACGCGTTTCCTTTCCGGTGCGCGCCGCGATCTCTCGCGCGACCACGTCGCCGATACCGCCGAGCCGATATTCGCCTTCATCGGTCGGCCGCATCACGACTTGTCCATCGCGCGGTTTCGCTCCCTCCGCCACGACCACGATGGCCGAAAGACTTCCGCGATCGGCGCGCGCATTCAGGGCCGCCGCGATCTTCTCGTAATCGAATGGGATTTCCGGAATCAGAATGATGTGCGCGCCGCCGGCGAGGCCGCCGTGCAACGCAATCCAGCCCGCATGTCGTCCCATTACTTCGAGCACCATCACGCGCTTGTGGCTCGTAGCCGTCGTGTGCAAGCGATCGAGTGCGTCCATCACGGTCGCGACCGCGGAATCAAAGCCGAACGTCATCGCCGTCGCCTCCAAATCGTTGTCGATCGTTTTGGGAACGCCGATGCAATTGATGCCGGCCGCCTGAAGCTGAAGCGCTGTCGCCATCGAGCCATCCCCGCCGATGATGATGAGGCCATCGACGCCCAGCTCCTTCAGGACCCGGCGCGCATCGGCGATCACTTGCTCGGCAACTTCGGCGAGTTCTCCCGCTCCGACTTTCGCAATGAAATGGCCGCGATTGGTCGTGCCGATAATCGTGCCGCCGCGCGGCATGATCCCGGCCGTCGCGCGCCGATCGAGCAACCGATAGTGACCCGGAGGAAGCAATCCTTCGAAGCCGTCCAGAAATCCGAGCACTTCCCAGCCGAGTTTTTCCGCGGCGAGAACGACGCCACGCAACACGGCATTCAAACCGGGACAATCGCCGCCGCTCGTCAGCACGCCGATACGAGGCTTGGTCATGTGCGCTGCGGGAGAATCAAAGAGTCTTGTTCGGATCGACCATGCGCCCGCCGGCCGCCCATTGATCGTGGAGCTGCCAGCCGCGCGCGAGAAGTTGCGCGCCTTCGGTGAAACGGTTCGTGCTGCCGAGAAGCACAATAATGAGATGGCGCGGAATCACCGCGGTCTTCGGACCTTCCTTGACGATTTGCGATTCCCGATTCGCGGAGAGAATCAGGCAATCGCCCGCGCGCGCGGTGCGCCCCGTCTTGACGCCGTCTACTCCATTCGTGCCGAGCAATTCATTCGTGTTGCGCAGCATGTAGCCATGTTTTTTTCCACCGCGATTGAAAGAGATCTGGCGTTCCTTTTGCGAAACATAAAAGCGGAAGGCTGCCTTGTTGAGCGCGTAGCGGGTGAGCCGCGCGAGATCGGTCGCGGTCGAATACGGCAGCGAGCGTTCGTTGTCATCGATCCCGTGCGGGTTCACGAAATGCGTCCGGTCCATCCGAAGCGTTTTAGCGAGCACGTTCATTTGACCGACGAAAATGCCCACCGGAGTCGCGTTTCCTGATGCGGGCACGATGGATTGCAGGGCCTCGCCGACCCGGTTCGCTAGCGTGTAAGCCGCGATGTTGTCCGATTGCACGAGCGCGGCGTAAAGAAGATCGCGCAGCGTGATGTTATCGCCGGGTTGAAAGCCAATCAGGTTTTCGCCCGTGCCGGTGAAAGCTTCGGGCGGGATGACCGCGAGCTGGTTGAGATCCCCCGCTTTTTTCTCCGACCAATCGAGCACAACCATGGCCATCGCCACTTTGGTCAGGCTGCCGACCTGGCGTTTCTGTTTTGGTTCCTGTTGGTCGAGCACAAAACCGGTTTGCGAATCGACGATGGCGTAGGCGCGCGCCGCCAGCGCTGCGCGGCCCGCCAGCAGACAGAGTGCGAACGAAAAAAGAGCGATGAAAAGGCGGCGGTAAATTGTCACGGCAAGTAAAACCGCTGCACCTTAATCGTCACGGCTAGGTTGGCAACTCCACAATCGCGCGCTGCGGGTTACGGACGGGCCAGGCCGGTCGAATTGATTTCGGTGAATATCAAAGTAGAGAGCGTAGATCACCGCGACCAAAGCGGCCGCTCAGTTATTGAGGGAGGTAAACCTCCACGACACCCACGCCGGTCGTGTTCCCGTTACCGCGAACAATCGCGGTGTAGTTGCCGGGAGCAACCGTCTCGACCAACGCTGACTCCCGATCGTCCGAGGGTTGAAGGCCGGTTGCGCTAATTTCCGCTTGCTGGAATTCTTTCCAATCGTTGTTTGAGCGGACGACCACTCCATTAGAGTTAACCAGGTCGAGGGTCGGATCCTGGAGCGCATTTGTTATTCCAAAGTTTCCTAAACTGGGTCCAATCGCTCGCACCACAACTTTAGCGCTCGGCCCACCGGCGGGCCCAATGATAAATCCACCGATCATAACATTGTTGCCGGTGTCGACGAAGCCTCGGGTGCTGATGTTCAACAGCGCCGAGTTCGCCGCCTGATCGAGATCGTACGCCTCCACCAAACCGATGCCCGCTGTGCTGTTTTTGTCGCGTAGGACGGCGGTGTAGGCGCCGGGATCAAGGGTGCGCACAATCGCGGACTCCAGATCGTTGCTCGGCGCAACTCCGGTCGCTTCGATTTCCGCTTGCGTCTCCTTCCAATTGTCGTTGCTCGCAAGAAGGGTATTGCCTTGATAAAGCTCCAGAGTCGGGTCCGGCAGGGCGTCGCTAATGGACGGCGAGAGAGACGGACCGATGCCGCGAATGATCACCTTCTTAGCATCCGGTCCGGTGATAATGAAACCGCCGATCAATTCGTTGGGATCGGCCTGCACTCGGAGTCTAGTGGAAAGATTGAGCAATTGCGGAGCAGAGTGCGTGGCTAACTGCACCTTAACTACCTGGTTGGGCCTGCTGTCCTGGCCGAAATAGGCGTAGCCGCGCACTGGATCGAACACGGCAGTCCGGAAGAACACCTCACCGTAGGGAAGGTCGCTGTCGCTGCTCGCATTCTGAATGGTAGTGCCGTTAGGCGGAGTAGTGCTGCTGGTGCCACCCTGAAGCTGTAAGTAACCTACTTCTACCGGCAGATTGGAACCGTTAAGGCTTAGTTGATAAATGCGGCCGGGATAAGTGTTATCATCTGCAAAGTAAACGTACCCATTTAAAGGATCGATCACCGAGGCCGCTAATCGCCCCTCGCCCGCTCGAAGGTCGATGCTTCCTAGCAACGTAGGAGCTACATCTCCCTCTTCCAGCTTCACCTTGTAGACTTTGCCGAGGACACTCGGATCGCTGTGGTAGGTTCCATAGTAGGCGTAACCATGCATGGTATCGATGGAGGCTCCGTCCATGAATCCCGATGCCGTGTCCAGGTTAATCGCGCCGATACGGACGGGTGGACTCGCACCGGGCGTCATCTTTACCTTTACGACCTGAGCAGTGGTCGAGGGCGGAGAGCCGACAAAATAAGCGTATCCCTTTCTCGTATCTACGAGAGGGTTAAGTAAGAAACTATTCTCTCCAGCCGCGAGAGTTACCGAACCGACTTCCGTAAAGGTAGCCAGAGCCACCTTCACGACTTTGGCGCGAGTCCCGGAACAAACAACATAGGCATAGTGATTAGCTGGGTTAGGATCGGAGTCATCAATAACAATGGAAGACGCATTGCCGGCCGAGAGGGTAAGCGAACCAGCGGCACTCACCGGGGCGGACCCGACGCCCAGTGCGAATCGCTTGACCGAGGCTCCCGGAAAATAGGCGTAACCTGCCGCAGGATCGATCGCGCCGCCGGCGAACTGACCAGTAAAGAGAGCTGGACCAACCTGCACGGGCAAGGGGCCGGTTAGATCCAGCTTAACGAGGTAGTTGCCGACAAAGTAAGCATAGCCGTTGGTGGGATCGATGACGGAAGCATACATCCCCTTGTCATCCGGATTACTGTGGCGCGGCACGAGGGTCGTGTGACCGATCCGCTGCAGGCCTTCAGCGCTCGCAACGAGAGAAGAAAGAACAAGGAGTCCGGTTACGAGGAGGAATCTAGACTTCATGCGCACCATTTCGTTCCCATGAGTACAACAAGGCAACCAGCCGCTTCGACGGCTGGCCAACGATGAATATCTTGGAGCTGGAACAAAGGAAGCGGTCGTTACTGCCACGCCTACGCAGCAGTCGGCCGCGAAAATTAATGGAGCGCTACGTTCGAACGCTGGCCGTATCGGAAAGCATTCGGAGAGAGCACGAGGTAAATGCGTTCCGATGCGTTCACGAGATCGAACGGAGTGGCATGGCCCAGTCCGCTCGAGCGAACAGTACCGTGTCTGCCTTGGAAGCGGCTTCCGCCGGCCATATCGAATTCATAAACCACCATGCCCTTGTCCACATCAGTGACTTTGACATGAAGCGCCAGGATGGAACGGCCGACCCCAAAAGTTCCAAGGAAGAAGCGGCCGAGGGGTTCGCCGCCGTCCACTAGCACAAATTCACCTTCCACCAGCCAGCCGGTGCGCGGCGTTTCGTCATCCTTGAGAATTCGCGCGGGCGCGATCTTCTCGAGTTGTTCCTTCAAGTCCCCGGCGAATTCGACGGGCGTGAGAGCTTTGCGGATCGGCATTTCGCCATCCGATGCGGTCTGGTCGCCTTTGAAAACGGCGTTGTCGATGCAAAACGGACGGATGTAGATTGCCTTTGGTTCGCTCGCGCCGACGCCACAGTTGACCACCATGTGGACGCCGCTCTTCGAGTCGTAATCCTTCGAATCGCTCGTCGCGCTAGTGGTGGCGCTGGAACCGGGCACGTCTGTCTTGGTGACGAACATGTCGGCACAGGAGCAAAAGAGGAAACTGGCAAGGATGGCAAGCAGAGGTTTCATAGTTCGTAATCAATTATCCGTCCGGCCGGCTACACGACGGGCCAAGACGGATTATTGCCGTTTATGATGCAACTCCCGTGCCGTCCATTGCAGAAAAAACGCGGCTGCGCGGGACCGCGCGAAGGTAAGCGGAACCGCTTTCCCAACCCGGCCCGGTTTCCGATTCTGATTTAAGAATTTAAGAAACCCCTGCGACAGGGTGCGCAGCGTAGACTTCTTCCAGCTGGCGAATTGCTTCCGGCAGAAGCTGGATTTCCAATGCGGCGAGCGCGTCATCCAATTGATTCGGCTTCGACACTCCCACGATCGGAGCGACCACACCCGGCTTTTGCGAAAGCCAGGCGAGCGCAATTTGTGCCGGCGCTCTCCCCTGCTCCGCCGCGACGGTTTCCAACCGCTCAATCACGCGCCCGTCCGCCTCGCGCATTCTTTCGCCATAGAGTTTATGCCCGTAGGTATCGGTCGCTGCCCGCACGGTCGCCGGTCTGCGCTTGCCCGCCAGGAGACCGCGCGCCAGCGGGCTCCACGGCAGTAGGCCAATAGCCTCATCGAGACACAACGGGACCATCTCGCGTTCCTCCTCGCGATAAATGAGATTGTAATGATTCTGCATCGTGACGAAGCGGGTCCATCCATTCGCGTCGGACGTATGCAACATCTTCGCGAATTGCCACGCGGCCATGGAAGAGGCGCCGAGATAGAGCGCTTTGCCCGCGCGCACCACGTCGTGCAGCGCTTCAAGCGTTTCCTCGATCGGCGTTTCGTGATCGAAACGATGGATTTGGTAGAGATCCACGTAGTCGGTTCCGAGGCGTCTCAAGCTGTCATCGATCGCGTGCCGGACGTGCTTGCGCGAAAGGCCGCGTTGGTTTGGATCGTCACCTACTGGATAAAAAACTTTCGTGGCGATCACAACTTTGTCGCGCGCCGGACCGAAATCCTTCAGCGCGCGGCCGAGCACTTCTTCGCTCGCGCCTAACGAGTACATATCGGCGGTATCGAAAAAATTGATGCCGGCCTCGAGCGCTTGCTTGATCAGCGGCCGGCTCGCGTCTTCATCGAGCACCCATTCGCGCCATCGGCTCGACCCGTAGGTCATGGTGCCGAGGCAAAGGCGGGAGACCTTCAGGCCAGTCGCGCCCAGATTTACGTAGTCCATGAAAGAGGCCGAGTCAGACCTAACGAATGCGCCGTTAGATTAACCGCTCGGACAGACCGCCCCAGAACAATTCAACGGCGAAACGTCTGCGCGGGCTCGGTGGTCGCGGCGGTGTATCCATAACTGGCCAGTTCCGGCGGCTTCCGGTCGCGAACCGATCGCAGTTCGAATGGCTTGGGACTGGTGCACTCGTCGCACCAGTGGCGCTGCGAACTATCCAGCCGCTTTCGCGTCCCGCAATTATCGCAAACAAAAACTTCTTTTCTCACCTGCGCCTTGTCTCTACGGCGAGCGGGGCCGCTTGCCAAACTCTATTTGCCAAAAACTTTTTTTACGTCTCCCACTTTTTTCTGGATCTTCCCGCTTACTTTCTCCGCAGTGCCGCGGTCTTGCAGGTTCGGATTGCCAGCGGTCCGGCCCGCCTTTTCCTTAATCGCTCCCTTAGCCTGCTTCACGCTCCCCTTGATCTTGTCCTTCGTGCTCGACTTCATACAAACGAATCGCCGTTCCCACTCATTTGGGACGGGTCGTGCATCAGTTATCCGTCTCATTCCGGGAATCGAGGCGCACTTGCGCCGACGAGCGGCGCGTTGACTTGATTCGGTTTGATTTTACTTTGCCAAGCTGGCAACGCGCCGGCTTTCAACCGTGAAAAGCGTCCTCTTCGTTTGTACAGGAAATATTTGCCGGAGCCCGATGGCGGAAGGGCTTTTTCGCCGAATGCTCGGGAATCGGAAGGACATCGAGGTGGCGTCCGCCGGAGTCCATGCGGTGCGCGGACAGCCGCCCAGCGTGCACGCAATCCATGTCTGCGAACAGGAAGGGGTGGACATCCGCACCCTGCGCAGCCAGCCGCTGACCGCGACGCTGATTGATCGCGCGACGCACATTTTCGCGATGACCGGCGCGCATCTCGAGACGATCCACATGCTCTATCCGCATGGCGCGGAGAAGACCTATCTGCTCCGCGAATTCGAGGAGCCCGGCATGACGGTGTGGCGTGACGTGCCTGATCCGATCGGGTGTAGCCGCGATGTTTACAGTGTTTGCGCGGCCACCATTAAAAACGCTTTACCGACGGTGCTCACGTTCGTAGAACAAAGTGAACTTGCGGTGCCCGCCAAGTCGCGCGGCAGCGGAACTTCATCCTACACCATGGCAGATCAGCCCCACGATATCGCGGCCACCTCGGTCCCAATCGCTCCATCCACACCGGCCGGCAGCGGAGGGCTGCGCAAAGTCGATCCCGAAATTTTTGACGCGATCGTGGCGGAAGAAAAGCGCCAGCGTGAGAACATCGAGTTGATCGCGTCGGAAAATTTCACCAGCCGCGCGGTCATGGAAGCGCAGGGCAGCGTGCTGACGAACAAGTACGCCGAAGGTTATCCGGGGAAACGCTGGTATGGCGGTTGCGAGAATGTGGATACGGTCGAGCAGCTTGCGATCGATCGCGCCAAGCGGCTGTTCGGCGCCGAGCACGCGAATGTGCAGCCGCACAGCGGGTCGCAGGCAAACATGGCCGTCTACTTCGCCGCGATTAAGCCCGGCGACAAAATCCTGACCATGAATCTGGCGCATGGCGGTCATCTCACGCACGGACATCCCGCAAATTTCTCCGGCAAATTTTATCAGGTCACGCATTACGGCGTGGACGCCACGACAGAACTGATCGATTACGACGCACTCGCCAAGCAGGCCGAGGAAGTTCGCCCCGCCATGATCACGGCCGGGGCTTCGGCTTATCCGCGTATTCTGGATTATCCGCGCCTTCGAAAAATCGCGGATTCAGTCGGCGCGATTCTTTTCATCGACATGGCCCACATCGCGGGCCTGGTCGCGGGTGGCCAACATCCCAGCCCGATCCCGCACGCGCAATACGTCACGACGACAACGCACAAAAGTTTACGCGGTCCGCGCGGCGGCATTGTTCTTTGCGAGGCACGATTCGCGAAGGAGATCGACTCGATGTTGTTCCCCGGCATTCAGGGCGGACCGCTCATGCATATCATCGCGGCAAAAGCCGTTTGCTTTCACGAAGCGCTCCAGCCGCAGTTCCGCGATTATCAGCGGCAAGTCGTGGTGAACGCCAAAGCGCTCGCGGCCGGTTTGAGCAAGCACGGCTATCGGATTGTTTCGGGCGGCACCGACAATCATCTCATGCTGGTGGACATCCGGCCGAAAGACATCAATGGCCGGCAAGCGCAGGAAATTCTCGATCGCGCTGGCATCACGGTGAACAAGAACGCGATCCCGTTCGATACGTTTCCGATTTTCAAGCCGGGCGGGATTCGCATCGGCACCCCGGCGGTGACCACGCGCGGGATGAAAGAAGAAGAGATGCTCGAGATCGCCGATTTGATCAATGACGCGCTGAACCGCCGCGATGACGCCGCGGCGTTGGAACAGATTCGCGACAAAGTGCGCGAGCTGACGAGGCGATTTCCGCTGCCGTCGTAGAAGCGTCTCATCGTCGGAAATGAAGACGACAAAAACTGTGGGTAAGCGCAACCCGCCGCAAACGCCGGCGGAATTTCATGCCTTGGGAGCAACCTTGGATCGCGAAATCATTTCGCTCCGCGCGTCTCCCCGCGAACGTTTCATTTTCAAGGCGCGCACCTGGGACGAACTGGAGCATTTTCAAGCGCAGCGCTTGCTGGCGCGACAGCGGGCTGCCCAGTAGCGATGAGCGAGCAGGCGCCGCTGTTGCGCGTTTGCTTGCTGCTGAATCGACATAACGTCCGCTAGCTTGTCGTCAGCGCGCGCGTGTTGGCTGCACGGTTATGTTCGCGCCACCATAGATGTGGACATTTTGGTTCCGGAGGATCTGGCAAATCACACACGCATTATCGCCGCCCTTTCCGAGCTCCAAGATCACGCCGCAACGGAGCTCATTCCGCAGGATTTTGTTGATAACGTCGTCGTGAAAAGTCGCCGACGAAGTGGAAGTCAATGTCAGCACACGCGCTTGGAAGGTCACTTATGCCGACGCCCTTGGCCCATCGTTGAAAACCACCATCTAGGATGTGGAAATACCGTATCTGGATTTGAAACATTGATTGCGAGCAAGCGCACTCAGCGCGGCCAGGATCAAGTGGATGTGCAACGCCTGTTGTCTCTTGATCGGTAAGAGAGGGGCGACCCGCAAGTTCTCATTGGAAGCGATGAAGAGGGCGGTTTGTAAACCGCCGCTGCTTGGCGCGGAAATTTTCCTCTTACCTAATCGGCGCGAATCTGCCTAATCTGCGCATCACTCGCGCAATGACTAAAGCATCCGAAACTTCACAGATGAATCCACTCCGCGAAGGTTTGGCCACGCGGTCCGTCCCGCAGGCCTGCACCGTTGTCATTTTTGGCGCGACGGGCGATTTGACCATGCGGAAACTGATTCCCGCGATCTATAACCTAGCGGCCGATGGCGAATTGCCGCCCGCAGTCACCGTGGTCGGCTTCGCGCGTCGCCCAAAAACGGATGAGGAATTCCGCAAGGAACAAGAAGAGGCCACGCGAAAATTCTCGCGCCAGACGGTGCGGGACGAAATCTGGAATGGATTCGCTCAAGCGCTTTTCTATCACCAGAGCGAATTCCATGATGCGGCCGGCTACAAAAGCCTGGCGGAGCGGCTCGAGAAAATCGATCGCGAACGCGGCACCGGTGGCAATCGTCTTTTCTACCTCGCGGTCGCGCCGGATCAATTCGAACCGATTGTGAAGAACCTGAAAGAGGCCGGCTTGAACAAAGCGCGCGAGGGAAGCTGGGCTCGAGTGATTGTCGAGAAGCCGTTCGGCACCGACCTCGCCTCCGCCCGCGAGCTGAACCAGATCGTTCACCACGCCTTTGCCGAGGATCAAACTTACCGGATCGATCACTTCCTCGGCAAAGAAACGGCCCAAAACATTCTCGTCCTCCGGTTCGCGAACGCAATATTCGAACCGCTCTGGAATTCTCGCTACCTCGATCACATCCAGATCACCGCCGCTGAAACACTCGGCGTGGAAAACCGCGCCGGCTATTACGAAGGCGCGGGCGCGTTGCGCGACATGGTGCAGAACCATTTGCTCCAGCTTCTTTGCCTCGTCGCCATGGAGCCGCCGACGGATCTCGGCGCGGATAGCATCCGCGATGAGAAGGTAAAAATTGTGCGATCGCTCCGGCGCATGACGCGCGAAGCGATCGTAGAGAATGTCGTTCGCGGCCAATACGCCGAGGGCGCCATCAACGGAAAACCGGTTCCCGGTTACCGAAGCGAGAAAGGCGTGAAGCCGGATTCCAAGACCGAGACGTTCGTCGCCTTACGGGTGCGAGTCGATGACTGGCGCCTCGCGGACGTGCCCATTTACATTCGCGTTGGCAAGCGGCTGCCGAAATCGGGCACGGAGATTTCCGTCCATTTCAAAAAAGCGCCGCAGGTTTTGTTCAACAAGGAATCCGTCTCGCTCGATCAAAACGTTCTCGTGATTCGCATTCAGCCGGACGAAGGAATTTCGCTGCGCATGCAGGCGAAAATGCCGGGGACCACTTTTCGGATCGAGCCGGTAAAGATGGATTTCCACTACGGCACTTCTTTCGGCAAAGCGAGTCCGGAAGCCTACGAGCGGCTGCTGCTCGATGCGATGAGCGGCGATGCCACGCTCTTCGCGCGCCGCGACGAAGTGGAAGAGGCGTGGGCTTTCATCGACCCGCTCGAAGAAGCGTGGGTGGCGAAAGAAAATCAGCCGGGATTGTTCGAATACCCCGCCGGGTCCTGGGGGCCGGAGGAAGCGGACGAGCTGCTCGCGCGCGATGGCCGCGCTTGGCGGAGGTTATGATTGCGATGGATCCTGCGGGTAGCGCACGCGTCTCGCGTGCTGGCGATGGTGTCCTCGCCATCGCGGACTTTTCTTTGGCACCGCGGCCTGCGCAGCGCGATTCGTTCCCAACAAAAGAATGTTTCGGCGAAACGCCGAAACCAACGCGCGAGACGCGCGCGCTACCCGATCAAATAACCGATGCCTGCGGCAACTAAAACATTCGCCCCAGGCATGCCGGTCGAGATCGGGAAGATCGATCGCGAGCTGAAAAAGCTTTGGGCCGAAGCCGGCGGCGCGATGACGCGGGCATCGCTGATTAATCTCGCGATCTATAGCGAAGCGCCTGGCTCGCTTCCTCAGAATACCGAAATTATTTTCAAAATTACCGAGGACCATGCGTGCCGCGCCATTGTCATCGGCGCGAATCCGGGCGCGCCCGAGAATCGAGTGGAAGCATGGATCAGCGCGCATTGCCATGTAAGTCGTGCTGGGAGCAAGCAAATCTGTTCCGAGCAGCTTTCGTTTTTGCTCGAAGGGCCTTCCGCGAAACTGCTGCCGAACATCGTTTTTTCCCAGCTCGATTCCGACCTGCCTCTCTATCTTTGGTGGCAAGGTGAATTCCACCATCCGATGGATGCGCAACTTTGGGCCTGGGTCGATCGCGTCATCTACGACAGCCAGGCCTGGAGTAATTTCGGAACGCAACTGGGACGGGTTGAAGCCGCACAGGCGGAAGCAAAGCAGCGCATCGTCCTGTGCGATCTCAATTGGACTCGCCTCGTTCAGTTCCGTCTGGCGCTGGCGCAATTCTTCGATCATCCGAGCTCGCATCACCGCTTCAATGAAATCGAAAGCGTCGAGATCGATTTCGCGCCGGGATATCGCTCGACGGCGATGCTCCTCGCGGGCTGGCTGGCCTCGCAACTTCGCTGGACGCTGGAAAAGGATTCGAACGGCAACTCGTTGGTTTTTCGCAATCAGGCGGCAAGAGAGATTCGCGTGAACTCGCAGGAAAAGGCGGGCGAACCGATCAGTCGCGTTGGGTTGAAATGCAACTCGATCGAATATCGCGTGACGCACGCTCCAAAGGCCGACCTGCTCAAGGTGACCGTGGAAGGATCAAACGCTGAACGAAAGTGTTTAATGCCGGCTGGTAGCAACGATCCAGTGCGGCTGATGAGCGAGGAGTTGATGCGCGGAGGACCTCACAGCGTTTATCTCCGCTCGATGAATGCCGTGCGGAATCTTCTGTAGCAGCGGCCTATGACCGCCGAGTGATGCCTGACGCGAAGTGAAAAACGTTCGGCGGTCATAGACCGCCGCTACAAAGAAAAATCTTTCCGCTCCAACGCAACCGTTTCTTCGCGACTGAAAACCTGTGGCTGCTTCAGCAGCTCCGGATCATTCAGCCGGCTGTCGTAAACCTCGGACCACGTCTGTTGATTCATTGAGCACATCGGCACGGCCACCCATTCGCCATTTCGTTTCACTGCGCCCTTAAAGACGCACGAATCAAGACGAGCGCGCACGATCGGATCCGTGTCGGCTTGCGCCACTTGCGCCGCGTCCATGAAATTGTGCATGCCAACGCCGAGCGTGTGCACGCGTCCGCGCAGCAGCGAACGGAAAATTTCCGGCGGCGCTTTCCGTGAAGTGACGTAGCGCAAAATCTTGAAAACAAGTTTGGCGGCGAGCACCGGGTGCTGAAACAAAACTCCCGCCAGCCGATAGGGCGGCGTGCCGGCATCATCATTCACGAGCGAGAGACCGCCGATCTTCCGCAGCACTTCTCCGAGGAGCGAATCGAATTTCTTGTCGTCCGGCAGGAGTGGAAAGATTTTTCCTGAAGGCCGCGCGATCAGCAGCGACGCCCAACTGTTGCAATCGGGGTGGCCGAAAATCGAAACGTCGCGACGCAAGGGCAAGCCAACGCCTTCACAAATTTTTTCCCACACATCGGCTGAGGTGATGGGGCGCTGGGAAAAGATCGTGCGGCCGGTGTCGGCTTCGGGTTGGAAACTGAGCATGCGCCAGATGTAACTCCGAGTCGGATCGGCCAGATACCAGCGGATCACTTCCGGCACGTCGTCGATGTTGCGGCGGGTGACGGTGAAACTCAGCGCGTACTCCAAAAGCAGCCCGGTCTTTTCGCGCACGCGCAGGGCAAGATCCGTGAAAGCCTGACGAACCGGATGCAGATCGGCTTCGCATTTGATCCGACCGATCGGGAAACCATGCCGGCCGGCCTGAGTCATATCAACGTGGACCGAGATCTGGCGCAATCCGCCTTCGACCACGAGCCGCTCGAGAAATTCCGGATGTTCGATCAGCGTTTGTCCGTGCGTCATGAGCATCGGAATGGAACCAACGGAAACGGCGTAACGCACGATCTCGATCAGCTCGTCGCCGCGTCCCGATTTCCAATACGCATCCGCGACGTCGCCTCCCGTAATTTGCAGACCGCCACCCGGTCCCTGCAAGCGGCGGTTGGCATCGATCTGTTCCTTCACCTGCGCGAGGGACGGGATCGGAATCTCGTTCGCGTTTTTCGGGAGATAACAATGCGTGCAATGAAACGAGCAATAACTGGCGCCGAGAGTGAAGCCGCAATGGGTCAGGTGTCGGCCGGAAATCTGATTGTTCGTCCGCAGCTCAAACGGCAGCGATTCCCAACGCTCCTTCAAGACGCGCGCTTTTTCTTCAGCGATCGGGCGACGAAAAGCATTCCAGCGGGTCCGCCACCGCGGCGGCGCGCTCATCGGCTGATCGTTCGCGAGTGAAACCATTTAGCTAAAGTTACTTCGCTTCGTTCAAACCCCAATCGTAATCCTGATAGCTGATCTTGGCGTCGTTCGGGATGGGCGTGCCGCGGCGTTTGTTGATGAAGGCCAGCGCGCCGCCTTCGCCTTTGAAGTCATCCTTGTACCAATCAAAAATTTTCGACAGCTCAGCCGTTTTGGCCGCCGCATTATACTTCACTCCCCTCTCTGAGTTTACGTATCCCTTCGCGAGTTTCTCGAATTGAGCGTCGAGCTTGTCCGCGGCGAAAGCTTCCCGGTTGAGGGGAGGGCAACTGCGGCTGGCGCAGTTGAGCGCGAAATGGACCCGCGGCTCGCTGAACTTTGAGCGAATCGTTTCCTTCTCCAGCGCATTGAAACTGGTCTGTTGTCCGGCCACCGTGATCCGTTTGCCGGTGAAGAAAGTGAAGAGCACGTCTTTAACGCTCTTGGTCGGATACTTTCCGAGCGCTTCGTGCAGAATCCAGGCGTTATAGGCGTTGAGGTAGAATGCGAGCTGCTGTTGTTTCCCGAGCGCGGAGACATTTTCTTTCGCGATGCCGTCGACGACGCTCTGGATCGCCTGAACATCGGCCGCATTGCTTTTCCATTCGGCGTACTTCACTCCACCGGAGGTAACGTATTTGCCGAGGAGCCGATTATAAGTTTCGGACCAATTTTGGGCGTGAGAAGTCGCGGCGGCCACGACGCAGAATGCGCCCGCTAAAAGAATACGCAGCGGTAGTTTCATATCTCCATTTCGCACCCAGGAAATTGTTAGCGCAAGAGCAAAGTGCGAACGCCTGTAGCCGCTTCGCTATGCGAAGCGCGAGTGCCGGCGTCTCGCCTGGCTCGGGTCGAGCGTCGCTCACGGGAACGCTTCGCATAGCGATGCGGCTACAGGAAGAGCGCCCGCAACGCCTGTGCGCTAGCTTCAATCGAAAATTTCTCTCGTGCGATCTCGCGGCCGCGATCGCCAAATCTTCGCGCCCGGACCGGATCGGCGATGCAACGTTCCATCGCTGCGCAAATCGCTTTCGGATCATGTTCCGGAACCAGTTCGCCGCTTCCTTCGTGCTCGACCATCTCGGGCACACCGGCCAGCGGCGTCGAAATGACTGGCAAACCGGCGGCCATCGCTTCGATAATTACCGTCGGCAGATTGTCCATTCCCCCGCCCTCTTCGCGCATGCACGGCAGGACAAAAATCGTCGCGGTCGCCAGGCGCAGTGCGATCTGCGATTGCGTCTGCGGACCCGCTAGCCTAACGACCGATTGCAGACCGGCCTGCGCAATCTGAGCCCGGAGCGCCGCTTCGAGGGGCCCTTCGCCGATAATCTCACAACTAAAACTGCGGCCCCGCGGCTGGAGCAGCCGGCAGGCCTCGATGAGATCGGCGAACCCTTTCTTCTCGATCAATCGGCCGATGGAAATGATCGCTGGGATTCCGCTGCCGAAATCGGGCGAATGAAATCGCGAGAGATCCACCCCGTTGTAAATTCGATGAACCTTTGCGGCGCTTTCGGGATAACGCTCTTTAAGCAGGCCGGCCGCGTAATCGCTCACGGTTACGATTGCAGCCGCGCTTTCCATTAGTTTCGCGAGCGAAATGACGAAGTCGCGCGGCGCAAAGATATCGTTGGCGTGCGCCGTAAAACTGTAAGGAATTCCGAAGAATTCCTTGATCCAAAAGGCCGTGCGCGCCGCCATGCCGGCAAAATGCGCGTGGAGGTGATGCAGGCCGTCTTGTTGCAGACGCAATCCGACGTAGACGGCCTGATACAGTCGGAGGAAATCGGATTGGCGTCCCCATTTCTCGATTGCTGCCCGAGCCTCTTGCGAAACCTTGCCCGCGCGCAACGCCTGATCGACCTCGCGCACGAGAGCGCTCTCTTCCGGCAGGTAATGCACTCGCCTAACGAGCTGTTCATCCCAATCCTGTTTCGGTTCACCGGCCGGCCGCCGGATGGAGTAGACCTGGACTTTCAGCCCCTGACGTTCGAGTGCCGCGACCTCGCGATAACAGAAGGTCTGTCCGAACGAAGGGAATCGTTCGAACAGGTAGGCGGTTTCGGACATGGCGAAGACTTCATGCGGGACGCGACAGTTGCAACTTCGACTCGGACGTAGCACAGGCATCTTGCCTGTGGAGCGAACGGGCTTCCAACCCGTTCCTCTCTTTCCGCCATAGGCAGGCGAGACGCCTGCCGGCCACAGAGGCAAGATGCCTGCGCTACTCACCGCAGGAGCACGACTCCTGCTTCACCAAAGGCATGGTCGACCGCGATTTCTTCGGCTTTTGCATTACGCTCAAGCCGCTCGAGCTGAAAGCGCTCGGCCAGCTCTCGCAGACCCGGCACCTCGCGGCCGGCGAAACGATCTACGCACCGGGCGATCCCGGAGATATCCTTTTCATCGTCAATCGCGGCGTGGTCGAAGCCGTTCGCAGCACCGCCAAGAATGTGTCGGACACCTATCTCTCCCGCGGAGATATTTTTGGCGATGTCGAGGTGTTAACGGAACGCCCGCGCAAGTACCTGGTACGGACGCGCGAGTCCGTGAGCCTGCAATGTTTCCACCGTGAGGACTTCCCGGAGCTGATCCGGCGCGTTCCATCATTCTTCCAATACCTCAGCGAACAGCTCGCCTTCCGCCTCGCCCAAGCGCGCGATCTGGCCTTGGCGCAGAGTGATTGCCTGGAGTTGAGCGGCAGTCTTTCCAACTTCGACCTCGTCACGATTTACCAGACGATCGTCAATTCCTCCCAAACGGGCGAGCTGCGAATCTGCAATGAAAAATCCGATCTGGTCGCCGCTTTTTGTTTCGAGCGGGGCCGGCCACGCTGTGGTCAATTCGAGCATCTCACCGGCGAAGAAGCGTTCTGGCAGTTGTTCCTAAGCGATTCGCTCGCAGGCACATTTTCGTTTTCATCCGGCGACGGGCCCGTGAGCGGTTGGATCAAATCCGAACCGATCACAAGAAATGCGGACGATATGTTGATCAATGCGTTGCAGGGCCGCGACGAATTCCACGACCTGAAGGAGCGCATGCCCCACCCCGAGGAAAAATTGCATCGGCGGAAACCGAATCTTTCCTGGTCGACCATCGCTTCCTCGAACTTGCAACCGATCGCCGAGCAGATTTGGCCGCTCGCTTACAAAGGCCCCGTTACTCTGGCCAGCCTTTTTCGCAGTTGCACGGTTTGTCAGCTCAAGATTTACCAGGTCGTCGACGAACTGGTGCAATCGAAACATTTTGAATGGGAGGACGGCGGCTCGGTCCCCAAAGTCGCCTAACGAGAAACGAACATCATGAAACCACTTTGCTTCATCCTTCTCCTGGCGGTCAGCGCCACCCCGGCCTGTTCGCGCTTCACCGCCAGCGGGCGACAGGACCGCGCCTACGCGGCGCATTTCAAAAAAATCCGCGTGGATCGCGAGCGGCGGCTGGTCCGGTTACGCCAGGATGTTGCCAAGATGCCAGCGCCGCAAGCGCTAGTTCCCTCAGAGCCGCGAGAGATGATCTCGGAAGGTCCGCAGGCCGCTCCGCGCGATTCGGAAAATCAGTAACTGCACCACGAGCCGGGCCGAAATCCGCAATTGATTCCGCCGGGGAGTCAAACGCTGCGCCGAACAGGAATCGGATTTCCTTCACGATCGACTGCGACATAAGTGAAGACTCCGTGCGTGACGCGGACCCGTTCGCCGCTCATGTAACGTTCGACCCAAACTTCCACCGGGATCGTCATCGAAGTGCGGCCGATTTTTTCGACCCACGCATAACACGCTACCGTATCGCCCACGTGCACGGGCTCGAGGAACGACATCCCTTCCATCGCCACCGTCACCACGCGCGTTTGCGCTGTTTTCGCGGCGAGAATGCCGCTGCCCAAATCCATTTGCGACATGATCCAGCCGCCGAATATATCGCCGTTCGGATTCGTGTCCGCTGGCATCGCAATGGTGCGAATGACCAGTTCGCCCTTCGGTTTTTCCACGGGATCCATGGGCGAACGATAGCACAAAGCGCAGACCGATTCGGCTACAGCGGATCACAAGATCAACATGCAATCGCCGTAACTGTAAAAGCGGTAGCGTTCGCGAATTGCCTCGGCGTAGGCTGCGAGCAGGAATTCCCTCCCAGCAAATGCACTCACGAGCATGAGCAGAGTGGAGCGCGGCAGATGAAAATTCGTCAGCAGCAGATCGATATGCCGGATTTCGTTCGGCGGATGGATGAATATTTCCGTCGCGCCGTTCTGTTCGAACAGCTTGCCGTCACGACGCGCGGCGGATGCCAAAACTCGAACGGTCGTTGTCCCCACAGCTGCGATCCGCGTGGCGGCATTGATCGCGACCGCGGCGGGACCGGAGATCGAGAATTCCTCCTTATGCATGCGGTGATCGGAAATCTTCTCGGCCTTGACCGGTTGGAATGTTCCAGGGCCGACATGCAGTGTGATAAAGGTGTGCGGCAATCCCGACAAAACCTCCGGCGTGAAATGCAATCCAGCCGTCGGCGCCGCCACCGCACCGGGCACTTCGGCGAAAACCGTTTGATACCGCTCGGCATCACTCGAGTCGCTCGGTCTCCGCAAGTACGGCGGCAACGGAATGGCTCCACCTTCGAAAAAATTCTCCTCGCGATCGAGTGAGATCACCCGTTCGCCGCCGGCGCAGATCTCTTCCACGCGCACCGTCGCGCCGATAATTTTCGTCATCGCGCCGACCCGCATCTTTTTCCCGGGCCTGACCAGACACTTCCAGCGCGCGGGGCCGAGCCGCTCCAAGAAAAGAAATTCGATCTTGCCGTCATCGGAAAATCTCCGCGCGCTCATGACGCGAGTGTTGTTCAGGGCGAGCAAATCGCCCGGACCTAAAAATTCGCCGAACTCGGCGAACCGCCGGTGCTCGATTCGTTCCTCGCGCCGGTGCAGCACCATCATGCGCGATTCATCCCGGCGCTCGAGCGGTCGCTGCGCGATCAGCTCCTCCGGCAAAACGTAATCGTAATCTTTCAGCGCGAGGCTCATATCCCACCGCAGAGATCGCAGAGGCCGCCGAGATTAAGAATCCATTTCTTTCGACCTCCGCGCTCTCTGCGTGCTCCGCGGTTAATTCTGCAGCATCAAAGGAATTGCCCTTTTGCGCAAAACTTCAGAAGGTCGATCGGTGAACGATTTTCCGCCCGCGCTCGATCTCGTCCTCGCCGCACTCGAACAAATGCGGGAGCGCGGTGAAAAACGTCCACGGGCTTCGCGATCGTCACTCGTTGAACTCAGAAGCGTTCGTCCCACGCGGTCGGGGACGGGGCGGAGCCCGTCCCTCCAAGTGAAATCGGATAAACCGGCCCTGCTCGCAGCGATTCAGACGCGGGTGGCGGTTTGCATCAAGTGTCCGCACCTGGCGCGCACACGAACGCAGACTGTTTTCGGGGTCGGCAATCCGGACGCAGAGCTGATGTTCATCGGCGAGGCGCCGGGAGCTGATGAGGACCGGCGCGGCGAACCTTTCGTCGGGCGAGCGGGACAACTTCTGACCAAAATCATCGAGACGATGGGTTTCCAGCGCGGCGACGTTTACATCGCGAACGTTCTGAAGTGCCGGCCGGACATGCCGCCCGGCAGCTCAGGCAATCGCCCTCCCACGCCGGAAGAAATGCAAACCTGCCTGCCCTATCTCGCCGAACAGATCGACATCATTCAGCCGAAAGTCTTGATCGCGCTCGGCGCGACGGCGGTCGAAGGATTGCTCGGAACTCGCGGCGTGATGCGGGAGATGCGCGGCAAATGGCATTCCCATCACGACACGCCGCTCATGATCACGTATCACCCTTCTTATCTGCTCCGGACTCAAGCGCCGTCCGAAAAACGAAAAGTCTGGGAAGACATGTTGCAAGTTCTCGCGCGAATCGAGCGCCCAATCACGGAAAAGCAGCGCAATTATTTTCTGTGATTAGAGGGAGCCCTCCGTGGCGTCCCAAATATTTCTTATCGTGAAAGACGCTGGAATGTTTCACGCAGCGATTTGATCGAAGCCAGCTTGACCGCGCTGGACGACATGATTTTCTTCACCTCCGCGCGCGGCATTTTGACTTTGCGCTCGAAAATGGCCGCGCCCGATTCCCGCAAGAGCGCCAGCGTGCGTGCGCCGATCAGCGCTGGCAGCGCTGTCGCAAAGCGAATGCGACGAGATTGAATCGCGCACGCGTAATCCATTCCCGCCTTCATTCCATCTTCCGCCTTTTCGCGCCACCGCCGAATTATTGGCTCAACGCGCGCCGGATTTTCCAGAATTCCTTCCGGCCTCAGGCCTAACGAGTGCAATTCTTCGGCAGGAAGATAACCGCGGCCTTGCCGCAAATCCGAACCGATGTCGCGCAGGATGTTGATCAGTTGCAACCCTTTCCCGTATTGCACGCCCAGCGTCAGCATCTCGGATTCCGGCCGATCGCTAAAGTTCCGGACATGCGTGAAACAAATGCGTGTCCAAAATTCCCCCACACATCCGGCCACGAGATAAGTGTATTCGTCCAGATCAGCGGATGTCGGGAGCGCCCCAATGCTCGTGCTCGTGCTCGTGCTCGTGCTCGTGCTCGTGCTCGTGCTCGCGCTCGCGCCGAAGCGCTCGAGGTCGAGCGTCTGTCCCTTATTGATTTTCTTCAGAACATCCCGCACCTCACGGCGATCCGACTCATCGAGCGAATCGAGCCACGCAATCGCGTCTGGGAGCGCCTCGATCAGCGCGCGTTCCGCCTCGTCATTTTGCCGCGGAGAGAACGAGTCCCGCACGCCGGCTGCGGTGTCGTGCGACGCCGTCCCTTGAATCACACCTGCCAAATCCCGAAGCGCCTCGGCGCGCAACTTCACCGGCGGTTCGGCGGTATCCGCGATCGTATCGGTCGCGCGCGCCAGGAGGTAGGCGAGCGAAAGCGGATCCCGCAATGCTCGCGGCAGAATACGGAGCGAAAGATAAAACGAACGCGAAACCGATCGAAGGATCGGTCCGCGCAAGCGATCAACTTCGCGAGCTGTCACCGGTCCACATTCCTGATTTCGACCCGATCAAGGTCCGCGTGACCGATCCCAAGTTGGCCGGCGAACAGCACGTGAGTGGCGTATGGAGCGATCGGCGGAAGTCTCATCTTTTCGCGCCAATCCTCGATCTGCTTCAGCGCGATCGCGTCGATGGCGACCGGATCCTTGCTCGCGAGAAGAGTCGCGTGATGCACCGCATAATTGGGTTGCGACTGCGGACCGCCCGCGTACTCCGCGATCAGCCCATCCATGATGTTGAGAACAACTTTTTTGCCGATCAACGGATGGTTGTAAAGCTCGGCAATGACCGCCCGGCCGTAGCCGGAACCTTGCGTGAAACGCCGCCAGTTATCGATGTTCGGGATGGTGACGTTAAACAAACAGCCAACCACTCCGTTCGTGGCGCTGTCGCTCATCACCGGAACGTTGATAATTCTCGTGACCTCACTCGAAACGATCCGCGCGAAATGGCTTTCGTCACTGGTCTCCTCCTTGTCCGACAAAAGCGGGATCCTGCCCCGGTCACCTCGGAAATCGAAATCGCCCCAGATCAACGTCCCCAGGACCGGCGCGGTGAAAATCGCCTTCGCGTCGTAGCCATCGTGAGGCGCGATGGACTTGAGCTGATAGCCCTCCGCGCCAGGGCGGTAGCCGGCCTCCTTGATTCCGCCTAACGAGCGGTCCCAAACCACAATGCTGTTGCGTGAATGACCGGCAGCCACCAAGCCATCGACGATCGCGTTCACAACCTCGCAATGCGTGGTGAAGATTTCGCCGCCCGCCGCGGAAATCTTGATGCCGATCTTGTCGTTAGGCGAAACCAGCGAGCCCCAGGCGCGCGCCAAATCCGGCTGGCCGGTTACCGCGAGCACGAGTCGGTTCACCATCGCACGCACGATGGCCGGGTCGGCCCTGTAATCCTTGATCGCGGCGGGATCGTGCGCGGAGTAAACGATCGACCGGCCGGGCGTGGGCGCACTCTGAGCAAAGATCGGCGAAGCGGCGCAGAAAAAAACGAAAGCTAAAATTCGAATCGGCAAGATATTGATTTAGTGCAGACGGACTTTAAGAGCAGCGACGCAATTCACAAGTGCGCTCCCGCCCCGCGCAGCGGCGCGGCCGTGGCCCACCTTTACGTTCACATTCCTTTTTGCGCCCGCATCTGTCCCTATTGCGCCTTCTACAAGGAGCGAGGCGACAACTCGCAAACGCAACGATTTTGCGAGGCGCTTCTGAGCGAGTTGGATCAATGGCGCGACCGCCTGGCGATTGCGGCAGAAACCATTTTCGTCGGAGGCGGCACACCCACCACGCTCACCACGACGCAGCTCGAGTTTCTTCTCGGCGGCTTTCGGGATCGTCTCGATCTTTCTGCGCTGCGCGAGTGGACGGTGGAAGCTAACCCGGGAAGCGTGTCGGCGCGCAAAGCTACTTTGCTCAGAAGCCTTGGAGTCAATCGAATCAGCCTTGGCGTACAATCCTGGGATGACGGATTACTCCAGCTCCTGGGCCGGGAGCACAACGCCGCTCAAGCCGAAGCTTCGTTTCACCTCTTACGCGGCGCGGGCTTCGCGAACTTGAATATTGACCTGATGTTCGGTCTTCCCGGGCAGACGTTGGCGCAGTGGGAAACGACGTTGCAGAAAACCATCGCGCTCGGGCCCGAACACATTTCTACCTATTGCTTGACCTATGAGGAGGACACGGAATTCTTCGCGCGCCAGACGCGCGGCGAATTTCGCGAGGACCCCGATTCGGATGCGCGCTTTCTGGAGAGCGCGATGCGGATGCTCGAAAACGCCGGGTTCGAACACTACGAGATCTCCAACTACGCACGCGCCGGATACGCGTCATCGCACAATCGCGGATACTGGGCCGGCGAGGATTATCTGGGGATCGGGCCGAGCGCGTTCTCCACGATTGGTTTCGAACGGTCTCAAAACGTTTCCGATTATCGCATTTACTCGGACCGGATTCTGGCTGGCGAGTCAGCGGTCAGCTCAACTGAAATCCTGACACCTCAAATGAAGCACGGAGAAAAAATCGCGCTTTCGTTGCGAACGGGGCGCGGAATTCCATCAGTTGAGCTGAAGGGATGGCCTAACGAATGCCGCGAATTCGCGGAGCTGGGTTTGCTTCGTGAATTGGAAGGAAATTTTGTTCTCACGCCCCGAGGAAAGCTTCTCGCTGATTCGGTGTCGCAAGCCTTCCTGTAGCCGCTTCGCTGTGCGAAGCGCAAGAACAGCGAACCAACTCTCGCGTCGCCCACAGGGCGGCGGCTACAGTTAAACCGCGCCGTATCTGCGGTTCCGGCGGCTGAAATCTTCCACGGCATCGAAGAGATCCTTTTTGGTGAAATCGGGCCAGAGCTTCGGCGTCACGTACATCTCCGTGTAGGAAAGCTGCCAGAGTAGAAAATTCGAAAGGCGCATCTCACCCGAAGTGCGCACGAGCAAATCCGGATCGGGATAATAGCGCGTGTAAAGATGTTTGCTAAACATGTCCACATCGATCATCGCCCGATCGATGTGGCCCGAATCGATCTGACGCAACAGGCTTTTGATCCCATCGATGATCTCGAGGCGGCCTCCATAACTGAGCGCCAGGATCAATGTGAGGCCGGTGTTTTCGGCAGTGCGTTCGATCGAGTCGTGCAATTGCTTCTGGCAGCCAGCCGGCAAATCGGTGAGACGGCCGATGGCCTGAAGCCGAACATTTTTTTCCAGTAATTCCGGAGTCTTTTCTTTCAGGAAACGCTCAAGGAGCCGCATCAGGGCGAAGACTTCCGTTTTGGGCCGTTGCCAGTTCTCCGCCGAAAATGCATAGAGCGTCAGGAACTCGACTTTCAGCTCTCCGCAAGCCTCCACACACGCACGCACCGCATCAGCGCCTTTTTCGTGGCCTTTGATTCGAGGAAGTCCCCGGTTTCGCGCCCACCGTCCGTTGCCGTCCATGATGATCGCGATATGCCGGGGGACTAATTTGATGGTCGCGGCCATAAGACGGAGTTAGAGAATGATCGTCTCGTTTCGCGTGGGGCCAACGCTTACGATCCGCAACGGTGCCCCGGTTAACTCTGCGATTGCCTTTACGTAACTTCTTGCGGCGGAAGGTAATTCCGATAGTTTTTTTGCTGATGTCGTAGGCTGTTTCCATCCGGGAAAATCCTGGTAGATCGGCTCGCAATTTTCCAATTGCGCGGCGTCACAGGGCGGAACGGCGAGACGCTTTCCATTCAAGCGATAGGCGACACAAACGCGGATCGGATCGACATCGTCGAGTCCATCAAGATTTGTGACCGCGAGTTCGTCGATGCCGTTGAGCATCGTCGCATAGTGAGATGCCACTGCGTCAAACCAGCCGCAGCGACGGGCCCGGCCAGTCGTGGCGCCAAACTCACGGCCCATCTCGTGCAGAACTTTCGCCAAAGTGGAATCTTCCGTCGGCAACGCCCCCTCGCCCACTCTGGTCGTGTAAGCCTTCATCACGCCGAGCACCAAGTCCATCCGGTGCGGCGGCACTCCCGAGCCGGTGCAGGCGCCGCCCGCCGTCGTACTCGACGAAGTCACATAGGGATAGGTCCCGTGATCGATATCGAGAAAGGTTCCCTGCGCCCCTTCGAACAAAATTTCCTTCCCGTGCTGCAACGCGCGATGGAGATACACAACCGTGTTGGAAACGAACGGCCGCAGCTTCTGTCCGGCCTGAAGATACCGTTCGTTGACTTCGCGATAGTTGATCGTCTTCGCGCCGACCGCGTGAAGAATGCTGTTATTTTCGCGCACCTTCGCCTGCAATTTCTTCGAAAACAAAACCGGCTGCATCAGATCCGACATTCGAAGACCCGTGCGAGCGGCCTTGTCGCCATAAGCCGGACCAATACCGCGCTTGGTCGTGCCGATTTTCGCCCGGCCCTTTCGCAGCTCGCGCTGTTCATCGAGAGCACGGTGGTAGGGCAAAACCAGATGGGCGCAATTGCTGATCAGCAAATTCTTGCCGATTGGCACGCCCAGTTTGCGCAGGCCTTCGATTTCCTCCACCAGCGCGACCGGGTCGATCACCACGCCGTTGCCGATCACGCAAACTTTTCCGCGCCGCAAAATTCCAGAGGGGATCAGATGCAGAATATATTTCGTTCCGCGATGGATCACGGTGTGGCCGGCGTTGTTGCCGCCCTGGCTGCGCACCACGATGTCCGCCTTGGCCGTGAGGACATCGATGATTTTCCCCTTCCCTTCGTCACCCCACTGCGCGCCGATCAAAATTGTGTTCGCCATGAAATAAACAAGGACAACAAATTGTCCCGACGCATCCAGCCGGACACATTCGGGACTGCGCAAAATGATAGGATGCGCCGATGCGGCTGCAAGCAGTTTCCCGATGGCCTGACGATCGCCGCCCGTGATATGGGGCCGTCCCGAAACGCGCGGACGAAGTTTTTTCTATTGTGAATCAAAAAACATTGTCGGGCATCGTGCGGCCGTCCTACTCTTCGCTCATGCGCAATATCCTTCTTATCATCCTTATCCTTCTCCTCGTCGGAGCTTTTCCAGGTTGGGGTTACAGTTCCGGATGGGGCTACTATCCCTTCGGCGGAATCGGATTGGTGCTGCTCATTGTCCTGATTCTCGCGGTCTCGGGAAAACTGTAACGACACCGACACCGTTCGATCAAGCGTCATCGCCGCTCACAGAGCGGCGGCTACAGAAGGGCGTCTTTATCAGCGCCTGTAGCCGCTTCGCTATGCGAAGCGAAGGTGGGCGCTTTCCCGCAACCTGCCTAAGGAGTTGTGCTCGAGACCGCGCGCTTTAGCGCGGCGGAGGATTCGCTGGTGCTGCGTTTCCGCGCGGAAAAATTCGGCGCCGTATCGAAGTGATAGGCGGAGTCGTGCGTAAAAGTATTCATCGCCACCCGGAAATTCGCGCCACCGCCAGAGAGATGCCGATGTGAGGCGATAAATTGGCTGGGATCGTAGTAGTTGCTGAAATTTTTCTGGAACTTCGACCGGCTCATTCCGATTTCGAGGTTCTTGCGAATCTCCAAGTGCAGGTGCGCGTCGTATTGGCCATGCGCGGTACCCATTTTGCCGATCTGCTGTCCGCGCACGACGCGTTGGCCGCGGCTGACCAGAATTGAATTCAAGTGCCCGTAGAGCGAATCGATATGCTTCACGCCGCCGTTCTCTCGATAGGCGTGCCGCACGATCACTACATTTCCCCAGCCCAGGTGCACGTCGCGCGCGAAGACCACGATCCCATCGCCGATGCAATAAATCGGATCGTTGAGGTCGGTGTCGCCGCCGCGGATTCCATCCCAGTCTTCGCCCATATGTCCACCCGAACGAAAACCGCGCGCCTTGTAGTAACCCTCGGCCTCGGGTTTTCCCACGGGGAAATCAAAACCATCCGCGAGCCTGGTAAACGCGGTTTCCATCGGGCCGTTGGTCAATTGGACGTTAACGGTTGGCTCCTGCGGCGATTCCACCTTCGGTGGGTCGGCCTTCACCGCTTGAACGCGGGCCGGCATCGTGCTTGCCGGTGTCTCCCTGACCACTGATACCTTCACCATTTCAGATTTGGCCGCGCGGGTTTTTGCCGTTGTCGCGACCGTTGTTTCCTTGGCAGGAACTGTTTTCTCGGTCGATGCCTTCACAGGTTCGGCCTTCGCGACCTGGCTCTTCGGGGTGGCGGCGATTGTTGATTGATCTTTTGACGGAGGGGTTTTTGCCGCGGAGTCGGTTTTCACCACCCGGCTCTTCGAGGTCGCTGGTTGGTCCTTCACCGGCGCGGACTTCGTCGTCGCCGTTGTTACGGACTCGGTTTTCGCTACTTGGTTTTTCGAAGGCTCCTTCGTCGGCGCGGTCTTCACCGCTGGTGGCGTCGCCGTTTCGTTTTTCGCTACTTGATTTTTCGCCGGCGGCGCGGCGGCTAGCTGTTCTTTAACCGGAGCGGACTTCTGCGCCGGAGCTGAGACCGGTTCGGCCTTCACCGTGCGGTCTTTCGCCGCCGCCGCGTTAGCTGGATGTTCCTTCACCGGAGCAGAGGACTTCGTGGTTGGCGCCGAGACCATTTCGACTTTCGTCGCTTGAGTTTTCGTGGTCGACGCGCTTGTCGATTGTTCTTTTACCGGAGCTGTTTTCAGCACGGGCGGCGTTTCGGTTTCGGTTTTCGCTACCTGAGTCTTAGCCTTCGAAGCGCTTGCCGATGGCTCTTTCACTGGAGCTGTCTTCACCGCAGGTGGCGTTTCCGTTTCGGTTTTCGCTACCTGAGTCTTAGCTTTCGAAGCGTTTGCCGGTGGCTCTTTCGCTGGAGCTGTTTTCACCGCAGGGGGCGCTGGCGTTTCGGTCTTCGCCAGCTGATTTTTCGCTGTTGCCGCGCTGGTCGATTGTTCTTTCACCGGAGGGGTCTTCACCGCGATCGAGGTCGCCGGCGACGTTTTCGCAGTAGGAGTTTTCACCTTCGGCGCGCTCGCTGGCTGCTCTTTCACCGAAGGCGCTTTCGCTTCGGGTTCCGTTACCGGCTCGGCTTTCAACACTCGGGTCTGCCCCGACGTGGTTCGCGTCGGTTCCTTCACCGCAGCGGTCTTCACTGCGAATGCGCTCGCCGATCCAGCCCCCTTCTCGGGTTCGGCTGGCAACGCCTTCCTCACCTTGACCTCCGTTGATTGTTCCTTAACGACAGGTTTCACCGCCACCGCCTTCAACTCCCGTGGCACAAACACGTCCTGGCCGCGCGATGGCGCGAGAAATGAAAGCCAGCAAAAAAGCGCGGTTAGGGACGTTCGCCACATCGGAGCGCCCGTTTTATACTTCCGCGGCGTCCGTGGCAAGCGCTCTGTTCTGAAATTTACGGGAATTTATTGAGCCTGCGGCCGGCCGCTCCACACCGCCGGCAAAGCAACCGCAATCGAAATTCGTCCTTCAGGAAAATTTCCACGGCGTGCAACCCAAACTGCGGGATTGGACGCCGCCGAAATAATGGACCGGCGTTAAATCAAACCGCGAGCGATGAGCACGAGCATGGCGATCCCCAAGGCGATTCGGTAAATGGCAAAGGGTGCGAAACCACGATCGCGCACCCACCGCATGAACCACGCGACGACCCCCAAGCCGACCACGAAAGAAACGACGAATCCGATTCCGAGCACGATCCATCCGTCCGCATTCATTGCGAGCGGAGCGATAGCACCATCAGCTGCATCTTGATGATGCGGCACGATTGTCTTCAACAAATCGTAGCCGGTCGCGACTACCATCGTCGGCATCGAGAGAAAAAACGAAAATTCCAGCGCGGCGGCGCGCGACAATCCCGCGGTTTGTCCCGCCGCGATGGTGCACATCGAACGCGAAGTGCCCGGAAAGACCGCAGAGAGGATTTGCGCCGCGCCGATCCAAGCCGCCTGCGGCAAACTCATTTCTTCCATATGCTCAGTGCGCGGTTTGGTGAACATCGCGTCCACGATCCACATGATCACGCCCCCGATGAGAATCGCCCAAGCCATCACACTGAGATTCTCCAAGTTCTGACCGATTTGCTTTTTCAGGAGCCACGCTGGGCCCGCGGTGATGACAAACGCGATCAGCGTCAGGCTCAAGGGATGAGTGAACACAGTGCGATCGCCGCGTTCCCCCTTTGGAAAAGAACGCAGAAACTTCGCGATCCGGCTACGGAAATAAACCGGCAGCGCCAGGATCGCTCCCAGCTGAATCACGATCGTATACATTTTCCAGTAGCTATTATCGAGACTGATGTGTGCAAGACCGAGCTTGGTAAGCGCTATCTCGACGATGCGGAGGTGCGCGGTTGAGCTGACGGGCAGAAATTCCGTCAACCCCTCAACGATGCCGAGAATAAACGAGAGAAAAAAATCATTCATGATTTACGAATCGCTGCCCCACTATTTTCCTTGCTATCAATCGCCGTCAATTCCGCCTCGACCATCTCGCGCACCAGTTCAGAGAAGGAGCCCTTCGGAGCCCAGTCCAGGGCGGCTTTGATCCTGGCCGGTGAACCTACCAGATTCCGCGGGTCGTTCAGCCGATCGAAGGCGCGGTTGTGCTTCACGTATTTTTCCCACGGCAATTTCACCACCTCGAAGGCAGCTTCGACAAAATCGCGCACAGAATGCGCTTCGCCGGACGCGACGACATAATCGTCCGGTTTTTCGTGTTGCAACATCAGCCACATCGCGACGACGTAATCCTGCGCGCGCCCCCAATCACGCTGGCTCTCGAGGCTGCCGAGAATGAGTTCGTGCTCGAGGCCGCGCGCGATCCGCGCCACGGCGCGGGCGATCTTGCGGGTGACGAAATTCTCGCCGCGCCGGGGCGATTCGTGGTTGTAAAGGATCCCATTGCAAACGAAGAGGCCGTACGATTCGCGATAGACCCGCGCCAGCTGAGTGGCGAAAGCTTTGGCGCAACCGTACGGACTCGCCGGCCGGAACGGAGTTGCTTCGGTCTGCGGCGATTCCTTCGCGTTCCCGAAAATTTCCGAGCTGGAAGCATGGTAAAATTTAACCGGCTGCTTCTGGTCCCGCGCGATTTCGAGCAGCCGAAGCGTGGCCATGCCGATCTCTTCGCAGGTCGATTCCGGGATTTCGAAGCTCAAACCTACGTGGCTTTGGCCGGCGAGATGATAAATTTCCGCAGGCTGCACGTCCGCAAAAATGCGTCGCAAGGTCGTGCCATCGGAGAGATCTCCGTAATGCAGGAAGAAGCGTTTGCCCTCCAGGGTCTCATCTCGTCGCAAATGTTCGATCCGGGAGCGGACCAAATTGCTTGTTCGCCTAACGACTCCATGAACGGCATAGCCTTTTTCCAGGAGCAGCTCCGCCAGGTACGAACCATCCTGGCCCGTGATTCCAGTAACTAGCGCCGTCTTTGAGTTTGGGGTCATCCGCTTTTTCGCCTACGCACCAATCCACACGAAGGTTTCCTCTCGCACAAGGACGAACGCGAACATTGCAGCGCGAGCCGCGGTCTCGATAGAAGTTTGCGTTTCGGCCCGTATACTGCGCGCGTGTTTCGCCGTATCCAACGCTGGACAAAATTGGCGCTCGGCCGAACGGACGCGCAAACGCAAGCTGACCGCCGCTCCCAAAGTGTGATCCAGGGAACGCTCTCGGCGGTGGCCAGTCGGGTGATCATGGTCCTGGTCGGCGTTGTCTCAGTGCCGCTAACAATTGGCTATCTTGGGAGCGAACGTTACGGCGTTTGGGTCACGATCGGCACTTTCCTCGCCTTCCTCAGTTTTACGGATTTCGGTTTGGCCAACAGCCTGACCAACGCGCTCGGCAAAGCGTATGGAGAAGAGCGGCGCGATATCGCCGCACGATATGTCTCGTCGGCGTTTTGCGTCCTATGGCTGATCAGCCTGGCGCTGCTGGCTGCCGGTCTTGTCATCGTGCCGCACCTGCCCGCGTTGTTTTTCCCAAAGGTCACTCAAGCTGTGACCCGCTCGGAGTTGGGTCCAGCGTTGATGATCGCAGTAATAATTTTCGTCTTAAATTTCCCGCTCCTCATCACAAACAAGGTCCTCGGCGCGCATCAGGAAAGTGCGCTAGCCAACATCTGGGCCACGGCCGCAAACGTCGCCAACCTCGGCGCGATCCTGATTGTCATCTGGTGCCACGGCGGTTTGCCTTGGCTCGTGCTCGGCAGTTCGGGGCTGGGTCTGCTGACGAATGTGGCATGCGCCGTTTGGGTTTTCGGCTTTCGTCGCCCGTGGTTGCGACCTACACGAGCGGCCATCGATTCCGCCGTCGTAAAAGATCTTTTCTCGTCCGGCTGGAAGTTCCTCGTCATCGGCGCCGCCTGGATGGTGAATTCGGAGACGGACAATCTCGTAATCGCGCATTATCTCGGCCCCGCGCAGGTGACGCCATACAGCATTACCTTCGGCCTCTTCGCCACGGCCACTCTTTTGCAAACGCTGGCTTATCCCTCGCTCTGGCCCGCGTATTCGGAAGCGTATGCGAGAAAAGATTTCGCGTGGATCCTGCGCACCTTCCGTTCGAATTTCAAAATCAGTTTCGTCCTTACGATCACCGTCGTGGCGTTCCTGATCGTCTTTGGACGAGCGATTATCCGTTTCTGGGCGGGCGAGGCCGCAGTGCCGTCGTTTTCCGTTTTGGTCTGGATGGGCGTTTGGAATTTGATGCTTTCACATCTTTACGTCGCGAGTTGTCTGCTCAACGCCACGGGCCACCTGAAAGGGATGACGATCTACGGCACCATTACCGCCGTGCTGAACCTTGCCCTCTCCATCGCGCTCGTGAAAACCTACGGCATCGCCGGCGTGATCGCCGGCACCGTGATCGCCTTTGCTATCGCGAACTACATTCCGACCTTTATTGAAGTGCGCGGCGTGTTGCGCAGATTCTCGGCGCAGCAACGCCTGGCTGACAGCCCGCCTTTGTCCGCGACAATTTCATAGTTACACTGCGCGGATCGCTTTCGTGAAACCATCGTTTTCCTTAATCTCTGCGCTGTGCGGGCTGCTGACCATAAGCGCAGCTGACAGAGCGCCTGCCGAGCAATCTGCGCCGCTGCCATTCTTCAAAGGCGTCACCGTCTCCTGTCAGACCTGGGGCATCGAGTGGCAGACGCCGGAGATGGAGAAAACGCTTGATGAATTGAAGTCGTTAGGCGTGAACAGCATCGCGATCCATCCTTACGCGCAGATCCGCGAAGACGGACATGTGGCCGGCGGCCGGCGTTCCGGCGTCAGCACCACCCACATCACAACGCCGCTGCGCTGGGCCCACGAACGCGGAATGTCGGCCATGCTCATTCCGCACATCGCCTACTGGGGGACGAAGTTTTCCTGGCGGGGCGAGATCAATTTTGCCACGCCCGAAGAGTGGAATATTTTCTTCGCGGATTACGAAACGTGGATCGTCCAGATGGCCACGCTCGCCGAATCCGAGCAAGCCGAAGTCTTTTGCGTGGGACTCGAATTCTCCTACGCGCAGAAGTATGAGGAGCGCTGGCGGAAAATCATCGCGGCCGTGCGCGGTGTATATCACGGCAAGGTCACCTACGGCGCAAATTGGAATGAATATTGGGAAGTGAAATTCTGGGATGCGCTCGATTACCTCGGCGTGCTCGCTTACTTCCCGCTGACGAAAACCACCGACCCGGGCACATCTGAGATCGCGGCGTCGTGGGAGAAGTGCTGCCGGGAACTGGAGAAGTTCTCCAAGCGAAACGGAAAACAATTTCTCTTCGTCGAGATCGGCTACAACGAGAGCTCGCGCACTGCAGCCGAACCGTGGGGATTCAAGACCGGCGGCGAGCACGCGGAGGAAATCCAGGCCCGTTGCATCGACGTAGCGCTCGACCTTCCGGCAAAGCATCCATTTATCGCCGGAATGTATTGGTGGAAATGGTTCCCAGATATACCGCAACACGAAAAGCAGAACTACACCCTGCAGACTTCCACGATCAAAGCCCTGATCACGAAACACTGGAAAGACGAGCGTTAAACGTTTCGTAATGGGACGATCTCTTCTTCCGGGGAGCGCAGGCTGCCAGCCTGCCCGTCTCGCCAGCTTGCCGAGACGCTGTTCGCCGTTTCCATTCTCAAGCTTAGTGAACGCTCTTGAGTGTAGCCGGCAAGCTGCCGGGCTACTGCAGGCTGGCAGCCTGCGCTCCCCAAAATGAGAGCCACGCTGCAAAACAAGGTCTGGCTACACCTTGCGTCCGAACTTTTTCTCCAGCTCGGTGTGCGAAATCTGAATCATCGTCGGCCGGCCATGCGGACAGCAATAGGGCAAATCGCATTCGAGCAAATCGCCGATCAACTTCTCGACCTCCAGATAGCGCAACGGATCGTTCGCCTTAACCGCGTGCCGACAAACCGTCTTCGCGATCATATCTTCACCCAGCCGCAACGGTGAGCTTCCGTTGCTCGCGCTCTTGAGACCGTCGATCACCTTGCGCATGAAACCGACTGGGTCGGAAACATCGAGAAACGTGGGCAGGCTGTCGATCTTGAAAGCGTTCTGGCCGAACGGCTCGATCCCGATTCCCATCTTTTGCAGCGTCGCTACGTTGCGCTCGACCCATTCCGCATCGCGCGGCGCGAGCTCGAAGGTTTGCGCAAGGAGCAATCGTTGCGAAGGCACGCCCTGTTCCTCCATGCGGCGGCGCAGTTCTTCGAACAAAATTCTTTCGTGCGCCGCGTGCTGATCTACCAGGACCAGCCCGTCCTGGTTTTCCATAAGGACGTAAAGCTTGTTCAAAACGCCGATGATTTGGAATTGATGGGACGCGCCGGCGACGTTGATGGCCTCGCCCGACGGCCACGAATCTCGCAGATCGCGGAGACTTTCGCCTTCGCGCGGAAGAACAGAATTAAAAACGGGTTCGCCGAGTTGCGGAACCGCCGATGGTTGTGGCGCGAACGCCGGAGGAATCACGCTCTCAGTTCCGGGCTGACTCGCGGCCGGCGTCATAACCGGCCTTTGAAATTGCTGCTGCCAATCGCGCCGACCGCTCTCGAGTGTTTTGCGAATCGATTCCACCACTGATTCCCGGACGGCGCCGGGATCGCGGAAACGCACCTCACGTTTCGCGGGATGCACATTCACGTCCACCGCGGCGGGATCCAAATCGAGAAAAAGAAAAGTGACGGGGAATTGGCCTTTCATCAGCGCGGTGTGATAGCCCTCGCGAAGCGCGGCCGTAAGTACGGGACTTTCAATCGCGCGGCCGTTCACGAACACGAGTTGCTGCGCGCGGCTTTGCCGGCTCACTCCGGCTTGGCCAATCAATCCGCGGATTCGCATCCGGGCCGAAGCCGAAGGTTCTTCCACCGGCAGAAGACGCTCGACCAATTCGGTTCCGTGCAAATCGCGAATCCGCTCAAGCAGGTTCGCCGCGGCGGGAAGCTGAAACGCGATCCGATCATCGCGCACAAACGCAAAAGCGATTTCCGGATGGCCCGTCGCTTGCAGATGGAGCTGATGCTCGATGTTGCGGCTCTCGGTGTTTTCCGAGCGCAGAAATTTCCGGCGTGCCGGCAAATTGTAAAAGAGCGAGCGCACTTCCACCTGCGTCCCCGGCGCTTCGCCGCCATCGCGTACCGTTTCGATCCGGCCGCCCGCGACAATGATCTCCGTGCCGGCGATCGCGTCTGGCTCTCGCGTGGTTAACCGGAACCGCGAGACGCTGGCGATGCTCGGCAGCGCTTCGCCTCTGAAGCCGAGCGTGGCGATCGCAGCCAGATCAGCGGCTGTCCGGATTTTGCTGGTGGCGTGACGCTCGAGCGAAAGCAACGCGTCGTCGCGTTCCATCCCACAACCGTCATCGACCACGCGAACCAGCGAAATTCCGCCGCGCCGGATGATGACTTCGATCTTTCTCGCGCCGGCATCGATGCTGTTCTCGACCAGTTCTTTCACGACCGACGCCGGCCGCTCGACCACTTCGCCTGCCGCCACCTGGCTCGCAAGAATTTCCGGCAACAGGCGAATGCGACTCATTTCATTTTAGATTTTAGAGTTTGGATTTGCGATTGCGAAGGAAAAGCACGGCGAGCGTTTCGCGCACCTGTAGCCGCTTCGCTATGCGAAGCGCGAGTGCCGCGATTGCGCCTAACTGCGCTGCCCACTGGGCGGCGGCTACAGGGCCTGGTTTGACTTGACCCAGCGACGCGATAATTTCGTACGACCGATGATCAACGTGACCGATAACGCCGTGCGTCAGCTTCGCGTTTTGCTCGAGGGCCAGGCCGCGAACGAACGTAAAGGGCTGCGCGTGGGCATCGCCAAGGGCGGTTGCTCCGGCCTCCAATACGAGATGTCGCTCGATGCCCAGAAGGCCGGCGATTCGATTGTCGAAAAGGAAGGCGTCGAATTTCTGGTCGATAGCGAAAGCGCGGATTACCTGCGCGGCGCGACTCTCGATTATCGCGACGGTCTCACCGGGACCGGCTTTCATATCGAAAATCCGAATGCTGCCCGGACTTGCGGCTGCGGCACGTCTTTCGAAGCAGCGCGCCCTGCTTGAAAACGAATCGTGCGCGAAGCGGGCGCGAGTAGATGGATCGAGATTACTATCGCTACGAAGACGCCTATGGGCGGCCGCGGCGAAAAAGCAGTCTCTTCGGCTGGTCGATCGCCATCATTCTCCTGACCGGTCTCGCCTTCGCCGCATGGCTGGGGAGCTTTTATGTTTTCGGCCAACCCGAGCGGCCCGAGAGCTATCGCATTCTCAAGAAGCTGCACAAGATCGACCCGACCAAGCGGTTCGAATTGACCGCGGCCCCGGCGGGCGAATTCCTCACTGCGAAGCAAGTTTACGATCGCTATATCGCGATGAGCCCGACCGAGCTTGGAAAAATAAATGGAGAGCTGGCGCGGAATTACATCCGCAATTTCCAAAGTGTGCGCGGTCTCGTTCCGTATGTCGTCGGGCGTTTCAACATCATGGCAGCGCGAGAGTTGGGCGCGGACGACGTGTTCACGTCCGGGATGGTCGCGCTCACGAACGCCGTCGAGCATGGCGAGTTGCTGATGGAACATGTCTATCCTTCCGATCCACAGGCGCTGCCGTTGATGAAGAAAACGCTCGTGACCGGTTTGGAAATCAAGCTCGAGCGGACGCACGATCTCTCCGTCGTGCTTCATGCCGAACGACTCTCGGATGGCCGCATTCTTATCACGGCGATGCCGTTGCTCTACGGCAGCTACACGGTGTCGCGCGGGACCGGTACCTTTACGCTTGAGCCGCCGCTCGATTTGAATCTGGCGGGGGGCTGGCCACTCTTCAAGGAATCGAGCCGGCTCGCTGCGGAGTCGCGCTACCGCGAACGCGTTGCACCGAGTCAGCCGGTCGCGGCCGTCGCCGGACTCGCTCCGACTCCGCCGCCGCCGGCGGAGAATGCGTTGATTCGAGTGGAATCTGCTCAGCACGTCGATGCGCCGAAAGTTGCCATCGCCACGCCCGCGCCGCCACCGGCGAAAGCCACTCCAACTCCGAAAGGCGGGAAGCTGGCGAGAAATAAGAAGGCTACGCCGACTCCGTCAGCGGCCGTTTCGCCGCCGTCCGTGATTGCGAAGAATAATCCAACCCCGGCGCCAATAATTGCGCCACCGCCGCCCGCGAAGTCTCCCGTACCTTCCACCCCGGCGCCCGCCGTAGCGACCACGCCAGCCATCGCCGCCTCTTCTCCGGTTATTTCCGCGGCTCCCATCTCACCGGCTCAGACCGTGGCGCCAGATAATGCGCTCGCATCGACTGCCGGCGGTGGAATTTGGAAAACATATCCGCCCGGAAAAATGCCCGTGGGCCGGCTCATCACGACATCCGATCTTAAAGATCTCGCAGACCGCGGGCTCGCGGGCGAACGCGTCTATCTCAGAGGCGAGTTCGTCGTGAATTTTACGGAACCGAACCGCGCCGTCTTGAGACCGAAAAACAAGTTAACCGACACGGTGATGCAATTGGCCGGGGGCGGCCAAAACGTGCGCGTGATTGTGGAATTCCCCGCGGGCTACACTCCACCCGCGCGCGGCGCGACGGTCGACCGCGATGCTGCGCGTCCTTATGAGATCACGGAAGTGCGCAAGAGCGATGGAGTGCTGAACGTGTTCGTGCGCGAGATCATGCAGTGATTCGGAGGACGTGCTTCTCCACGTCCCTCCGAAAGTTCGTGCGCGACTCAAGGGCGACTAGTCGCTTCGATGATCGCTTTGTTGTCCTCGATCGTGAGAGACGAGACGCCGTATTTGGTGGCAAATTCATCCACATAATCGTGGACCGAATGAGTGCCCAGGAGCGCTTTCAAGACCGCTTCGGAAGCGCTGCCACCGCTTAAAGAAACCTGCGTGACTTGCAAGTTCCGTGGATTGCGATCGGCCGGGGCGTGAACGGTGAATTCCCCATTCAGGTAGCGCCCCCGGAACCCAAGTTTTTCCAGCGGAATGCTCACCTGAATTCGAGCGACATTATTGTCAATGGAAACGAAAGCCTTGCCGCGAGTCCTGCGACTGGCGGCGATGAGCTGGTTGATGTCGTTGGCCGAAAGCTCGATCCGATTGGCTGAAACCGGCGTTGGCTCGGGAGTCGTGTCGGGGGCCGACGAGGGCGCGGGAACCGGAGGAGTGATCTCCTGCCGGTTACGGCTCGCCGTTTCAAAGTCATCCCATCGGGCTTGAACGGCATTCTGCTCCACCTCCGAGGTCTGGACCTGTGGAAGTTCTCTCGGCGTCGGGGAAGTGACGACATATCGGAGACCCGCGTAGCCGCCGACGAAAAATGCGGCAACAAGCAAGATCAGGAGAATGGCGATCAGCAAACAGCCTTTGCCGAGACAGCCTCTTTTCTTCGGTGGCGGTTCGATCCAGGTCGTCATGGTTGAGAAGTGCGATTCGCCGCGAGCCGCTCCTGCGTCGCGATCAGTTTATCGTAAAGGCCGCGCAAGCCTTCCGAGAGCAATCTCGTGCCGGCCAGCACCGGCATGAAATTCGTGTCGCCGTTCCATCGGGGCACAAGATGGAGATGCAAATGATCGGGCACACCGGCGCCCGCGCATTGGCCGAGATTCAAGCCGATGTTGAAACCCTGCGCCTTCATCGTTTCGCGCAGCAAATTCTGTCCGTGCGTCGCGAGCGCCCAGAGTTCGAGGACCTCATTGTCGCCTAACGAAGAAGCGTCCGCGGTTTTTCGATACGGCACGACCATCAAATGGCCCACGCTGTAGGGATAGCGATTCATCATCAGGAACGCGGTCTTCCGGCGCGCGAGCACGAGATGCGCGGCATCGTTGCTCGTCCGCGCCGCGTCCGCGAGAAAATCTGGATTCGGCTTTTCCTGTTCAAAATATTCGACCCGCCAGGGACACCAAAGCGTTTCAATTTCTGCTTTCGGAAACTCCATCAGGTCTTTCAATCGGACGCGAGCCTACAAATCGCGAGCATAAAGTCGAGCAGGGTTTTGGCGCGAAACGCGGACCTCAAATCCCGCGGATCAATCCCGCCAGAGAATGGCGCGAACCGGCGCGGCATCGCCGCCGGCAATCTTCAGCGGCAACGCCGAGAAATGGTAAACTCCTGCTTCGACTTCACTCAAGTCGAGCGACTCGACCATGGCGACGCCAGCCGCGGCGAGCGCGTGATGGTTGATCAATTTCTTCGCGTCGATCGCATCCACGGACGGCAGATCCAGCCCGAGCAATTTCACTTTTCGCTGCGCCAACCATTCGGGCACATCATGCGCGATCACCGGAATCCAATCCGGAAACACATTCGAATCCTTCCAAACACCGGTCTTGAGCAGCAACCGTGGTGCCCGCCCGAGCAGAACCGAAGACGCGGCCAAATCGGCCACATCAATCTCGCGCGTTGCTTCGCACGCGACTCCCCTTTTGCGGAACAGCTCCGTCAAATCGATTACAACTGCATCACCGATATACGTAGCGAGCGGCATGGTCTCAATTGTCTCGCCGCTCGGCTCAAAGTGGAAGGTAGCGTCTGCGTGCGTTCCGTTATGCACGCCCATGTTAATCGCTCCGACATTCACCGTCGCGCCTTCCGTCATCTTCCATTTCAATTCAAAATGAAACTGCGTGTCACCCGGCCACGGCGCGATCTCATTGGCAAGCGTGCGAGAGATATCGAAGATTTTCATTTGATCACGGTTCTGTGCTTTTCTTGAGCCACGGATAGACACGGATGAAACACGGATAAAAACAAACTCTGGCTGTTCATCCGTGAAAATCCGTGTTCATCCGTGGCTCAATTCTCCGCCAGCTCGTCCATGATAGCTCGTGCTGCCTTCGCACTCGCTCCGCTTTCACCGAGTTTCGCGATGATCGCATCGAACTCTGACGTCATCTGGTGACGCGCCGCTTGATCATCCATTAATTTCAAAAGCGCTTTCGAAATCAGGTCCGAGCGGGCTTCATGCTGGATGAACTCGGGGATGATCTCACGGCCGGCAAGGACATTCGGCATGCCCAAATATTTGGTCTTGAGGACAAGACGCGCCGCAAAATATGTCGGCCACGACACCTTATAGACGAGGACGAAAGGCAACCTGAAATAGGCAGCCTCCAATGTCGCCGTGCCCGAGGCGACCATGCCGGCGAAGGTGTGCTGCATCGCGCTGGCCGCATCTCCCGTGGTAATTCGCATACGTTCCCGGAGTGAGGAGGTCGCCAACATTTTTTGAATTTCCAAGGCGAGCGCGTCCGACGCTGCAGCCACTTCGAAACAGACCTCCGCGCGCTGCGCGACCATTTCGCGCGCTGCTTCCAGCATGATCGGAAAAATCTTGCGCACCTCCCGCAACCGGCTGCCCGGGAAAAGCCCCACCAAATCGGACTGACGTTCTTCGCCCGTTCGGAGCGCCGCGAGATTCTGAATCATCGGATGCCCGACGAAGATGGTGCGCAATCCCGATTTATTGTAGAGCTCCGCCTCGAACGGAAAGATGCACAGCATCAAGTCGAGCAACCGCGCCATCTGGCGAATTCGTCCGCGATTCCAGGCCCACACTTGAGGACTGATGTAATAAATTATTTTGAGCTGGGACGATTTTTTCCGAAGGGCGCGAGCGAGGCGCAAATTGAATCCCGGGTAATCGATCAGGACGACAGCGTCCGGCTTGATCGCGGCGATCTCGTTCAGCGCGATCTGAAATTGCTCCCGAAAATATCCATACCGCTTCACCACTTCCCAAAGCCCGACGACAGCAGCGGCATCGCTCCAATTGATGATCTCGTCTCCCGCGAGCGCCTCCATTTTTGGTCCACCGCGTCCCGAGAAACTCAGGTCAAAAACAAACTCGCGGAGCGCTTGCATCAAAGCCGCTCCGTGTTCGTCGCCGCTCGCTTCGCCCGCGACCAGATAGATGCGCTTAGACACGCGGAGCGGAATTGATGCGCTTCGTGATTTCCACGGCTAACTCCAGAGCGGCGGCTGCTTGAAAGCCCGAAACTTTCGGAGCGCCGCCCGTTCGGGCGCATTCGACGAAGGATGCGAGCTGGCGCTTGAGCGGTTCTTCGCGCTCGATCTCGACTTCTTCACGCGTAATCCCATCCGCAGTGCGCCGGTGCATTTCGCCGCTTTGATTCTGATAATCGAGCGAGAGATAAGCGTTCTCCTGAAAGACGCGGATCTTTCGCATCTGCTCGGGACTGATCCGGCTCGAGGTGATGTTCGCGACACAGCCATTTTCAAAACGCAGCCGAGCATTCGCGATATCTTCACCGTGGCCCATCACTGGCACACCGACGGCGTCGATCGTCTGCACCGGCGATCGCACCAGATGCAAAATGATTTCGAGATCGTGGATCATCAGGTCGAGCACGACCCCGATATCTGTGCTGCGGTTCGAGTAAGGCGAGAGTCGATGCGCTTCGATGAAGCGCGGGTTGGTCAAGCGTTTTTCGAGAGCGCTTAGGACCGGGTTGAAACGCTCGACGTGACCGACCTGCAGAACAAGCTGGCGCGCGGCGGCCAGCTCCGCCAATTCGGTGGCGCGCGCGGTATTTTCCGCGATCGGCTTTTCGATCAGGAGATGTTTGCCGCGCGCGAGGAGCTGGTGCGCGATCTCGAAGTGCGTGTTGGTCGGCGTCGCGATGGAAACGGCGTCCACTTGCTCCGAGAACTTTTCGAGGGAATCCGCCGCCATCACGCCAAATTCTTCCGCAAACCGGCGCGCCGTAGCGGGATCGATGTCATGGATGGCGGTAAATTGCGCGCCGGGCAGCTCCGCATAAAGGCGCGCGTGGTTCTTCCCGATGTGTCCCACGCCAACCACACCAACGCGAAGCTTTTTCATTTTGAAATCTCCGGCGCCGCGTTTCGCAAAAACCACTCGTAAGTCCGCGCGATCCCTTCCCGCAACCCAATGGTATGGTGCCATCCCAGATCGTGCAGCTTCGAGACATCGAGAAGTTTGCGCGGCGTCCCGTCTGGCATCGTCGTATCCCAGGTCAGGTCGCCTTGGAACCCAACGATCTCACAGATCAGCTCCGCCAATTTGCGAATGGAGATGTCTTCACCACACCCGATGTTAATGATCTCTGCGCTGTCATACTTCTCGAGGAGGAAGACGCAAGCCGCCGCCAGATCGTCGACATGCATGAATTCCCGCCGCGGTTTCCCTGAGCCCCAGACCATCAGTTCGCGGTCTCCTTTCATTTTTGCCTCGTGCGCTTTGCGCAGAAGAGCCGGCAACACATGGGAGGAGAGCAAATCGAAATTGTCGTTAGGTCCGTAAAGGTTCGTCGGCATGGCCGAAATGAAGTTTTCCCCGTACTCGCGCGCGTAGGACTGGCAAAGTTTTATCCCCGCGATCTTCGCGATCGCATATGCCTCATTCGTGGGTTCGAGCGGACCAGTGAGAAGCGCGGCTTCGGGGATCGGCTGCGGCGCGTGCTTCGGGTAAGTGCAGGAGCTGCCGAGGAACAAGAGTTTGCGCACGCTCACCTCGTGCGCGGCGCGGATGACGTTGTTCTGGATTTGCAGATTATCGAGCAGGAATTCCACTGGCAGATCGTTGTTCGCCTTGATCCCACCCACTTTCGCGGCCGCGAAGATAACGAGAGCCGGCTTTTGTTTCGCGAAAAAACGATCGACGGCGGCTTCGTTTCGGAGGTCGAGCTGGGGGCGATCGCGCGTGACCAGGTTGGCGAAACCGTCGGCCCGGAGTTTGCGAGTCAGCGCGCTTCCGACCAAACCTCGATGACCGGCGATGAATATTTTTTCAGATTTTTCCACAACCGGTCGAATGCCTGCGGCTTACCATTTTCTTTTTTGCGCCAATGCGCAATCCTCAGTTCGTGGGAAAAAACGGAACGCGGCTCGGAGTTCAGAAAACCTACAAGCTGTTTATCGGAGGAAAATTTGTCCGCGGCGAGAGCGGGCGGATTCTCGCGACGCGCGGAAACGATCGGGCGCTTCTCGCGAATTATTGCCGGGCTTCGCGCAAGGATTTTCGCGATGCGGTCACGTCGGCCCGCGGTGCGTTCGCCGGCTGGTCGAAACAGAGCGCCCATCTGCGCGGCCAGATTCTATATCGCGTCGCGGAAATGCTCGAGATGCGCGACGCCGAATTGCGGGCTGAGCTCGCCCGCACCGGTGACGGACGAGGCGCGGAGGGGCGAAGCGAAGTGCAGCAAACCGTCGATCGTCTCGTGCATTACGCCGGTTGGACCGACAAGTTCAGCCAGATTTTCAGCGCGGTGAATCCGGTGGCGAGTTCGCATTTTAATTTCACCATGCCGGAGCCGACTGGCGTAGTCGTGATTGTCTGCCCGGATGAACCTCCCCTGCTCGCGCTGGTTTCCTTACTCGCGCCCGCCATCCTCGCGGGGAACACGGCCATCGTCCTCGCGTCCACGAAAAATCCGCTGCCAGCCCTCACGTTTTCCGAAATCATTGCGACGAGCGGTTTACCTGCTGGCGTGGTTAACGTCCTCGCCGGTAACCGCGCGGAACTCGCACCACATTTCGCCAGTCACATGGATGTGAATGCCATTATCGATTGCTCCGGCGACGAAGAGATCGGCCGCGAACTCCAACGCGGCGGCGCCCTCAACGTAAAGCGTTATGTTCGTCGTGACCTTGCGCCTGCCGACTGGAGACGTCGCGAGGCAGAAAATCCCTATTGGATTTTGGACACGGTCGAAATGAAGACGGCGTGGCATCCGATCGGGTTGTGATGGGAAGTGCGCGCGCTCACGGAAATGATCCCACTCATTCCGGGACAGATCACACCCGCGAGCAGGTTCCGCTTCTGGTTTTGCACCCGCGATTACTTCGACTTGCCCGATCGTTGGAAGATTGGAACTTCTTTCCTGGCCAAGACTGTTGACTCCGAAATGCGCTGAGAAGAGTTTCAAAACCGTATCGTGAAGGCATCGAAATGGCTGTAAATCGGATGCCGCCGCTTTCGCCTCATTCCAGGTAAACGCGGGGCACGATCGGAATTTCTGAAAAATGCACGTCCCGACTCTCATCGAAAAAAAACGTGAAGGTAAGGAACTTACCGACGAGGAGATCAGCTATCTCGTCTCCGGATTCACCCACGGCGACATCGCTGATTACCAGATGAGCGCATGGGCGATGGCGGTTTTTTTCCGCGGGATGACTCCCGCCGAAACCCAGTATCTCACCAAGGCGATGATGGAAAGCGGGCGGACACTGGATTATCCGGATGGCACTCCCCCGAGAGTCGACAAGCACTCGACGGGCGGCATCGGCGATAAGATCTCGCTCGTGCTCGCGCCGCTGCTGGCCTGCGACAAAGTCTGGGTGCCGATGATTTCCGGTCGCGGCCTCGGCATTACCGGCGGCACGCTCGACAAGCTTGAAAGCATTCCCGGCTTCAATGTCCACATCGACGAACGCCGCGCTCTCGCCCAGTTGGAAAGCATCGGCGTTTTCATGATCGGACAAACCGCCGACATCTGCCCCGCCGACAGAAAGCTTTACGCCTTGCGCGACGTGACGGGGACGGTCCCTTCGCAGCCGTTGATCGTGGCGAGCATCATGAGCAAGAAGCTCGCGGAAAATCTCGATCGCCTCGTGCTCGACGTGAAGTTTGGCAGCGGCGCCTTCATGAAAACGCGCAAAGAAGCCAAACAGCTCGCCGCTTCGATGACGAAAGTGGGAAAATTGATGGGCGTAAAGGTCTCGCATCTCCTCAGCCCGATGGACGAACCGCTCGGTCGTGCCGTCGGCAACGCCCTCGAAGTCGCCGAATGTGTCGAGATCCTCCAAGGCCGCGGCCCAACCGACGTGATCGATCTCGTGCTCGACCTGGCGGAGCAAGTCTCCACCGCATCGCGCGCGAAACTGGCAACGTGGCTCTCCGATGGAACAGCCTGGCGGAAATTCATCTCATTAGTTTACGCGCAGGACGGCGACGCATCTTCGCTGGAAAAAATCACCGAAATCCACCGCCCCCCGATCATCCATCCCCTGCTGGCACAAACCTCCGGCACCGTAAAGAAAATGGACGCCGAAACCATCGGCCGCGTCTCAATCTTCCTCGGCGGCGGCCGCCAAACCGCCGATGACACCATCGATTTCGCCGTCGGCCTTTCCGGCATCAAGAAAATCGGCGAGCGAGTCGAGGCACGAGAGCCGCTCTTGTTTGTGCATGCACGCACCGATCAAGTGCTCGCCTCCGTCCTGCCGCTGCTCGAAAAGGCGATTGAAATCGCGTAACGGGTCGCTTTTCCTTTCGTGCCTCAGCCTTCCTCGGAAGAGCGGATCGTCCAGAAATCGTCGGAAAGGTTGCGATCGGATAAGTAAGCGTAAGGCATGGTGAAGTACCCTTTCATACCCCAGTCGGTATTCCAGGAATTGCGAATGATAAATCGTTGCTGCGAATCGGTGTAGCCAACGGCCATGACGGCGTGACCGCCCACTGTCTTTTCCCTTGGCTTGGGCAGATCTAGAACGCCCGACTTCGCGACCGCAGCCGACTCGAAGGATTCATAAACGGTAAATCCAAAGACGAAAGGATAGCCATCGGCCAGGCACGCCCGCATTTCGTCGACGAGGTTGATGCGATGATAAGATAGGATCCGATGCTTCTTCGCTTTCTTGTAGCAGTCCGCTTTCGGTTTCCTTTTGAAAGCCGCGCTTTTGTAAGGCCATTCGCTTTCCGCACAAACACCCTGCTTGGCCAGGGACTTCACGCCGTCGCGAATAAACGCGCCGCCGTCCTGATCCACGGTGCCTTCGATGACGCGCTCGTTATAGTAAACGAACAACCGGCTAAGATCGACAAAGGTAGTAACGCCATCCTTTTTTTCGAGAAACTCGAGGGCGCCCACAAGTGCATTAGCTGTGCAACTACCGAGTTGTCCTTGATCTTCGACGGGCGAGCAACCCGCGCGCAGATCCACTTTCGAAGGAAGCTTCACCGCCTTCGGCGCAATCGCGGCGTATAAGAGGTCACGATGATCGGGAAGATCTGGCAACCATCCATACCATTTCGGAGAACGTTTATTAATTTTCATATCGATAGGAGCTATTTCTATTTGGATTTAACGATGTTGGTATTAACGCATGAAAATCGGCTGCCCGATCAACTCCACGGCAGGTCAGGAAAACAATCCTTCGCTTTCTCCGGGCCGCCCCATTTTGCAAACAATGTCGATCCATATTGATCGATCTGGGCTTGTGACAGGGGCCAGCCTTGTTGACTGCCGGGAAATACGATGTAAACGATGCCGTGCGCGGCTCCGCCGTTCTTCGGCCCGGATGGAATGCCGAGCGCTGCGGCTAGCGCGATGGAAGCCTCACCAATTTTGTTTGCCGGGCCGACATCGGCATAAACAGCGTAATCGTAATCGTTCTTCTCCGGCCGGATCACGACTGCGAAGTCGCCGAGCTTCGAGCCCAAGCCCAATCTGCTTGGAAGAACAAAGAAGTTGATCGATTCCGCGTCCACGTAACGGCGCGGATCCCGTGCATTTAGAGAAGCATCCTCGAGCGAAGTGGTAGAAACATAAAAACCGGGTGCGGGGTCGGACTTGGTTTGGATAACCGGGTTTCCGCTGGGCTTGCCATTGTCGGTAACCAAAGCCCACCAATTGCCAGGCTTGCCCGCGTTGCCGAGGTAATCCAGACCAGACCTGCCGTCGGGATGATACGCGTGATAGGCGCCATCGGCATCGATCATCAGCCCTGCTTCATAGAAGAAGGCGGAGTCATCATCTTGGAGAGTATTGATGTCGGAGTAACCGACTCGTTTCAGGAATTTGAGTTTTGCCATGATTTTGGGGGAGCAATTCCCGGTTTTTAGTTTTTCGACTCCTTCTGCACCTTATCGAGAAAAGGTTTGTCGTAGGGGACGCTGGTCTGGACAAAAATGCTTTCGGCGGTAAACGCGCCACGCTTCTGGAGAGACGCATGAGCGCGTAGCCGCGATATCCGCCCGAATTTGGGAGCAGGCATATTGTCTCTTTGGTTGGTAGCTAGATGAGAGTTTCTGGCGTCGCAAAAAGGGAAGGCATTACTTGGCCGAAACCCGGAATCCAAGGTATGTGCCGGAGCTAATCCCCATGAGGACCAAAAGCGTGGAATCAAACGCCGGCATCGCGAGTTTCGTGAGCACCTCGGAGACAAAGATGGTGCCGAGGATCAGGGTCCAAACGACAATCTGGAAACGGTGAAATGTGATAACGCGATTTTCACCTGCGCCGGAACCTTGCTCGCTCAAGAGATCCAACAGCACCTGGCTTCGGTGCAGCGCGCGCCAGTGTTTTAATTCGGCTGTTAGCCTCGCCACTTCGCTTGTCTGGGTCTTGATCTGGAGGTCGTTCGTTGCCATTGCCGCTGTGTCGGTGGAAGTGATTTTCCCTCTGTCCGCTCTTGCTTGTGCCAGCACTGCTTGTGCGGCTTTGATCGCATCGGGATACACCACTGCGGGCCTGCTGGGCGCGGCTGCATCGGCAGCGGAAGTCGCCGCTTCATTCTTCGAAAGAATCGCCGATCCGAGCGCCGTTCCGGCACTAATTCCGATCAGGCTTAACACGGTACCGTTGATCGTATCGGTATCGCCGCGTCCAGTAATCACCCAGAGAAAATAGAACGAGCTGATGACCAGGAAGAACCAGAACGCCATTTGGCATCGGCCGAGACTGAAAGGCGGCAACCCGTCTTCCCGCACTGGGCAGGTCGTGTCCCGCACCATGCCGGAACGGACCGACATATAGAAAAAGACGATGGCCGCTGCGCCGAGAAGAATCAGCCCGGAAATCGTCCATCCATCCCATGCGATGCGCTGGAATTGGAATTCCATATGCGGGTCGGCCGTGTCGGTCCCCACGGGCAAGGCCATGACATGGGCCGTATTTCTGTTCGCGTTATAGATCCCCACCGCCAACGGCATTTTGGGAGCGAAGCCGGAGGTTCGCAGCACCTGGTCCCAATCAGCCCGGCTTTCCTTATTCGCCGCCTCGCGCTTCAGGCTGAATTCCAGCCATGACCTGCTTAGGGCAGCCTTGCTTTGGACGGGATCACCCGCATACCATTTGGGATCATCCTTGGTGTATTGCATCGGCTGCAGCGTTCTCATTAAGTGCTCGCCGATGAAAAGGCGCAGGTTGGGCAACTGCTCCACCACAAGCGAATCGCCCGTCTCGCCGCTGGTAATGACCTTATCTGTCTTCAGTTTCGCGAGCCAACCCGCCAGATTCCGAACTTCCAGGGTAACGAGATCGCCGATCTCGGCCACGCACCCTGTCTCTCGCATGGTGCTGCCCTCTTTCCCGCACGCCACCGATGTGATCCCGGAAGGCCCCGCCTCATCGGTAGAAACAGAGTCTTCAATGAAGACGGGCGTTTGCCCATGCACAGACGCGGCCACGATAATGAATAAACCTAGCGTGATAACCAACCCACGCGGGTGGAGACTGACTTTGGGGTAGGGCGCACCGGGCGCGGGCGTGGCGTAGGACCTCATGGTTTTTGGAAGTACAACATCAAGTGAGTCGGACTCTCGTAGGCCGGTCCCAGTCCGAATCTGCGGATGGAAGCGTCGGCGTAGATTTTGTTAATGGGTGCCAAGAAATTCATGGAAATGGATATCAGTGTTTTGTGGGAGCGGTGCTGGTGGTGGTGGTGCTGGTGTCGCCCTTCGCGTCTTTCAAGTCCTGGAGATCGGGGATCTTTCCGGCCAAGACGTCGTCGAGGACTTTGAGGTTCTTGACGCACTTGTAATACAGCGTCTCGCCATCGGGCGTGAGACGGTCCGGTCGTGGGATATCGCGACCGCTCGTTTCGGGCACGGGCGCGGGGTCAACGATGAATTTGCCCGATCCGGCGGGTTGTTCGATAAAGCGCATGCCGGCTTGATGGAAGTAGAAGGCGGCCTCGGCGCTTTGGATGGCGGTGTAGGCTTGCTCGTAGGCTTGGGCGTGCGTTTTGGCGTCGAAAATCTGGCCCAACCCAAAGATGTAAGTGGCGCCCAGCCCCAGGCCGCTAGCGGTGCTAACTCCCCATCCGAGCACTTTGGCGGCACCGGCGAGCGCGCCGAGGGTTGCCTGCGTTCCCGCGGAGCCATATCGCACTCCCATGTGGAAAGCGCTCCGGCGAGCGAGTTTTCGTTTCACTTCGTCGGTAAAATTAAGGACGTCCAAATCCGTCACGTGATACTGGACGCGGACGTCGCTCTCGCCGTATCCGGTGGCATCCTGCCGACGGCGGGCTACCTGGAGGAGAGTGGGAGTCGAGCAACCCCCGAGAAGAAAGGAGAGGGTCAGGATGATGCTAATGAAAGCGGTGCTTCGGGCTCCAAGGGGTCGAGCGGGATGGGAATACATAAGCAAAAGTCGTTAGGCAGGCTCGGCAACTTGAGTGAAAAGCGTTCGAGCGAGCACCCCGCGATCGATGCCGCGCAGGATCTGGCGCATGAGTTCGATGGTGGCGTCGGTGACGAAATAGGCGCCGTGAATGAAAGCGTCGCCTACGTTCGCTGGAAAGAAGCTCGAGCAATCAATGTCCCAAACATTGTCGGTCTGCGGCTGCGCCGTGACGAGCGGGGGACGAGTAGCTAGTCCGCTTCGACCCAGGCGGCGCGCGCCGAAATGTTTGAGTCCGGCTGACGCGCCCAGGACGGCGTCGCGCCCACTATATAAGGCGGTGACGCGGTAAGTCAGATTGGCGATGGCAGCCCCATCATCGTTATCAGGGGCACCAGCGTCGAAGAGATTGTTATCCACATCCGCTGCTACCATGACAAGCTGGTTAACTAGAGTAACCAGAAGAGGCTGATTCTTGCGCGTCCAAGCTGCAGCCATGGCTTTTTGTAAAACGTAATTGCCCATGCTGTGGGCAATGATCGAGACCTTCGCCTTGCATGGTTCGGTTGTCGGCTGGTTGCCTTTGGCGACTGCAACGGCAGCTTTTAGCGCGTCTTGCTGTTTCTTAACCAGCCAATCAAAAAGCGCACTCAGGATGTCGGTGAGGTCCTGGGCACAGGCGCGAGCGTGGGCGCGATCAGGGTAGTATCCAGCAACGTTTCCGTAAGATGGCCAGTCGAAGCTGACGCAGAGACCCATACTCTGGTCCCCCTCGAAAATGCGAGCACACAGGTTCTGATAACTGTTAGAGGAATTTTGCCAGCCTACATTGTAGCCGTGAACAAAGAAGGTGACGTGAGGTTGATCTTCGTGTTCCGATGAATCGATCAGTGGAAATTGATCGGCCGCTGCGACGAGGAGGGTCTGAAATTGACTGGGAGTGATACGCTGCCACGCGATGGTCCCGTCGTTCGCCAAAGCATCCGCTACCCAATAGGTGACCGGCCCGCGATCGGTGCTGCTCGGCTGGCCGTTTCTGAGCGCTCGGTCTGAGATTCTCCAAAACTTTGGCTGGTTCATTTATGTGCTCCAGGGCGAGAGGAACGAGCTGCTCGTTAGCGTTATTTTTTTGGGTTAGGACGTCTGACTGCAGAGGTAGAATTTTGTAATGTTCAAAGGTCTTCATCTGCGTACTACGGAGCCTTTACTTCGAAGTTCTCGAAAAAATTTAAACAACCTACCTGGCGCGACACCGCAGCTCGCTTTCTCCAAGACAACTGACCGTTGAGCGGTTGGTGTGCTTGGCCGAGAGTTGGAAATGACAACATGCGAGCCACAGGCGGTCCTAGCCTATTGGCTCGTACCGGCGAAACCACCGCGGAGCTTTTTCACTTCGACGATTGCCGAGCTCGCAGCGCGATATGGTGCGCCAGTCTTCGAGCCACACGTAACGGTTTACGCGAGCAGGAAAGGAGAGGAAAATCCGGAAGAGACCTTGAGCAGCGCTCTCGCGAGATGCGAACCGTTTCGACTTTCCGTTCGCGACATTCAGTGTTCCGACGAGTTTACCAAAACGGTGTTTGTGCGGTTCGAGGCGAGCGCACAGCTCTTGGCGCTAAGTCGCGCGTTTCAACGAACGTCGACTTCGCATGATGAATGCCAACTTAATCCGCATCTCAGCCTGATTTACAAAGAGATGACGCCCGCGACGAGAGTTGGGGTCGCAGCTTCGATAAAGTTGCCTTTTACCGAAGTGCTGTTCGATTCGGCGAAGGCCGTTGTCTGCCCGACACCTATCCGATCGCGCGAGGATGTGGAGGCGTGGCGCGTCGTGGCGACCCAGAGGCTGGCCCAATGAAGACGAAGATTTTTGGCGAGCACGATGAGTCGACCATCGCGCAAATTGATCGGTGTGTGGCGGCGGGCGGCGAGCGCGGGGTCTTGTGCGCGGATGGTCACAAGGGGTATGCGCAGCCGATCGGAGGTGTCGTGGCTTACAAAGACAAGATCTCGCTTTCGGGAGTTGGGTTCGATATTGCGTGCGGGAATCTTGCCATCCGCACGGACGCGATGCGTTCGCAAATCGCGCCGGCGATGGAAGAGATCATGGACGAGGTGGTGCGGGACATTTCTTTCGGCATCGGGAGGACGAGCAAGACGCGGATCGACCATGAGCTGTTTGATGATCCGGCGTGGAGCTTGCGGCCATTGGCGGAGCTGAAGCAAAGTGCGGCGGCGCAACTCGGCACGGTCGGAGGCGGCAATCATTATGTGGATATTTTTGCGGACGAGGCGGACCGCATTTGGGTCGGCGTGCATTTTGGATCGAGAGGACTCGGACATAAGACGGCCACTTATTTTCTGAAGGAGGCGGGAGGCAAGGATGGAATGGATGTGCCGCCTACGGTGGTTTTGGATGCGTCGGCGCTCGGGGAGAATTATGTCGCGGCAATGACGTTGGTAGGACGTTACGCGTACGCAGGTCGTGAGGCGGTGGCGCGGCATGTGGTGCGCGGGATCTTGCGGGCGCAAGTCGTCGAGGAAATTCACAACCATCACAACTTCGCCTGGCGGGAGGACCATGAGGGCGAGCGATATTGGGTCGTTCGAAAAGGCGCGACGCCGGCGTTTCCTGGTCAGAAAGGTTTTATCGGCGGGAGCATGGGCGATGACGCTGTCATTGTCGAAGGCGTCGATTCGTCGATCTCGCGCGACGCGCTTTTTTCTACGGTTCATGGCGCGGGACGAATCATGTCGCGCACAGCCGCGAAAGGGCGATTCGTAAAGATCGAAGGCAAACGTGTTCGAACCGACGGTCTCGTTAGGCATGACGAGATGATGGGGTGGATTGCCGATAAAGGCGTTGTCTTGCGTGGCGGTAGTGTCCTAATTTGAAATAATTTCTTTTTTGTTCAAGGCGGTCTATCTTCTCAGACGGATGAAGATCATGGTCTATCTGAAGTATGAGCGTGGCGACGAAGATCGCGACCCCTCTAGCACATTCTCTGAATATGACGCGCTACAGGCGTCAGTGAAGGACGGGTTTCTCCGAGTAGTCGAAAGGGTTGGCCAGCGAATCGTTCACGTCTCGCTAGATCAAATTGCGATGTGGACAGAAGAGGAAAAATAAAAGGAATTTAGCCGCTAAACTGCGGCGTCAAACTCCAATTCTGATTCAGGAATCCCCGTCCCGGTAGAGGACTGGTAATACTTCACGCCCTCCTTCTCGCCCGCATAGCCGATTATCGTAACCGGCTTGTCGTGGTCTTTATTTCGCCAGATCGCCTGTTTTGGATATTCCGACCGAACAATTTTCTTTTTCCAGAGCTTGAGCGTGTCCAACAGGAGATCAAAGTCAGAATCCGACATTCCAACAGGGATGGGCGCGTCGCCTATGTCCAGCGGAATTGGAAGGTAGCGAAGATTCGATGTCATTGGTGGAGATGATTGACTAAAGGCATTTGCAAGCGACCTGTATGGGGGCTTCGCAAGTTCAGCAGCAGAATTTGGTAGAATCTCGTCGTCATTTTGTTGCGTAATTTTATCAGAGTCGAGCAGCTTTGCAAACGCAATTGTATCCAAATATTGATCGATAAGAGCTTTTCCAGCCGGCTCAGTAAAATGGAGCTCGAAAACCAAATAATCATGAATGGCTCCCTCGGATGCTCCATCCGCACCGAATTTTTGCCATAGTTTTGCGTGAATGCTGGGTAGAAGAGCAGCTTGCTTAATAAGCTGATCGCGATTCGGTGCGGATGGATTCAAAAGCGTAACTGCCAACTCGGTTAATTTAACCTTCCGCGTGTGGCCGCTGCCTTCAGCGTCAAAAAGCCCGTATTTCCTCATTGCGGAGATCGCTAGGGGGCCGGTGCTGCTCTTTGCGCCAAATCCCAAGTCTGTAATCGCACGAGATACTAAGACAGATTGTCGGCGATCATGCTCCCAGAACGTCTTTGCTAGTTCAAGGGCCTTGCTCAAACCGATTGATGGATAATTTGGGCTTCGCTCCCGCTGCTTCGTTCCTGGGGAATTTTGGGTCGTTTTATCAGCCATAGGACAGAAATTAGACCAATATTCGAGCCTGTCTAGATAAAAGTTTATATAAAACTCCAAGCTTTACATAAAAGTGAGTTGACAGTCCTATCAGATCATTCGATATTATAGTCGAAGGATTGATTAAGGGTGATGATCAGAAGACATGCGTGCCCCGTGGTTGCGATGCGCCGGACGGCGGGGCGTGGTAGGCCGGGAGAGTAAATCCTTTGGGAAGAGGCCCATTCTCTCCCGGCCAACAGGCGCTAAAAGAGGGGCGAAACGTCCAATCCGTTCGCGCCCTCCAGTCACACTTAAAGTCAATTTGGGGCCGTAGGTTTAACGGTAGAACCAGCAGGATTTACACCGGCAAGTGCGGGTCCAACTCCCGTCGGCTCCATCTGACTTTCTGTGCTACATAATCTCATATCACGCTGCATCAATCAATGTCTTTCTCACCCAAACCGGCAATTTGTTTCCGGCTCGTTTTGCCGCTGCCTCAAATCGACGGAGTTCATCCTGGGAAACGCGAGCACGGAGAACGTGTTCCTTAGCGGCCCCAGCCGGCAGTTTTGGGCGACCGAGGATTACGGTTTTTCTAGATTTTCTTTTCTGTAGCACAAAAAGTCTTGACCTAATATATTTCTGTAGCACAATAAGTCGAGAAAAGAAATCTTATGGCAAACATCCTCAGCAAAGAAAAACAGATCGCGGTGATTAGTGCACTGGCAGAGGGAAATTCAATCCGATCAATCGAGCGCATGACGGAAATCCATCGCGATACGATCATGCGCCTTGGTGTGCGCGTCGGCGAAACCTGCCACCAAATCCTCGATCAGAAAATGCGTGGATTGAATTGCTCTCGCATTGAGATTGATGAGTTGTGGGGATTCATCGGCAAGAAAAAGTTTCATGCTAATCGCGCAGATCGCGCTGAGGGACTTGGGGACGTTTGGACTTTCCTGAGCATTGACCCCGTTACAAAAATCATTCCTTCCTACGTTGTGGGAAAGCGCGACCGATATCATGCAACGGTGTTCTTGGAAGATTTGGCATCACGTCTCAACAATCGGATTCAGCTTTCGAGTGATGCAATGAACGCATATCCCGATTCAGTCGAACGAGCGTTTGGCGCTGACATTGATTACGGACAGATCGTAAAGGAGTATTCATCCCCGACCGTGGAAGACCAGCGTAAGTACAGCCCCGCGACGCTGAGCGCCGTGTACAAGACCGCGATTGTCGGCGACCCGAATCCTGACTTGGTTTGCACGTCGTACATCGAAAGGGCGAACCTCACGATGCGGACACATTGCAAACGTCTCGCTCGTCTCACGCTGGCGTTCTCGAAAAAACTCCACAACTTCAAGGCCGCAATCGCGCTCAACGTCGCGTATTACAATCTTGTGAAAACCCACGGCACGCTCCGTTGCACGCCCGCAATGGCCGCTGGCGTCGAGAGCAGTGCGTGGACGATTGCCGATCTAGTCGATGCCTCCTAAGAACGTCCAGAGCCTACAGAGTGCGATCAAAGCGATGCATGGATGCGGTTCGCGATATGTAGAATCTGTCCCGGTGCATGAAGTGTTTCATGGACAGACTGCGTGGCAAGGAACGGTCGAAGTTTTCGAGTTGATCGGCCACGTGAAAGCGAAGCGGGCATACACGTGGCAATATGACGAAGGCAAGGACACAAAAACGATCTCTGTTCTTGAAATTCCACCTGTAAACTCTCCTCAAAGTGCTGTGAGAGTGGCAATTGCATCCAAAGGGAAAAATTCGTACGAAAGGGACAAAAATGCTTGAACAAGGCGTACGCAATGCTAGTCTAATGCTTACCTTTAACCGCTACGCCAGTAGGCTGGCACACTCTAAACCCCTGAGTCGCTTCGGCGGCTTGGGGGTTTTTGTTTTGCCCCATGAAAGTAGCAATATTGATTGACGGAGAGTGGTTCAGAATTGCTCTATCCGAACGGCTCGGAGCGGCCCTGAAACCGCATGGCGTAACCGCAGAAGTCGTCCATAAGAACGCGCTGCTTGCTGTTCAAAAAGGAGAGTCCGTTACTCGAATCTTTTATTACGATTCCGTGCCGCACGTGGGGAAAACCAGAAATCCAATTAGCAAGAAATCTGTTCCCTGCATTAGCCCAGAGAAGGTTGACGCGCGCCATCGCTTTTTCCACGAACTTGGACAGATGCCGCTGATTGCGCTCAGGCGCGGGGTCGTCAAGCCCAGAGGATGGGTACTGCGAATGGCCTACGTTAAAGAAATGCTAAAGGGCGGCAAGGCACGGCCGTTAACCGCCGATGATGTTACCCTCTCGATGACACAAAAAGGGGTTGATATGCGTATCGGGATTGATGTCGCCACATTGTCCCTCAAGAGGCAGGTGGATCGAATAATCCTGATTTCTGGCGATCTGGATATGATTCCGGCTATGAAATTGGCAAGACGTGAAGGTGTTCAGGTGGCAATGGTCCAATTAGATAGAAGAAAAATTTCAACTGAACTCGTCGAGGATGCTGATTTTATTCGCACCATCACTCCGATTCTCTGATTTCAAATTAAGACACTACCTGTTTTGTCCCTCTTTCCCTGGCAGCGAGTCAAAATGATTACGACTTTAGCTACGACTTTCTGACTGCCTCTCGCCTGAATCGTGGCTAAGGTCTTTAAATTCCGAAGTCGGTTTGTCGATTTTTTGGTCTATGTCACGTTCGATATGGATGCTTACCGCCGAGGCGAAATCCCTAGCAATCAGCCAACCGTGCTTTGCGATGGGAAGCCTACAGATGTAATTCTTCCCGCTTACAAAGCATGGATGCACTCCGTCATGTCGGAGATAGCAAAGCGGATCGACGAAGAAATTGTGTACTCTCTGCCCATTACGCTTGAGCCGAATCGCAATACCCCAGCGAGCAATTCTGAGGTTTGGATATACTATCCAGATGGCAACTATGAGCGTGCCAAAGAACCGCCGAATTGAATCGAGCGCTTTCAAATTAGGACACGACCTGCGTGGCGGCGATCTCGACGAAGCGCCACAAGCTTATCGGCGATTGCCGGATGTGCTCGACGCACATGCGGGGACAATCCGGATTTTGCACACCCTGACGCCGCTGGGTGTGGCGATGGCGGGACGCAACGTCGTGGACCCGTACAAAGACTGACTGTAGCGGCGGTCTATGACCGCCGGGCTTTGGGATTTCGGCGGTCATAGACCGCCGCTGCAGGATTTGCTGCTCGACGCCGCAGCGTGGAGATTGCTCACGCGACCATGAATCCTATCGTCGGCATCGATCTCGGGACAACCAACTCGCTCATCGGCGTGATGGACGCCGGATTTCCGATCCTCATCGCGGATGAAAATGGGGCACGGCTGACTCCATCGGTCGTTAGTTTTCAGAGCGACAGCAGACCGCTCGTCGGACAGGCGGCTTCGCGCGGCCGCGTGCTAAAGCCAGCTCAGACAATTTATTCGATTAAGCGCTTCATGGGCCTGCGCGGTGATGAACTGCAAGACGGTGATGCGGATGTTTCCTACGCGATCGAACGGCGGAGCGAGCAGCCGGTTCGTGTGGTGGCAAGCGACCGCCGCTATTCTCCCGAAGAAGTTTCCGCATTGATTTTGCAGAAATTGAAGGCGGATGCAGAAACGGCGCTTGGACATTCGGTTTCGAGAGCGGTGATCACGGTGCCGGCGTATTTCAATGACGCACAGCGCAGCGCGACGAAACGCGCGGGCGAGCTGGCGGGGTTTACGGTCGAGCGCATCGTTAACGAGCCTACGGCGGCCGCGCTGGCCTACGGGCTCGACAAATTGCAGAGTCGATCGAAGATCGCGGTCTACGATCTGGGCGGCGGCACCTTCGATATCTCCATTTTGGAATTGAACAATGGCGTTTTCGAGGTGCTGGCGACGAACGGCAATACGCGACTCGGCGGCGACGACATCGATCGAGCTTTGCTCGAGTCGATTTCGGATCTCGGCCGTAACGCAGCCACAGGCGAGGCCGGGCATTCAAACCGGCTGCAACGGACGCGAAGCGACGGCCAGGCTTTCAGACCGGAAAGATCAGCACGACTCGCAGAAGCTCTGATCTCGGCGAAACATCGGCTCTCCACGGAAGAAACCGCTTCGATTGATCTTCCATTCTTCGAAGACGAGAAAAGCCTGCACCTCGATCTGGCGCGAGAAGAACTGGAGAGAATTGCGCTGCCGGTCATCGAGCGGACGCGGGCGCATTGCCTGCGGTCGCTGGCGGACGCGAAGCTGACGCCGGCTGACCTTGATGAAGTTGTCCTCGTTGGCGGGGTCACCCGAATGCCGCTGGTGAGAAAATTCGTAGGCGAAATTTTCGGGCGCGAACCGAACACTTCGCAAAATCCGGATGAAGCGGTGGCGATCGGCGCGACGATCCAGGCGGGTATTTTGTCTGGCGCGGTGCGTGATGTGGTCCTGCTCGATGTCACGCCGCTGTCGTTAGGCATCGAGACCTTTGGTGGATTGATGAACGTGATCATTCCGCGCAACTCGACGATTCCGATTAAGGCCGGCGAGATGTTTACCACGGCGGTGAACAATCAGAGATTGATGTCGATCAAGGTGCTCCAGGGCGAGCGCGAAATGGCGCGCGACAACTGGCCCCTCGGAAACTTCGAGATTGAATTCGAGCCCGCGCCGAAAGGTGCCGCTCGCGTGGGCGTGCAATTCGAGATCGACGCGAATGGCATTCTGCACGTGCTGGCGCGCGACACCAAGACCGGCGCGGAAAAAACGGTGGAAATCAACAGCGCGGTCGACGTCTCGGACGAAGCGGTGGAGGCAATGATTTCCGAATCGCTCGATCACGCTTTCGACGACATGAGCGAGCGCGTGTGGACGGAATCGAAGTTGAAAGCGGAGGAAATGCTCGCGGCGGTGGATGTCGCGTTTGAACGGGTGGGCGATTCGATTGACCCAACTGAAAAGGAAACAATTCTCAGCGCCGCGGAGAAACTCAGGGAAGCATTAGCCACGACCGACACGCGGAAACTGCAAGCCGCCAACGCCGCGCTGGACGACGCGACTCAAGGACTCGCCGCCGCAGTTGTGGAAAGAGCGATGCAGGCGGCAACGTCACGGAGTTGATTTCGGCGAAGGAGTTGGAGACGCCGTGGCGGCAGCGCTCGGAGTTGTTGCGCTGGTCTTCGCAATGGCTTCTTCGAGGAGCTTTTTTTCCTCCGGGAAAATCGGACCTGCTTGCGCAGCCGCGATGTATTCCTGCGCAGCCGCGATCTGGTTTTCATCGAGGAATAAAATAGCTGCATAAACGGCGGCATGCGGATCGTGAACACCCTCGGCCGGAAGTTTCTTCACGATTTCGATTCCCTCCGCCGTGCGGCCGAGCCCGTAGAGCGAGAAGGCGTAGGTCATCGCCGCGTTGATTTCCGTCGGCGCCCGATCGTAGGCTTCTTTCGCGACGCGATGACCCTCGGCCGGATTCTGATCGACCAGAAGCGCGAGGCGCGCGTAATCGGCCGCGACGCCGACTTCGTTAGGCGAACTCTCATGCAAACGCTGAGCGGTGCGATAAAGATTGAGCAGATCGTTGTTTGCGCGATAGATCCGAAAGAGCGCGTCGAGCGCTTCCCGGCGCGTGGGCGCGTTCTTCGACACGCGCTGCCAAAGTTGTTCGGCTTCGACGGTGAAGTTCCATTTCATGGCCAGCCGAGCCAGTTGAATTTCGCGATCGGGCTGATCGTTCGCGGCACGCTCCGCGGAATGCCAGAGCGAAAAGAACTCGGCGTCGGCCGCGGACTGGCGCGTTTGCTTCGAACTGTAAGCCTGGTAGGCGAGGCGAAGATATTCCGACTCCCCCCACGAGCCGCTGCGGGTCCAGCGTTTTAGACGCGACCAGTTCTTTCCGTCGATAAAGGCTTCCGCGATCGCGATCGCGGGCGGAGGATTCGAGGTCAACTCCGCGGGGAGTTTCTCCGTCCATTTGAGCACCTCGGCCGCGAGGCCATTCGTGTTCATCCATTCCATCAAGAGCGCGAGGTCCGCGGGATTGCGGGCTGCAACCGGTTTCACTTTTTCGAGGAGTGCGAAGAATTTTTTCTCGTCCAATTTCCGATAAAATTCGAGACAAAGAAGATAATCGGAGAAGGTGACCTGCGGGCTCATTTGCAAGTCCTGCGCGAGGGTATCGGCTCGCTCGAGCTCGTTTCGTTGCACCGCATCGCTGAGTAAAGCGCGAAGCGAACCGGCGCGAAATCCCGGCACCTTGCTCAACCGTTCCAAGGCGGTGCGCGACTCGGCGATTTTCTCCGGATCGTCCGAGCGCATCCGGAGGACCGCGAGGTTGAATTGGTAAAGATCGTTGCCCGGCTCCTGTTTCACGGCGGCGGCAAAATGTTGTTCGACCTCCGCATCGCTCCCCTGCGCGCGCGCGAGCCATCCGGCGACGACGTGATAAGCCGCGCGATCGCGGTCCGCAAGCGAAACATGTTCGAGCGCCTTGCGCGCCGTATCGAGCTGGCCAAAACGAAGCGCGGCGGAAGCGAGATTAAGCTGACTGTCGAGATTCTCGGGTTGAAGGCGGGCAATCTGCGCGCGCCAGGCGACGGTCTCCGGCCGATTTTGTTTCTCACTCGCTTCCGCCAGTAGGTAAAAGGCCGCGAGAGAATCGGGATGCCTTTGCAAGACGTCGTGGGCGGCGCGCGTGGCTCCATCGAAATCCTGTTTCTCGAGCAATGAGGACGCGCGTTTCAAAAGACGTGTTTCATGCCAGCTGCTGTAAGTGCGCGGCCCGTAAGTCAGAAGAAACAGACCCACCCCGAGCCCGAGCAACAACGCGCCGGCGCAGATGGCTATCCGTGTCGGCGTAAGAACGCCGCTTCCGTCGCGGATACTTTTCGCCCGCCGTCTGCGTCGCACTCGTCGAAGGTCTTGTTGTGACATCGCCGGATTTCTATCCTTGCAGCAGGCGCGAATGCAAATGCGCGCGCGGATCGCCGTCGAAACCGGCGCGCTTAGGCTTGCGCCGCGCTTTCCGTTTTCTTCACGACCGGAACGTCATCGACGGCATCGGCCACTTTCTCGCGCAGACGACGTCCCCAAACATATCGGGCCAGAAGAACTTTCAGCGTCGCCGTGAGAGGCACGGCCAGGATCGGCCCGAGAAGTCCGCCAATCAGCAGGCCCCAGATGAAAATGGAAACGATCACGGTCATCGGGTGCAAACCGACGGAATTGCCGACGATGCGCGGGGCAATGAAAATCGCCTCGAGATTCTGCACGATCAAAAAAACGCCGGTAACGATGAGCGGGTGCGTCCAATCTCCCCATTGCGCCGCGGCGAGGAGCACGGCTGGGACCCAGCAAAGAATGATGCCGATGTAGGGAATCATCGTCAAAACGATGACGAGCACGCCGACGAGCGGGGCGAAATTCAACCCGATGCAAAAAAGAGCAGTGCCGATAAGGCAACCGTCGATCAGGCAAACCAAAAGCTGGCCGCGGAAGTAGGCAATGATGTAATTGTTGATCTGCGAAAGAACCGCCGCCACTTCGTCTTTCAACGGAGAGTTCCGCAGCGGGAGGTATTCTCGCCAGCGCCGCTCGATTGCCGGACTTTCCTTGAGCAGGAAAAATAAATAAATCGGCACCATGACGAGACTGAGCAGGAAACCGGTGACGCCGAGAAATCCGCCGATGCTTTGTTTGAGCAGCACCCAGATTTTCTCGCTCAGATAAGGCAATTGCCGCTCCAGATTTGGAAGTTGCTTCTGGACCCATTCCTGAATCCGCGCGCGATCGGCCGAGCTAAACGTGGAGGCCGTGTTCGCGTTCGAGATCGTTGGGGTGGTAGGAGCTGGCGAAACGGAAGGACTCGGCGTGGCCACAGCCACTTCGGGCGATGGCCGAACTGTCGGAGTAACCTTCGGCGCCCCGGTTGGCGTCGGTGAAGCCAGGAACCAGTTGATCAAACCGGTGGCGGTCGAGCCGGCCTTGTCCTTCTTCGTGCTCGGCGAATTCCCTCCGAAGGTGTGATCGTACTTAAAGATGAGATCGACAACCTGATCGCGCGCTTTCAGCGTGTATTGCGGCAGCTCGCGGGTGACGCTGGCGGCCTGCATGGAAACGATCGGCACAAGCCACGCGATCAACGCGCCGATGGAGAGAACGGCGATCGCGAAAAGTGCTAACACGGCCTTGGTCCGCCCCATGCCGTGCTCGGTCATTTTTGTAACGACCGGGTCGAGGAGGTAAGCAAGAATCGCGGCGATCGCGACCGGAATCAGAATCGGCTGGATATATGAGACCAGATTGGCCGCCATCCAGATGACCGAGCCCACGATGGCCACGAGCAAGACGACAAAAAAAGCGGACAGCGCCGCCCACATCATTTTGCGCTGCCAGAGGGTGGGATATTTTGTCATTCGATCAAGTGCGGTGGCGCACAGGCAAATGCGAGGTTGACCGCATTCCGAATTTAGTCGATTCGATTAATTTTCGACGGTGGCCCTTTGCTGATGGTGGTCTTGGTCTTTTCGATCTTCTCCGCGAGCAATTTATTCTCTGGGCTCAAGGCGGCCGCCTTCTGCCAGAAATCGAGCGCCTGCGGGACCCGGTTCAGTTTCGAATAAGTATCGCCGATGTGCTCGAAAACGATCGGATCGTCGCGCGTGAGGTTCTGTGCGGCCCGCAACAATTCGCTCAACGCGACATCGTATTTGGCTTTGCGATAATGAACCCAGCCGAGGCTGTCGAGATACGCGCCATTGTTGGGGTCGAGCTGGAGCGCGCGACCGATCATGTCTTCGGCTTCATCGAGATGCATGTTGTGCTCGGCCCACATGAAACCGACGTAGTTATAAGCCTCGGCCGCATTCGCGGGATCGAGCGAGATTGATTTCCGGAAAAGATCGGCCGCCTTGTCGTAAAGTCCGGCTTGGTCCGAAGCCGCGCCGTAATCAAAATAAAAACGCGCGGTCAGAACTTCCTCACTGGTGGACTGCGCCTCATTCAAAGCCTCTTCAAAAGTGGTGACAGCTTCCTGGGGATGCTTGGCTTCCCGAAGGGCGAGAGCCAGGAAGTAGGTAAACTCAGGCGCGCTGGAAAAACGCTGCCGCGCTTCAATGAGAATCCTAACCGCGCGTTCGCTTTCCTTCAACGGACCGATGAGCAACTCCGCCAGACGCAGATAGGTGTTTGGACGGGACGGATTGATCAACAGACTCTGTTCATAATTCTCCGCGGCTTTCGCGAAGATCGCCTTGGCTTGATCAAGCTGATTCGCCCGGGCGAGTCCCCGCCCCTCATCGTCCTGGAGCTGCGCGAGCAAATCGTACGGCTGATATTTTTCCGGATGCTGCTGGATGATTTCCTGCAGCATCTCGATGGCTTTTCCGCGCTGGTTGGTCAGCACGAAGCCCGAGGCGAGTTTTTCGCGCGCATTCGAGTCGTCCGGCTGCAAATCGAGCACCCTCAGATAGAGTGGAATCGCTTCCTGGATTTGTTGCGAGGCCGCGTAGTAATCCGCGACATCCTTGAGCACCGCGGAATCGTCCCCGGCATACTCGACCGCTTTCTTGAAAAGTTCGTTGACCCGCTTGATATCCTCCGGCTTCGGTTCGAGCTCGGGTTTGAAAACCATCGAGGCATAGAGCTTTCCGAGTTTGGTCCAGAACGCGGCATCGTCACTCTTGACCTTGGCGGCGCGCTCAAGGGTTTCGAGGGCTGGCTTCGTTTGACCCGCGGCCAGTTCCGTTTCGTAAAGGCGCTGATACGCGTCGAAATTTTGTGGATCGAGCGCGATCGCCTGGTTCGCGTACTTCAAGGCCTGGTCCGTTTTCTTGAGATACTGCGCGTAGATAAAAGAAAGCTGGAGGTAGGGCGCGGGCTCTTTCGGTTTCGCCTTGATCGCGTCCTTCAAGATATCGATCGCGCGCGGAAAATCTTCCTGGCGGCTGAGAAGGGCCGCCACGCGCATCGCCAGTTCGGCCTGACCAGGATCGAAGTTGAGCACGCGTTCATAAGCCGCGAGCGCGTTGTCCATTTCGGCATTTTCTTCCAGCCGCGCGCCCTCCACGAAATCGGCCAGCGCATCGGCCTTCCTCACATTCTCCGGTTGGAGAGCGAGATCCTTCGCGGGCACGCGCGTGAACGAATCATCCTGGCCCGACGTTTTCTTTTCCAGAGCCGTCTTGAGCGCGAGATCAGTCGGCGGCGGTGCTGGGAGAGAAGGGCGTGCCCCTGCCGTTTGGATCAGGCAAGACACCAGCCCGCACACAAGAGGATGCCGGAAAGATGCGCGGCGCCAGTTCTTCCCAACAATCATTTCCGAAAATGTAGCGGCGACGGGAGCAGCGCGCAAACGAACAGCACCCTGGCCTAACGACTCAAACGAAACGCGGACGCCGCGATTACGATTTGTAACGCAAACGTTTCTTATGGCGATTCTCCTTCATGCGCTTGCGGCGCTTGTGTTTGGAGATCTTCGCTTTCCGACGTTTTTTCAGGGAGCCCATAGAGGTTTGATCAGCATGCCGGTTTCCCGGAGCGCAATGCAAGCATCGGATGCGGGTGTCTGCAACCGACTTCTTTCTTTCACTCCCCGGCCTTGCTCAGCGCCTCGCGCAAAATCGCGACGTGATCCTCCGGCTTAACCTTGCGGAAAATCGCCGAAATCCGCCCGGCGCCATCGATGACGAACGTGCTCCGTTCGGCGCCCATATATTTTTTCCCATACATGCTCTTCTCCACCCAGACGCCGTAGGCCTCGACGATCTTTTTGTCGACGTCGGAGAACAACGGAAACGGGAGCTGGTATTTCTTGATGAACTTCTCGTGGCTTGCCCCCGAATCGACGCTGACCCCGAAGATGTTCGCGCGTGCCCCAAGCTCACCCCAATCATCTCGCAAGCCGCATGCCTGAACGGTGCATCCGGGCGTGTCATCTTTCGGATAAAAATAGAGAACGACCCCGGAACCACGGAAATCTTTGAGGGAAACTTCCTGCCCAGTCCCAAATTTCCCGCCGATCACCTGAGCCCGAAACTCCGGCGCGCGATCCCCCACTCTTAGCTGAACTGCCATGTCGCGAAACTAGCGTGCGCAATCCGACATGGTCGAGCGCAATTAAGGAATGACGTGTGTTCTCCCTCTAACCGGTGAACGGAGATCGGGCTGGCGGGATTCGAACCCGCGGCCTCCTGCACCCGAGGCAGGCGCTCTACCAAGCTGAGCCACAGCCCGCACTGACTGCCGAGATTTTGGTCCAACCGCGGCGAGCGATCTATTTCGCGTATTTTGGCCGCAGTGGCAAGGCGAATACGTGCTGGTCGTGTGCTGAACACCGCCGAAGGCGGGGCCTAGCTTCTGCTTGTATTCCTGAGTCTGAGAGGTGTCGCTAATCGGCGATCGACCCCTGCCTAAATTGACTTCAAGAACGCCGTACCTAAGATCAACCAATTGGAAATCCAATCCGCAAAAAGAGAACGCACGTTCATCAAGCTGGTTGTCGGGGGACTTGTCGGTTTGGTCCTTTTCGTTGCGCTCGCGATTGCAGGCGTGCGTTTTTTTCATCGCTGGCAGGAACGCCACCTCGTCCGAGTCGCCGCCGCCTATCTCAGCGGTGGCGATATGAAAGCGGCCGCCCTCAGCGCGCGCCGGGCGTTCCAGATGAATCCGGCTAACGCAGATGCCGCCCGTCTTATTGCTCAGATTTCCGACCGCGTCGGAGACCGCGCGGCCGTGGATTGGTGGCGTCAAGTTGTCGAACTCCAGCCGCACAATACCGAAGACGCGTTGGGGCTCGTCCGTTCGGCCTTGCGCGTTAATGATCTCGTTACCGCGGAGAAGACGCTCGCCTCGCTGGATGAAGCGGCAAAGGAAACCGCTGGATATCACGCGGCCTCCGGTCGTCTCGCGGAGATCAAGAAGAATTCAGCCGAGGCGGAACGTCATTGGGCGAAAGCCAATGAGATCGCGCCGGACAATACGGCCTATCAATTCCAACTCGCGCTGATTCGTCTGGGCTCAAAAGATCCCACGAAGCGAGAGGCCGCTCAACAAACGCTCGAACGACTGCGGGCCGATCCCAAGCAGCGCACCAGCGCCACGCGCACTCTGATCCTCGATGGAGTTGCGCACCACGCCGAGGTAAAACGAATGCAACTTCTGGCCAGCGAGCTGCAGAATTATCCGGAAGCCACCCTCACGGACCGGTTGCTTTATCTCGAAATTCTTCGCCAACTCCACGATCCCGGCTTCGACAAATACCTACAGAAACTGGAGAAAGAAGCTGCTTCCAATCCGACAGATCTCGCGAGTCTGCTTTCCTGGATGAGCGGCAACGAAACCGCAGCCGCGGGGATAGAATTTTCGAAAACTTTACCGCCGGAATCGTTGGGAAAATGGCCCGTGCCGCCCGCGCTTGCCGCTCTTTATTCCAGCTCCAAGGATTGGTCCGGATTGGAACAAATGACGAAAACGACGGACTGGCAGCCGTACGATTTTCTCCGCCGCGCTTTTCTCGCTCGCGCGTTGCGCGAGCAGGACAAGAAATTCCCTTCGGAGCAGGAGTGGATCGCTGCGCAAAAGGAGGCTTCCGCCCAAACACAGTCACTGCTGATGCTGGCGCGTACCACGGTTGTGTGGGGATGGGAGAACGAAACCGTCGATCTGCTTTGGATCCTGGCCAAAAGCGACGAGACAAAGCTCGAGGCGCTGCAGACCCTCTATCAACACTACTTAAAGCAGGGTGACACGTCCGGTCTCTACCGCACGCTCATTCGGCTGGTCGAAGTGGTGCCAAATGATCTGATTTTGCAAAACAATTTGGCCCAAGTCTCCCTGCTCCTCGGAGTTGACCTGGAGCGCGCCCGAAAAATTGCGGCAGACCTCGCGGGCAAGGAGCCTTCGAGTGCATCGTACACCTCGACCTACGCTTTCTCTCTTTACGCCAAGGGCGACGTGAAAGGTGCGCTGCAAGCACTGGATAAACTGACCCCGGATCAACTGCGAGATCCATCATTGGCAATATACTACGGCGTCGTTCTCGCCGCCGCGGGCCAGAAAGAAAAAGCGCACGAATATCTTCGACGGGCGAGCGAAGCGAAACTCCTTCCCGAGGAGAAAGCCTTGGTCGTTAAAGCGGAGAGCACTCTGAAATAATCGGATTCAGCATTTCGCTGGTCCGAATGCTTGGCAGGCTACCGGGGCCCGTCGACTCTTTCGAGCGAACCGGGACAAGTCAGCCTGCACGAAAGCGAAGCGGCCGTCTCCTTTCGAAGACGGCCGCTCCAATTTCAAACAAGCAAGAAACCAACCTTAAGCGATCGGCGCAGTCTTCTGCGCCATGCGGCGGCGACGAAGAATCTGCGTGCACGAGACAGCTGCAATCAAACCAACAATCGGAAAGAACGCGCTCATTTCTGGAACCGCGGTCACAGAAGCACTCGCAGGCGCTGACACATTCGGACCCGCAGAGACGGTGGCGAACTGCACCGTCGGGACAGAGACGAAGTCTTCATCGAAAGCTGCGGCAATGGCGCCGCCGGTGGGCTGCGCTTGCGTCGTGGAAGAGGCGACCGAGAAAGACGCGTCTGGCGCGGCGCTGCTCGCCGAGACTTGGGGCTGCGCCGAAGCCGACTCGATTGCACTATCCAGGGCGGCAGCCGGCGCCGTGCTGGCTTCAGCGACGGTTACACTTGGAGCGCTCTGAAACAAAACTTGAGTCGAGGTGTCGGTTCCGGTCGCGGCTTCGATTCCGCGCGCCGAATTCGTGTAGGCCGATGAAGGCAGATCCTTGGGTGCCAGAGCGCTGCTGGTATTCGATTGCACCGTGATGACATTCGCCCAAGCGGAACAGGCGGTTACCGTGGCGATGCAACTGAGCGTGCGAAGCGTATTCGCGAGGAAGAGATTTGATCTTTTCATTGGTTTTTCTTGGCGATTTTGATTGCGATTAAGACCGGGCTTTATTGTTCGTTGATTCGACCGGTCTCCTAATGTTTTCCATAATTGTCATAATTGAGTCGCAACGTCAATAATTATTTTCATACCCTCCGCTAAGAAATTTCTATCAGCCCCCGAGTCCCGAGGCAATAAAATCTTTAAAAAACTTTAGGCGGTCATCAGAAGATCGCCGAACCGGCGGGACCAAGCCTGATGCACAGAGGTTTTTGGACCGCGAGGATGCCCATCAATCCTCTGCGAGCACCCAGCGGCGAAGCTGCCGGTTCGGCGCAACGCGCCGATGGCCCCGCCTGGGAGTTTGGAGGAACCTTTAATTCTCGAGTTGGGCGTCTGATCGCAGCAGCCCAATATCAAGGCGCCGCTCACGAGCGGCGCAAAATTCATCCTCCGAATGTGAGATCGCGGGAATGTTTATCGACCGCGTGCGGCGGCGCACCGACTCCCTCCCGTGGTAAATAGTGTGGGAAGAAGATCCGGAGGGCTATACGGAACAGTTAACGCCTAGTCGATCTCTTCCTGGCACGCTGTCTTAGCCGATGTTCTGACCCGATCGCAATTCGAGGCGTGCGTTTACCTTGGTCGAGCTACTCGTGGCGATCAGCCTCATCGGCTTGGTCGCCGGCAGTTCCATCTATGCAATCCTCGATTCAAACCGCTTTGCTGCAATCGCATCGCGGAGATGACCCGGCTTGCCACGCACTCCATCCGAGCGCGCAGGATAGTGAGGCGTGATATGACTTCCGTTGATCTGCTCTCAGAGATTGCGCCAGGTAAATTGACTGCGTTGAAACGCTGCCTGCAGCTCTTTGAAATCCACGGCGCGGCTGACAAACTGAAAGCGCATTTGTTCGTTGCCGCGATTTAGAAACATCACCGACCGCTGGTAGCTTTCGCCGTAGAAAGTGTAGGAAACTATCACGAGGAATGTTTCTTTTCGCGCGATCAAGACTGGATTCTTCTCTTGCGATACCAAAGTGACGTTCGTGCTCCCCTCGGGCGCGGAAGCGATGACCTCGGCCGATAGCTTTTTCATTGTCTCATCGTCGAAGACGGCAGGGACGCTCAGGTCAACCTTTGTGATCGTTCCCTCGGCTTGCGGCTTGCCGGGAGGATGAAGCGTGAGCCTGTTTGTGTTGCCGGAATACCCCCAGCCAGCGGGTGGGCCGTAGGTGATTTCCTTTCTACTGCCATCCGCGAAAGCGAGAAACTTTATTTTAGCGCCATCCACCCAGGACTCACAAGCCTTCGGTGTCAGCTGCAAATCAGCGCGGGCCGACGCGGCGAAAAGCGCGCCAAACAATAGGAGCCTCAGAGAAGGGACCATTTGCCTTTGACGTAGCTGTAAAGCATGATCGAACCTGGGGGTGGTTTCGTCTTGAAGTTGCTGTCGAAGTACCATTGACGATCTGGAGGGACATACACACTCCCTTTTCCCCACTCGCCGATGGATTGCTTGCTCTGGTAAAGTTCAACCATCGAGCCGTAGTAGGTGAATTTCTTGCCCGTCCAGTCCTCCAGAAAGCGCGGGAAGTTTTCGGCGCCACCACTGTAAGAGCCATCGCCTCCAACTGGAGCCGTCGGAACAATACCAGAAACAATTGCCGCGTTAACCGTGGTGTGCGAAGCGACCGGCACAGTGCCGGAGGCCGCATCGCTCCAGCTGTTCGAAAGGATGTTAACGGCATCGGCCAGAATCGAAACCGGGGCACGCGTGTAACCCGCCACCTGCGGCGTAACTGCATCAACCGGATTTCCAGAATCCGATGGAGGACTCCCGCCTGTATTGAAATCCCCCTGGATATAAACAGGATTGTTACTGGCGATGGTCAATCCCGTCGTAGGAATTTTGCTTCCATTCTTAATGCGAATTCCTCGCCTCGCTCCGGAACTGTAGCTGGCATCGTAAATATAAATGATGGGGTTGGGGAATGCGGATTGATACGCCGTGCCGCTTGCGTTGAGAATCTTACTGATGTCGAGCGTCGCGAGTTTGATACTGGCGCCTTCACGGTTGTCCTGGATCGTTTGATTCGTGGTAATCGCGCTATTGAACATGTTGTAGAGCGAACCGCTGTTGACAACGTTTATCGTTCCGTCGTAGACGTTGCTGCCGTTTACGACTACGAAGTGAGGCGTACCGATGTTGTATGTATTATCTGCGTTAATTCTGATGACGACGGCGGCCTGGTCCCAATAACGCGCGGTTGCCAGTGGATCAGGAAAACCGGCGCTAGGCGGCTCGATCAGTTCGCGATAGCTGTCGTTGTTCGGATTTGCATCCGCCGTGTTAAAGAGTTGGGTTGAATCCAATCCGAATGGCTGCTTGGCGTCGTCGTGGGCCGGTGGCAGGTTCGAAGGGTAATTGGGCGCGGTCGGGGTTTCGGGATGTTGCCCGTCGCCGGGCTTGAACCCCGCGGTGGGATTCGCGGCGGTTGGCGCGAACCAGTCTGAACCGTACGTTACTTTATCGGCGAAAGTGAGCGTACTGTGGCCAGTGTAGAGATCAGAATTGGTATGGACCCAGCCCGTAACGGTAAAGAGCGGCCCTGGGTGAATCTCAAGGGGATCGACGTAGAAGATAGCAAAGTTCCAGGGCGACAGCTGTTGCTTCTGAAACACACGGCGGACTTTCGCAACGACGTGGCCGATTGGCCCCAGCGCCGGCAGCGTCACGTCAGCCGACGCAATGTAGGAAAAACTTGCAGAGGTTGTGTTGAGGGTTCCTGTTTGTGCTAGTCCTAGTTCGGGCTTCGGAGTCGCATTGGCAGAGGGCGGCGCGGTCCATTCGGGGGTGACTGCTATTACTTTGTAATTGGAGATTGTGTAACTGGCATCATAATCAGTCGGCGAAGCGGGTGGCTCGTCATTCTGGGGATCGACTATCGTTCCCCGTTTTGCGAAGTTGGCGACAGCCGGGAGATTCAATTGCGCTGCCGTCGGTAGCGGCAGGATAGTAGATGCAAACGCGCTGCTGGACAGTGCAACCGTGGGTTGGGCGCGACAGATCGTTCTCCAATTGGCAAATAGGATGTCAATGCAACTGTCCCCAACAGCGAGTGCGTTTTCCTGGGTGTTGCTGCGCACCACGTGCCGGTTAACAGTCCAGGTATATTCGGCAGCTACTGCGACGATAACCATGAGTGTCCCCAAAACCGAAATTACAACAACGAGCGAGCTGCCGGATCGTTTACGAAGATGGATCATTTTCATTGGTAGGTAGTAAGCCGTGTTCTCATAGGGACCTGTCCATTGAGCAGGATATTGGCTGATTTGAAGCCGCGATTGCTGTAGCTAAGGTCGGAGGTGGAAAGATCAATCGCTGCTACGAACCGATAGTACAAGGCGCCTGCTGGTGTGGTGGGAGTGCTGAATGGTGTGGGATTGGTAATATCAGTGACCATGGTGCGAGTACCCAGCCGGTGCCACGTCAGCGAGTTATTTGCGACGGCATACCAACACCGATCGGCAATGAAGCAAACAACATCTCCGATGCCACTGCCCGTACCTTGAATTTGCACCGGCAACTTCGTCCCAGCAGGCGAAGGAGCGGGCGAGGGAGCCGGAGACGGTGCAGGCATGTTAGCGAGCGTAATCGTTAAGTTGGACCAGGATCCACTTACCGCCGTGATGTCACCTTCAATCTGATGGGTCGGAATGACCAGTCGTTGGTTCACCGAGGGCCAGGGGGATGTACTGCTTGGCAACGCAACTCGGACAAAATTTTGACTCCCTGGAAGCGCCGCAGTGTCCGCAATGATCTCGAGCGGGCCCATGGCCCATTGCTGGAAGGCAATTCCCGCGGCTGGTCCTCCTGCCGCCCCCGTGGTAAGAGCAGGCGTTCCAAATGCATCTAAAACCACGTTTCCATTTGCATCGACATCAACAAGATAGGGTAACGATATCGAGGAGTGCAGGTCCTGGATCATTTGCAACATGGCGACTCGCGCCTGCTGATGCGCGAAGTTAACGGCCGTGTTTTTCGCGCCCAGGATAGTGCCGATGTTTAAGAGCGAATAGATGATAAGGCCTAACACGCCTATCAGCCCGCTCGTGACCATCACTTCAATCAGGGTCAAGCCGCGCCGCGATTGAATATGAATTTTCATATGTCGGACGTGCGGATTGTGCTCATCGAAAATGAGTAGGATCGATTAAGAAAGGTGTACGTGACTGTGACCACGGCCTTATACATGTAGACAGTTGTAGAGCCAGGGTTCAGGTCGGTCACAGAGGTCGTCATTGTACCTTGAACAATCACAATTTTGTTATTCGCGAGATCTTTGTATTGATACACAACCACGTTATTCTGCGTCAGCGGCCCGCCTCGGGTTGAGTCGAGCACCAATTCGGGGGGGATCTGCGGCGTCCCATCGTTATTTGTTTTCTGCGGATTGAAGGGTCCGTCCGATTGAATCAAATCGATCTGATTCATCACGGCCGCGCAGACGCCGGTCGAATTACGGCTCATGGCCGCGATGGAATTGAACTTGGTTAGCGCTCCCAGAGTGGAAGCGACGCCGATTCCAACCAGGGTTATGCTGACCACAGCCTCAACCAAGGTGAAGCCTCCTGAACGCGATTTTGCAGCGATCCTGCGTCGATTATTGAAAATCACAACAAACCTAGAAGCACTCAATATGCCATGTCCGCCTTTTCTTCACCGATCCTCGGATTGGTAGGGCAATATTCGGCCTGTCCTTCCCGCACGCCCGAGCCTTCGACGCGGTAGATTTGCCGGCGACAAACCTCGCGCTCGCAGTCAGCCGACTTAATTATACGGTGACCAAAAGGCGACATCGGTCACATCGGACAGCGCGGTCTTGGTCGCGGACGGAACAGCCGGAATATCATCGACCGCTTGCGGGCCGTAGGTATTGCCCAGGATATCCCTGCCCGTCAGGTAAAGATTGGTGCCTTTCTTCAAGTAATTCGTCCAGTCGGCCACGGCGACCGGATCGTTTGTCTTCTTGTTGTTTTCGATCGCGTACATGTCGCAGGCATTATCGATCAAGCGCAGATCGTTGAGAACGCGGCTGGCTTGCGAACGCTTCCGGGCACGGAGAAATCCGGGAACGGCGATCGCCGCGAGCAAAGCGATAATCGCCACGACGATCATGATTTCGACAAGGGTAAAGGCCTCGTTAGGCCGATTCCGGAGAAATTTCATGCAAAGTTCCCAAGCAAATCACGTGCCTGTGTCCCCACGCTGTCCCAGGCATGCTCCCAGTGTCAAAAGGGTTGTGCGGTAACAAATCGGTTGACAGCGACTTGCGCCAATCGCAAAGTCACAATTCTCTTTTTTTCCGCCGATGCTCGTCTCAAACATCATCCCATCAGTCGTTTCAGGCAGCACGCCGGCCATTCTTCAGTTCCCGACGGAAGCCAGCCGCGCCGTCCGTTCCTTGCGAAATATGACCTCTCAACTCCTGCAGGATGCCGCTAAAGTGATCCCGAATCAGCAACTGCTGATCAACGTCGTCTCCCGTCGTGTGCGCCAGCTGGGCTTGGGCCATCGTCCGCTCGTCGAAGCCACGCCGCGTTCTTCGCTGACTGATATCGCTCTCCGAGAGATCATCGCGGGCAAGCTCACTTACGAGTTGGCCCCGGAGAAACCTGCCGCCGACGGCGCCGCTTAGCGTGGCACAGGCATCCGGCCTGTGATTTTCCCTCCTTATATTTCTTCACAGGCAAGATGCCTGTGCCACGTTTAGCTCATGGCGACCGAGACGATCCTCAATCGTAAAGCGCTCCGCGATTTTCACATCCTTGAGCGGTACGAAGCCGGCATCGAGCTGAAAGGCAGCGAGGTCAAATCGATCCGCGCCGGTAAGGCGAACATCAGCGACGCCTTCGTCCGCATCGAGAAGGGCCAGGCCTTTCTTTATAACGCCGACATCCAGCCGTATGAACGCGCGAGCCACGAAATCCCTGCGGCAAAACGCGTGCGCAGGCTGCTCTTGCACAAGCAGGAAATCGAGAAGCTCTACGGCCTCACGGCCATCGCAGGCCGCACGCTGGTGGTGCTGAGTTTATATTGGAAAAATGGAAAGCTGAAATCGGAGATCGGCGTGGCGCAAGGCAAAGTCGCGCACGACAAACGCGCCGATCTCAAGAAGCGCGCGACTGACCGCGAGACTGAACGCGAAGTGGCGCGATTCAATCGCAAGCACGGGTAGCCGTAGCACAGGCATCTTTGCCTGTGGGGCTAACGAGCGTCTCGCCCGTTTTCGAAAGTTGTTGAATAGACAAGATGCCTGTTCGCCCCACAGGCAAGATGCCTGTGCTACGTTATCGACCGCATGTCTCGCCAACGATCACCGCTCTTTGTCCTCTTCCTCACGGTCTTTATCGATCTCGTGGGCTTCGGCATCATCATTCCGATCCTGCCGCTTTATGCGGAACATTTTCACGCCACGCCGATCGCCATTGGCTGGCTCACGGGCATTTACTCGGGCATGCAGATCATCTTCACGCCCATCCTCGGAAAGCTGTCCGATCGGTTCGGCCGGCGCCCTGTCTTGATGGTGAGCATCGCGGGAACGGCGGTCGGATTCGCTCTCATGGGTCTGGCGAATGCACTGCCGCTGCTCTTCGTCGCGCGAATACTCGCTGGCATCACGGGCGGAAACATTTCCATCCCGCAAGCCTACATCGCGGATGTGACCGCTCCCGAACAGCGTTCTCGCGCGATGGGATTGATTGGCGCTGCGTTCGGTCTCGGTTTCACTTTTGGACCGCTCATCGGTGGAGTTATGAGCCGCATTTCCTATAGTGCACCGTTCTTCTTTGCCGCAGGCCTGGCCGTCGCAAACGCCGTTCTGGTTTATTTGATTTTGCCGGAGAGCCTGTCGCACGAGCACCGCGTGAAGCCCCACGAAGACGCGCCCGTCGCCGAAGTCTTTCGGCATGGACGGGGATGGATGTTTGCTATCGTGGTGGCGACCTACTTTTTTCTTATCGCCGGCTTTGCGATCATGACCACGCTCTTTGCTCTCTTCACCGAGAAGCGCTTCGGTTACGACGCGCGTGCAAATGGCTATCTCTTTGGCTTCATCGGCATCCTCACCGTGGTCGTGCAGGGCGGACTGATCGGGAGATTGGTCAAGATATTTGGAGAGGTGACGCTTGCGCGCGTCGGCCTGCTCTTGACGGCGGCTTCCCTGGCCTTGTTGCCGGTCAGCAGCAATCTGACCATCCTGTTAGTCGCGTGCGCCGGTCTTTCTTTCGGCAGTGGTTTCGCGAGTCCACCTTTGAGCGGCCTGGCCTCGCAAATGATCGATCGCAGTTGGCAGGGGCGCGCGCTCGGAGTCATGCAATCGGCCGGAAGCGCCGGGCGTCTTCTTGGTCCGCTGCTGGGCGGCTGGTTATTGATGCTCGATTTGAAAAAACCGATCGCCGAATACGGCCACACGCCTTTCTTCGTCGGTGCGCTTCTCTGTTTCATCGCAGCCGTCCTGGCATTTTGTTTAAAGAAACCGGCGGACGATCGATCGCTCCAAAATGTTCCAGCCCTGTAGCCGCCGCCCTGCCTCCTGCGCGCCAAAGCGCTTCGGCGGCGGCGCGTGGGCGGCGTGGGTTTCGGAGAAACGCCGCGCTAGTCTCTCGCGCTTCGCATAGGGAAGCGGCTATAGAGCCGCCATCACAGATCGATCCGAATCACATGCGATGAAGCGTTCGCTTGTTCTTACTCTCGGTGGCTTGGCGCTGGCGGGATGCCTGATTTCACGGGCAACGCGCCGAACCTGTTCGTTCTCGAAAAAAGTCGTTCTGATCACAGGTGGATCGCGCGGTCTTGGCTTGGTTCTCGCGCGGCAACTCTGCGCCGAGGGCGCTCGCGTGGCGCTGCTCGCACGCGACCCAGATGAACTGGCACGAGCACGCGACGAGTTGGTGGGACGCGGCGGCAAAGTGATCACGATCTCCTGCGACCTGCTCGATCGCCCGCAAATCGAATCCGCCGTGCAGGAGGTCGTGGATCATTTCGGCGGCCTCGACGTTTTGATCAACAATGCGGGCATCATCGAAGTCGGCCCGATCGAGCACATGCAACGCGAAGATTTCGAGCGCGCGATGAATCTCCATTTCTGGGCGCCCTACAATCTAATCATGAAAGCGATCCCGCATCTGCGGCGGCGCGGCGAAGGACGCATCGTCAACATCGCTTCCATTGGCGGAAAGGTCGCAGTGCCTCATCTCGCGCCCTATTGCGCGAGCAAGTTCGCGCTCGTCGGCTTGTCCGATGCGCTCCGAACGGAGTTGGCACGCGACAACATCCATGTCACGACCGTCACGCCTGGAATGATGCGGACCGGCTCGCACGTGAATGCGAAATTCAAGGGCGATCACCGCGCTGAATACACCTGGTTCGCGATCTCGGCGGCACTGCCATTGGTTTCCCTCAAAGCCGAACGCGCCGCCGCGAAAATAATTTCCGCATGCCGGCGTGGATCGCCTTCCCTGACGATTCCGCTTTCGACCCGCGCGATGGTTGTCGGCAACGCGTTGTTTCCGAACGTTACTGGAAGCGCGATGAAGGTAGCCAACTCGTTTCTGCCACCACCGGGCGATCCGGAAGGCGATTCATTGCGCTCAGGTTGGGAAAGCCGTTCCGAACGATCGATGCCGCGATGGCTCGCCCGCTTTGCTGATCGCGCCACCGCGCAGAACAATGAAAGGCGCGGCGCCGCTGGCGGTCAGTAGAGTCTCGCCCTGCCAGAGTTCCGGATGAGCACGAAACGGCTCTTCGTTAGCATCGAGCTTCCGCACTCCCTAGCTCAACATCTCGCAGAGTTAAACCCAAGCCTGCGCGGCGTCCGCTGGCTCGCGCCCGAACAGATGCATCTGACGCTCAGCTTTCTCGGCAACGTTTCTAACGAAGTCGAAGAAGCCCTCAAGAAAAATCTGAATGCGATCGAGTGGAAAGCGTTCTTCCTTCCCATTTGCGGTTTCGGGACGTTTCCCGGAAAAGGCGAGCCGAATATTCTTTGGATCGGAGTCGGCACCGGGCATCCCCATCTTTTTCAACTGCACAAACGGGTGCAGGAAGCCGCGCTCCGAGCGGGACTCGAGCCCGATCTGCGATCGTTCCATCCGCATATCACCATCGCGCGTTGTCGCGACGTTTCCGCGGAATCAATCCGGCCTTTTCTCCGCACGCACGCCGCGTTCGATGCTGGAATGATTCACGTAGAATCTTTCTGCCTCAATTCCAGCGCGCTCACACCGAGCGGGTCGATTTACACCTGTGAACTTTCAGTGCGCGCGTAACGACCGCCGTTCCTGGGGAGCGCAGGCTGCCAGCCTGCAGTTGCCGGCAGCTTCTCTTGCGAAGCAACTATTCTTCTGGTCCAGCAACTCGAACGAGCCGTCTCGGCAGGCTGCCGAGACCAGCAGGCTGGCAGCCTGCGCTCCCCAGGAATAGGATTCGCTTACCGGCCCAAAGACCCTTTGTCACCTTCAACGAAGCGGCCGTCCCCACGCAGTGCACGAAGGCATCGATCTCCCCCTTCGTTTGACTCCAGATCTCTTCGCCTAACGAGTAATAGCCCGCGATGCTGTCCTGGTTGTTGAGTTGGTCGATCCAATAGGTGTGAGGCTCCTGGCTCAACCCACGGGCGGCCTCGATCATGTCCAGGATCAGTTTCCTGGTGGTGAGGCCTCCTTCGCTTCGGACGAGCGTCAGCTCCGCGCCCAGCGCGGCCATGTGATCCCGCTTCTCCTGGCTGAACGCATCGGAGGTAACGATCCGGATTCGGTAGCCTTTGGCGGCGCAGACCAAGGCCAGCGAGGCGCCCGTGCTGCCACCAGTATATTCAACGACGGTATCTCCGGGTTTCAATCGACCGTCCTCCTCTGCCCGCGCAATCACAGCCTGCGCCATCCGGTCCTTCATGCTGCCGGTTGGGTTCTCCCACTCGAGCTTCACGAAGATGTCCGCACAATTGGGTGGAACGACCTAGCGAAGTCGAATCATCGATGTGTTTCCAATCGCTTGGAGAATGTCCATGGGTCTAGCGCGTTCGTTTCGAACTATAGTTAAAGCGCAACGATTCGCGATCGTCAGCTTTCGACGGTGACAATGTGTGCCTGAATCTTCCCGTCCACCGCACCCGCACCGAAACGTTGAGCGATCGTTTCCGCCGCGATGTCAGTTGCTTCGCCGAGCCGAGACACGCCGCGCGCCTCGATCTCGTTCCTTAGTGGTGTCCCCTGGCAGTAGGCGATCGCCGGTATCTGGCTCGATTCGGCCCAACTGCGCGCTGGCAGCGTTGTGATTTGGGGTGGCGTAATGAACCCACCGTTCGCAAGATCTCGCTCGATGCTCGAATGGTCGTAGTAGCTGTAAGGCGTGCGGGCGAGGAAGCGAGGCGGGTCCTCGGGAAATAGCGAAGCGAGTGCCGTCGTCACTGTGTCAGCGAATTCGTTTTCTTCGATCCGATCCCACACATTGAAAATGAAGACGCCTCCGGACCTGAGGACGCGACGCGCCTCAGAAAACGCTTTCGACTTTTCGGGAAAGAACATGACTCCAAATTGGCAGACAACGGCATCGAACGTTCCGTCGCGAAAGGGCAGTTGCATGGCATCAGCCTGACGCCACTCCACCGGGCGCGTGGTGCCAATCGCGGAAGCCAGGTCGAGCATTGGCTGATTGAGATCCGTGGCGATGATAGAGGCGCTTTCGGGTAGGACGGATGCCAGTTTGCGAGTCACGACGCCCGTCCCGGCTGCGATCTCGAGTATCCGAGTAAGGGACCTGGAAGCTAGCCGATTCGCCAAGTCCAGCGCGTATGGTTCAAAGATAAGCGGAACGAGAAAGGTCTCGTAAAGCTGCGGAATTGAGCCAGTGAAAACGTCGTCGGTGCCGGGATTACTCATAGCCGTCGCTTGTGCTTGGAAGTCACCGCGTTCTAACGAGAAAGAGCTTGGCTACTCCGAATGTGCTCGCGAGCGGGCTGCATTGCTAGTTAGACCCAAACTCCTCGCCCGAGGACCAGCCTACGAAGACTGTTTTCGATTTTGCCCGAAATCGCCTTGGGCCAGGCCTCGAAACGAAAGATCTTCATCTAGCTCGGGCCAATGTAAACCGAAGGGGGAAATCTCGATGTTATTCAGTTGCTTCGCCGATCCTTTCGCCAGCCTTGGGTTGTCCGCGATGGCAAATCGAATCTCAGCTCCGCTTTCCATCGAGACGATGACAAAGCCGTCGCGGAAGCAGACCGAGCGAGCTGTGTCATTTAATGTGTTCATGCCACTTCCTGATTATAAGTTGCTTGTTCTCCTCGGCAAGCTGTTGAGCTTTAGATAATTGATTCACCTTCAATCCTTGCGATTCGCGCAAGGCAATTTCCTTTTCGACCTCGAAGACGGCTTCCCCGCTACCGTAACGCACATGCACGTGAATCGGTCGGTGATCGTTGCTGTAAAAGAAAAAGCGGTATCCATCTTTCTCGAAAACCGTCGGCATTGAATCAGATTCTACGAAACCCGAGCCCGTGGCGAGACTGAACGCGCCAGCCCGCTAGGCAAAACGTCAGGAGCTATGGAATCTCAAGTGCCGGGATCAGCGCGCTGCTAAAGCTCTCGACTGGATAAGGGCGCGGCTACTTCTTCGAGCGACTTTCTCTCGGCATCGACGCCGATCCAGGCTTCGACGATCGCGCCGACAATCCAGGCAGGCGATGCGCCTGTCCAACAAACGGCGAAAAGAGGTTCGCGCCGGCTCGCAGGGCTTGAATCCCGATTGTTCTTGCTGGCGCGGAACCAAACACGTATCTCTAGTTGAATGTTCCCCGACCGGAAAGGGTTGAGTGCTATAACTAGTGCTCTCCTGATAGCCTGCGCAGCGTCTTCGGTGATCCCGGGTAAGGCGCTCGCGGCGGCCTACGGTGTGAATCTTCTTGTTAATGGCAATGCCGAAGCTGGCCCCGCCTCGCTGACCGGAACGCCGGTGCCCGTGCCGGGGTGGACCGTGAGCAGCGCCTTTACGGTGGTGCCTTATGGAGCGGCGGGCGGATTCCCCACGGCGAGCCAGGGACCACCGGATGGGATGAACCAGTTCTTCGCGGGCGGCAACGCAGCTACGAGCACGGCGACGCAAGACATTGATGTCTCAGACAACGCTGCCGACATCGACGCCGGAAATGTGGTTTGCGACTTCTCCGCCTGGCTCGGCGGCATGGCCGACCAGGAGGATAACGCGATGATGACGGTGATCTTTAACGCCGCCGATATGACCCAGATCACCAGCCCCACCATCGGTCCGGTGACAGCGGCTGATCGTTCCTCTCAAACGAAATTGCTTCTTCGCGGTGACAGTATCGATGTTCCGCAAAACACACGCTCCATTAGAGTGAACCTCGCCATGCAGCGCGACCCGACGGATACCTTCAATAACGGATACGCCGATAGCCTCAGCGTTATCTTGCGCGGTCCGGCAATGGTCACCACCACTGCGGATTCGGGGCCCGGCAGTCTTCGCGAAGGCATCACAAATGGCAGCGTTGTCATCACCTTCGATCCGAAGGTCTTTGGTGAACCCCACGGCCCGCAAACCATTACGCTGCAATCTGCGTTGCCGTCGATAGCGGGAACGCAATCCATCATCGGACCCGGGGCAAACCTCTTGGCCGTAAGCCGTTCGAGTGATAGTGGCGCTGCCAAGTTCCCAATCTTCAGCATCGGAAGTCCCGAAGGCCTTTTCCTTTCCTCAGTGAGTATCCGCGGACTCACGATGACCAACGGAGATGTGTCCAGCAGTGTGAGCGGAGCCGGTGGGGCCATTTCGGTTTCTTATGGCAACCTGGTCCTAGAAGGTTGCGTGTTGACCGGCAGCAAGGCTGATGATTACGGCGCGCTTTGGTCAGTCAATGCAACGGTCCTGCTCGACGGCTGTACTATTTCCAATAATACAGCGAGCCGTGTCGGCGCGATCGGCAATGAGGCTAAGTTTGGCGGCACGTCCACGATGACGATCACCAACTGCACGATCAGTGGAAATACCACTTCCGACCCAGATTCAGCCATGGGCCCCGAGGTCCTGCGCAACCAATCGGATGCCGCCGATGCAACGGCAATGATGAAGCTGGATTCTACGACCATCAACGGCAACACCGGCGGTTTCCGTCAGGTCACATCGGGCGATGACACGAAAGCAATCATCAGCCTTCAGAACAACATTATCGCCTCGACCGGAGCAAACTTTACCGTCAATGCTGGCGGCACCTACGTCTCGCAGGGTTATAACCTAAGCAACAAGAGCGACTCTGCCGTCCTCAATCAAACTGGGGACCGAAATAACACGAACCCGATGCTCGGCCAGCTGCAAGACAATGGCGGCTCCGTTCCGACGCACGCATTGCTGGCGGGTAGTCCGGCGATCGATAAGGGAAAAACCAGCCTGACGACGGATCAGCGAGGGTTTCCCCGTCCGTTCGATGATCCGGCGTCGCCGAGTGGAGGCGGCAACGACACCGACATCGGTGCGTACGAATTCGGCAGCAGTCCGAAAGCACTTGGCAACATCTCCACGCGGCTACAGGTGGACTCCGGCGATAATGTGCTGATCGCTGGATTCATCGTGTCTGGAACGCAGCCGAAGAAGGTGATCATTCGCGGGATCGGCCCATCACTGCCGTTGGCGGGGCATCTGGATGACCCGACGCTGGAGCTGCGTGACTCGAGCGGAGCGCTCCTCGATTCAAATGACGATTGGGTGAACTCGCCTGACAAGCAGGCGATCATCGACAGCACCATCCCGCCGACGAATGATCTGGAATCGGCGATCGTAGCGACGCTACCAGCTAACGGATCGAGTTACACGGCCGTCGTCCGAGGGAAGAATGGAGGAACTGGGATCGGCGTTGTGGAGGTTTATGATCTCGACGCCGCGGCGGATTCGAAACTGGCGAACATTTCCACACGCGGATTCGTTTCTACCGGCGACAACGTGATGGTCGCGGGAACGATCACCGTGGGTTCGACGCCGCAGAAGGTTATTATCCGAGCGATCGGTCCTTCGTTATCGGTACCGGGCAAGCTGGCGGACCCAACTCTCGAACTGCGGGATGCAAACGGCGAATTGATCGACGCGAACGACAACTGGGGTGACAGCCCGAACAAACAGGCCATCCTCGATAGCACCATCCCGCCGAAGGATCCGCTCGAATCGGCGATTGTAGCGACGTTACCGCCAGGTAATTTCAATTACACCGCAATCGTGCGCGGCGCCGGGAATGGCAGCAGCGCAGTCTCGACTTCGGAGGCAGTCTCGCCGAGCGTTAGCCGAACCCAGTTTGGGTCTGGTAATACCTTGGAAATTCAGCGGGTCCAGTTCGCCCGCATTCCGATCGGCGGTAGTTTCCAGCTCATCGTCCGGCGCCCGACTTCCATCGTGAGCGGCCAGCCGGGCGACAGGGCCGCGCTCGAAGACAGCATCACCGTTCCTTGGAACGCGACCGCCGATGAGATCAAGGCGGCCATCATGGCGTCATCTAAGTTTTACAAGTACGATCAGAATAATAATCTCACCGCCGGGCCGGCCGGATTCCACACTCTGTTTGATAGTGGCAGCGGGCTTGGCATCACCGGGAACGAAGGCTTTCGCCGCGAGCCAGTGATCACAGGCAGCGTCACCGATTTCACGATTCAATTCGGCACGCTTACGACCGGAGTCGTCGGGACCAGAAACACTTGGATAAGAGGGCTCCCGCTTGTCCAGGTTGACGATAGCTCGATCGTTTACGACAACTTCGGCATCGCCGTAGTAGAAGTTTATGCGCTGCACTAGTTAGTAAAAAACGCCTCGATCGGCGATCGCGGCTTACAGCTTGCAGGATAAGGGCGTGGCGACGTGCTCGAGGGATTTTCGTTCGGCGTCGACGCCGATCCAGGCTTCGACGACGGCGCCGAGAATCATGAGGGCGGCGCCGACGAGGTAGCCGATCAGCAACGCTGTTTTCGATCCGGTGCCGATAATCCAGCCGAACAGGACGGGCGCGCCCACGCCGCCGGCGAGGGTTCCGAAAGCGTAGAAGATCGCGATAGCGAGGGCGCGAATCTCAAGCGGGAAGATTTCGCTTACGGTCAAATAGGCCGAGCTGGCCGCGGCGGAGGCGACGAAAAAGATGATCATCCACGCGATCGTCTGGGTTTGCGCGGTGAGCAGGCCGGCGTGGAAGAGCCAGCCGGTGATGGCGAGGAGAATGCCGGAGAGCGCGTAGGTTGCGGTGATCATTTTCCGGCGGCCGATGGTATCGAAGAGATGGCCGATGACGACCGGGCCGAGCACGTTGCCGAGCGCGAACGGGAGCAGATAGACGCCGACATTTTGCGCGGGGACATCGTAGAACCGCATCAGGACCAGACCGTAGGTAAAGAAAATGGCGTTGTAGAAAAATGCCTGCGTCAGCATGAGGACGAAGCCGAGAATCGAACGCCGGCGATGTTCGTGAACGATGGTGTCCCAAATCTGCCGCCAGGGTGTGTGGGTGCGGGTACGCACTCGCGTTGGAGGCGCATCATGCGGAAGCAGCGCATGCGCGGGCATTGTCCGTTCCACGTCGTCGAGGATCCGCTCCGCTTCCGCCGCGCGACCATGGATGAGAAGCCAGCGGGGACTTTCCGGAATCCAGCGGCGAAAGAAAATGACGACGAGACCGAGAGCCGCGCCGATGCCAAAGGCGAGACGCCAGCCGAGCCAGAGCGGGAGATAACGCGTATCGAGAAGAACTAGCGTCGCCCCCGATCCCATCGCGGCGCCGATCCAATAGGAACCGTTGATCATCAAATCGACCCGGCCTCGAACCCGCGCCGGGATCAGCTCGTCGATCGCCGAATTGATCGCCGCGTATTCCCCGCCGATGCCGGCTCCCGTCAGTGCGCGAAAAAATGCGTAGCTCGCAAAGCTCCACGAAAATGCGGTAAGTGCCGTCGCCAGTAGATAGACGGCGACCGTGATGAAGAACAATTTCTTGCGCCCGAGCCGGTCGGTTCCGTATCCGAAGAGCAGCGCGCCGATCACCGCGCCGGCCAGATAAAATGTAGCGCTCGCACCGACCTGCGCATCGCTCAAGCCGAGCGTCTCGCGATGAGTGAGAATGCCGGCAAGCGAACCGGCCAGGGTCACTTCAAGGCCATCGAGAATCCAGGTCGCTCCGAGCGAGATGACGATCAGCCAGTGCCAGCGGCTCCAGGGCAATCGATCCAGCCGCGCGGGAACGTGCGATTCGATCCATTGGCCGGTTGGCATTGGCGTCAGCTCGTTTCTTACTTAGGCGCCTGCGGGCCGGCGCCTAATCCCGGATCAAGCTGTCGGGCCTTTTCCAAATGGACGGCGGCTTCCTCTTCCCGGTTCATGCGTTGCAGCGCCTTGCCCAGATTGTTGTGAGCGGCCGCGTAGTTTGGATTGATTTCCAAAGCTCGGTAGTAGTGAGACAGAGCTTCTTCCAGCTTTCCGAGCTGAACCAGAACATTACCCAGGTTATTGTGCGCCGCTGCGTGGTTCGGATTGAGTTCCAACACTTGGTTGAACTGATCGACGGCTTCTTCAATGCGGCCGGCGTAGAGAAAGGCGTTACCTAAGTTGTAATGCGCCTCAGCCGACTTCGGATTGAGTTCTACTACTCGATGGAACCTTTCGACGGCCTCATCCAACCGGCCTATCTCAGCTAGCGCTTTACCCAGATTAGTGAGGATGGTGGCATCATCGGGATCCAGTTCCGCCGCTGTCCGATAATGCGCAATGCTATCGTCGAACCGGCCCGTGCGAAAAAGCACGGCCGCTAGCTGGTTGTGCACTGCGGCATTTGCAGGTTCCAGCTCGAGAGCTTTCTTCAAATGAGCGATCGCCTCTTCGCGCCGGCCGGCGGACAGGAGAATCGTGGCCAGGTTTGAATAGGCCGCGGCCAGGCGCGGTTCGATTTCCAACGCTTTCTTATAGGCACTCGTCGCTTCGTCGGTTCGTCCCGTGCGCAAGAGCGCGTTGCCCAGATTGTAATATGCTTCGGCAAATTGAGGATTGAGCTCCAAGGCTTTCTGGTAATCGGCAATGCCTTCATCCACCCGGCCGGTTTGGACCAGACGCATGCCCAAATTGTTGTAAGCCATCCAGCTCTCCGGATTTTCTGAAATCGTGGCCTGCCAAAGGGTGTCGAGATCGGTGTAGACGGCACATTGCTGCCAGGTTTTCGCGCCGAGCGAGAGCAGAAGTGCGCCGCAAAATATTTGGGCGAATAAGCGCGCGTGTTTCGAGAGCGCATGAAGTCCAGTCGTTAGGCCAGCAGCGATCAAACCAATGGGTCCTATGCTGGCAAGGTATTGGTAGTGATCCGCCACAAACGAATAACGGAACGTGTAGAGCATGATGAATCCGAGCATCGGACTCAGCGTTGCGACGAAAAAAATCGCGGCTACCTCCGGGCCTCGACCTAACTTCCGCCGCGCGAAATAAATGATCGCGCCTAGGAGAGCTAGCGCAGCCGGCCAATAAAAATCTGCCAGATTACCTACCGGCACGGTCCAACGTGGATAGTCGAAGGCGAGGTGAGCCGGCCACAAAAGTTTGCCGGCATAAAACCAAAGGGCGCGGCTCGCCACCAAAATCCGCTCTGACAGGTCGAGCGCAAAAAGTTGCCCCTGGGTTCCTTGATGGTAGCGCTCCCACCATATCGTGACCAAGCCCATGCCAAGACCTAGCGCCACAAACGGCACGATCTGCGCGAGGCGACGCCAACCGATCCGCTTCTCCTTCAACCACAAAATCAAAAGTAACGCAGCGGGTAGGGTGCAAGCCGTTGTCTTGCTGAAAAGCGCGAGAGTGTAGAAGACCAATGCCAGCGCGTAAGCTCTCCATTTTCGTGACGAGTCTGCTTCCACGAAGTTGGTCCAGCAGAGCAGCGCGAGGAGAAAGAAGAAGGCCATCAACACGTTCTTGCGTTCGGTAATCCATGCGACCGATTCCACCTGGACCGGATGCACGGCGAAGATCGCCGCCGCCAGCCAGGCGCCGGGCACGCGCAGAACACGGAGCAAGCGCCAGAGAAGCAGTGCATTTGCTGCGTGCAGTAGGATGTTGACCCAGTGATAACCTGCGGGGTTCAGGCCCCAGAGCGCGTGCTCGAAACGAAAAGTGGTGTAGACGAGCGGGAAGTATTGCGAAGGCGAATCGAGAGAGAACCAAATGCGCCTCAATCCGTCCGGCGCGGTGAGCAGCTTGTTTCCAGTGACATAGATGTCGTCATCCCAGATGTAGCCGGCCTGCCACGTTTTTTGGTAGACGAGAATGGTCGCGGCGATCAGGAGCACTCCCCAAAGCCATTCGCGCCAGCGATTGCCGGGAGCGACAACCAATTCCTTTGCGTTGCGCGCCTTCTTGTTAGGCCGGCTCATACACCGCGCTCGGTGCGAGAATCGCGTCACGCATTCCATGGAGGAGTTTTTTGTCCGCTGGAACGATTGTGGCCAGCGCCCCGCGCAAGGTGACCTTCACGTTCTCCACGAAAAAATAGGGGCAGAGCCGGACGCGGCCGTGCATGGTCTTGATCCCTTCGGTCGCGTTGTCCCAGTAGCGATGATCGATCAGACGCGCTTTGTGAAAGCGTTGCATGATTCGAGGCAACGTCGCGAAAGTCGCGAGCGCTTGTTCGATCTCGCGCTCCCATTCCGCCTGCGGAACATCAGAACCGACGACGACTCCGCGGCTCCCCCACCCCAGCGGCGAAAATCCGCTTACCTTGATCAGGAGATCGCGCTCCTTTTGGCTGAGCTTTCCGGCTTCGCGCCAATCGCTGATCTCGAGACGCGGAATCACGGCGTGCTGTGGCAACGGCGTCGGATCGAGCGGCCAGGTGTAGGGAATCGCCTCCTGCAATTTCAAAAAATATTTCTCTCCGAGTTCGCGCCGCCAGAATTCGCGGAGCGGCCGCATCCAAAAAAGCGCGAACCACATTTTCTCCTCGAGATACGGCTTGAACGGCGGCGTGATCCGGACCGCGCCATCCTTCGCTGCGTTCATTAGTCCGGAGACACGCGGGAGATTTGGAAGATCGAACATTTCAAAAAAGCGGTAAACATTCCGGCCCGCGGTTGGTTCGTACGTTTCGGCGTCGACCACGCGCCACTCGAATTCGGGATGTTTCTGGTTGAGCTGGGCCGCCACCCAATTCATTTCCGGACGGTAGGTGGACGATTCCTCCGAGATCACGATGTCGCCGCCCTCGGGCAACATGCTGCGAAAGCCATCGAGCATCCCTTCGGCACCGCCGAGCACTTCGTGGCCAACCGCGGCGTAGGTTTGATTGAGCCATGCAGTCAAACCGATTCCTCCCGGAACGGAATCGATCTCGGCGATGGTGTAACCCGTCTCGGTTAGAATCAGATCAGGCCGAATGACCAGCGGCAAATCGTCGCGGAATTGTTTCTGGCGTGAGAACTCAATCAGCTCGGCGGGCTTCCCGGCGTCCAGATACGCGGCGATCCACGCCGGTTGTTTGCCTTTGACGCTGCGCTGGTAAAGCTCGTTGCACGCGCGCTGGAAAACGAAGAGCCGATGACCAAGCTGCTCGATTTCTTTCGCGAACGCGGCATCAATCGGAAAAGGATCGGGCGAAAGGTGAAAATCCTTTTCCGCAAACAGGCCCTCCTTCGGGAAGGCGGCCCGGATCGAGGCGAATTGGTCGGTGTTGGCGTGCATTGACAGGTGTTGGGAAGAGGCGCTGCGCGCCTAACGTCCAACGTCCAACGTCCAACGTCCAACGTCCAACGTTCAACTCAGAGGCCATCGATGCAGGCGTCGCCTGGGATAAATGCTCAGCGATGTGTTGTCCTCTCTTCAATTGGACGTTGGACGTTGAGCGTTGGACGTTGGACGTTGGACGTTCCGCCGCAGGCGGCGGCTCTCATCTCCCCGCCGCCATTCTCTTCAGCGCCAGCTTCACCAGCTCTTCCGCGGTCTTGATGTCGCCCTCTTTCTCCTGCAATTCACGCACGGTTTTATGCGCATCGATCTGTTTGTATCCCAGCGCGATCAGCGCCAGCACCGCTTCATTCGCCTGGCTTTGCTCCGCGGTAGGCGCGTGCGCCGCGCTGGCCGCTTCCCACGCCGCGACCACGCCGAGCTTGTCTTTCAACTCCAGGACAATTCGCTCCGCCGTCTTTTTCCCGAGGCCGCTGATTTTTGAAAGCGATGTGATATCGGCGTTCACGACCGCGTTTTTGAAATTGCTCACGGTCATCCCGCTCAAAACCGCCAGCGCGAGTTTCGGACCGATCCCGCTGACGTGATTGACGAGAAGGCGAAAAAGATCGCGCTCAGCTCCGGTCATGAAGCCGTAAAGAATGTGTGCGTCTTCGCGGACGTGCAGGTGGGTGAGGATCTGCACCTGTTGGCCGGCGGCGGGCAGCTTGTCGTAACTCGAAAGCGGGATGAATACTTCGTAACCGACACCGCCCACATTCACGATCGCTTGCGTGGGCAGGGCGGAGGCGAGGGTGCCGTCGAGAAAAGTGATCATCCGTCGCAATCCCTACCAGACCGACTCTAAACTGCAACCGTCGCAGCGCGCCTCACTGGGACTGTTTCAGAATCAGGGTCAGATCGGTCGGCCGGCCTTTCACGATGGTGAAGCCGCGCGCCCGGTATGTTTTCCAAGTCGGATCAATCTTGGCGGAGAACGCCTCGGCGAATGGAGTGGGCACGATGATGAACCGAGGGCCAGGGAAATGCATAAATTTTTCCACCATGTCCGGATTGACTCCGCGAAAAAACCCGTGAACGCGGCTGCGGAAATACCAGACGACGCTCGGTTCCGCGTAATCGACGTTTGCAAAATCCATTTCCGGGAGAAGATCGTTACGAGACATTTTATAGAGTTGGACGGTCGGAAACGTGCGCGCCAGCACCGGGAAAAGGAAAAGCGTGACACCCACGGAAAGGATTGCAGCGGCCGTCGCCGTGCAGGGGGCGAAACGAGGGGAACCGCGCAGACTGAAAAGATGCCGTGCCAGCAGGAGCGAGAGCAGCGGAAAGGCCGGCAGGGTGTAATGCGGAAGTTTCGTTTTCACCAGGGTCATTATGACGAAAACTATAAGCGTCCCAGAGATCAGATAGGTGTCGATTGCGTCGCGTTGACGCCAGAGATGTTTGGTCAATCCCGGCAACTTGATCGACCACGGGAAAAAACTGAGAAAGACCATGACGAAATAAAACGGCAAGGTCGCGAGATAAGTGTTCATCGAGTTGGCGCCGTGGCCTTCCATGACATTGAAGCTGCGGTCTACCACGTGGCGTCCAATGCCGACGCGAAAAAATTCGCCATTCGTACGGATGAGCGCGGGGATACCCCAGGTGCAGACGATCGCGAATGTGCCCAGCATTCCAGTGACAAACCAAAACCGGCGAGTGAGCGGCAGATCGGGCACAAAGAATTTTGTGCTCACCACTGTCAGGAGCGGGATCCACCCGAGCGGGCCTTTGGCCAGGAATGCAAACCCGAGCGCGATGTAGAACGCGAGCCGCCAATATTTCCGATGCCGCTCGTTCGTCGGCCCCGAGGGCGCGCTTAACGAGTCGGAGATCAATTCAAATCCCGCCCAATGCGCGCCGGTGACGAAGAAAACCAGCCACATATCGGCCACCGCTGCCTTGGCGTGAACGAATGTTTGCAGACATAGGGTGAAGATGATCGCCGCCCACCAGCCGACGCGTTCGCCCCCGAGCCGGCGACCCCACGCGAAAAGCAGCAGTGCGGTCAAAGCCGCCGCGACGCCCGAGGGGAAGCGCGCTCCCAATTCATTTTCCCCGAAAACGCTGTAGCTCGCTATCTGCGCCCAATAAATAAACGGCGGTTTGTCGAAGCGGAATTTATCGTTGAAGTAGGGAATGACGTAATCGCCGCGCTCCCGCATCTCGCGCGCGGCCTCGGCAAAGCGCGGTTCATCGCGGTCCACCAGCGGCAAACTCCAGGTGCCGGAGACGTGCACGAGCAGGCTGCCGAAAAAGACCAAGGCGAAATTGCGGATTGCGAGTGACAGAGCGGAGATTGAAAGATAGGGACGGGTGAAACACAAACGGGAAATTCAAACGATCGGCACCTCTCGTTGGTGGTACGTGGTCTTCTTCGGCGCCGCTCTCCTGCTCCTGGCGAGCTTTTATTTCGATGGCGCCACGCAGGTTTGGATCGCACAACATCAAAATACAGGCGTGCGAAACTTCATGCGCGGAGTGAGCCGCCTCGGCGACTGGCCCGCGCACGTTGCGCTGGGACTCGCGGCGCTGGTGCTCGCGTATTGGCGCCGGAGCAAAAAGTGGATGCGCATCTTTGCCGCGATGATCCTGGCTTGCGCTCTCGCCGGCGCCGCCGCGCGCGTGATCAAGATATCCACGGGTCGCGCGCGGCCGAGCGTCCAAACGGAAGCCGAGTGGACTGGCCCGCGCTTCAGCCCGCGCTACAACGCTTTTCCGTCAGGTCACACCGCGGCTTCGACTGCGTTTTTCGCGACGCTCGTTTTGGCCAGCTGGCGGATCGGTCTCGGGTTTCTCGTGATCCCGCTGCTGATCGCCTTTTCGCGAATGTATATCGCGGCGCATTATCTCTCCGATGTCGTCTGCGCTTCGTTGATCGGACTGCTGGCCGCATACTTGATCGCGTGTTGGATGCTCCGAAATCCGCAATCCGAGATAAATTAGACGGGCGGATTCGAAGCTCTGGGAGCGCAGGCTGCTAGCCTGCAGTTGCAGGCAGCCTGCCGGCAACATCTGATAACGCGGTTACGCTCAGCGCCGATCACTCCAAACACGTCTCGGCAAGCTGCCGAGACGGACAGGCTGGCAGCCTGTGCTCCCCAGAAAAATTGTGACGCGCATCAACTCGCGACGCGCTCTTTGCCGCGCTCGGAGAAGCGTTGGATCACGTAATACGTCACGGGAATGAGGAAGATCGCGATCAAGGTTGCGGCCAGCATTCCGCCAATCACCGTCGTGCCCATCACTCGCCGCGCCACCGCGCCTGAACCCGACGCGCGCCAGAGCGGCACGCATCCGAGGATGAATGCGAACGATGTCATCAGAATCGGCCGGAGGCGCAGGCGCGCGCCTTCCAGCGTAGCGTCGAGCAACGGCTTCCCGCGCTCGTATTCGAGCTTCGCGAACTCGACGATGAGAATCGCGTTCTTGGCCGCGAGACCGATCAACATCACAAGCCCAATCTGCGCATAAACGTTGTTCTCCATCCCGCGCGCCCACAAAGCCGCGAACGCGCCGAAGACCGCGATCGGCGTGCCTAACAAGACGCTGAACGGCAGCGACCAGCTTTCGTAGAGCGCGGCGAGAATAAGAAAAACAAACAGGAGCGACATGCCGAAGACCACCATTGGCGAGACACCTTCCTGCGCTTTCTTTTCCTGGAACGACATCGCCGCGTAGTCGTAGCCCATCTCCGGCGGCATCGTTTGCGCGAAGGTTTCCTCGAGCGCTTTCATCGCCTGGATGGAGCTGAATCCGGCCGCGGCGCTCGCGTTGATCTGCGCGGCGCGGTAGAGATTGAACCGCATGGTGAATTCCGGTCCGGCGCGCGGCTGAACGTTCGTGACGGAGCTCAGTGGCACCATGTCGCTGTTCGCATTGCGCACAAAGAAAAGCCCGACGTTCTCCGCGCGCGTGCGGTATTCGCCTTCCGCCTGGACAAAGACCTGCCATTGGCGTCCGAAGCGGTTGAAGTAATTGACGAAAAAGCCGCCCATGAATGTCTGGAGCGTCTGTCCGACTTCCAAAAGATCGACGCCTTGCTTGAGAACTTTGTCGCGATCGACGTCGATAAAAACCTGCGGCACTGAAGGCAGAAAGGTCGTGGTAGCAGAAGCGATCTCCGGCCGCTTGCGAACGGCTTCGAGGAATTTGTTCAAGTTATCCCCGAGGAAACTGACTTCGCGACCGGCGCGATCCTCGAGCATGAAAGTGACACCGCCGGACGTGCCGATGCCCGGGATCGATGGCGGCGGGAATGCGAACCCGATGCCTTCGGGAATGGCGGCCAAATTCTTGTTGATGCTCTGCTTGAGTGCGGCGTATTGCTCCTCCGGTTTCTTGCGATCGCCCCAGGGCTCGAAGGTGATAAAAAAGAACGCGTTGTACGTGTTCTGCACGGTGCTGAGCAAACTGAATCCGAGCACGCTCGTGACATGTTTCACGCCGGGCGTTTTCAGAAGCACCTCTTCCACTTTCCGCGCCGCGTCGCCGGTGCGTTGCATCGATGCCGCATACGGCAACGCCAACGATCCGTAAAGATACCCCTGGTCCTCTTCCGGAAGGAAACCGGAAGATAAACGGGAACCGAAGAGACCGGCCGCGATCGCGAAAATCAAGAGGAGGGCGAGGCTCCTTCCGCTCTTCCGAATCGCGAGCCGCGAGGTGCTGACGTAACGCTCGGTCGTTCGGCCAAACACGTTGTTGAATTTTGCGAAGAACCAGCCGAGCGGACCCCGCGCTTCTTTTGTCGGACGCAACAGCATGGCGGAAAGCGCGGGGCTAAGAGTGAGCGCGTTGAACGCCGACAAGATCACCGAGATCGCGATCGTGAGCGCGAATTGTTGATAAAGCCGGCCCGTGATTCCCGGAATGAATGCAGTCGGCACGAAGACGGCCGAGAGCACCAACGCGATGCCGATGACCGGCCCCGACACTTCTTCCATCGCGCGCAGCGTTGCATCGCGCGGCGACATGCCTTCGTCGATGTGATGCTGGCACGCTTCGACTACCACGATCGCGTCATCCACGACCAGGCCGATCGCGAGCACGAGGCCGAAGAGCGCCAGCGTGTTGATCGTGAAACCGAAAAGCGGGAAGACCATGAAGGTGCCGATGAGCGAAACTGGCACGGCGCAAAGCGGGATGAGCGTCGCGCGCCAGCCTTGGAGAAAGACGAAGACGACAAGAATGACGAGCGCGAGCGCCTCGATCAGCGTGAAGATGATCTCTTCCATTCCGGCGGTGACGGCCTGGGTGGTGTCGAGTGAGATCGCGTAGTTCATGTCGGACGGGAACTGCTTCGAAACGCGCGCCATCACCGCCTTCACTCCGCTCGCGGCTTCGAGTGCGTTGGTGCCGGGAAGCTGGTAAAGCGCGAGAATCGCCGAGGGCTTGCCATCCAGGCGACCCGCGAGCGTGTAGGTTTGTGCGCCCAGCTCGATGCGCGCAACCTCCTTCAGCCGCAAGAGCGAGCCATCAGGATTCGCGCGGATCACAATCTCGCCGAATTCCTCGCTGGAAGTGAGGCGGCCCGGTGAACGAACGGTGTAGGTGAACTCCTGCCCAGGCGGCGCCGGTTCACCGCCGATCTGGCCCGAAGGATTCACGGTGTTCTGCGCGCGCAACGCGGTGATAATGTCGGGAACGGTGACGCTCAGCTTCGCGAGCTGGTCCGGCTTCACCCAAAGCCGCATCGCGTACTGGCCGGCCCCGAACACCTGCACATTCGAGATGCCAGGCACGCGCGTGAGCTGGTCGATCAGGTTGATGTTCGCGTAGTTCGCGAGAAAAATATTGTCGTAGGTTCCTTTCGGTGAGTTCAGCGCCACGAGCATGAGCGGAGCGGTCGTTGACTTCTGCACGGTCACGCCCGCGTTGACGACATCCGTCGGCAGTTGCGAGGTCGCCTGGGAAACGCGGAGCTGCGAAAGGATCTGGTCGGTATTTGGATCGGTGGTGATGTCGAAATTGATCGTCATGCGGATCGAACCGTTCGCATTGACCGACTGAATGTAGTTGCTCTTATCGACGCCGCTCATCTGCTGCTCGATCGGCGTCGCCACGGATTGCTCGATGGTCTGCGCGTCCGCGCCGGTGTAATTGGCGCGCACCTGGATCTCTGGCGGGACGATGCTCGGATACTGCGCGATCGGCAGTTGGATCATCGCAACGCCGCCGACAATCGTCATCAGGATCGCGATGACGATCGCGACGATGGGCCGATTGATGAAGAACTTCGACATCAGCGGCGCGCTATTTGGTTCCTGCCGCGGGGACAGCCGCCGGAGGTTGCCACGGCTTCGGCGAAACGAGCGCGCCCTCTCGCGCTTTCTGCACGCCTTCCACCACGATGCGATCGCCGGCATGCAGGCCTTCTTCCACAATCCACATTTGTCCGATGCGACGGCCGACTTTCACCGGCTGAATATGCGCCTTGTTGTCCGGACCAATGACCGCGACCTGATAGGTGCCTTGCAGCTCGGTCACCGCGCGTTGCGGCACGAGCAGCGCGCCTTTCTTTACGTCGGTTCGCACGCTGATGCGGGCGAATTGGCCAGGGCGAAGAATATTTCCGGGATTAGGAAAGATCGCCGCGATGCGCACGGAGCCGGTGCGAATGTCCACTTGGTTCTCCGCCGCGAAAAGTTCTCCCTTGTGCGAGAAGTGTGAGCCATCCGAGAGGATAAGTTCGAACTCGAGCTGCTTCTCATGTTCCGCACGTTGCGCAGGATCGGCATAACGCTGCGAGTACGCGGTGTAACGCTGATCGCTGACGGTGAAGTAAGCTTTGATCGGATCGACCGTGGCCACAGTCGTGAGCGCGCCCGTGCTCGGGCCGACCAGATCGCCGACCTGCGTTTTCGCCAATCCCGCAATGCCATCGATGGGCGATGTGATCGCGGTGAATTCGCGATTCAACTGCGCTTGCTCGACGGCCGCGCGTTGCGCTTCCACCTGCGCCTTGGCTGCCGCCGCCGCTTGCACGGTGTTATCGCGTTCCAGCTCGCTGATCGCTTTCGTTTTGAAGAGCTCGAGGTTCCGCGCGGCCGCCAGATCCGCCTGGCGCTGCGATGCCTCCGCTTGCGCGAGCGCCGCTTTCGCCTGGGCTAGTGCTGCATCGAAAGGGCGCGGATCGATTTGGAAGAGCAGGTCGCCTTTCTTTACCGCCGTGCCTTCCTTGTAATTCTGCGACGTAAGATAACCTTGCACGCGCGCCTGGATGCTGGCGTTCACGGATCCATCGAGCGTGCCGACGAATTCATCGAAGATCGGCACGTCCTCTTGTTTCACACCGGTCACCAAAACTTCCGGCGCCGCTGGCGAACCGGATGGTTTGCGCGAGCAGGCGGAGAACATTGACGCCAGGGAGAGCAACAGGACTAGAAACGCAACGCACCCGTTCACATGGCGCAAGAATTTCTCTGGCCGGAAAATGCTGGATCGCAACATCGCAGCACAATACGCAGAGCGACCTCGTTGTGAATCCGTGAAATGGATTCACGGGTTCCCAGGCGATCAGCAGTCGTGGTCGAGAGCGAGCAGGTCCGTAGCCGAAACAGGCAGTGTTCCAAAATGCGGCGGAGGGGGTGGGATTCGAACCCACGAGGGCTTTCGCCCTGCCGGTTTTCAAGACCGGAGCCATCAACCGCTCGACCACCCCTCCGGCTTCGCGATCCGCGAGAATTGTGCCACCCGTTGTCGGTTGAGCAAGCTTGGCGCTCGGTGAGATCCAACGAAAGCCCGGCTCGACAACGTAATATGTTCATGTGAACTTACGCGATGCCGGAGCTGCGAAAGAAGGCCAGGAAGAAGTTCGTCCCGATCATCGAAGAAGCGCCACCGCCATCGCCGGCAATTCACGGGCGCAGCGCTTCCTGGAACCCGGCCAACCGTTTCGAAAAGCTCCACATCGATCTCGGCGATATCGATGTCGTCCAAATCGATCCAACGGATGAGGAGGAAAAGCCGCGACGCGAAACGCAATTTTTTCGCGACGGAACGAAAACGATCATCGCGCGAAACGACAGCCCCGATGTGGGCTTCGAGACAAGCGTGAATCCGTACCGCGGTTGCGAGCATGGCTGCATTTATTGCTTCGCGCGGCCGACTCACGAATATCTCGGTCTCTCCGCCGGCCTGGATTTTGAGAGCAAGATCATGGTCAAGACCGACGCGCCAAAATTGCTGGAGGCCGAATTGTCCTCGCCGAAATGGAAACCACAGGTGCTCGTCATGAGTGGAGTGACCGATCCGTATCAACCGATCGAACGAAAGCTGCGCATCACGCGCGGCTGTCTCGAGGTGCTGGCGAAGTTTCGCAATCCGGTTGCGATCATTACGAAGAACCGCCTCGTGACCCGCGATGTCGATCTGCTCGGCGAGCTGGCAGGTCACAACGCCGCAGCCGTGAATGTATCCGTGACTTCGCTCGATCCGAACATGCAACGCGTGCTCGAGCCGCGCACCTCATCGCCCGCGGCGCGGCTCGAAGCGGTGGCCACGTTACACGCCGCCGGAATTCCCGTCGGAGTGATGGTCGCGCCGATCATTCCCGGTCTGACCGATCACGAAGTGCCGAAAATCCTGGAGGCCTGCGCGAAAGCAGGTGCGCAATTTGCCGCTTACACAATCGTGCGCTTGCCGTGGGCGATTGCGCCGCTTTTCGAACATTGGCTCGACGAGCATTTCCCCGAGAAGAAACAAAAGGTATTGCAGCGCATTCGGGATATTCGCGGCGGAACGAAATTGAACGACGCGCGCTGGGGCGCGCGAACAAAGGGTGAAGGAATTTTTGCCGAACAGATCCGAGCGATGTTCAAAGTTTCCTGTCGCCGCGCCGGGATCGGCGGACGGCCAGCACTCTCGACGGCTGCATTCCGGCGATCGCGCGAGCAGCTCGATCTCTTCCCTAAAAACTAAAGGGAAGGCCTCCGTGCCGTTCAACTTTTGCGACGCCACGAATGGCGACCCTCTAAAATCAGCGCGCGGCCTCATGATCGGTACCAGCAGCAAGCCGCGCTTTCGAAAACCCGAACTTCAAGTTCACGCCGCGGCGAGCACGGAAGCCGTGCGCGTGTGCAATGGCTGAGGTCGTGGCCATTCCGAAAAGCGCGAGCAGGGATCAGGATTGCGGGCGAAGACAATGAAAAACGCTCCGCGCGGCCGCGAGATCACAGTTGCGGTTGGGCGCGCGATCTCGCAGCTTGGCTCTGAGACGAAAACAAAACGTGAACATAGAAACTCTCCATATCGGAATGAAAGTGCGCCATCCGCAATATGGCGTTGGTGTCGTTAGGTCGCTCACCGAACACACGGCTGAAATCGCTTTTGACGACGCGCCGCGTACGGTTGCTCCCGCTTCCAGTGACCTGGAACCGGCAGAAGCGACCGCGAGTCTGACCGAGTTGCAGGTCCCGCTCGCGAACCTCATTCGCGATACCGCACATGCCGTGGTGGAAGCGTTGGGGTTGGAGCAGAAAGATGTGGTCGTCGAAGGCCTGGCAAATCGCTGGCAGCGCGGAACGCTGGTGATGCAATCGGCCGACACCTCACTTCAACCGAAGGAAGTGCCACTCGAAACTTTTTTTCACAAGATCGTGATGATCCGGAACAACCTCCGCGTGCTCGAACAAAAGGTGAATTCGAGCGATAAGCTGAGCGACGCCGACAAGTTCGACCTGCAGCAATACATCACGCGCTGCTACGGCTCTCTCACAACTTTCAATATCCTGTTCAAGAACAAGGACGACCAATTCAGAACAGGCGCGTAAAGCTAGCCAAAGCCAAACAAGTCGACCAAGAAGCGGCGGTCTCCAGTCCGCCGGCCCATTAGAGACGATTCTCGGAGATGTCGGACCCTTCTCTGCGAACCGGCGCAAAAGACAGACAGCCGGAGGCCTCGGAGAGGCATCCTACCTCAGCGTCGGCGGACTGGAGACCGCCGCTCCTTGAAGACAACCCAGCCAAGACGTCATCTGCTCGGAAGTAAGATTTCCGCCGCAAAGCACGATGGCAACGGTCTGATTCGCCAAGCGATCCTGATTTTCGAGAATTGCAGCGAGACCAGCGGCGCCTGACGGTTCCAGCACGAGGCCGAGATGTTGGTGGGCCAGGCGCATCGCCTCAATCAGACTCGCGTCCTTTACCAGAATTCCGTCATCAACCACGCCCTCCATATCGCGAACACATTCCGCAATGGGGATCCGCACGCCGATTCCGTCGGCGATGGTCGAGATCGCATCAAAGCTGACTACGTCTTTCCGTCGCCACGATTCCAGCGTCGCCGGCGCGCCCGCTGACTGAACAGCGACGATCCGAATCTCCGGACGGGCAGCTTTTAGATAGCGGCCGACTCCGCAAGTCAGCGCGCCATTGCCGAGCGGAAGAAGCACGGCGTCGATCGGATCTTTCCAATTCGCCAGCTCCAATCCGATCGTGCGCGCGCCCTCACCGGTTTCCACATCGAAGCCATCTTCGACCATCCGGACACCAGTCGCGTGAGCCACACGCTTCGCTTCAATCTTCGTTTCGCCGAAGTCTTCGCCATGAAGTACCACGGTCGCACCCAGCATTCGCATGCGCTCCAGCTTGAATGGGTTCGCGTTCACGCTCGCGTAAACGGTAAGATCCATCTCGCGCCGGCCGCACGCGTAGGCCATCGCCTGCCCAAAATTTCCGGCGCTCGCTGTGATCAATTTCGTGCCGCGCGAAAACTTGGAGGTCAGATATTCAGCACCACGCCCCTTGAACGACCGGATCGCATTGGCCGTCTCCACTTTGACAACGATCTTTGTTCCAAGCAGTCGCGACAAAGAATCGGCGTAATACTGCGGCGTGTTCAGAAAAACGGGATCGATCAACCGCGACGCCTCCCGAATGTTTTCGATCTTCAGACGATGCGGCATGTTCGCGGAGATTTTTTATCCGGTCGTTCCGACGATAATGAGGACCGCGCCCAGGGCGCAGGCTATCCCGATGCCTTGCACGAAGCCAAGCCGCTCACCCAGGGCCACGCGCGCGAGGATCACCGTCGCTGCGGGATAAAGTGAGGTCAGGGTAACGACAATGCTCAGCGGTCCCACGCGGGCTGCGAGCATGTAGAAAGCGTTAGCCAGCATATCAAGCGCGCCGCCCGCAACCGCCGTGGTTGTGGCTCGCGCGCTCATTCGCACGGTTCGGCCGGTCGCAAGCGCGATAAACCCAAACAGCGCCAGGGTTGTGATTCTCGCAGCAATGAGCGGCCACATTCCGGCGCCGCTCGTCGTGCGTGCCAGCGAGAGAAAAAAAATCCCGACGCCGACACCAGCGAGCAACGCCAGTGATACGCCAGGCGGGAATGAGCGCTTCGCGCTTGGCTGATCTTCGGCCTCGTCTGGCTTCCGCGGCTGACTGACCAAGGCGATCGCGACAAATGCCAGTGCTATTCCGCCGATGGTTAACGGCCGAAAACGTTCACCCATAGCGAACCCGAAGAACACCGGAATCATCGCAGCGCACACCGCTGTGATCGGAGCGACGACCGCCATCGTTCCAACGGCCAGCGCGCGATAAAGCAACGCGACGCCGACGCCGCCACTGAGACCGGCGACGATTCCCCAGAGCCAATCGCGCGATGAAAGCGTCGCGGCCGGCAGGAATGGCAGCGCCAACAGAACCAGCACGAGCCCGACGAATTGCGACACGAGGACAGTAGCGATCGCATTTGCCCGGCGCGCCGTGAGTCCGCCGAAGAAATCCGCGGAGCCGTAGAGCACGGCCGAGATCAACGCGAGGAGTTCAGTCATGCGCGTTGACGCCTTGCTGTAGCGGCGGTCTATGACCGCCGAACGCGTCGCGGAATTGAAAGCTCTCGGCGGTCATAGACCGCCGCTACAGGTCCCACTTCTTCGGCATTTTTTGTTTGAGCGTTTCGACCGGCTCAAACAGGTCCCCGGACTTTTCCACGCGCTGTAAAACGCGGTCCGAGGTGAAAACGAGCAGCTTGGCGTTTTTCTTTTTCAGAGTCGTCTCGACTTCTTCCCAAGTGACCGGCGTTGAAACGGTGGGCTGCTCCTTCGCTCGCAATGAGTAGACGTTGATCGTCGTTTTGTGTTCGTCGTTCTGACTCCAATCCACGAACACTTTCCCAGTCCGCAATGCTTTCGCCATTTTCGAGATAACCAATTTCGAATGTTCCCGCTCCAGATTTTCCGCGAGCGCGCGAGATAACGCTTTCGTTTTGTCGAAGGTCACGGCGGTGTTGAGCGGCACATAAACCTGCAGACCTTTCGAGCCGGATGTCTTGGCCCAGCTCTTGAGCTTCATGCTGGCCAGCAAATCGCGCAGCCAAAGTCCCACCTGGCAGCATTGGACGATGTCGGCCGGCGCGCCCGGATCGAGATCGAAGACCATCATCGTCGGTCGCGCGACATCTTTCTTGCGCGCGAGCGAGGTGTGCAATTCGATGTCGGCGAGATTGGCCGCCCAGACCAGCGTGGGCAAATCCTGGGCGAGGCAATAATTCATATCGCGCTGATTGCCTTCACTCCAAACTTTCGCCGTCTTCACCCAGGACGGTCGATGCGCCGGACAATTCTTTTCGTAGAAGAACGGCTGATCCACGCCGTTGGGATAACGCTTCATGGTCAGCGGCCGGTCTTTCACATGCGGGAGCAGAACCGGCGCGATGCGAATGTAATAATCGATCACCTGCCCTTTTGTGAAACCGGCCTTTGGATAAAGGACCTTGTTCAAATTCGAGACCGCCAATTTCCGGCCCTCGACGATCAATTCGGCTTTATCGCTCATGGTGTTAATTCTGTATCGTCCGAAACGGTGCGACTGCTTTGATCATCCCCTGTAGCGGCGGTCTATGACCGCCGAACGCGCCAAATGCAATACCACCATTCGGCGGTCATAGACCGCCGCTACAGGGGATCATGCAAAGAACCTTTCGGGCGACAACATTGGCTGCGGCTTGCAGATGCGGGCGACGCAATGTTCCCAGCTCTCATGGCCGCTCAGGATCTCGATCTCGACCCGCAGAAAATAGATCGGCACGTCGGTTTTCGTCAGGCGCGGAAAACGCACGGCGTCTTTTTCGGTGGTGACGATCATCTCGAGATCGCGGCGGATGCAGCGATTGATGAAGCTCTGCAACTCCGCCTCGCTGTAGCGGTGATGATCGGTGTAACGCTTGGAAAGCTCGATCCGCGCGCCGAGCTTGAGCAAGCCTTCTTCGAAACTTTCCGGCGCCGCGATTCCACAAAGCGATCCGATGTAGGTATCGCGCAACTGCTCCAAGGGGACCAGTTCGCCGGTCAGCACATTTTGCAAATGGAGCGGTTGATGGGCGCATTCGATGATCTCAGCTGTCCGGTTGTAGCGCCGGATGCGTTCGATGAGTTTGTCGTTAGGCTCGCCCGTGCTCTTGGTGATGAAGATGTAGCTGGCGCGCCGCAAATTTCGCGGCGGCTCGCGCAAGGTCCCGCGCGGCAACAAATGCTCGTTCCCGAACGGCGCCTGCCGATCGATCAGGACAATGTCGAGCCGGTGCTTCAGGTGCAGGTATTGCAAACCGTCATCGAGCAGGAGCGTGTCGGCTTTCAGCTCTTTGATCGCGAACAGGCCGCTCTTCACGCGGTCTTTGTCGACGAGAACGATGACGTCTTTCAGGTTGTTCGCGAGCATGTAGGGCTCGTCGCCGGCGGTCAGCGAATCAAGCAAGAGCGTTTTGCCGTCGGAGACGATGCGCGGCGGCAAAGGATCTTTCCGGCCGAAGCGCTGCCACCATTTTCTTGGAGCGCGGCGCGGCACGCTCTTGTAACCGCGGCTGAGAATGGCCACGCGCCGGCCGCCGGCCCTCATGGCACGCGCAAATTTTTCCACGATCGGCGTCTTGCCCGTTCCGCCTACTGTCAGATTGCCGATGCTAATGACGAGACAGCCGAGGGTGCGCTCACGCATGATGCGCTTCCGATAAAGAAAGAGACGCAGTTGCACGAGCCACTCGTAAACGAAGGAGAGCACGTAAAGCAGCGTCCGGAGCAGCGCGGCCCGCACGCCATGACGCCGTTCCAGAATGACGTCGATCGCGAACTGCTCGAGATTTTCAGCGCGAAGACCCATCGGGCGATTTTGGATTTCGGATTTCGGATTGCGGATTGCGGAAATTGAGAGAACGCGCGCCGCGATTGTCGGCGGATGTGATGATTGTCAGCGCGCCAGGGGAAGCCGCGGCAGCGAGCATCGCGCGGGAAACTTTTTCCGGCGAGCGAAGGGTGATGGCGCAGATGGTGGAACCGGATCCACTCAGGAATGCGCCGAGCGCGCCGGCGGATTCGGCGGCGGCGATCACTTTGTCGAGGAACGGAATCAATTTCTTTCGGAAAGGCTGATGCAAGCGATCGACGAAGGCGCCGCGCAGTTTTTCATATTCGCGCGAAGCGAACGCGGCGGTGATCACTGCGGCGTTCCGGCAATTTTCCACCGCGTGGCGCCGATCGACTTTGGCGGGCAGAAGACGGCGCGCTTCGTTCGTGGCGATCTCGAAATCCGGAATCAGGAGCACGAAATGCAATTGCGCGGAAATGGTGAACGTTTGGCGCTTTCCGCCACCGACCACATTGAATCCACCGTAGAGCCCGGGCGCGGCGTTGTCGGGATGCCCTTCAAGTCGTGCGCAAATCTCGAAAACTTCCTGCCGCTGAAGCGGGCGATGGGTAAGCTCATTCAAAGCGTAAACCGTCCCGAGCCGCACGGTGACGCTGCTCCCAAGACCTCGACATTGCGGAACCTCTCCCGTGATCGTTGAGCGAAACGAAAACGGTTTGCAGCGCGCACGCTCGAAAAATGCCTCCGCCGCTGAGCGCACCATTTCGATGGCCGCACTTCCGCGCCCGCGCGAAATCGTCACCTGATTATAAAGGCGAAGCGCCACCCCGAGACAGTCGAAGCCGGGTCCGAGATTTGACGTGCTCCCCGGAACTCGGACGGTGACCTGTTGCATGATGTGCGAGCCCAAGGCTGAGCGCGACGCCATTGTAACCTGCGCGGCCTGACGGGCAAGAGACGGACGCAGAACCGCCACGACAAGCGATTCACGTATGGAGTGGGCCCGGTGCCCTCGTTAGACCTCGTGAAAATATCGGAATGGATCGATCCCACCCTTCATCGGGATTTCATTGCGGAGCAGACTGATTCTCTCCGCCTCTGCACGTGCCCGGATGGTTGGGTGGAACGCTTCGGCGTCGATGTGCTGATCTCGTACAAAACCGACGCGGCGCTGGAACGCCTCAAGACGGAGCTGTGTCTCTGGGCGCTCAACGTCGATTTCAAATTCCGGCGGGTCTTCGCGCGCTTTCTGCCGAAACAAAACGCGGATCGTGAAGCACCGCGTCTCATCCTGGGCGATCCTGACACCAATCTGCAAAGCACCGCGCTCGAGCGGACGCTGCGCTATGGGATCGATTTCGGAGCAGGATATTCCGTCGGGCTATTCATCGATCAACGCGAAAACCGCCAGTTCGTTCGAGACGCCGCGCCGCGGACTTTGCTGAACTGTTTTGCTTACACCTGCTCTTTTTCCGTGGCGGCGGCAACGGTCGGCGCCGCGACGGTCAGCATTGATCTTTCGAAAAAATCGCTAACCCGCGGCCGGGAAAATTTCGCGCTAAATTCGCTGCCGACCAACGATCACCGATTCATGGCAGACGACGTGATGGAAGTGCTGCCGCGCCTGGCCCGGAAGGGAGAAAAATTCGACGCGATCATTCTCGATCCGCCTACGTTCTCTCGGTCGCATCGGGGGAAGTCGTTTCAGGTCGAGCAGGATTTCGAGACCTTGCTTCTCGCGGCGCTGGAGGTGGCGGAGCGCGATGCAAAGATTCTTCTTTCGACCAATTGCACGACGTTGCGCGAACGCGCGCTCGAAGTCATGGCCCGGTTCGGCCTCAAGGCCACGCGGCGTGCCGGCAGTTTTCATCGGGCGGCTCCAATGCCCGACTTTCCGCCAGGCGTAGGAGCAGCCACGCTCTGGCTGACATTGCGCTAGCGAATTTCGAACACGCAAAACACCGTCGCCATGCGAAGTTGAGGTAACATGGACGAACAGTTTTCAGCCACGTCGGGCGATATCGCGGAGCGAGGCCTCCGCTACACCAAAGATCAATTCGAGCAGGTCCTCGAACAAACGGAAGAATACGTGCGCGAGAATCCGGCGCGATCGATCGCTTACGCGCTCATCGCCGGCTTCATCCTCAACCGTTTGCCGATCGGGCGCATTCTGGGCGGATTCGTGCGGCTGCTCATGATCGCGTTCAAGCCGGCGATTCTCGCCTATGGCGCGACCAAGCTTTATCGGGCGGCGCAGGGCAACGAAGAGTAGCTTCCTGTAGCCGCTGCCCTGTGGGCAGCGCGAAGTCGACGTTGAAAGCGCTCGCGCGGATTCGCTTCGCACAGCGAAGCGGCTACAGCAAGGCAAAAGGACGCGCGCTTATTTATCGAGGGTGAAGCCGACCTTAATCGTCACCTGCCAGTGATTGATATTGCCCTCCTCGATCTGCCCCCGCGTCTCGACGACTTCGAACCAGCGCATGTTACGAATGGTCTTTTGGGCGCGGGTCACGGCATTCCCTACCGCTTCTTCGATGCTGTTCGGTGACGAACCGACCAGCTCGATTTTTTTGTAAACGTGATCGCTCATGGCGCGATTCTCAGGCGCGCCGCTCGCGAAGACAAATCAAATAACTTCGCAGTCGCGAGAGTGCGGAATTTCCTGGGCGATTCCGATTTCACTTCGCGATCGGCGCTTTGGCCCAGCCTTCGGACGCTTCGGTAAATTCCCGCGCCGCGAAACACCAGACCACGACTTTCTTTTTCGCCAGATAATCCGGATTTTTCAGACTGTGCCGGTAAAGACTGATGCGAACCGGCGTCGCGCCCGATCCACGCGTGCCGATCAAATCGGGAGCGAAACCAAGCTCCTGCGCCAGCTGATCGACAAGCCCCGCGCGTTCCGCGAGAAAATCATGGAAGACGAGCGTGTGGCTGTCGCCAAGAAGAAGCAGCGGGCTGTTCGCGTCCGGCAGGACCGCGGCACCCGTCCCCTTCTCGCTCACGCTGCGAACCGGAATTTTTTCCGAAGCTGGCTTTGAGGAATCGCGAGGAAGAAGGCCTACGAGGTCGCCATCGATCTGCACTTCTTTCCATTCCGAGACGTACTCCTTTTGCGGCGGCGCGGCTGCCAGTTTTCCGCGGACGTTTTCCGCGATTGCTTGCGCCGCCAGAACGCACCCCAGACCCGACCAATGACTATCGGTCCTGCAAAAAACTCCGCCCCGTTTGTCGTCGCGATTCTGAATAAAGAGCGGCGTGAGATCGAGGACGTCGACTCCCGCTGCGCGCAGCTCTTCGTAAAAACGATGCAAAAGCGGAGCCGCGTCATTAGTCCGAACGTCGAAGCCCGGAAGGATTTTTTCCGGATAAATCGCGGCCTTCGGCGGAACCGGCACCACCAGCAGATCGATCCCGCGCGCCTGCAGTTGTTTTTGAAAATCAACGATCGCCGGAATCGGATCAGCCAGGTCGGGTTTATGCGAGCGACTCACTTTCGGCGCCTCATCGCCCCAGAAACGGCCGAGCGAGAGCAATCGAAATTCAGCCGCGAAGAAGAGCCAGCCGTCGGCTTCGGCGCAGGCCGCGGCGTTTTTCTTTTCCGAGATCTGCACCTTGCCCGCGAGTTCAGCGCGCAACTTTTGTTGCGCTTCCGAAAGCGGAACTTGAACCGAAGTTTCCGCCGAGACGAACGCGGGGATGGAGCAAAGGAGAATGAGAGCTCGGAAAAATTTCATGGAGTCGGTAGCGATAATACGCATTCTTTCAAACTGCGCCGTGCTGTTTTTATTGTCAGCCGGACTTCCCCGATACCAGCGTGGTTTTTAGCTCTCACATTTTTGTCTATTACTTCCTGCCGCTGGCGCTGCTGGGCTACTACCTGCTGGCCCGCGCGCCCCAGCGCTGGCGGAATGGCTGGCTCATCCTGACCGGCTACACTTTCTACGGCTGGGCCGAGCCGCGTTTCATGCCGCTCATGTTTTTGACGACCTTTGTCGATTGGCTGGTGAGCCTGATCATTGCGCACGACACCTGGCGATTCTGGCGGGTCCTGCGCCAGCCGGTGAAACAATTGCCGCGCGGCAGTGCCAGAACGCGCACGCAGCGCCACGCGATCCTCGTTTCCATTCTCCTCAATCTCGCAACGCTCGGCTTCTTCAAATATTTCAACTTCGGCATCGAGAGCTGGAACTCCCTCGCCGCGGCGCTCGGACTTCATCACGGACAATTCGACACTTTCTTCCGCGTCGTCCTGCCGCTCGGGATCAGCTTCTACACTTTTCAGGCGCTCAGCTACACCATCGACGTTTACCGCGGCGAGGCCGAAGCGATGTCGAACTTCGTCGATTTTTCCTGCTTCGTTTCCATGTTCCCGCACTTGGTCGCGGGCCCGATCCTGAAATTTTCCTTCCTCGCCGACCAACTCAAACATCGCGTCTTGACCTCGGACAAATTCGCGCGCGGCGTCGCCTTCTTCATGCTCGGTCTCGCGAAAAAAATCCTGCTGGCGAATCCGTGCGGGAAAATCGCTGACACGGCTTTCAACGCAGGCTCCATCGGCACGCTCGACGCGTGGTTCGGCTCGGTCGGCTACGCGTTCCAAATTTATTTCGACTTCAGCGGTTACTCGGACATGGCCATCGGACTCGGCCTCATGTTCGGTTTTGTCTTCGCGAAAAATTTCGATTCACCCTACCGCTCGGAATCGATCACAGATTTCTGGCGGCGCTGGCATATCTCGCTTTCGACCTGGCTGCGCGAATACCTCTACGTTCCGCTCGGCGGCAACCGTCGCAAGATCGGACGCGTTTATTTTAATCTGATCGTCACCATGTTGCTCGGCGGGCTCTGGCATGGCGCGTCCTGGAATTTTCTCATCTGGGGCGGATTGCACGGCGGGATGCTCGCGTTTGAACGCAGCCAGGGCCGGCAAGGTTTCTATCACAATCTTCCGAGACCGCTACGGATCGCGATCACGTTTCTGATTGTATTGCTCGGCTGGGTTTTCTTCCGCGCCGCGGACTTGCCCCGGGCATTCGCCTATCTCGCGAGCATGTTCGGCCTCGGCCACGCCGAGCCCAGCGCCGTGTTGCTAGGGGGAATTCTCTACAAGCCTTATTACCTTCTCTCGATTGGAATAGCCGCGCTGGTGGTCTGGGCGGGCAAACAGACCTGGGATTGGACCCAGCGCATGACGCTTCCGAAAACGGCCGTTTGTTTCGCGCTCGGCTGGCTCGCATTGGTCGTCCTGGCCACGCAGGAATACAACCCGTTTATCTATTTCATCTTTTAGGAACCGAACGTGGCCGAAGAAATTCCAGATCCAAGCGTCGGAGGCGAAGAACCGAGAAAGCCGACGCATTCGCTGCCGCGCTACAGCGAGCCGACGCCGGAAACGCACCGAAGACTTTCGCGCGAAGAGGAAGCGGAACTTGCCCTCAAACACACGATCTACACGCCCGGCGCCCGCTCGCTCCTCATCGCCCTTTTTCTCCTGACCATCGTTTCGGTTCCCGCGATCCAATTCGCGGTTGAGATTCGTTCTCCGCGATCCTCCGGAGGGCTGGCGACTTTTGACCTCTACAAGGCCTATCCGGCGTGGACAAGAATCCGAGCGGTGCGAAGCGCGACCGATCTTTGGCACCTCCTTCCCCGCGGAGCAGATCTAAAGGCGGCGGAGAAATCGATCGAAGCCGAGTCAGTGGTTTCAGCGTGGCTGCTGCCGCGCGTTCAACTCTTGCTCGCCAAAAAACTCCGTGCCGGTAACGAACAAGTATATCTCGGCCGCGACTCGTGGCTCTTCTATCGGCCCGACGTCGATTACATCACCGGCCCGCCATTTCTCGATCCGGCGCGAATGCGACACCGCGCGCACGCCGACCTCGTGCAACCCGATCCGGTCAAGGCCATCGTCGATTTCCGGAATCAACTCGCGGCGCGCGGGATTGATTTGATCGCGATGCCCGTGCCCATGAAGCCGGGGATCGACGCCGATAAGTTCTCCGCCCACGCGGAAGAGAGCGCGCCGCTCCACAATGCGTCGTTCCTTGAGTTCAAGGCCCGTTTGGAAAATGCGGGCGTCCGCGTTTTCGATCCGGGCCCTTTGTTAATCCAACGGAAGACCGGCCTGAGTGGCGTCCCACTTTACTTGCAAAGCGACACGCATTGGCGCCCGGAGACGATGGAGCTTGTGGCGGAAAATCTTGCCGCACTCATTCCGCCCTCCGCGCAAACACCGCGCGCGTCCTTTCAACTCGCGGCGAAAGAAGTCGACGGTTTCGGCGACATCGCGCGGATGTTGAGGTTGCCGCCGTCGCAGAATCTCTACCGCCCGGAAAAAGTAACGATCCACGAAGTCTTGTCCGGCAACGCGCTGTGGCGTTCGAGCAGCGACGCCGACATTCTGCTTCTCGGCGATAGCTTCTCGAACATCTTCTCGCTCGATGCCCTGGGCTGGGGCGAATCCGCCGGATTCGCCGAACACCTCAGCCGCGCGCTCGGCGGCCGTCCGCTCGATTGCATCCTGCGTAACAGCGACGCCGCGTATGCCACTCGCGAAATCCTGAGCCGCGATCTCGCGCGAGGGCGCGACCGGCTCACGGGAAAGAAGCTGGTGATCTGGGAATTTGCCGCGCGCGAACTGGCGTTTGGCGATTGGAAGATGATCGAGATGAAGCTTGGACAGCCGCCGCCCGCCCATTTCTTCGTGCCGAAGTCCGGCGAAGAAGTGGTCGTCAGCGGAACCATCGAAGCCATCTCGACGGTCCCGCGTCCCGGGACAGTTCCTTACAAGGACCACATTCTCGCTCTGCACCTGACTGACCTAACCGCGCAAGGTCGCAGCCTCGGTGACGACTCAGAGTCGCTCGTTTATCTCTGGAGCATGCGCGATAACGTCCTGACGCCCGCCGCGCGCCTGCGCCGCGGCGACCATGTCACCTTGCGCCTCAAGCCCTGGACCGACGTCGCGGAGCAGAACGAAAAGATCAACCGCAGCGAAGTGGAAGATCCCGCCGTTCAACTGGAGGAACCTTGCTGGGCAGAACTCGTAAATTGATTGTGGCTCGAGTGACTAGCGAATAAAGGAGGAGTCTAAGATTTTGTTCAACGGAAAACGCGCGAGCTGGTTAGGTCGCCGTCGCTCTCGAACATCAAGTTAGCTCAGGCGCCGATCTCTTAGGTCTGCTTTAACCGCAGGAAGAATGCGGGCAGACTTAAGCATGAATTCATAGCGTATCGGCGTTTTCGGCATCGGGCGAAACGCCCATTGAACCCCACAGGCAAGATGCCTGTGCTACACCGGCTCCTGGAGTTTGGCCTTGCCTGACGTGGGTTCGTTTGAGATTTTCGGCGCAATGCCTCTGCGTGCTTCAATAAATAAGAAAGCCCATGGAAGCCTCCTTATTCACAAAAGAATGCGCGTCCTACCCTAGCTAGGACTCTAGGAACCCTATGGAACTTCACATCGCCAAGAACGGACAACACACTGGCCCTTATTCCGAGGAGCAAGTTCGTGAAATGCTGGGGAGCGGAGCCGTTTCTCCTACCGACCTGGCGTGGCACGAGGGCCTCGCAGGATGGATGCCTTTGGAATCAGTGCTTTCTCTGGGCGGCGCTCCGGCCGCCCCAATACCAGCTCCGCCGGCCGCAATTCCGGCAGCCGCAATTCAGGTCCAGATTCATGATCCGAACCTGGCTGGTCGCGGCACACGGTTAGGCGCCAAGCTTCTGGACACCTTGATTCTCTTCGTCTGCCTCATTCCGGGGTTCGTGGCTCTCGGGGTAGCAAACAAGAACGACACCATTACAGCCATAGGTGCTATCCTGCTCATCCTGGCTGTTCTCGGATTGACCGCCACGCAATGGTACCTGCTTGGCACCCGTGGACAAACGATCGGCAAGAAGATTGTCGGGATCAAGATCGTGACCTTTGCCGACAATCAGAACCCGGGGTTTGTTAAGGCATGCCTGGTCCGCACCATTGTTATCGGGATGATCGCGGCGGTGCCGTATCTGGGTTTTCTATTCTCGATTACCGACATTTGTTTCATCTTCCGGGATGACAGACGCTGTATTCACGACCTAATGGCTGAAACAAAAGTCGTGAACGTCTGAGCGACCGATGACAGTGGGAAACCAGGATTATTGCTCGAGGCTTCTCGTTTCCTTCGTCGCCTTGTTCTTATTCAACTAGGAGGTGCTCGCTCTTGCCACGCCCGGTTGACCTCGTTCTCGTTCCACACGAGTTTCGTCCATGAACTACCGGCAATTCTTTGCCATCATTCTCCTGCTGATGGCCACGTTTGCCTGCCTGGTTTTGGCGGAGCCGCAGCCCACCGCCACGGCCGAGACGGGCACGGGACTGGAAGGAACTATTTCGGTCAACCCGGTTCACGGAGGTCCGGAGAGACTGGATCGTCCCAATTCGGGGCCGCTGGCGAACACTGACTTCATCGTGAAGAAGGACAATAACCCGATTGCATCTTTCAAGACTGACGATCAGGGTCGCTTTCGAATTTCGTTGTCACCAGGTCACTACGTCGTTTCGAGGAAGGAACCGGTGGGCAAAATTGGAAGGTATGGCCCTTTCGAAATCGATGTCGTCGCAGGCCAGGTGACAAAGGTGCAGTGGAACTGCGATACCGGCATGCGGTAACCGCGACAACCAGAAAGAAGAAGACCTCTTATGTGTCGAAACATCAAAACTCTGCATAACTTCGCGCCGCCGGCCACGGATGAAGAAATTCGCGCCTCCTCGCTTCAGTTTGTCCGCAAACTGAGTGGCTTCACCCGGCCTTCGAAAAGTAACGAACTGGCCTTCGATCGGGCCGTGGACCAGGTGACCCAGGTAGCACGAGAGCTACTCGGCTCTCTGGTGACGAACGCGCCGCCTCGCGATCGCGACATTGAAATCGCCAAAGCGCGCGCCAGGTCGCTTGTCCGTTTTCAATCTTCGGCCGCGTGAGCTAGCGTACGGCACCGCCCGGGTCAGTCAAGGAGCGGCTATCTAAGCGTGACGATGACTATCCGCACCGCGAACGTAACCGATGCGGATCAACTAGCCGCGTTAAGCGAGACGCTCGGTTATCCAGTAGAGTCTGAGGTAATAAGGCGCCGGCTCGAGCGCCTTCTGCCGAAGCCAGACCATGTTGTGTTCGTGGCGGAAACGAAGCCGAGTCTGGTAGCCGGGTGGATTCATGCCGCGGAGCATGACATTCTCGAAGTAGGATGCTTCTGCGAGATCCTGGGCTTGGTCGTAGCAGCCGACCGGCGCGGCGAAGGGATAGGCCGCAGTTTAGTGGAGCAGGTCGAGCACTGGGCCGCCGAGCGCGGACTGAACCGGGTCTCGGTGCGAAGTAATGTTGCTCGCACTGAATCCCACCCCTTTTATGAGCGATCAGGATACGTGCGGGTGAAAACTCAGCACGCCTATCGGAAAGCATTGGATAACCTATGATATTCAGGCCTTGGTTTAAGTCCTTGAGAGAAGCTCTGGCGGGAACGAAACGGACCCGCGTAGTCATGGTTACCGCCTTCGCCTTTGCCTGGCTCCTGTGGGTTGGGCCGGCCATTTGCGAGCCGATAGCTTATGATACCCCGGAATGGCGGAAGGAGATAGCGCACGGCTGCCTTCCCTACCATCGGCTCGTCCGCGACGATTTCCCGATCGACGACAAGGCGCATTCCCGATACGCCATGTATACGACGGGATTCTTCCATTATCATTACAAGTATGTTTGCTCCGGGGAAGAACATCATGTTGTCGTTCGAATCACAGAGTGGAAGGTGAGATCCGGTTTCGACCGCAACAAATCATCGCGCAAGAGTTGGTTTAAGTTCGTGGAAAGGCTTCTGCCTCACGAGCAAGGCCACCTCGATCTTAATGAGCTTCATAGCCGGCGCGTGGCCCAAATGGAGCTCGGCGAGCTGCCCGCCGGCGAAGGTGAAACCTCGGCCCAGGCACTTAAGGATCTGCAAACCAAGCTGAAGGCGCTCTCGAATAGGACCTCAAAAGACGGCCAGGCAGAACAAGACGCATACGACACGGAAACTGCCCACGGCACGAATAAACCCAGGCAACTCGCGGCGACGGCTGCCATCCAGAAGCGCTTGAAGAAGGCTGGCATTACCTACGCCGCAGAGTCGAATGGCGATCAGATCGATGCGGCCTCGGAGCCAAAGACTCCTCTCGACGAAGCTGGCCGCGCGCTGAATAAGAACCGATGACAAACGCCGCTCTAAACGGGTGGACTTTACTCTAATGGATGACGGTGTGATCGACAACGAGGTTCCTGCAAAGGAACGCAAGCCCGCCGATAACGCCATCGTCTGTCCGGTCTGCGGTGCGGCGACGGTGCAGGAGAAGTGCAAAGTCCTCTGCAAAAGCGAAGTTTGCCGCGGCCGCGTCATCTATAACTGCGCGGAGTTCTAAAGATGTAGAGGCGCTTGGCACAAGCCTCTACATTGAAGAAAGTGACGGCGCGCTACCCGGAGCTGTAGCGGCGGTCTATGACCGCCGTGTTTCTTACAAGGAGCGGCGGTCTCCAGACCGCCGTGTTAGGTGTGGGCGGTTTGGAAAGCGCCCCTCCGTGGTTTCGGCGGTCATAGACCGCCGCTACATGAGCTACTTGGGAGGCGCGACTTCGGTGGGCGCAGTCTTATCGAGACCGCGCCGCTTTAAGAGCGGCGCTACATCAGGATCGCCGCCGGTGAAGTCGCGGAAGAGCTTCAAGGCGTCGTCGCTGCCGCCGCGCGAAAGGAGCGTCTTGCGGAAGTGATCGCCGTTCTCGCGCTTCAAGCCGCCATGCTGCTTGAACCATTCCACGCTATCGGCATCGAGCACTTCACTCCAGAGATAGGAGTAGTAGCCCGCGGAGTAACCACCGGAAAAAGCGTGAGAGAAGTAGGTGGAGCGATAGCGCGGCGGCACGGGCGGGTAATCTACTCCGGCTTTCTTGAGTGCGGCGGCTTCGAAGCCAAGGGTATCAGTCGGCACTTGGTCGGGCTTAAGTTGATGCCAGGACTGGTCGAGTAACGATGCAGCCAGGTACTCGGTGGTTTTGAAGCCCTGGTTGAACTTGTCCGCCGCCAACATCTTGTCGAGCAGCTCGATCGGCATCGGCTCACCGGTCTTGTAATGCTTGGCGTAGTTCTTCACGATCTCCGGCCAGGTCGCCCACATCTCGTTTACTTGCGAAGGGTACTCGACGAAATCACGCGGCACGCTCGTCCCACTGAAGCGCGGATATTTCACGTTCGAGAACATGCCGTGCAAGGCATGACCGAACTCATGAAAAGCTGTCCTGACTTCATCATAGGTCAGCAAGGTAGGCTCGCCCGCGGGAGGCTTGGGGATGTTAAGATGATTAGCTACGACCGGCTTGGTGCCGAGAAGTGCGCTTTGCGGCACGTATTGGTTCATCCAGGCGCCGCCGCGTTTCGAGGGGCGCGCATAGTAATCGCCGATGAAAAGTGCGAGCGGTTTGCCATCCGCATCGGACACTTCCCAAATGCGGACATCGGGCAGGTAGACGGGAAGGTCCTTGCGCTCCTTGAAGGTAAGTCCGTAGAGTTTGCCGGCGGCAAAGAAGACGCCGTCCGTGATGACATGGTTCAACTCGAAGTAAGGCTTCAGCTGCGACTCGTCGAAGGCATAGCGCGCCTTGCGCACCTTCTCGGAGTAGAAATCCCAGTCGCACGCGGCGAGTTGGAAACCGCCTTTCTCCTGGTCGATGATCGCTTGCATGTCCGCGCCTTCGCGTTTTGCATTCGCCACCGCCGCCGGGGCGAGGTCAGCGAGGAGTTTGTTCACCGTGGGAACATCCTTCGCGGTCTGGTCCTCAAGCTGATAAGCGGCATGGTTCGCGTAACCAAGGAGCGTCGCGCGCTCGGCCCGCAATTTCGCGATGCGGTTGACCACTTCCTTGTTGTCCCACTCGCCGCCGTGACTGTTCCGGGCCAGGGAGGTTTGCATGATCTTCTCACGGAGCGCGCGATTCTGAAGGGTAGCGAGCGAAGGCTGCCCGCTCGTATTCAATAACCGGATTACAAACTTGCCTTCCTTGCCATCAGCCTTAGCGGCGGCAGCCGCGGCCGCGATCTCGTTATCCGATAACCCAGCCAAATCGGCACGGTTCTCCACCACCATCGAGCTGGCATTCTTCTCCTTGAGGACGTTTTGTTCGAAGGTGGTTTGAAGGGTGGCCAGCTCGGCATTCATCGCTTTCAGCTTGGTCTTATCGGCGTCCGAGAGTTTGGCGCCCGCGCGCACGAAATCCTTGTAGTAACGCTCGAGCAGCCATTTCGACTCGGGATCGAGATTGCTCTTATCGCGATCGTTGTAGAGCGCTTCGACGCGCGCGAAGAGAGCACCATTGAGATGGATCGCATCGGAGTGCGCGGAAAACTTGGGCGCCATTTCTTTCTCGATCTTCTGGAGAGCGGGATTGGTATTCGCGCCCGCGAAATTCGAAAAGATCCGGCGGGCGCGGCCCAGGAGCTGGCCTGATTTCTCGAGGGCGACGATCGTGTTCTCGAAGGTAGGCTTGTCGGTTTGCTTCGCGATAGCGTCGGCTTCCTTTTCTTCCTCGGCGATCCCCTGCTCGAGCGCCGGCTGGAAATGCTCGTCCTTGATCTTATCGAAAGGCGGAAGCTGATAGGGCAGCGTGCTTTCCGTGAGAAGCGGATTGCTCGTGGTAGGTTGATCTTTCACTTTCTTGATCTCGGCCGGCGACGGCGAAGCAGGCATCACGGCGTGGCAGAGCGGAACGGTGACGCATCCGAGGCTGAAGAGCAACGTGGCGACGCAAATGGCGCGGTGAGAGATAGAGTGAATGAAGTTTTGCATAAATGGAGAAGTCGCAGCTCCGTCCCGCGGAGCGATTAGGCGAAAGGCACTAAACAATTTACTCGCAGTAACGCAAGCGACTGTTGTCCAAGAGAAATGTGGAAGAGGCCACCACGCTGCGACAGTTCACCTGAACCAAAGCTCAAAGCTCGAAACAACTCCGACAACAGGTCGCGAGCACGCGAAAGCTCGGTGTTACCAAATGTTGCAGAAGGAAAATTCGATTCTCTCTTCTTGATCCACGCCATCAGCGAAATCCGCGCGGTTCGTTCAGTCATTCCGCGTTCCGCATTCGCCATTCGCCCCCGTTGGCAAGCTCAAAATTAAAAAGACTTTCACGGCCCACGAAAATAAATATCGACACTTCTCCGTACTTTCCGGTAGAACTCTCGCCACGATTACGTCATCCGACGTTTCAACGCATCTTCGGCACGGGATGATGGGCGGTGGCCGAACCTTCGCTCGAAGGCCGCTTAACGTGATCGCCAGTTATGCGAAGGCCCACATTCCGGATAAAGTCTCTGGTTCCGAAAAGAGAGCTTTGGCCCTTGCATACGTTTGGCAGGAGCGCGCGAACGGCAGCGCTAGCTTTTGCCATCGCCATCATCACTTTCGCGGCCCGGACGAGTGCGCAACAGCCGACCGGCTGCACGGCGCCGCCCGCAAACATGGTGAGCTGGTGGCCCGGAGATGGCAATGCCGATGACATTCAGAGTCACAACAACGGCACTCTCGTAAATGGCGCAACGTTCGCTGCGGGCAAGGTCGGGCAGGCATTCAGCCTGAACGGATCCAATCAGTACGTCTCGATGGGCAACCCGGCGAGCCTCCAGCTCACCGGCTCGATCACTCTCGACGCCTGGGTTAATCCCGATGATTTCGGCGAAGGCGAGCTGCGGGAAATCGTCTCGAAATGGGGGCAGGACTTCAACAGTTGCGGCCTCGGGACGAATGCCGATTCCTTCCTCTTCGCCCTGACCAAAACCGGCGGCGTCATCCGGCCCCGGATATACATTCATCAGAGCGATACCGGCGAGCCGGCCCTTGAGGGCGGCAGCACCCCCGCCGGTGTTTTCAGTCACGTGGCGACGACCTACGATGCCACCACCGGCTTCTTCGCGCTTTACGTCAACGGTGTTGAGGTGGCTTCGACGACACTCTCGCCGCTCAGCCTGTGCACCTCAGACGCAGACGTATTCATCGGTGCCGAGGCTGCGGGCCCCCAGCGGTTTTTCCCAGGCCGGATCGACGAGGTCGAGATCTTCGATCGCGCTCTCAGTGCGACGGACATCGCGGCCATCTCCAACGCCGGCAGCGCCGGTAAATGTCGATCTTGCACGCCGCCGCCTTCGGACATGGTGGGCTGGTGGCCGGGCGACGGGAACACCAAAGACATTCAAGGTGGCAACAACGGCTTACTTAAGAATGGCGCGACCTTTGGCCCAGGCGAAGTAGGGAAGGCGTTTAGCCTGAACGGCTCGAACCAGTACGTCGATGTCGGTCCAAACGTGGACCTCCCAGTAAAATTCAGCGTCGATGCCTGGATCAATCCCACTTCGGTTAATGGAATACAACCAATCATCAGCAAGAGCGACGGGCAATCCGGTTATCTGTTTGCCGTAGCTGCCGGAAAATTATTTGCGTTGGTCATAAGAAGCGACAGCAGTTTAACGCGGTATTACACTAATGATGTAGTGATTACTGCTGGGGCTTGGCAGCACGTGACTCTCACCTACGATGGAACTCTGGGTGCCAATAGCGGCCAGGCTTTTAAGTTCTACGTCAACGGGATCAATAAACCTTCCGCGCCTCTCAGCTTCGATAATGGTGGCACACCCGGGGCAAGCCAAACGCCTGGCCAGATCGGAGCCTATACTGCTAACCCGTCTTATTTCGGAGGCCTAATCGACGAGCTGGAGCTATTCACCCGCGTCCTCACGCCCGACGAGATTCAATCCATTTATGATGCGGGTGGTTTGGGTAAGTGCAAACCGACCTGCGTAACGCCACCGTCCGGATTGATTGCTTGGTGGCCGGGCGATAATACAGCTGTCGACATTCAGGGCGGCCATAATGGAACGCTGCAAAATGGCGCCACCTTCGATAACGGCAAAGTCGATCGCGCGTTCAACTTTAATGGCAACAACCAGGCGGTGGATGTCGGGCAGTTCGATCCCGGAAGTACCTTCACAATCGACGCGTGGATTAACGGAACCGATTACAGCGGAAACGGAATTATTATTTCGAGCTTTGACGGGCAGAACGGATTTCTACTGCAAGTGGGCGGCTCCGGATATCTCGACGGCTTAGTCGCGAATGGGGGATCGTTTTCGGAGTACATCACGAACTCAAATGTCATTAGCACCGGTGTGTGGCAGCACGTTGTCGTTACCTACGATGCAAATGCTTTTACCCCGTTCACGTTCTACGTCGACGGTGCGCCAGTTTCGGCCAATGGCGGCAATTCCGCGGGCGTGCCCGGCGTCAGTTCTGCCCATGCCAGGATCGGCAATTGGGCTACGACCAATAGCAACCGATTCATTGGGCGAATCGACGAGTTAGAAATCTTTAACCGCGTTCTTACGCCCAATGAAGCGTCATCCATCTACAACGCGGGCAGCGCGGGCAAGTGCAAAACGGTGCAGTTTTATGTTTCGAACGGTACTAACAACACGATCGAGAAGTTCGATGCCAGCGGCACTGACCTTGGGACTTTTGCGGACGCAAGCACCGGTGTCGCCGGCCCGGATGGACTCGCGTTTGATTTCAGCGGCAATCTCTATGTTGCCAATAATAACGAAAACACGATCAGGAAATTCGATCCGACGGGAGCTTCCAGTGTGTTCGCCCCCTCTGGTTCTTCCAGCTCGGGGGTGTTTGGCCCCTTTGGCGTCGCCTTTGATGCGGCCGGCAATCTCTATGTTTCAAATTTTAGCAACGATAAAATCCTGAAATTCGATTCAGGAGGGACCGGCACCGAATTTGCCACCACAGGGCTAAGTGGCCCTGCTGGCCTCGCCTTTGATACAGCCGGCAATCTTTACGTCGCGAACCAGAGCAGCAACACGATCGAGAAGTTCGATTCGGGCGGAATCGGAACTCTCTTCACCAGCTCCGGCTTGAATCGTCCCAGAGGCCTTGCCTTTGATAGCAGTGGCAATCTGTATGAGTCGAATAACACCTCCTCCTCTCCAGTGATCAACAAGTTCGATTCCACTGGAGCTGGGACGGTTTTCGCAAACTCAAACTTGAATCTACCGAGTGGTCTAGCGTTCGACCTAAATGGAAACCTCTACGTCGCCAATTCGAACAGTGCGACAATCGAGAAATTCGATTCTGGCGGGAATGGCACCCTCTTCGCCAGCTCGGGCTTAAGCTTTCCAGTTTTCATCGCGGTCCGGGAAATTTCTCCTACGGCGGTGTTCGTGCAGTTAAGCTCCACGACGTATAGCGTCAACGAAAACGCTGGGAGCGTACCTATCATAATTACACGGAGCGGCGATAGCTCAGGCAGCTCGACCGTACACTACGCGACAAGCGACGGAACGGCAATGGCAGGCCAGGATTACGCTGCTAAATCGGATGATCTGACCTTTGGCCCGGGTGAGGTAACGAAGACCATCAACGTGACAATCCTCGATGATAACGTTAATGGACCTAACGAAACGTTCAACTTCACTTTGGGCTCGCCCTCTGCCGGCACGAACCTGGGTGTGGCCAGCGCCACGGTTACGATCGTGGAAGTCGCGGACAACGATCCTGGACCAGTCGTCAGCAGTACCGCCGACAGCGGCCCCGGCAGCTTGCGCGAGGCGATCGCCGACGCGCAGGACGGCGACACGATTACCGTTAACCTCGGCTCTGGGCCGCACACGATCACACTCACCTCCGGCGGATTGGGGATAACCAATAACATAACAATCACCGGCCCCGGTTCAGCCTTGTTGACAGTGCAACGTGATTCAGCCGCAGCTAACTTCTCGGTCTTCCAAAACGCTGCAACTGCCACGATCTCCGGCATGACCATCTCCGGCGGCACCGGCACTGACAATGGTAGCGGCTTCCCGACCGGTGGCGGCATCTATAACTTCTCCAACTCTACTCTCACCCTGATTGATGTCACGATAAGCGGCAACACCGCCACCGGCGGAGGCGGAATCTACAACAGCAGCAACGCAACGCTCACGTTGATCAACAGCACCGTGAGTGGCAATGCCGCCAGCGGCGCCGGCGCCAGCAGCGGCGGCGGCATTCGCAACGCCGGTGGAACCCTCATAATGACCGACAGCACGGTGAGCGGCAACCAGGCAGTGTTTCAAGGCGGCGGAATCCAGAATAACACAGGGATACTCACGCTGACCAACAGCACGGTGAGCGGCAACACTGCCGCTGCCGACGCCGGCGGCGGCGGCGGCATCTATAACGATAACAGCCTCACGGTGACCAACAGCACGGTGAGCGGCAACACCGCTGCGGGCAGTGGCGGCGGCATCTACAACGGTAAATTGTCGACTTCAGGGACAGCAACCTTGACCAACGTGACCATCACTAATAACCGCTCGGATTCAAACGACAGCGGTGGCGAACCGGGTGGCGGTATTTTCCGCAAGAGCACCACGGCCGTCACCGCCATCACTTTGACGAACACGCTCGTCGCCGGGAATTTCCGCGGCTCGGGCGTGACGCCTGACGACATCAGTGGGACGATGAACACCACCACTAGTTCGTTCAACCTAATTGGAGACGGCGACGCCAGCGGGCTCACCAATGGAAACAATGGAAACCAGGTAGGCACCAGCGCATCGCCGATTGATCCCAAGGTGAATGCGCTGGGTAACTACGGTGGCCCGACGCAAACGCACCTCCTCTTGCCTGGCAGCCCAGCGATCGATGCGGGTGATAACACACAGGTGGCGAATCCGCCCTTTGCCGGCCCGCCATTCACCGATCAGCGCGACACGGGCCCGCGCATTGTGAACAACACAGTGGATATCGGCGCGGTCGAAGTTAATTACACGGTTACCGCGACGGACGGCACGCCGCAATCGGCGGCCATCAACACAGCGTTTGCGACGGCGCTTCAGGCGACAGTGAAAGAATCCGGCAACAACCAGGACGGCATTGCGGTAACGTTTACAGCTCCGGCCAGCGGCGCGAGCGGCACATTCTCAGGCTCGGCAACGGTGAACACGAACGCCGGCGTCGCGACCGCGCCAACCTATACCGCCAACGGCACCGCCGGCGGCCCCTACAATGTTGTCGCCAGTATTGGCGCTGGCCTGCCGACGGCTAACTTTGCGCTTACCAACTTGAGAGGAGATCAAACGATCAGCGTCGGCACGCACGCTCCGACGACGGCAGTTTACAACACCACCTTCACTGTGGCCGCCACGTCCGATTCCGGATTAGCTGTTACCTACAGCAGTTCCGGTGTCTGCACGAACAACGGCAGCACCTTTACCATGACCAGCGGTACTGGCACCTGTACGGTGAAATACGATCAGGCGGGTGACAGTAACTACAACGCTGCTGCTCAGGTAACCGAATCTGTGACGGCACAGAAAGCCGCCCAGACGATCACCTTCAATGCGCTTTCCAACAAGACCTATGGTGACCCGGACTTCACGGTCAGCGCTATCTCTAGCTCCGGCTTGGCGGTGAGCTTCAGCGCCTCGGGCAATTGCACGGTAAGCGGCAACACCGTGCACATCACTGGCGCTGGTTCTGGCACAATCACCGCCTCGCAGAGTGGCGACAGCAATTACAACGCAGCTAGTCCCGTAGCTCGATCCTTTAACATCGCTCAAGCCTCCACCGCGACATCGGTTTCCTCGTCCCCGAACCCGTCTAACTCCGGTCAAAGTGTCACGTTCACCGCGACCGTTACTCCCACTTCCGGCAGCGGCCCGACCGGGACGGTGACATTCAAGGATGGCTCGACCACCCTCGGGACAGGAACATTGAATGGGAGTGGAGTAGCTACTTTCGCCACCTCAAGCTTAAGCGCCGGCACGCATCCGATCACGGCTACATACGGCGGCGACGGCAATTTCAACACGAGTAGCGGCACGCTGAGCGGCGGCCAGGTGGTTAGTGCACCTACGCCCACTCCAACTCCCAGTCCGACGGCGACAGCAACAGCTACTCCTACCGCCGCACCTACTGCCACACCGACAGCCACACCAACGGCCGCACCGACAGCCACTCCAACTCCCACGCCTACACCTTCGCCTACTCCGGCTCAGGTGTTGAACATCTCAACGCGGCTGCGCGTTGATATCGGCGATAAGGTGATGATCGGGGGCTTAATCATTACGGGAAATACTTCCAAGGCGGTCGTGCTGCGCGGCATGGGCCCATCGCTGGTCGGGGCAGGCCTTCCTGGGGCTACTGTCTTGAACGACCCTGTGCTGGAACTCCATGCAGCCGATGGCTCCTTGATCACGTCGAACGACAACTGGAAGGACAGTCCGCAAAGATCACAAATCGAAGGCACCGTCTTCCAGCCGACCGACGACCGGGAAGCGGTCATCGTGGCCACGCTCCAGGCCGGAAGCAATTACACCGCGATCCTGACCGGCAAGGACCAGACGACAGGGATAGGCTTGGTGGAAGTCTATGACAACAACCAGGCGGTTGACTCGCAACTGGCCAATATCAGCACGCGCGGATTTGTCCAAGGGGCGGATAATGTCATGATCGGCGGCTTCATCCTGGGAGGCAACCCGGCCAACGCTACCATAGCGGTGCGAGGCATCGGACCTTCGCTGGCTGCTCTCGGCCTGAACAATGTGCTGTCCGATCCTACCCTTGAATTGCGAAATGAGAACGGAGTGATCCTGGTCTCGAACGATAACTGGACAGACGATCCTGTTGCAGCCGGGAAGCTAACGGCCAATGGCCTCGCGCTTTCGGATCCGAAGGAGTCGGGCATCTTCACCTCGCTGCCGCCCGGACAGTTTACCGCCATCCTGGCCGGGAAGAACGGTGGAGTCGGCATAGGGTTGGTCGAAATCTACAATGTGAAGTAGTCGATTGTAGCGGCGGTCTATGACCGCCGTCTGTCCCAATATCCCTCGGCGGTCATAGACCGCCGCTACAGAAGAGCGGAAGATAGAAAACTCGAAAAACAATCCACTTATCCGCGTAATCCGCGGTTCGCTTGTAGTCCGATCTCGGTTTGCCTGGCGACCATGAGTGTGGACACGTCACGACGCAAAATCGTTTTCCATTGAAAAATTTGGTGGATGCCCGTTGGTGTTGCCCAATGCCCGTCTTCACCTTGCGGCGTCTCAAAATGTCAAAGGCGGGCCTTCTTGCTTGCCTCGCTTTGCTGGCTGTTCCTCCTCTCGTTTCGGGCCAGACCGGACTGCACAGGCCTCTCCCGGCCGAGGAACTCGAAAAATACGACGACCCGCCGGCCTTCCTTTGGCGGACCGGCCTTTCACCAGGGATGGTCTCGCCGCACGACGCCTTCACGAGTGTCCAGGTCAACGTCGATGCGAACGGCCAGAACATCACCGGCGACGCCGCGAACGAGCCGTCGATCAGCGTCGACCCTACCAATCCTAACAAGATGACAATCGGCTGGAGGCAGTTCAACAGCGTCGCCTCCAACTTCCGGCAGGCCGGCTGGGGCTACACCAGCAATGGCGGCGCGTCGTGGACGTTCCCCGGCGTTCTCGAGAACAACGTCTTCCGGAGCGATCCGGTCCTGGCCGCCGGTGACACGGGGAATTTTTTCTACCTCAGCCTCCTAGAGACATTCTTTGACAACATGTGGCGTTCGCTCGACGGCGGCCAGTCCTGGACAAACCTCGGACCCGCGATGGGAGGCGACAAGCAGTGGTTCACGATCGATAACACCAACAGCACCGGTCACGGATTCCAATACCAGTGTTGGAGCACCAGCGGGAACAATTTTGGCGGCAGGCAATTCACCCGTTCCACCGACGGCGGCGTGACCTGGATAAACCCGGTCAACATTCCCAACTCTCCCGCCTGGGGCACGCCGGATGTGGACGCGAATGGCAATCTCTTTATCGGCGGCGTCAATCTGAATACGGGCCAGATCTGGTGCGTCCGCTCGACCAATGCCAAGAACAGTGCCGTGACCCCAACCTTCGATCAAGCCACTCTAGTCAACCTGGGCGGCGACATAGATGTCAGCGACTCGATAAATCCCGAGGGATTGGTGGGGCAGGTCTTCCTGGCGGCGGACCGTTCGGGCACGAGCACGAATAACAATGTTTACCTGGTAGCGAGCGTGCAACCGACCGGCTTTAGCACCGGAAGCGACGTGATGTTCGTGCGCAGCACCGACGGCGGACAAACCTTCAGCGCCCCACACCGGATTAACGATGACCCGATCAATCACAGCAAATGGCACTGGCTCGGCACGCTGGCGGTCGCGCCGAATGGGCGGATCGATTCCGTCTGGCTGGACTCACGCAACGCGGCGAACAATACCGATTCGCAGCTCTTCTACTCTTACAGCACCGATGGGGGCACTACTTGGTCGCCCAACGTCTCGGTGAGCAATTCCTTCAATCCTTTCCTCGGGTATCCGAACCAGAACAAGATGGGCGATTATATCACCATCGTCTCCGACAACACCGGAGGCAGTGTCGCATATACGGCTACGTTCAATTCCGAAGAAGACATTTATTACGTTCGTGTCGCACCTTCAGGGATAACACCTACACCCACACCGACGGCGACGCCAACAACGACGCCGACACCTACTGCTACGGCAACACCTACTGCTACGCCAACGCCTACCGCAACGGCTACACCTACAACTACTCCGACAGTTACTCCCGCGCCGACACCTACCGCAACACCGACAGCCACCCCAAGCTCCACACCGCAAGCGACGCCGTCGCCGACACCCACGCCAGCCGCAACCCCGACTGCCACTCCCACCGCCACACCGGTAGCAACGCCGACACCATCAGCAACCCCAACCCCAACCTCTGCGCCTTCCCCGGCGCAGACGTTGAATATCTCCACGCGCTCGCGGGTCGAGACCGGCGATAACGTGATGATCGGCGGCTTTATCATCACCGGAAATGTTTCCAAGCCGATAGTGCTGCGCGGCATCGGCCCCTCACTCACTAGCTCGGGAGTTCCCGCCGGCACTGTCCTGGCCGATCCCGTGCTCGAGTTGCACGCTGCAAATGGCACGTTGATCGATGGAAATGATAACTGGAAGGACAATCAACGCGCCTTAATTGAAGGCACCGTTTTCCAGCCCAATGACGATCGAGAGTCGGTCCTGATCACCACGCTCCCGCCGGGGTCATACACCGCGGTCCTTACCGGCAAGGGACAAACTACCGGAGTAGGTCTGGTGGAAGTATACGACCACGATCCATCGGTTACCTCGGAGCTGGGTAACCTCAGCACGCGCGGATTTGTCCAAACGGGAGATAACGTCATGATCGGCGGCTTCATCCTGGGAGGCCATCCGGCCAACGCCACGATAGCAGTGCGAGGTATCGGGCCTTCCCTGGCTGCTCTCGGCCTGAACAATGTGCTGGCTGATCCCACGCTCGAGTTGCGAAACGAGAACGGGGTGATCCTGGTCTCGAACGATGACTGGACGGACGATGCTGTGGCAGCCGGGCAATTAGCGGCCAACGGACTCGCGCTTTCGGATCCGAAGGAGTCGGGCATCTTCACCTCCCTGCCGCCGGGACAGTTCACCGCGATCCTGGCCGGAAAGAACGGCGGGGTCGGGATAGGATTGGTCGAAATCTACAATGTGAAGTAGTCGATTGTAGCGGCGGCCTATGACCGCCGTCTGTCCCAATATCCCTCGGCGGTCATAGACCGCCGCTACAGAAGAGCGGAAGATAGAAAACTCGAAAAACAATCCACTTATCCGTGAAATCCGCGGTTCGCTTGTAGTCCGATCTCGGTTTGCCTGGCGACCATGAGTGTGGACACGTCACGACGCAAAATCGTTTTCCATTGAAAAATTTGGTGGATGCCCGTTGGTGTTTCCCAATGCCCGTCTTCACCTTGCGGTGTCTTAAAGTGTCAAAGGCGGGCCTTCTTGCCTGCCTGGCTTTGCTGGCTGTTCCTGCTCTCGTTTCGGGCCAGACCGGACTGCACAAGCCTCTCCCGACCGAGGAACTGGAAAAATACGGAGATCCGCCGGCCTTCCTTTGGCGGACCGGCCTTTCGCCAGGGATGTGTCAGTGACTCGATAAATCCCGAGGGATTGGTGGGGCAGATCTTCCTGGCGGCGGACCGTTCGGGCACGAGCACGAATAACAATGTTTATATGGTAGCGAGCGTGCAAACGACCGGGTTCAGCACTGGGAGCGACGTGATGTTCGTGCGCAGCACCGACGGCGGACAAACCTTCAGCGCCCCACACCGGATTAACGATGACCCGATCAATCACAGCAAATGGCACTGGCTCGGCACGCTGGCGGTCGCGCCGAATGGACGGATCGATTCCGTCTGGAGCTGGCCCGGCAACATGCGCCGGATCTGATCTTGCTCGACCTGCATTTGCCCGACATGCCGGGATGGCAGGTACTGGCGCAATTGAAAGCGGACCAGCTCACACGCGCGATTCCGGTCGTCATTATCAGCGCCGACGCAACTTCGCCCCAGATCAAACGACTACTTTCCGCGGGCGCGCGCGCTTACCTGACGAAGCCTCTCGACATTCCGGAATTCTTCCGGGTGATCGACGAGGCGCTCGCTCCAGTCGGCACGGCGAAGGAAGTCGCCGCGGCTTAGGTTCGAGGAATACCTGTCGACAGTCGGCAACGAGAAATTTGTTGCGCGGTCGGGCGATAAATCTTGACGGCATTTCTGCGCTTCCGATAAAAGTGACGTCGAACACGTCATTCGAAGTCTCAACTCATCTTCGGCCGAATTAACTAAATTCGTTGGGCTGGATGTGCGCTGTGGTCGTCTCACGCAACCAACCTAATTCCGAAAAAGCCGCAGTGTTTCTCCCGAAACTAATTGCGCGCCATCGCGCCACTGAATCCACGCCATGAAAAAGAATTCTTCCTCTAAGTCCGCTTTCTTTAGCGTCCGGGTCTTATTCGCGTTTATCCTTTGTTCGGCTGGTGGTCTCCTGGGCTTCGCCGCCTTGGGTGCGCCCGCCAATCCCGCTCCGAGCGTCGAGCAGGCAGTGGATGCCAACAACACCACCAGTACTCCGGTGGTTGCCAGCGCCAAACCGCAGGAATCCCGGCTGGTCAGAACCGCGCGCGCGTTTAACGGCGATCTCCGAACTCTTCCGCGGGTCAAACCGGTGGAGAGGGAACGCCAAGAGCTCGAAGATCCACCGCTGAATCCGAGGATGTACGTTCCCCCGGGCGGCACGATCCCTACTACCCAAGCCTCGATTCCGTCCGTTGCACCGGGGATTAACGCGCCGGCGCCCCCCACTCTCAACGTCTTTGAAGGTCTCGACCGCTTCAACTGGGGCGCCGGCAGCCCTCCCGATCCGAACGGCGATGTCGGCCCCACCTACTACATCCAGACAGTCAACACTTCGATCGGCGTTTTCCGCAAAACCGACGGCGCGCAGATAACCGCTTTCACCTTCGATACTTTCATGAGCCAGGGTCATTTCGGAAACCTGTGCGACACGAATAACTTTGGCGATCCCGTCGTTCTTTACGACACTTTCGAGGACCGTTGGATCATCACGGACTTCGCGTTTGTATTAGACGGTTCCGGCAATGTCATCGGGCCAGCTTTCCAATGCGTTGCCGCCTCGCAAAGTGGCGATCCGGTCGCCGGCGGCTGGACCTTCTATTCGACTCAGCTCTCGGACGCTTTGGGCGACTACCCGAAGTTCGGCATTTGGCCGGACGGCCTCTACATGTCGGCAAACATGTTCTCCTTCGGCGCTGGATCCGTGTTTAAGAACGCGCGAGTTTTCGCCTTCAACAAGGCTCAGATGTACGCCGGCAGCCCAACCGTGCAGATCGTCTCGTTCGATGTCGGCGGCGGCGACTTCACAGTTGTGCCGAGTAACGCGCGCCTGCAAACTGGGACGCCGCCGGCCGGAGAGCCTAACTTTTTCCTCTCAACGTGGCTCTTCACGAACGCGCTAACGGTCTATAAGTTCCACGTCGACTGGAACAGCATCTCGCTCTCGACCTTCACCGGGCCCGATATCCCGATTAACGGGAGTAGTTGGCCCAACGCCGCGGTCGCCAACGCTGCGCAGCCTGGCACTGCAACCCTTCTAGACGTCCTGCAGATCCGAGCCATGGTGCAGAACCAGTACACGAATCTCGGCGGGGCGGAGTCGTTGTGGGTGTCACACACTGTCCGCCGAGGAAATACCTCGGGGCTCGCGGCGCCGCGTTGGTACCAGGTGAACGTCACAGGCGGTACCGTCGCCAGCCCAACCTTGCAAGGAACAACGTGGGATCCAGACGGCGCGAACGTGATAAACCGTTTTATGCCCAGCCTCGCGATTGACCGGGCCGGCAATTTGGCGATGGGCTACAGTACTTCCAATGGCACCGTCTTTCCCTCGATCAATTATGCTGGCCGCCTGGCGACCGACCCGGTGAACACTTTCAGCCAAACCGAGCAGATGTTTTTTACCGGCACGGCCTCGCAAACGGGGATTAATCGCTGGGGCGATTACAGTGCCATGACGCTCGACCCGGACGGGTGCACCTTCTGGTACACTAACGAGTACGCTAACCCCGCCGACCAGACTTCTAATCACAGGTGGCTGACCAAGTTCGGCTCGTTCACCTATAGCCAGTGCACTGCCGTCGGCAACGGCGGTACCGTCTCAGGCACTGTCACTGACAGCGCGACCACCAGTCCCTTAAGCGGCGTAACCGTAGCCTTAGGCAGCAGGACTACGACCACAAACGCGAGCGGTGTTTATTCCTTCACGAGCATTCCCGCCGGAACATATCCAATCCTCACTGCCAGCTTCGCCGGCTACAGTTCCGCTTCCGCACCTACTATCGCTGTGACCGATGGCGGGACGACCACGCAGAACTTCGCCCTCGCCGCAGCGGCCGCCAACGCCTGCCCCACCGACACTACGCAGGCGGACTTCCAGGCGGGCGTGTTTACAAATGTCGACGCAACAACCAGCCCAGGCGACATCATCTTAGCGACTCCCACGAATATCGACCAACAGAACTCGACGCTTAGCAACAGCGGTGTCGGTATCACCACTACGATCTGGGGAGGCCAGACCTTCACCGCGGCTCTCTCCGGCCAGTTGACAAGAGCCGATATTAATTTGTTTTGCAGCGGTTGCACCGGCACGACGCCAAACCTGACGCTTTCCGTCAGAGCTACCAGCGGCAATCTGCCGACCGGTCCAGACCTCGCGACGGCAACGCTGACCGGCAATGGCAGCGGTGCTTCTTCTTATTTCATCGGGAACTTCGCCAGTCCTGTCACATTGACGGCAGGCACAGTTTATTCTCTCGTCGTGCGACCGGTAGCAAATCCTTCGGCGGGAACCTACGCGATCACTCGAAGCGCTAGCGACGTTTACGCAAATGGACAGCGAGTTTCGTCCGCCGACAGTGGAGGCACCTGGACTGCACCCTTAACATCGGGCCAGACCACCGACGCCGGTTTCAAGACCTACATTTTCAACGGTTTCGCGCCGTCGGGTAATTTCACCTCCCGGGCGAAAGACGCCAATCCTGCTGCTGGTTATATAGCTACGTGGTCGACGTTGTCGTGGACTGCCGCCGTGCCCGCAACTACATCGCTCGGTTTTCAAGCGGCAGCCAGCAACAACGTCAATGGGCCGTTTAGTTTTGTAGGTCCGGACGGCACGGCAGCGACCATCTACACTGTCTCCGGAGGCAGTCTCTCGCAATTCAACGGATTCCGTTATTTGAAGTACAAGGCCTACTTAAGCACTACCAATGGCGCCGTGACGCCTACGGTAAGTGACGTTACCGCCTGCTTTAGCCGCTCGCTCGTAACCAGTCTTGCCGCTGATCCCGCGGCTGGCTCTTATGGCGGCACGGTTAACTTGTCGGCAACCTTAACCGGGGTAACGGGCGGTGTGAGCGGCAAGAGCATCGACTTCTCCCTCAACGGTTCGCCGGTCGGCAGCGGAACGACCGACGGCTCAGGAGTCGCAACACTCTCGAACGCCAGCCTGGGAACGATTGCTCCTGGTACGTATCCTACCGGTGTGAGCGCTAACTTCGCCGGCGACTCGACCACGGTCACCAGCACCGGCACGAATTCTCTCACCGTCTCCATGGCCAACCAGACTATCAACGTCGGGACGCATGCCCCCGCCAGTGCCGGCTACAATTCGCAGTTTACCGTGGCAGCGACGTCAGACTCCGGCTTGGCGGTATCCTACAGCAGCTCCGGCGCGTGCACGAATAGTGGTGCGACTTTTACCATGACCAGCGGCACGGGCACTTGCACCGTCCAGTATGACCAGGCGGGCGATACCAACTATAATCCTGCTACGCAGGTCACTGAGGTGGTCACTGCCACGAAGCTAAATCAAGCGATCAACGTGGGCACCCACGCACCGGCGAGCGCCGCCTACAACTCTCAGTTCACCGTTGCAGCAACCGCGAACTCAAGCCTCGCGGTTTCCTACAGCAGCTCCGGAGTTTGCACTAACACTGGCGCCACTTACACCATGACCGGCGGCACCGGCACTTGCACTGTCAAGTATGACCAGGCGGGCGATATCAACTATAATCCTGCCACGCAGGTCACTGAGGTGGTCACTGCCACGAAGCTAAATCAAGCGATCAACGTGGGCACCCACGCGCCGGCGAACGCCGCCTACAACTCTCAGTTCACTGTTGCAGCAACCGCGAACTCAAGCCTCGCGGTTTCCTACAGTAGCTCGGGCGCGTGCACGAATAGTGGTGCGACTTACACCATGACCGGCGGCACCGGCACGTGCACCGTCAAGTATGACCAGGCTGGCGATACCAACTATAATCCTGCCACGCAGGTCACTGAGGTGGTCACTGCCACGAAGCTAAATCAGGTGATCAACGTGGGCACCCACGCACCGGCGAACGCCGCCTACAACTCTCAGTTCACCGTTGCAGCAACCGCGAACTCAAGCCTCGCGGTTTCCTACAGCAGCTCCGGAGTTTGCACTAACACTGGCGCCACTTACACCATGACCAGCGGCACCGGCACGTGCACGGTCAAGTACGATCAGGCCGGCGACAATAACTATACCGCTGCCCCACAGATTACTGAGTCGGTGACTGCCGCCAAGCTGAATCAAGCGATCAACGTGGGCACCCACGCGCCGGCGAGCGCCGCCTACAACTC
>PLCN01000001.1 GCA_003134785.1 Spartobacteria bacterium
AGTGTCTGTCCGGCACTGACGACAAAAGGCGGCGGCGTAATGAAGATCAAGTCGGTGTCAGCCACGCTTGCAAACTCCGGCGTGACCGACCAGGTGCCGTCCGCGAAGGCAACATTGAACGCGCCGCCTGCTTCCGTTCCGAAATCGGTGAAGCGCTTGGTGGTCTTGTCTGCCGCGCGGAAGGAGATATCCGAAACACCCGCTCCGTTATTGTCCGTTAACGCCCCGCCAAATTGGGCGTTAGATTTCTTCGCAGTGAAGTCCGCTCTGATCGCTTGTCCATCCTGGACGTAGAATGCGCTAGGAAAGGGACTCAGATAACCCTTCTCTTGCAAGGCGCTAGCGGTCGCACCCAAGTCCCAAACACCGCTGCTGATCGCGATAACATAATTGCCGTTATTATCGGTGGCGGTGAAGGCTGCGAACTGGTTTCTTTCATCAGTCGAATCGATCCCCTCTCCCGAGAGCGGGCTGCTATTGGTATCAGTCAGTTTTCCGTAGAACAGAGCAGTCGCCTTAGGTAACGAGATCGCGACGTTGTTTACGTCGGCTGACGAGGTGTCCACTGTCATCGGATTGCTTGGGGCGAGATAGCCAATCTGATTGACCGCGTTGCGCTCGATTTCCAAATCCCAGCTACCTGGTGTAACCCGCGTACTGAAATTCCCGTTCGCGTCTGTGTAATCCACCGTGAACTTGCCGTCGGCCGAACGAAACACGACCTGCACCGCCGGCAATCCTTCCGAAGTCTCACTGTCGCGCACTTTGCCGGAAATGGTCCGTGTGCCTTGCACCATGGTAATGTTGACGGTCTTGTTCTGCCCGGCGGCCAGCGTTTGCTCGACTCCTTTGCCGAATGCGCCGACGTAACCACGTTGCGCCGCGACCTGATCGTACTGGCCGGGGTTGGCGCCGAATGAGTAATTGCCAGCTGCGTCCGCGATTGTGGCGGCGTAAAAGGTGTAGCCGCCGCCCTCGGTATTAAGCAGCACCACGTACGCGTTAGGTAGTGGCGCGCCGCTGGCGGTCACAGTCCCACTAATGTTCTGCGCGTCGGGCACCGCGGTTACGGTGAAACGCTTCGTGATCGGCGTAAATGCATTTGTCGGGCTCGAGAACCGAAAAACATATTCGCCTACCGTGTTCGGCACGGAATCATCAAGAAAACTGATCTGCGCGCTGATGCTGCCGTCCGCTGGTGTACTGTCAGCCGGCACGTTCATGTTGACCACTCCCCCGATCAGGTTCGACTTGCCGTCGGTGAGAAGAAAGCTCTGCTGAAGAATGGCCGTCGCGTCGATGACGCCGGTAGTATTATTGACCTGGAATTTCTCGACCCGCACACTATCGCCGGTGGCGATCTCGCTGATCGATACGTGGATAAAATCGGCAAAGGTCTCATCTATCGTAGTGGGTGTCACCGTTGCCGAGACGGCTGTAGTCGAGTTCGGCGCTGAAATGGTGCGGGATTGGGCAGATTGAATTCGCGAATTCCACTCGGCCGCGACATCAGCAGCAGACGCCGCGGAAGAGGCACCTGAACCGCCGGTTTCGCACACTGCTACCGCGTAAGTGGAATCAGAACTGGCAGCTGCACTGGCAGCTGTGCTGCAGACGGATGCCGGGCTGCCTGCACGCAGATCCGGCGCCAGGGCTCCGACAAGAAGAAGCGCGATCGCGACGCAAAGCCTGTCAATCCGGGGTTTGGACTCAAGATCCGATTTGTTAAGTCCGTATGTTTTTGTGAAGTGGAGTTGCGGAAGATAACGCATAGATTCCCTTCTAAGATCAAGTGCTCGGCGCACTCCCGCCACCCGCTGCGCTTGCGCTGGGCGCGATTCCCATCCAGGTCTCGAGGAGAATCGCCGCGACGGCGAAATTACGAATCGGAGTATTTAAATGAATCATAAATTCCCCTTTCGTCGCGCTTCAAGGTGTCGCAGGGAATCGCGCACTCCGACGCGCAGAGGCTATTGACTCTGGATATCGATGGCAAGCATCTTTGCGACATGAGCCGGGAAGCTTTTTTGCCCCTGTGATCGCACAAGTACGATCGGCGCGGCACAGCTACTCGCTCGGCACGGTTTGCGCGCTCAGTGCCGTATATGGCGCGCTGTATCTCGCGGTTTTTATTTCCTACACTTGGGCGCCGCTGCTTCTCGTTGCGTTGACGCCGTTCGCCCTCGCGCTGTGCGTCGCCCGGAAGGGTGTGCTGGCGCTGGGCATCGTGGGACTCGCTTCCGCGCTGCTTTGGTTTTTCGGGAACCTGTTCTTCGCGACTTACAACTGGGTGGCAGTTTTCGCTTTGGCGCTCTTGCACGCGGCCATCATCGTCGTCTGCGGCGCGTCTCTTCGCTGGTGGTATCGCGCGACGCGGATCCCGCTCGCTTTGCTGCTGCCGATCACTTTCGTGGCGGGCGAATTTCTCAGGCTGCTCGGGCCGCTCGGCGTCCCGACCGGTCTGCTCGCGCTGTCATTTCACAAGCAGCTTTGGATGATCCAAATCGCCGATCTTGGCGGCATTTATCTGGTCAGCTTTGCGATCGCGAGCGTGAACGGCGCACTCGCCGATGTCTTTCTCGAAGGATGGCAGCGCGGGCGCTTCTCTGTCGCCGCTGTCGCTGCTGGTTGGATCGCAATCGCCGGCTATGGCGCCTTTCGTTTGCACGAGTCGCAGCAAACGATGCAGCCCGGTCCGATCATCGGCGTGGTGCAGTCCGATATCCCGATAACTGGCGGGATTCAGCACGGCTTCGATTCGCGTGTGTTTCGGCAGGAGATGCTCGCGCTCAGCGACCAGTCCACCGCCAGTCAGCCTCCTCCCCAATTGATCGTCTGGCCGGAGACCATGGGGGTCGTGCCGCCGCTGAACAGCGAATGGTTGCGGATGGAAAATGTCGCTGCCGAATCTTTGCAGTCGTCACAAGAGTTCGAACACGCGTTGCGTGATTGGACGACGCGAGCGGGAGTTCCACTGCTCGTGGGCACGGCGGCAATCGTAGAGCGGCGGGGTAATCCGAAGGTCCTGGACGCTTACAATTCCGCCATTCGATTCGATCCGGGGCTGGGCCAGAATGCGCAGCGCCAGGACAAGCAACGTCTTTTTCCTCTCGCCGAATTCATTCCGTGGCGCGGCACTTTCATCCACACGTTGTTGGAGCGATGGGTCGCTTCACACAGCAGCGTGCCATCATCGGGAGGGTGGTACACGCGCGGTGAGCAGCGCGAAGTTTTCGGACTGCCCCCGCCAACGGCGACGAGCGCGCCGCTGCACTATGCCATCTCCATGTGCGTCGAGCTTTGCTACGCCGAAAGCTGCGGCACGTTTCTGCGGAACGCGGACGGCGGCAAAGCTGCGGATTTCTTCGTCAACATGTCGAACGACGGGATCTTTCAGCGCAATCGCGCGCAAGTGTGGCATGCCAGCATGTCGGCTTTCCGTGCCGTGGAAGCGCGCGCCGGCATCGCGCGAAGCTCCAACACCGGTATCTCCGGTTTCGTGAAACCGACCGGGGAGATGTATGGCGAGGTTGTCAACGCGCGCGGCCAATCCTGGACGGGAATGGGGGCGCCGGAACTTCCACGGATCGCCGCGCTGGTGAAATTTCGGCGCGAACATGCGGCTGAGCTTGCGGCCGACCCCGCGCTCGCCGCGCACGTGACCAGCGAGATCGCGGCAATCGAGGAATTGCGCCGCGCGGCGGGAGTGAGCGGTCAAAGCACGCAACGCGTTTACGTCGATTCGCGCCGCACCTTGTATAGCCGCATTGGCGATTTCTTTTCATGGCTACTTGTTATTTTCACGGGTGCCGGCTTGCTCGCGCTGCTCGGCCAGTCTTCGCTGGCCGCCAGAGGCAAAGCGAAGCCTGTCGCGCCGTAGCCTTGGCGAAGGCGGACGCATCTGCCTCTGCTACGCTTTGGCGGCGCCTGCCACGGCGTAGCTTTAGCGAAGACGGGAGCTACGACTCGGCAGGCCAGTGAAAAGTCGCTTCCGCACTTGCAAAACGGACGCGAAATACTCATCGAGGTGCCAAGGCGCCGCGGTTCATGGTTTCTTGGCGATAGATGCGGAGACTGCAGAATGCGCGAGTTTGTCTTCGAGCGCGGGGAAGCGCGCGTCGTCGAAGAGGGGCGCTAACCAGAAAAAGAAGCGGGGCGTACTGACGCGCGCCGAGCGAGCGTCGGCCGCACGTTCCAGCGCCGCGAACGCATTGTCCTTTTCGCCAAGCGCGGCGTAGATGCCGGCGATGTGAGTCTGGTCTACATAACGTTGCGTGGCCAACATTTCTAGGTCGCTCAGAATCTGATGTGCCCGTTCTGTCTCGCCGAGCTGCGCATAACAGATCGCAAGCTGGAAATTTGGTCGTGTCAGCGTTCCCGGCGGCAGCGAGTCGTAACGCTTCACGGCGTCCTGCCAGCGCCCCATCGCGGCATAAACATGCGCAATCGGATCGACGTCGTAGAAAAAGTGCGGATCAATTTCCATGACGTGTTCCGCAAGATGCATGGCGGCGTCGTAATCGCCGTGAGCGAGATCGATGGCCGATTCGAACCACACCGGCCAGGTGTAGAACGGATCTAGCGAGCGAGCTCGTTGCAGTTCGGCGCGTGCGGCGTCGAACTTTCGTTCCACTCGCGCGAGGTACCAGCCGAACCAGCGGTGCGCGTCGGATGAGTTCGGGTCGAGCGCGACCGCGCGTTCGAGCTCGCTTTTCGCCAGCGGAAAGTCGCGGTCGTAGAGCATGGCTACCGCCCCGCGCCAGATATGACCGACCGCGGCCTTGTCATCACTCTGCACGGCGGTCAAAGCAGCCCGACGCATCGGTTCCAAGACTTCGACTGGCGCGCGATAAGCGTCCGCAATTGTAAGATAGGCGCCGGCCAAATCGCCCCAGGCCATCGCGTAATGCGGATCTTCCGCTACCGCCTCCTGCAACAACGTTGTCTTTCGTGCGAGGCTCTGCTCGTCCGAGTGCGCGCCTAAGGCATGGGCGCGCAGGAACAAATCGTGTGCGCGCGGATTAGTCGTCGGCACGGCGACAAGCCGACGTTGTTGCGCGGAAGGGACGTTAAGCTTGAGCGCGTCCGCGACGCTTCGTGCAACTTCTGTTTCCACATCAAAGATCTTTTCGAACCTGCGTTTATAGCTTTCCGCCCAGAGATGATTTTCCGTCTCGGCGTCGATCAACTGCACATTGATCAACAGCTCATCACCTGCACGCTGCACACTTCCTTGCAGGATGGTTGTTACATTTAACTCACGCGCGATAGCTCGAAGATCGCGGGGAGCCTGCTGATATTTCGCCGTCGAACTGCGCGACACAACTTTGAGGTTTCGCAGCTGGGCCAGCTTCGTGACGATTTCATCGTGCATACCGGTTACGAAGTAGGCGTTCGCCTTGTCTTCGCTCAAATTATCGAACGGCAGCACCGCGACCGATTTTTGATTTTCACCACTTGTTAGGTCGCTTCTGGTTTTCCACCACCAGAGGGCCCCAAGCGCGAGGAGCACCGCCGCGATTGCACTAATGACGATACGGCGCGAGCGCGGCGAAGGACGAACGGCGGATGGTTTTATCGAAGTTGTGGTGTGCTCCAGCTGCTTCAAGTCGGCGCGCAACTCAGACGCGGTTTGGTGGCGCTGCGCCGGATTTTTCTCCAACGCGTGCCGGATAATCTGATCGAGTTCGAGCGGAAGGATCGGGTTCGCATCGTTGATTCGCGGCGGAGTCTTGTGCAGAATCGCGTCGTAGATGGACGCCTCGCTCTTCCCCGCGAAGGGATGCGTGCCCGTCGCGATTTCGTAGAGGACCACGCCAAGGCTGAAAATGTCAGTGCGATGATCGAGCGCTTCGCCCAGTGCCTGTTCGGGCGACATGTAGCCGATCGTTCCCATGACGCGTCCGGGATCAGTCACGTCGAGCTCCTCTCTTGCCGTCGTGAGCTTTGCGAGTCCGAAATCCAAAACCTTGGCGTAACCGTCGGTCCGCACCATGATGTTGGCGGGCTTAATGTCGCGGTGGATGATCCCGGCGGCATGCGCGGCAGCGAGCGCGCCTGCGACCTGGCTTCCGATTTCGAGAATCTCAGGCAAGAGAGACCGCCGCTTCCGCATTTGCTCGCGCAGAGTTTCACCTTCGATGTATTCGGTCGCGATGAAGGGGCTGTTTCCCGACTCTCCGATCTCATAAATCGTGATGATATTGGGATGATTGAGGGCCGAGGCCGTGCGCGCTTCCTGCGCAAAGCGGCGCAAACGATCCGGATCCTGGGTGAATCGCAACGGGAGCAGCTTGAGCGCGACCTTCCGGCTAAGGGTCGTGTCTTCGGCCAGGTAAACTTCGCCCATGCCACCTGCACCAAGCGCGCGAAGAATCTTGTATCGTCCAATTACCTGGCCGGCCAATCCTCCATTCTGCTTCTGCGCGGCCCATCCTGCCGCGACGATGGATGGAAGCGCCTCGACGGCGTCATCCTCTTGGGCATCGATTAAGAGAAGAGTTTCGACCTCCTCGCGCAGTGCTACATCATCCGAGCATGCGGATTCGAGAAAAGCCGCGCGTTGTTTCGCCGGGCACTCGAGAGCGGCGTGAAATAAACGCTCAACCTCTTGCCATCGATCCGGCGTCATAAGAAGTGACGAGCACGAAAGACTTCGCTTATCTTGTTACTTGTCACTGCTTGGAAAGCTCTTTGCGCAGCCAGACTTTCGCCAACCGCCAGTCTCGGTTGACCGTCTCGGGGGAAACCGACAATGCGTCGGCCGTTTCATCAACGGTCATGCCGGCGAAGAATCGCAACTCGGCAATCCGACTCTTGCGTTGGTCAAAGCTCGCCAGGTTGGTTAGTGCTTCGTCCAGGGCCAGCATTTCTGTGGAGTGCTCCTCAGAAACGACGAGCGCTTCATCGAGTGGGACCTTGTTCACATCTCCGCCGCGCTTCTCGCGCGCGTGGCCGCGGGCGTAATCGACGAGGATGTAGCGCATCTGGCGCGCCGCGACGACGAGAAAATGCGCGCGGTTCTGCAAGCGCATACCCTCCTTGTTCGCCAGTTTCAGGTAAACTTCGTTCACGAGCGCCGTGGTTTGCAGCGTGTGTCCAACCCGCTCGCGGGCCATATAACCATGGGCCAGACGGCGGAGTTCTTCGTAAACGAGCGGCATCATTTGATCGAGAATGTCGCGATCGCCGCTGCTCCAATCGACCGGCAACTTCGACACTTCTTCGGGTAACTCTGTGGACATTTGGATCGCCGGGAAATTTCCGCGGCGCACAGATAATGACAGAAAGTCTACAGGCGAGGGAATCCTAATTCGCACGGTCGCCGCCCGGAGGAGCCGAGAGCAAAAAAATCGTCACCCCACTCGCTCTCCTGTTCCTGGGCAGCGGCCGTTAATTGGTGGCGCGAGAAAAATAAGTGACAGGATTTTTCCGCATCCGTCGCATTACTCCTTGAAGGGAATTACCGGAAACCGCAATTTTGCAAAATACCGCACAAAAAACTCGCACTTCTTCTCGAGCGCCGGTCAGAATAGAGCACGACAAAGCGTCATCAAAGAAGAGGCGCATACCAGGATGAAAACTATGAAACCGCACTTCAAAACATTCCCGCACTCTCACGTTCTCGCGCGAGCCCTTCTCGCCGCGATGGCGGTGTTCGCTTTCTCGACGGCTCAGATGACGGCGAGCGGCGAGAAATCAGTTCCTGCGTCCACCCTGAACAAACTCGACCAACAACTCGTTCTGGTCGTCAAGAAGAGCCGCGGAGAGACAACGCTTGAACCGGACGTGTATAAATTTGGTGGGCGCGTGCTGGTGGAGATTGAGGGCTCGTTCTCCAGGGAATTGTTCGATCAGATCGCAAGCCTGGGAGGGCAGGTTGTCACCGGCTGGGGAACGGCCACGACTTTCCGCGCATGGGTGCCCTTTGCGCAGGTGGAAACTCTGGCCGGCCGTGCGGACATCAAATCCATGTCCCCAGCCAGACCGACTGTCACACGCAGGCTCAAGCACTAGTTGAGAAATCAAACACAAGAGAGAGAACAAATATGAAATCCGGAAACGCTCACTTTGAGTTGATGTCCAAACTGACCCGCACGCAGACGATGCGCACACGAATGGCGCTCCTGGCGGTCCTTGTCCTGGTGGTGGCCGCCGTCAGGCCAGCCTCTGCTTTGAACATTAACTTGACCTTCGACACCGATGCCAACCTCATGGCTGCGGGTTTGACCGCGACCGACATCGCCAACATGAAAGCGGCCTGCGCCTCTGCTGCCACGCAGCTCACCAGTAGGTACTCCGACCCCATCAACGTGAACATTAAGGTCACGTCTAGCCCGGGCACTAATGATCTCGGGAGCAGCAGTGCCGCCTTGGATCCGGTTGACAGCTATGCCACCCTCAGAAATGCGGCAGCGGCGGACGCAAAGACCGCAGACGACACGACCACAGTCGGCGCCGGCGGCTCACTGCGGGCCGGAGCTGATCCCATCACCACCGCTCATATGTATAACGTGACCAGGGCGCAGGCCAAGGCCCTGGGTCTTCGACCCGACGACATGCAGAATGATGGCTCATTCAACTTCGGTGGTGGAAACAAATGGACCTATGATCCGAACAATCGCAACGTGGCCGGGAGCTTCGACTTCATCGGCGTGGCCATGCACGAATACACGGAAGTCATGGGCCGCACTTCGATCATGGGAGACACCCTGGGCACAGGAACCCCAATCTATATTGAGTTTGATTTGTTCCACTATACCGGCGCCGGCGCCCGGGGTTTGAACAATGGTCCGAACAGATTTTTCTCCTTCGATAACGGGACGTCGCTCCTCATTGCATTCAACGACGCGGTCGCGAACCCGGGGTCCGATCTTCAGGACTGGGCCGGGCCCGCTCCCGACGCCTTCAACGCCGCCGGCCCTACGGGTGAACAGGACGACCTGACCCCGGTCGACCTTCAGACGATGGACGTCATCGGCTACGATCGGGGAACTGCCGCCACCACCACCGGTTCAGTGGCCAATATCTCGACCAGACTGCCGGTCGGCACTGGCGACAATTTGCTCATTACCGGATTTATCGTCACGGGGCCGGCGGGTTCGACCAAGAAAGTGATCGTCCGCGGGATTGGACCTTCGACCAATGTCCCTGGCGCATTGGCTGATCCAACTCTCGAACTTCACGACGGCAACGGCGTCCTTATTGCGAGCAACGACAATTGGAAAACGACGGTGATTGGCGGAATCATTACCGCTGATCAGGCGGCCGAGATCCAGGCTTCGGGCGTGGCGCCTAAGAACGACGCGGAGTCGGCCCTCATCGCGACGCTCGCTCCGGGCAATTACACCGCGCAGATTCGGGGAGTCAACAACACGACCGGCATCGGCGTCGCCGAGGCTTTCGACCTCAGCCTGGCCTCAGCCGCCAAATTGGCCAACGTCAGCACGCGAGGCTTTGTCCAGATCGGGGACAACCTCATGATTGGTGGATTCATCGTCGTTAACAATCCGGTCCGAGTGGTGGTTCGCGGCATCGGCCCTTCGCTGACACAGTTTGGAATTCCAAACCCATTAGCCGACCCAACTATCGAGTTGCGCGATGGCAATGGCGGATTGGTGTTGGCCAACGATAACTGGAAAGCCACCCAGCAAGCCGACATTATGGCGACCGGTTTGCAACCTGCGAATGATCTTGAGTCGGCTCTCGTGATGACGCTTCAACCGGGTAACTACACGGCGCTGCTCCGCGGCACCAACAATGGCACTGGGATTGGAGTGGTAGAAGTTTACGCCTTGGCGAATACTGCTTCCACGTCTGCCGCGAAGCTTTTCATCGCAAACGGCAATAATGCGACGATCACCACCTCGAACGCTGACGGCTCCGGCGGCACAGCTCTCGCAGGGAATATCAGCCCTTTACTCATGGCTCCGCAGGGGATCGCCATCAATGCCATGGTTGGAAAGATCTACGCAGGTAATGAGGGCGGTGATACGGTTACTCAGGCAAATCTCGATGGCACGGGCGCGGTGAACCTGACTCTCAATGGCCTGTTGAAAGGCCCTTATGGCGTCGCTCTCGATGTCCAGGGGAACAAGATGTACGTCGCCAACGGGGGTGGGGGAATTACCGGCAACTCGGGCTTCGTCGTGCGGGCCGACCTCGACGGCGGCAATGCCGCCAGGCTTACCAACCTCGACGCTTTCCTGGCTAATTACGTGTTCCCGCAGGGTATAGCCATCAATGTCGCCGGCAACAAAATGGACGTGGCCGTTCAGAACGGCGCGATCATCCAGGCCAACCTCGACGGCAGCAATCCTACCGCCTTGAACTTCGGCGGACTGCTCACGGGAACTACTCCGCTGGACGTCGCGCTTAACGTGACCGGTAACAGGATGTATGTCGCCGACTTCAACGGAAATCTGTTCAGTGCAGACCTCAGTGGCAATAACGGCACCAAGATAGGCACGCTTAACGGCACGTTGAATGCGCCGCGCGGCATGGGCCTCGATGTCACTGGCGGTAAGATGTACATTTCCAACTCCGGGAACAACACGGTGACGCAGGCAGACCTGCCCGATGGAGCCAATCCCGTCGTCTTAACCATCGCTACGCTGAACGCTCCTGCCGTCGTGGGAGTCTACCGGGCGCCATAAGCGCTCGGTCACCGGCAGCCGCCTCGGCTGCAGACCTTCGCTTGGAGTTAATCGCTCAGCGAAGGTCCGCCACGCCGCTTGGATAGAGAAATCTTGGCGTGTCCCCAGCGCAGACGTTGCTCTCGAAAATAAGCGCTTGACCTGGGAAACTGGATATACCATTTTAGTTTCCTAAGTGTCAAGCACTTGAGGTTAGGTTATGCGGCGCCAACGAAAATCCAATTTGCCTGAACAGGAACATGCCGCCCAGGCTAGGACTCAACCAATAATCGAGGCCGCCCGCCGCCACTTCTTCAGTCACGGATTTCGGGGAGTGACGATGGATGACCTCGCGGCGGAATTGGGCATCAGCAAAAAGACGCTCTACGCGCATTTCCCGAGCAAGACCGCGCTGCTCGAAGCGGTGCTAGCTGATAAGTTTGCGAGCGTGAGGAAGGAACTTGAGCGGATCACGCGAGAGCACGCACACGATTTTCCGGCCGCGCTGCACGAGTTGCTCGCCGGGACTCTGCGCGAACTGGACGAGATCAAGCCACCTTTCGTGCGCGACATGCGCCAGAAGGCGCCGCACATCTTCAAGACGGTGGAGCGCCGTCGCGCGGAGATGATCGAACGCTCGTTCGGGAAACTTTTTATCGAAGGCCAGCGAACGGGAATGGTGAGGAAAGATATCCCAGCCAAATTCATGATCGAGGTTCTCCTCGGCGCGGTTCAAGCCATCGTAAATCCGGCGAAGATCCAGGAGCTCGGTCTCACTCCCAAGATTGGGTTTTCCAGCATCATCAAAATCGTGCTTGAAGGTGCGCTCACTGCGAAAGGGAGGAAAATATGACGGCGTTTTCCGTCGGGCGAATCCGGCGTCTGGCCGCGACGACCGGCGCGCTCGTGACATTTTCGTTTGCCGGCGGCTGCAGCGATCCGCCGAATAACCGCGTCCAAGGTTATGTAGAAGGTGAGTTTGTTTACGTCGCTTCGCCGCTTGCCGGCACCCTGGAATCGCTGAAGGTGCGGCGAGGCGCACAGGTGAAGGCAGGCGATCCGCTTTTCGCCCTGGATGAAACGATGGAAAAAGCCGCGCGCGATCAGGCCCAGGCGGCGCTGGTGCTTTCCGAAGCCGAGTTCGCGCGTCAGGAAAAGCTTTTCCGGATGGGGCCGGCCGCCGCGCAGGATTACGATCGGTCTCGATCCACGCGCGACCAGGACAAACAGCGTCTCATCCAGGCGGAATGGAATCTGGAGAAAAAGCGGCAAGCAGCGCCCCAGACCGGTTTGGTGTACGACACGCTTTTTCGTGAAGGCGAATGGGTGGCTGCGGGAAAACCGGTGGTCGCGCTTTTGCCGCCGCCAAACATCAAGGTGCGCACGTTCGTGCCCGAAACGTGGCTCGGCGCTATTCATCCCGGCGACAGCATCCGCGTGTTCGTTGACGGCGCGCCGCAGCCGTTCGCCGGCAAGGTGAGCTACATCTCGCCGCGCGCGGAATACACTCCGCCGGTCATCTACAGCAAGGAGAGCCGGAACAAGCTCGTCTACATGATCGAGGCTCTATTCGATCCGGAAAGCTCGGCGCAGTTGCATCCCGGTCAGCCGGTCGATGTCGAGTTTGAGTCGAAATGAAAAATGGCGAGCTGATCGTCGATGTGCGGGGAATGACGAAGCATTACGATGGCCGCGCGGTTGTCGACCACGTCGACCTGCAGGTGCGCGCTGGGGAAATTTACGGATTTCTCGGCCCGAACGGCAGCGGCAAGACCACGTTCCTGCGCATGCTCTGCGGATTGCTCCGCGCCGATGAAGGGAGCGGCACCTGCCTCGGACACGACGTGATTCGGGAAAGCGAAGCCATCAAACGCGAAGTCGGCTACATGACGCAGCGCTTCAGTTTTTGGGAAGACCTGAGCATCGAGGAGAATCTCGATTTTGTTGCGCGCATGTACGAACTGAAGAAACGGCGACAGGCCGTGCGCGAAAGCATTGAGCAGTTGGGCTTGGCCGGCCGCGAAAAGCAACTGGCCGGCCAGCTTTCCGGCGGTTGGAAACAACGGCTCGCGCTCACCGCGTGCCTCATTCACAATCCGAAATTGCTTCTGCTCGATGAACCAACGGCTGGCGTCGATCCCAAAGCGCGGCGGGATTTCTGGGAACAAATTCATCGGCTCGCCGCAAAAGGCCTGACCTTTCTCATCACCACGCACTACATGGATGAAGCGGAACGCTGTCACCGGCTCGCTTATATAGCTTACGGGAAACTGCTCGCCCACGGCACGGTTGACGAAGTGATCGGGCAGGTCGGCCTAACGACCTGGTCGGTGAGCGGCCCCGGCTTGCCGCACCTGGCGGAGGAGCTTCGCGCGCGGCAGGGCATTCAGCAGGCGGTCGCCTTTGGCAACGCGCTGCATGTGAGCAGCGACGACGCAGCCGCGCTCGAACAGGCCATCGCGCCGTTTCGTCATGCGCCGTACGACTGGCGCAAAATCCCGTCCGGATTGGAAGACGCGTTCATTAGCTTGATGGAGGTGTCGAAAGACAATTTCGCGAAATGACCAGGCATTCGCATTTCTCCTTTCAGCGGCTGCTTGGAATTATCGTGAAAGAGTTCACCCAGATGCGGCGCGACCGTCTCACCTTCGCCATGATGCTCGGCATTCCACTGCTTCAACTGACGCTCTTTGGTTACGCCATCAATGCCGATCCGCGGCATTTGCCGGCCGCCGTCCTTCTCGCGGATCAAGGCCCGCAGGGACGCACGCTCCTCCAGGCAATGAAAAACAGCACCTACTTCGACTTCGTGCGCCAGGTCTCGACCGAAACGGAAGCGCACAATCTGCTGGCGCGCGGTCAGGTTCAATTCGTGGTCAATATTCCCGAAAATTTCAGCCGCGATCTTTTGCGAGGCGATCGTCCCGCGCTCCTCGTTGAAGCAGATGCGACCGATCCCGCCGCCACGGGCAACGCGTTGGGACAGTTGAACGCCATTTTCAGCGCGGCCTTGCTGAATGACTTGAAGGGGCCGCTCGAATCGCTCGCCGCGACCGATGGCCCGATCGATCTGCGTGTGCATGCGCTCTACAACCCGGAGGTCATCACTCAGTACAACATCGTCCCTGGTTTGATGGGCGTGATTCTCACCATGACGATGATCATGATCACCGGCCTCGCTATTACCCGTGAGCGGGAGCGCGGCACGATGGAAAACCTCCTCTCCATGCCGACGCGCCCCAGCGAAGTGCTTATCGGTAAAATCGTGCCTTACATTTTCGTCGGCTACATCCAGGTCGGCGTCATCCTGGTCGCGTCTTACTTTCTGTTCCACGTGCCGATGCAGGGCAGCATTCTCTTGCTGCTGTTGGTCGCACTCGTTTTCATCGCGGCGAACCTGGCCATGGGCATTACCTTTTCCACCATCGCGAAGAACCAACTGCAAGCCATGCAGATGACCTTCTTTGCCTTTCTCCCCTCCATCTTACTTTCCGGTTTCATGTTTCCTTTTCGCGGAATGCCGCCGTGGGCCCAACTGATTGGCGAAGTCTTTCCCCTGACTCATTTCCTGCGCATCGTCCGCGGCATTTTATTGAAGGGAAACACATCCGTTGAAGTGATGAACCAGCTTTGGCAGATCGCGCTCTTCGCTGTTGTTGCGATGGCGATCGGGATCAAGCGTTACCGTCAGACCTTGGACTGAAGGGAATGGCCCACTCGGAACACCTGGTCAAGCCGATCGATGCGAAAGCGTTGGACGCCGCTTTCCAGCGGGCGGTTGGAATTCAGCGGTAAGTTCGCGTCCAAAATCCGCTGAAGTGCTCCGCTAACTCTGGCAGAAGCTCACATGGTTCTCTGTAGCGGCGGTCTATGACCGCCGACCGGATTCAATAATGCGCGATGACGGCGGTCATAGACCGCCGCTACAGAAGACAGCCTAGCGCTCTCCCTCCGCACCGCCGCAAGGCAAATGCGCCGCCTTCCAATCCATCGCCATGCGAATGCGCGCGCGACCGCTCGGATGATCAAAGAAGATGAATTCTTCCAGCGGACTAGGATCCAGCTTGCGATAACTACCAAGCTTGAGCGCCACTTTCGCCATGCCGTCCGGTTCTCTTGAAGTGTTGATACTGAAGGCATCGGCCTCACGCTCGGTCACCCGGATCGCGGTATTGGAAATGGGGGTAAGTAGAAAAAACACCGTCGCGAAGATCAGGGAGAGGAGAGGAATACCGGCAGGATCAGCAATCCCGCGAACGCCCCAGCTTTCACCCCAACGCCGGACCGCGGTATCGAAAAATGCTTTCGTGGCCGCGAACCCAACCAAAAAGAACAAGCCGAAGTACATGGCTAGCTTTGCGTTGTGATTCAGAACGTAATGACCCATCTCGTGGGCCATGACTTCGCGGATTTCAGGGAGAGTGCATTGCTTGAGCAAGTTATCGTTCAGTGCGATTCGAGTCGTGCCGAGAAAACCGGCGACATTCGCGCTGACGCGATTCGATTGGCGCGAGGCATCGACTTCAAAAACTTGCGTGACCGGAATCTCATTTGCGCGGGCCAGGGCGAGAATTGGTTCGCTGATCGCGGGATCGTTGAGCGGTTTGTAGGTGTTGAAGAGCGGCTCGACGTAAACCGGCGCGAGCATGGTACCGAGCATGACAAAAACTACCGAGACGATCGTACCCCAGATCCACCATGTGCGCGGTGCGCGACGGAAGACGGCGTAAAGACCCACGAGCACCACGCTGGTGGCGATGAGGTTCACTGCCAGCTCGATCAGTTGTTCGCCAAACCATTGGCCGAAATTTTGCGTTGCCAGCCCGTAGGCGTGCTCGCGAAAGAAATGTTCGTAAGCAGTCAGTGGGAATGTCAGTGCTGTCGCCAGCAAACCGAAAGGGATGACGTAGAAGACGACCTGCATAGCTTTGAAGCGCGTTTTCTGTTCCGCAAAATCACGGAGGCGCGCGGAGATGCGCGATCGAAGGAGGAAAATGGAAATCGCCACCGCCAGAAGAAAATCCCAGAGGATCAGCCAGTAACCACCTTCGAAGTAGGCGTCCGACTTGGCGCGCTTGTCCGCCGGCACGGTATCGAGCCACGCGCGTGTCGCCGTGGCTGGGTCGGCATTCGGGGGAATGGAGGGCGCCGGCGCGGAGATGGATGGGGAAGGATCTTGCGCGTGGACCTGCGCGCAGACACCCAGAAAAAGTGATAGAGCAATCGGCAAAGCAGCGACCAAAGATTTCATAAGCGGCGAACGTAGAGGATTCGTTGCAAAAGGAAAGAACGTTACTCGGATTCTTTCTTTGCGCGGCGCGCACAGTCTTCTTCTGGGGAGCGCAGGCTGCCAGCCTGCCCTTCTCGGCAGCTTGCCGAGAAGACTCCGGATGCTAAAGATGCTACCGCTGCGAAATGCAGCCGGCAAGCTGCCGGCTGCTGCAGGCTGGCAGCCTGCGCTCCCCAGAGAAAGGCGATGACGCTCCGAAGGAACAATGTTACGCTCGCCGGACATCAAACTATCATGAGAACTTTTCCGCTCATTGCCTTGATAGCTATCGCGATGCTACCGAGCGAAGCCACGCTGAATGCCGCCGCGGTATCTAGTCCCGACGTGCTCCTGCGCAAAGCAGACAGCTTCGCTTTGGGAGGCGTCGGTGTTGCCGGCACCATGTCGGAAGGTGAGCGAGCATTAAGAGAAGTTCTCAAACAATCCGATGCCGTAGCTCGGTTGGAAAGCATCCTGCCGGAAGCATCCGCGCCAGGGCAATTATATGCGTTACTCGGTCTGCGGGTGCGTGACCGCGATGCTTACCAGCGGGCTTTGGCTAAGTATGGCCAGCGCGAGACCAGCGTGCAAACGGCGCGTGGATGTATCCTGCAACAAGAGGCTTTCCGCGCCTTGGTTAAAGAAATCGATCACGGAAACTATGACTCATCCTTATCCCGGAGTTGGCCAGAATCGGCGCGCTGATCGGTTACTTTTATGTCCTATTCGAATACCTCAATTAGCCCATGACCGCAGCCGAATTCCGCCGCCTCGCCCTGAGCATGCCGCAAGCAACTGAAAGCTCGCATATGGAGCATCCTGACTTCCGGGTAGGTGGTAAGATTTTCGCGACGCTTGGCTACCCGGACAAGGAGCATGGCATGGTTATTCTGCCGCCAGAGGAACAAGAGCAATTTGTTCGAACTCACTCGACGGCCTTCACGCCGGCGAAAGGAGCCTGGGGAAAGCGCGGCAGCACAACAGTTCGTCTTAAGTCCGTTGATACGCCAATACTGCAACGCGCCATGGAGATCGCATGGCGCAAGCGAGCCCCGAGGCGCTTGGTAAAACTACCAAGCGTCGAAACAGCCTAGAACATGACCTGGAGACGCAGGATTACTTCGTCAAATTGATCGTCGCCGAATTGAGGATGGGCCTGCCGGAAATCGGACCAGGTGTGAATATAGTCGGCCATGAGTTTGATTCCGTCTCCGTGGATGTAGTAGTTCAAGCCGCCGGTAATAGAGTGAATGCCATCGTTAGGCACCTGGCCGGGATCGAACGTTTCCCATTTCGCCACGGCTTGCAGTTTTTTCGGAATGAGGAAGTAGCTAGCTTGCACATACCAACCGCTGGCTTCGAAATCAGCCATCGGGGTAATTCCGTTGGCAGCGCGGCCGTCGACCTTTTCGTCGAGATACTCACCAATCAGATCGAACGGCCCGACGTTCAACCAGGCATCGACGCTATAGGCATGTCGCTCGTCTGGGCTCGTAATGGCGAAAGAGGTCAGCGAACCGTCGGCGTTCACTCTCAAGTTCAAAGCCGGCGAAATAGTGGTGCCGGTTTCATCCCGGCTGAAAAGATAATCGCCGCCTAGTTTCAAACTCGCTTCCTGTCCCAGGAGTGTGCCTTTGAAAGGCAGTAACTCGAGGCGGCCGACGTACATGAACTCATTGTTATCGTTATTGTTGAAGTTGCGCCCATTGCCGTTGAAGATGCCCGCGTAATAGGTCACGAAATCTTTTTGTTCGGGGATAATATTGGTTAACGGTTTGCCCCAAAGCATCGCCCCGATTTGCCGTTCCGGTGTGAGCGCGCCCGTAGCCAAGCTGCGCTCGATCGTGTAGATTACGGTGTCCGACGTGAGCTGTTCGAGACCAAACGGCGCTTTCCATTGGCCAACTCTAAAGTTCGCTTCAGGATAACGATGCCAGTTGATGAAGACGTCGGTCGCGGAGAAGTCGACGCGATTGGAATTCGTCACTGTCGTCGTCGCTCCGGTAGCGACGTTGACCGTGCGGAGCGCAGTGATGGCGGTGTCGCTTTGCTCGAAGTCGCCTTCGACTTTGAAATCGAAGTCTTCCTTGAAATCGCCCGTTATGCTGATCCGGGCGCGGCGAAGGCGGAAGCGGTCCTTCAACGCATTGAGGCCGAAGCGCCCTTCAAAAGCGGAAACATCGCCCGACTCGAAGTTCACTTGCATGTACCCGCCGAGCGTCAGCTTGAACTCCGAGCCTCCGGGATGAACATCGACCAGTGCCGGCTTTTCTTCCGTCTCGACGTACGATTTCGTATCGGGGACAAATTTGGATCTCTTCTCCGCGCTCAGCTCTCGCGAGGAGGGCGCCGTTGGGCCGCTCTTCGATTTTAGTTGATGGACCTCGCTCTCGAGCTCGGCGTTGCGCTGCTGCAACCGATCGACGGCTTTCTCCAATGCTCGCAAACGCTCCTCAGCGGAGAGATCTGCCGCACGCAGCGGGAGGCAAAGGAGGGAGGAAAGAAAAAACGCGAGTGCGAGATATCTGTTCATGCCGCCTTTTTAGCGGAAGGCGGCATACGGTGTCAATATCTCACTCGGGGTCGCCGGGATTTATTTCACAGCCGAGAGATATCCCCGCTAAACCAAGGCGCCGCCACAGCTCGAACCGGCTCCGGCCGTGCAGCCGAAGCAGTGGTCGCCGGTGAGAATCTCTCGGTTTTCCACCTGAGCGGGATCGATGTCCCATAGACGCAAGCCCTGGTCGCCGCCGCGCCATTGCATTTTTAGCATCTGATTGAAATCGCAATCGAAGACTTCACCCTGCCAACTGACGTTGATGGTATTGCGGCACATGAGACCGTTAACAGTGCCTGGATTAAAGGCGTCGGTCAGCAAAGCCATGTAATCGGCCAGCTTGTTGTTGTTCTTTAAATAGGAGGCGAAGCGGGCGATCGGGAGGTTAGTGATCGTAAAGAGCTTATTGAAGACTACACCGAAATGTTCCTTGAACTCGCGCTTGTAGTCGGCTTCCAGCTCAGCCTGGGGTCCGGGCAGGAAAGCTCCGTTAGGATTGTAAACAAGATGCAACGGTAGGGCAGAATCGATCCCGTAACCTAACGAATTCAATAGTTGTAGCGCCTTGATACTGCCATCGAAAACTCCCTCGCCGCGTTGAGCGTTCACGTTCTCGGCCGAATAACAAGGCATCGAAGCGATAATTTCGATTTGGTGGAGGGCGAGGAAGCTGGCGTAATCCTCGTAGCCCGGCTCGAGGAGGATGGTCAGGTTGCAGCGATCTATGATATGACGCGGCGGCGTCAGGGCTTTGAGGCGTTCGACCAGGTAACGAAAGTCGGGAATCATCTCGGGCGCGCCTCCCGTGAGGTCAATGGTCGGAATATCAGTCTTCGCCAGCCAATCGATCAACCGGTCCGCGGTTTCCCGCGTCATGATTTCCTTTCGCTTCGGCCCGGCGTTCACGTGGCAATGAATGCAGGTAAGATTGCAAAGCTTGCCGACGTTGATCTGCAGGACTTCGGTCTTGGTGTGGCGCAACGGAAGCGAATGTCGTTGCAGCGCCGCGGCGAAGCGGTTGAAAGAGACAGGGGAATTCGTAAGCACCGGACTCAACTAATATTAGCGCAAGCAACGGGAGGCAAGGCGAGTTTAGCGAATTAGTGCATCAAAACTCTTGTCGGCGCTCCGGGCTTTGGCTATTTCCTTTCCCATGATCTTTCTGCTCCTCCTTTTGGCGGCCGCGTTCGTGGCCTTTTCCAACGGTGCGAATGATAACTTCAAAGGCGTCGCTACAATCTACGGCAGCGGAACTGCCGGTTACAAAATTTCCATTATCTGGGCGACCGCAACCACCTGCGCTGGTTCGGTTACGTCATTCTTTCTCGCCCAGGCGCTCCTCAAGAAATTCTCGGGCAAAGGTCTCGTGCCCGACGCGTTTACCGGCTCCGAGTATTTTCTGCTCGCAGTTGCCATCGGTGCCGGGATCACCGTGATCCTGGCCACGCGCCTGGGATTTCCCATCTCCACCACCCACGCCATTTTGGGCTCGATGGTAGGCAGCGGGCTGGTCGCGACGGCATTTGGCGGGGTGAATTTCGGTGCGCTTTCCAAAGGCTTCGTAACGCCGCTCCTGCTGAGTCCTGTCCTCGCCGTGTTGGTCGGCGCGATCCTCTACGGGTTATTTCATTCCATCCGATGGCTGCTGCGGATACCGAAGGAATGGTGTGTTTGCGTCGGCTCCGAAACGCGGGTCGTCGCCATGCCCACCGGCTCCTCCATGCTGGCGATGCGCACATTGCCTATGCCGACACTAACTCTGGCGGAAGGCGAATGCGTCGCAAGTTGCGCCGAGCGCTATTCCGGAACGATCGCGGGAATCGATGCCCAGCGCGTCGTGGACACCGGTCATTTCCTTAGTGCCGGCGTAGTGTCATTTGCCCGCGGTCTTAACGATACTCCCAAAATCGCCGCCTTACTCTTGCTGGTCAAATGGCTTACACCCGCCACCGATGTTGCCATCGTCGGAATTGCCATGGCAGTGGGTGGTCTGCTCGGCGCTCGTCGTGTCGCCGAGACGATGAGTCACAAGATCACTAACATGAATCCCGGGCAGGGATTCACTTCGAATCTTACCACCGGCATCCTGGTCATTTTCGCGAGCACGCTTGGTTTGCCTGTCTCAATGACTCACGTGACGGTTGGCTCACTTTTTGGAATTGGGCTTACTACCGGTCAGGCCAACATCAAGACTGTGTCCGGGATTGCCCTATCGTGGATAATCACTCTCCCTTGCGCGGCCTTAGTCGCGGGATTGGCCTACTTTGTCATCAGTAAGCTGCATTGAGATTTTCCCCGGTGCAGTCACGCGATTGCACGTGCCGAGCAAGGTTAGCTAGCCGCAAGCTCCGCCGTCGCAGCATTGGGATGCGTCGGTAGTGACGTTGTAATCCTGTCCTTTAGTCTCCTTGGGATGCCGGAGCGAAGTGCGTGAGCAATCGAATGGCTTACCTTCTTCGACTGGGATCGGAGTTAGCGGCTCGACAAATTCAAAGGAGGCAGAGTAGGGGGCTTTGCGATAGATGTTGTAGGTCTTGTCACAAACTGCGTAGCGCCGGCCACGCTCCATCCGGTGATTATCGTCATCGAGCACTTCTTTGAACGGCCCCTTGTAGATCACAGCCTGGTTTCGCTCCACGCATGGACCTTGTTTTCCTTTGAAGGCCTCGACTGTGACCGAACGGAATTCGATTCCTTCCACTGTTTGCCAGGGCGAGTCGTCACGGTTCAGAATTTGCACGCCGTAAAAGCCGGCCTCGGTAAACGCCGCGAGAAATCCGTCTTCGGTCAGCGCGCCCGAAATACAACCGCTCCAAAGCTCCGGATCGTTTTGCAAATGCTCGGGAACTTCCTCGTCACTCACGATGTCCGAAATCACCGCGCGTCCGCCAATCCTCAGGACCCGGAAGATTTCCTCGAAAAGTTGCCGTTTCGCGCGCGGTTCCACCAGGTTCAGAACGCAATTTGAGACGACGACATCGATCGAGTCGTTTGCGACGAGCGGACTCTTCACGCGCAGCTCCTGCGCGAGCTCGTCCGCCGCGAGGAAGGACGCCGCGTCGCTGATCGGGCGCCGCTTCAATTCCGCATCGAGCAGATCGACATTGAGTCCGAGATCCTGGATCCGGCCTTTCCGGAATTCGACATTCGCATAACCAATCCGTTCCGCCACGATCGGCGCATTGGCGCGCGCCACCGCCAGCATTTCCTCCGTCATGTCGACCCCGATCACTTTGCCCGCCGGGCCCACGACCTGCGCCGCGATGAAACAGATCTTCCCGGTGCCGCTGCCCAGATCGAGAACGGTTTCGCCTTCACGCAAATACTTGCTCGGGTCGCCGCAGCCGTAGTCGCGTTCGATTACTTCCTGCGGGATGACCTTGAGATACTCGGTGTTGTAATCCACCGGGCAGCATAGTTTCGCTTCCGCCGCCTGTGCTCCGGCGGCATAGCGTTTACGAACTTCGGATTCGGCGTTGATGGTGCTCATTACTTGGGGCGTTGAATTAATACGTCAGAACATCCACTGGCGGACGCGGCTAATTCCATCGAACTAATCTCCGTTGGATACGAAGCCGACCATGAATGCACAAGTATTTTCTGTATCCGCTTCGCTGCCTCCTGCGCGCCGGAGCGCTTCGGCGGCGGCGCGTGCGAAGCGCCGGAGGTGCACTGGGCGCCCTCTCGTCGCCCACAGGGCGGCGGCTCCAAAAGATCGACTGGCCATGCTCATGAAACGATCTCTGTTTCTCACTTGCTCCTTCGCGTCGTCTGGAACCTATTGGCCTCTCAGTGAATGCTCTTCGACTCGGTGTAAACATTGATCACGTCGCCACGGTGCGGCAAGCGCGTTATGCCACCATGCCGGATTCGAAAAACGCGGAGCCTGACCCGGTGGCGGTCGCGGGAATTTGCGAGCGGGCCGGCGCGCATGGCATCACCGCGCATCTGCGCGCGGATCGCCGGCACATTCAGGATCGCGATCTGCAGCGCTTGCGCGAAAGCATCATTACGAAACTGAATCTCGAGATGGGAAACACGCCGGAGATCGTCGACTTCGCCCTGCGGATTGTGCCGGATGAAGTCTGCCTGGTGCCGGAGAAACGCGAGGAAGTCACGACCGAAGGCGGCCTCGACGTCGTCGCGCATCACAAGGAATTGAGCGGCACAGTGAAACGGCTGCATGCCGCCGGCGTGCGCGTGAGCTTGTTCGTCGATCCTGTCCGGGAACAAATCGACGGCGCGGTCGCACTCGGCGCTGACATGGTCGAGTTGCACACAGGAAAGCTCGCGAACGCGTTCACGGAAAAGATCGAGCAACAGGAGCTGGAACGATTGCGAGAGGCGGCGATGCGCGCCAGGAATTTCGATCTTCAAGTCAACGCCGGCCACGGGATCAATTATCGGAACATCGCCCTCATTCACAAAATCCCGCACCTGGTGGAATTGAATATCGGCCATGCGATCGTGGCACGGGCGATCTTCGTCGGCTTCGAAACGGCCGTGCGCGAGATGCTCGCGCTGATGAAAAACTATCGCGGATGAGTGTGCTCGGAGTCGGTGTCGATCTGGTTGAGAACGCGCGGATCGAGCATTCGCTCGAACGTTTCGGCGAGCGTTTTCTCCATCGCATTTTCACCGCTGGCGAAATCGAATATTGCCAGTCGATGAAATTTTCCGCGCGCCATTTCGCGGCGCGCTTCGCGGCGAAGGAAGCCGTCTCGAAAGCATTCGGCACCGGCATCGGCCGGGCCATGGGTTGGAAAGACATCGACGTTCACCGCAAACCGAGCGGCGAGCCCTTCGTCGTCCTTGAAGGCGGTGCCAAGAAGTTAGCAGAAGAGCGCGGCGTCACCGCCGTCTGGATCACCCTCAGCCATACCGAGCATCACGCCATGGCGATGATCGTGATCGAATCGGCATAGCACGAATAGTCTCAAGGAGCGGCGCTTTCCAAACCGCCGGGGCGATTTCCACATCGCCCGTTCTTTTGCTTCGCGGCTCCGCCGCGTCACGAATTCTCCCAGCCCGCCATAGCACTCGCTCCCCGCGAACCGCTACTTGGCCATCCCTGACATCGCATACGTGATCACTCCGCAAATGGCCGCCATCAGGACCATCGCGACAAGGAAAATCCCATCGGCCAGCCGTTCCACCCGATGCATCCGGCGAAGGCTGCGCGTCCGCAACGCCCAGTAAGAAAGCAAACAGGCAACCAGAAACAGCAAGGCATCCGCGGCCAGGAGATCGTCCGCTATCGTATCGATCTGTCCGAGCGTGATGACCACGCGGATAAGCCCGATCACGGTCAAACAAACGCCGACCATGGCTGAGGAGACCGTGAAGATATGAGTGCAAATATCTTCTTCGAGATGTCTGTCTGAGTTTTCTTGTGACATGAAGGAATTTCTCACGCCCGACCGTTCAGAGAGCCGCGGACGTTCTTGTCTGCATCGCTACGATCGCGCGGAAGAAGGCCGTGGCGAGGGGAGGGGTTCGCCCTGTTAAAGCCGCTCGTTCCGGTTGGAACAAGGTCGCGACAAAAAAGGGATGCCCTTCCAACTCGACGGCTCGGACTTCACCCGCCCGATCACGCGCGCTCACGCGGAGCGGGCCAGAAACAATTGCCGACAAGAACTCCGGGTTAATCCCATAGCTACAATGATAACCTTCGCTAGCTTCCAGACCGCCATACGCCAGGGCCACGAGTGAGCCTTCGTAAAAGCGGACAGTGTCGGTCTTCTCGACGAGCGCGCAGGCCAGAGGCGTGATGACAGGCCGCTTCGCGTTCGGCGCGGTCTCCGCGTGTTCCGCATCAGCCCAGCCGAGGACGTTGCGTGCATACTCAATAATCGCGTGTTGAAAGCCGCCGCAGGTGCCGAGAAAAGGACGTCGTTGCTCGCGCGCGAATCGGATGGCCCGCAGCGCACCTTCCATGCTGCGATAGGGACTGGCCGGGATACACCACAGACCATCGAACCCACGTATGCGTGACTCATCCTCGACCTCCTCCGTCGGGATCCATTCATAACGAACCGCGGCGGTGGCCCTCTCTCCGGCCAGCTCGAGCGCGCGCGGAATCGCCTGGTGCGCTACCACCGCTGCGTTGTGATCGCCAATTAGTCCGATGGATATCGAGGATTTCATTCAGGATCCGAACTGCGCCGGTGGCTGCTCGCAAGACATTTTCAGCCTGCATGCAAGAGGTGGCAAGAAGAGAGACAGTTGGCGCCGGCCGCTGGTTATCATTTTTTTATTCTTCTTTATCCAGAAGAGATTGAATGAACCATTCCACCGTCGCGGATAACGAAGACACCGTTGCCTTCTGCGGAACATCCGTCCGATGATCGAGACAGTTCCTCTCGAACAAGCTGCCGAAGGTTACGCTCGCATGATGCAAGGTAAAGCGCGGTTCCGCATGGTGCTGGTTGCGAAGGAGGGAGTCGCTCCCCGTGCGCCGCTCAACTGAGGCAAAGAAGAATTCTTAAATCCAAATTTGCCGAGACTCACAGATTCGAGTTCTTAGATTGCTTTTCCGGACCCAATGGAACGAGCGAATAATTGCCGAAGAATCTTTTGTATTCGCTTTAACCCTGAGTGATCCCTAGTTTTTGCTTTATGGAACCGGCAATAAAAATCGCCATTGGTGCCTTAATTCTCTCCTTCCTTAGCGTGATAGGCACAATCATTAATTCCGTGTATACCGCCAAGACGTACGCAAAAAACAAACGGCTTGAATTCCACCAAAGGCAAGACCGCTTCGCCCAGAAGATTTCAGAGTTGAACGACAAGTATAATGAATTTCGCCTGATTTCAGCTAGGTTGGATGTTGTTGCGGTTAAGAACGCTGGGCTAGCACTGCGAGGGGAGCAAGCCGACCGAAACACGGCCCTGATTGTTTCGATTAAAGAGAAACGGGAGGGTGTAGAGAAGGAAATAAGACTCTGGGCTGAAAACATCGAGATGCTCCATTCTAAATACCGTAATCTTACTTTAGAAACTGATGCGCCTGAGCTTGAGAGGTTGATAGCCATTGTCCAAGTAGCTTCGGATGATCTCAAGAAAGCTCTTAGCGGTTACTCATCTATGTTGCATATACTCGAAACTACTAACGAATTCATGAAGACTGTTTTGGCTGAGTCGGATGAGAAGATACGACAGATTAACCAAGAGTTTGAGAGAAAAGTAGAGAAACTTAACCTCGATTTTGAGAGAAAAATGGAGAAACTAAAGAACAAGTGAGCCGATTCTAGTCTCACTAGCGCACGAAAGTCTGAGCGATGTCGTCCCTGCAGTGATACGCTCGCGTCAGAATTGCTTATGACCGTCCGGCAGGTAATTGGATGCGAGGTGTGCGGAGCAACAACATTGCTTAGGACTCAGCTTGGCTGGCTGCGCCAGCATCCGATTCGAATTCCCTGCGGACGTTGTGGAATCACCATTCTTGGCGAAGTGAATCTGTTTCCCGAAACGGCGGGGTTTGATTTCAAGTTCAAGAATGCGCGGAGATTAGAAGATACTGAGTTGGCCTGACCCCCAAAAAGTGG
>PLCN01000025.1 GCA_003134785.1 Spartobacteria bacterium
CCGACTTATCACACGCCCTCTCGCCTGGTTAGGCGTTGGCGTCGTTAGTTCAAGAGACATCGCGCTAAGGGTTTCTTCGCAGGCGACTTCGGGGCGATCACACCGGCAATAGAGCTAGAGAGCGACCAGCTCGGCGATCTTGGCCGCGACGTCTGCCATCGGCTCTTCTGCAGTGCTCAGGCCGCTTCGCGAGCCGAGAAGAGGGCTAACTTCGCGGAGAGCTTCATACGTGGTGTCGTGCACGACGGGAACGAGCAGGTCACGCGCTAGGAGTGCCGAAAGCTCCTTGTCGGCGATGCCCTCACCTTGGAGGCGGCGCAGCAGCGCAGGTGTCACCAGCACAATTCCGATTCGCGAATTCGCCAGTCCCTTGTCGATTTCGCGCAGCAACGTCGTGCCGAGGAGGACGTCCTTCTCGCTGAACCAGACGGAGACACCCTTCGACTCGAGCAGATCGTGCAGATCCTTGGCGGCCCCCTGCCGGTCGTCCCAAGCGTGGCAGAGGAAGACGTTCCGGTGGATAGGCAGCGCCGCTCGGTTCTCGACGCTACGGCGGACCGGCGTGAGTGCCCGCACTTCTGCAGGCGTGTACCACACGGACGATCCGGCTCGCGACCAGCTCGGCTTTGCGCTTCTGCCAGAACCGCCGCCGCCGCTCCGGCCGCCCCCGCTGCTCTGCGGCGGGGAGTAGGATGGATACGAATACGACGGATACGAATACGATCTGTAGCTGCGAGAGCGGCCACGACATGCGGGGCAGGCCTCTGCAGCGCTCGCTGTGCGATGGCCATATACTGGTGCTGTGCATTGTGCCATGTGAGTGGTGTGTTGGTTGGGTTGAGGTGTCTAAGCGCCTAACGAGAAAGAGCTCAGGCACTGCTGGCGAGAGCGGGCGTGGCTTGCAATGGATGTACTTTCATAATGTAAATGGTGGCACCAAAGCGGCCAGCGGTTGCCTGCAGCGATGGGTTAGATGTCGTTGTCCATTGAAGAGCCTCCGCTGTGCCAGCTCAATGACATCGGCATGGGTTCTGGATATGGTGACTTAGCATTAAGAAGCGTGATAACCTCTTCGACATCCTTGATGGCACGAGCGGCTGTCGCATCTGTTGGGAACTTTTCCCATTTATGGAGGGGGGCCTCGTAGAGGAGCTTTTCATGATCCTCTATTGAGTGCTTAGCGTCATAAAGGATTATCTCGGGCTGGGTGTGTGCAAGCCAATTCCGATACATGAAGAGTTCGCGAATAGTTTGCAGTGGCCTCTTACTGGAATTCAATCGGATGCCGAACTGCGAAAACAAAAGGTGCAATTTTGCCAATGGAGGAGCTCTCTGAACATCTCGCCAGCACACAATCGTTTGCTCGCCAAGAAGGTTTAGGTAGGCCTCTAGCGAAAAGGCGCAGAATGCCAGGCAAGCAGATAGCTGATAATAGGGTCCTTTAAAATCAGCTTGGGCGTTACGATAGAAGAGCCGAGCCGCGTGCATGTGTTCTCCATGGGGACGAAACTCTCGCTTCTTCGTGATCCGAACTCTCTTGCGTGGCGCAGACATCTAACGAGACAGAGCTGAGGCGCCGCTGGCGGGAACGAGTGTGGCAAACATGGGGAACTCTCTCATAAAATCAAAGCGACTCAACACAGCGGCCAGCGGTTGCCTCCAGCGATTTGTTAGATGGTTGGGGTCGAGTGCGCATGCATCCTCCTGCCACGAATAAAACTCGCTGCTACGATGACAATGCCAAATACGAATGCGAGCGCGGCGAACAGCAAATATGCCGCGAACATATGGATGTGCGGAAATGCCTGCTCTGCCTGTTCCCATGTGCTGGTATATGTGGACGGCGAATTCCCTATCATCTTCGACGTGCTAATCAGAACAGGAGCTGCTGGGCGCAGGTACGACCACACTGCCGCAAATACAACGCCTATAGGCAGCCATGGCAGAAGCATAATGCCACATTTTGTAAGTCGACTGTAGGCGTGTGTCTTCACCATCTAACGAGAATGAGCTCAGCGACCGCTGGCGGGAACGAGCGTGGATTGCAATGGAGGTGTTTTCATAATCTTGTGCGACGCGTCGGAACGGCCAGCGGTTCGCTGCAGCGACAGGTTAGATGTCATTCGTCGATTGTGCGCCAGCCGCCGAGCTGCAGCCAACAGAACACGGTGATCACGACGCCGAGGAAGGCAAACAGAAATCTCGAATTGCGCAACGACAGACGGACAACACGAAAGTCACTCCAGAATGGAAGAAGGATGAACGTGAACCACGACAAGAGGACGACGATGAGAAGCGCAGACTTGATGACTTGCTGCGGAGAAAAGGATATCGGAAGCAAGTCTGTGACACCGCTAAGCTGTAGGAAAACGACAAAACCCGGTGCGCCGATGCCGGAGACGCGGTGCAGATTAAGCGGCAACAGCGCTGCTGGTGTGGGCGCAAGATAGCTAACTCCGCAAACGATCGTCAGGAGCACCGGTAACCACACGTATCGTTTCGAGGTCGTGGTCATGGCATCTAACGAGATGTAGACGTCCGATAGGCGTCTTTAAAGGCGCCCTTTGGGCGTCTAATCTGGTTGCAATAATTAGGGGAAATATGCAGGATGGGGAACATGCCCCCGACGTTACCCCGACCCCTTTCCCCGGACAAGCCGAAACTTCTTGAACAGGTTCGAAACGCCATCCGGCGTAAACACTTCAGCCGCCGCACCGAGGAAGCCTACACGGGCTGGATTCGGCGTTTTATCCTGTTTAACCACAAGCGTCATCCACTGGAGATGGCCGAGGCGGAACTGACCGAATTTCTGACCCACCTGGCGCGGGTCGAAAACGTCGCCGCGTCCACCCAAAACCAAGCCCCTGAGCGCACTCCTTTTCCTATACAAAGAAGTGCTGAAGCGAGAAATTGGGTGGCTGGAAGGAGTCGAGCGAACGCGAAAGCCGGCTAAATTACCGGTGGTATTGAGTGAAGAGCCTGCTGGATTGACCGGGAAAAAGTTTGGGCTTCTCGTTTGCGGTTCTTCGATCTAAGTTGCGGCAATTCCGTGAAAGCATTTTATCAAGGACGGCGGTTGATGGCGAGAATCGCCGGGGGTGGAGCGATGACGCCGCTCATAGAGCGGCGGCTACAGAAGCGGCGGATGGTTACGGGGGCGTCGCCCATAGGGCGACGGCTACAGGGCGACGGCTACAGGGGCGGCATTAGTCGATCATGAATAATCAACCGCCAGCTGTCATTAATCTCAATTTTCCGAAGCCGCCGCTGAAGTTGATCGGCGCGGTGCTGGTGGCGGTGGCTGTTCTCATTATCCTCTGGACGACCTACTACACGGTGGCGGCGGAGTCGGAGGGTGTGGTGCTGCGCTTCGGGAAGTTTCTCAAGACGGTGGAGCCGGGGTTGCATTTCAAGCTGCCGCTCGGGATCGATGAAGTAAGTGTGCTGCCAACGCGGCGGCAGTTGAAACTGGAGTTTGGCTTTTATACTTCGGGTTACACCAACCCGTATCAGCCAACGCAGCAACAGGTGGAAGAGAAGTCGATGGTGACGGGCGATCTTAACGCGGCCCTGGTGGAGTGGGTGGTCCAGTACCGGATCGACGACCCGAAGGAGTTCCTCTTCGATGTGCGAAATCCGGACCAGACGCTGCGCGATCTCTCGGAGGCGGCGATGCGGGAGGTGATCGGCGATCGGACGGTGGATGAGGTGATCACGATCGGGCGGCAGGACATCGAGATTTCGGCGCTGACCCGGATGCAGGAGCTGGCCAAGCGCTACAAGCTCGGAGTGCGGGTGGACCAGGTGCAGCTCAAGAATGTGAATCCGCCGGCGGAGGTGCAGGCGTCGTTCAACGAAGTGAACAAGGCGCAGCAGGACCGCGAGAACGCGATCAATATCGCCAATGGCGATTACAACGAGGCGGTGCCGAAGGCGAAAGGCCAGGCCGACCAGACAATCCGCGGAGCGGAAGGTTATCGGTTTAAGCGGGTGAACGAAGCGGAAGGCGACGTGGCTTCGTTTAACGCGATGCTTGGACAATACGTCAAGGCGCCGGAGATCACGCGGACGCGCCTTTACCTGGAAACGATGGGTGACGTGCTGCCTTCCGTGAGCTCGAAGATCATCATCGACGATTCGATGAAGCAGTTACTTCCTATCCTGCCGCTTTCAGCCAAACCCGTGGAGGCCAAATGAACAAGCGCGGTTGTCTTTGGCTCCTAGCTATCGCGGTAGCGCTCGTGTTCCTGCGCGCACTGGTTGGGTCGTTCTATGCGGTCCACCAGACGGAGCAGGTGATAGTAACTCAGTTCGGCAAACCGGTGGGCGATCCTATTACAGACCCAGGCCTGCATTTCAAGCTGCCGTTTATTCAGGAAGTGAATCGAATCGATAAGCGCTTTCTGGAATGGGACGGCTTGCCGGTAGCTATCCCGACAAGGGATAAGACTTACATCCACGTGGATACCTTCGCGCGCTGGCGCATCAATGATCCTAAGACTTACTTTGTGCGTTTGCACGATGAGCGCAGCGCGCAATCGCGGCTCGAGGACATCCTGGGCAGCGAGACGCGCAATTCCATCGCGAAGCACGACCTGATCGAGATCGTGCGCACGGACAAGGACCGGAAGCCGTTGCACGACGAGAGTCTTAAGGCGGGACCGGTAGGGCTAGGCACAATCGGAGTGCTGCCGCCGATTGCGTATGGGCGGTTGAAAATCGAAGCCGATATCAAATCGGCCGCGGCGCTCAAGCTGGCCGAGTTCGGGATCGAGCTGCTCGACGTGCGCTTGAGGCGGGTGAACTACAATCCGGATGTGCTCGGCCGAATCTACCAGCGCATGATCAGCGAGCGCCTGCAAATCGCGCAACGGTTCCGTTCGGAGGGCGAGGGGGAGGCGGCGCGCATAGCGGGGCAAAAGGAACGCGATCTCAATGAGATTCAGTCCACGGCTTATCGGCGGGTGCAGGAGATCCGGGGGGAATCGGATGCGAAGGCGACGGAGATTTATGCCAAGGCGTATACGCAGAATGCGCAGGCGGCGGAGTTCTACGGCTTTCTGAAAACGATGGAGACTTATCGGAAGATTCTGCCGGCAAATTCGACGCTGGTGCTTTCGACGGATAGCGATTTGTTTAGCTTGCTGAAGCGCGGCAACGCGAAGACGAGTACGATGCCGCCTTTGGCGCCGAAGGCGCCTTAGATGTAGAGGCGCTTGTGCCAAGCGCCTCTACATCCAGCACGAGAGAGCTGTCGTCCTGCCAATCAGGAGCGACAGCATCTCCGGGATCAGGAGTAAGATCAGGAGCAGGAATGTGGCGATCTGGCGTTGCGCTTCAAGGAGCGGCGGTTTACAAACCGCCGTTGGGTTCGATCACGAGCACCAGCCTTCGCGAGGCTACGGCTTGGCGGGCGAGCACAAGGAAGCTATCGGTTACTTATGTTCGGCGATGTGGACGCCGGTCCATTCTGTTTCAGACGGACGATCGAGGTAGGCGGTGCAACGTTCGATGTATAATCGCAGCAAGGAGTCATCGGGCGAGTAAGGCAGGCAATTTTTGAAGAGAGTAAGAGCTTCCTTCACGTTACCCACGGAGTAACTAAGGTGGGCAAGGTCGTAGGCTTCGAGGTAGGCGGCCATTTGCGGATCGAGGGCGGCGTCGCGGCGGGAGACGACGGCATAAACCCGGAGCGGTTTGGTTTTTCCCTTCATCGTTACGCGATCGACAAATTGCAGACGGAAGGTATCGGCGACCAGGTCGGCGGCGGCTTCTCCCACGAGGAGGCTTCGACCGTAGTCTTTCGTCAGGCCTTCCAGCCGAGAGGTGACGTTGACGGCGTCGCCGATTACGGTCGGGTCCATCTTTCGGGAAGAACCGATGTTTCCAAAAATGACTTCGCCAAAGTTAACGCCGCAACCCATCTGGAAGTTCCTAAGGCCGCGGGCTCGCCAGTCCGCGTTCAAGCGTTCGAGGCTCTCGTTCATGAGCAAGGCGGCTTCGAGGGCGAGAGTAACGTCGCGCGCGGGCCCCTCGCTCTTGACGTGGCCCCAGACGGCCAGGATAGCGTCGCCGATAAACTTATCGACTGAGCCGCGCCGGGAAAAGATGTCATCGACCATAAGGGATAGGTATTCGTTGAGCTGAGCAACCAGCTGCTGTGAATCCATCTCCTCGGACATGGTGGTGAAGCCGCGCAGGTCGGTCACGATCAAGGCGACGGAGGCGCGTTGACCGCCCAGCTTGCTGAGGTAGGTCTCCGGGTTATCGAGCACTTCGCGCACGACATCTTTCGAGACATAGGCTTCAAGGGTGCGGCGGATGCGGAGCTTCTCGAGCGTCTCGTGAGTGAAATCGTAGATAAAGGAAACGAGGCCGGTAAGAGCAAAGGCCAGGACTGGAGGGATGCCCGGAATAACCATGCTGGCATGATCGTAGGCGAGCTTCACTAAGAACAGGTAACCCGCGACGAGAAGGACGAAGGCGCCAAGACGCAGCCATGTCTTGATTACGAAGACGGTTAGAAGCCAGGCCGCGATAACTCCGCAAGCTACGAGCAAGTCCATGGCCCACACAGGCAGCTCACGAATAAAGGCCTGGTGGAGGAGCGCGTTAGTGACGTTAAGCTGAATTTCCGGGCCGGGCATGACTCCGAATGGAGTCAGGTGCTCGTCGTGCGTCCAATTTCCAGCGGGACCCACTAAAACGACTTTGTCACGGAGCGCCTCGCCATTGGCAAAGTTCCGCTGCCAGTAAATCGGAACGAAGACCTGGTAGATAGGAATGGCGGTGTAGGTCCCCGCGGGACCGCTGTAACGGAATAAGTGAGATTCAAATGGACGGCTGAGAGTAACCGGGCCGAGCTGGGTGGCGGCACGAAGGGCAAGGGCGGAGAGTATTGCGTCGGGACCGCCTTCGACTGGAGATGAGCCGTTTTCCAAGAACGCGATGGTGGTCCGGTATTGAGCGCTACGCACGACACCATTAATACCAGGCCAGAAATTGACGTAGCCGATCGAGGGATGATCCTGAGCAAGGTCTGGGACGACGCTGGAGACGGGAAGATTCACGGTCCAGGCGTCGTGGCCAGGACCGATCGTCTCCTGGACGAAGTTACTGCCAACAACGATCCGGCCAGGATACTGGCGAACCATGCTCTGAAGTGCGTCATCGCCCACGCCGGGTTTCGGGAAAAGAAGATCGAAGACGACCGCGCGCGCGCCTGCTTTCAATAAGCGCTCACTCAGAAGCGCGTAAACTTCGCGAGAGAAAGGGAAGCCGGCGGCGATCAGACTGAGCGCGCGATATTCGGAGCTCTCCGGCGGGATGTCCGCAAACAGAGTCTTCAGGTCCAAGTCGGAGAGAGAGACGGAGGTGCTGTCGATGCCGAGAAAGATCAGGCGGTTGTCCAGCGGGTTAAGGCGACCGGTCTTAGTGATGGTATCGCGGAAACCGAATTCCCAATTGGTCAGGGTCCAACCGGCGTGTCCGGTTTGTTCGAGACGGTAGAGGCCCGCGACAAGGAGCAAGACGCCAAAGGCGATCAGCGCATGAACCAAACGGCGGGATCGTAACTTGCGCACCGGTTCTTGGTAGCAGATGCGCCCCCGGGAGGCGAACTATTTGCCGCACTAAAAGGCTTGACTAAAAAGGCGGAGAGGATTGCGATAATCCCATGTTTGCTCAAAGATGGCGGGTGATCGCCTTTTGCGGCGTGGAGTCGCAGTCCTGTCGCCGTGGATTGGCGCTTTTGTTGAGCTCGATCTGCGCGGTCAGTATTGCCTCGGGCGCGGACCTTTCCCAGGCGGTGGTGCGACAGAAGGTAAACGTCGTGACCGTGGCGCCGAATCTTACCGCGGCGGTGCAACCGGCGGCGCAAGGCGCAGTCATTCACGATGAGAACGTGGTGCGCACAGGTGTCGAGTCCCGCGCCGAACTGGAATTTTCCGATCTTACCCTGGCCCGGCTGGGCGCCAATTCCATCTTCTCGTTCGATGCGAAGGCGCGCGCGATGAATTTCACTAAAGGCGCCGTTCTTTTCTCCAAGCCAACCAAATCGGGCCCAGTCGAGTTGCGCTCAGGAGCTATTACCGCGGCCATTACTGGTTCTACCGGATTTATCTCCAATGTGCGGACCGGTAACGCGCGTTCGAAAGGCAAAGGTTCCACTACGCTGGTGGGGATGCTGGAAGGAAAGCTCAATGGTGGAACGCGCTGGACGGATGGCGCGGGACGCGAGCACTCGACTCATTTCAAACTCGGTCCAGGAGAGTTACTCGTGGCGCGGCCGGATGGTCCGCCGCGGGTCGCGCAGTTCGATCTCCCGCGATTCCTAAGGACCTCACCGCTCGTGAACGGATTCAAGCAACCTTTGAATAACATGGCCGAACTCAACCGCGCGGTCGCGGATTACCGGGCGGACGAGCGAGGTGGCTTTATCGACCAGACCAACGTGATGGTGGTTTCTACTCAGCCGACGGCGTGGGACAGTTCGTCTAACTCCATGGCGATCGAAGTGAGTGTGGCCGAGCTAACCAAGACCGGAGGGCCCAACTTTCTCAACGTAGGTGGCACGGGCGTCATCCGCGGCCAGTTAGTCTGGAGGACAGACGCTGACCTCGATCTTTATCTTACTCTGCCTAACGGACAGCAGGTCTCCTTCCAGAACGTTTCCGTCACCTTCAATAACGGTCGGGCCACGGCCAGGCTGGACCATGACAACCTCGGCAACACCATCGACGTCCAGCCGAACATAAGAGTGGAAAATATTACCGTAAACGGCGTTCCGCTTTCAGGTCTGTATAGCTTCTTGGTGAATAACTTCGGCACGCACAATAGCTCGGACCCGTTCACGCTCACGGTTAACTTCAACGGGAAGACGCAAGTGATCAACGGGAACCTGGGAAACGGTCAGACGAGTCCGCCGGTGAAAGTCACGGTTCCCGGCGGATAACATTGCGTGACCTATCGAACATCGCCGCTGACGATGAGCCATACCTTTAAGCGGAACCGGCCGCTCTTCCTTCTCGTTGCCGCTTCCTTCATGATGAGGGCGCAAGCGTTCGCCCAGGAAGACACGTCCCGAATCGAAACCGAGCAAAGATCCCGCGAGCTGAACCAGCTAAAGACCGGGCCCGCGCCGGCGCCGGAAGAAGTTACCGATCCGGAGCTGGGAGACATCAGTATCGTTTCGCGCGCGCCGCGGCCGAAGCAGTTTACTTTCTGGACCGGCCAGAGCATCAACTTCACCAGCAACGCTTTCCTGGTCCGCGACGACGAACAGCAGGCCTTCTTCTGGAATGGAAGAGCCGGCGCTTCCTATGTGCCCTATGCGACCCGGAATTTTACGCCGCGCCTGACCTTCGAACAGAACTGGTTTCGTTACGATCACTTCTCGAAGCTGGATTTCGATTCGCAGAGTCTGACGCTGGATCTGAAATACGATCTGAACCGCAACGATACCTGGTTCGTCGATGGCTCCTATACTGCGTCCCGTCTTTATTCGCAGCATCCGTCGATCGGTGAGTTCTATCGCTATGGGCTGGGCAATCTGAGCCTTACTCACTTCGCTCCGGTCGGGAATACGCCGCTCTACCTCGGCGTGACCGGCGGGGGTTATTGGCGGCTCGGCGATCCTTCTTTATCCGATCGCGCCAGCGCTTACTTGAACGTGGTCGCGCTCTACGCTTTGCGCGAGACGGTCCAGTTATCGGCCTTCACCCGGCCGGAGTTTCAGCATTACACTCACGACTTGAGCGGAACGTCTCGGGAAGATTTCAATCTTACGGTCGGCGCGAGCGTAACCTGGAACCCGCGGGAATACTTGTCGGTGGGAGCGACCGCGGCGTACATCGGCAACTTCTCGAATGTAAGTGAACGGAGATACGACGTGGTGACGCCGAACTTGTTCTTCGGCGCTCAGTTCGCGTTTTAGGCGCGATAGTCAAGGAGCGGCGGTTTACAAACCGCCGTTGGTTTGGGTCGGCGGTCTGGAGGCCGCCGCTCCTTGGGAGGGCACCAGATCTACTGCAGATTATAGATTTCGACCAGGCCGACGCCGGTGGCGCCGTTCTTCCCGGAGACAACAGCAGTGTAGGCTCCGGGTGGCAAAGTTATGGTAAGAGCTGACTCCCGGTCGTCAGTGGGCGCGAGACCGATGACCTTGATCAGATGCGCTTGTACGTCGTCATCTTTCCAGTCGTCGTTCGAGGCTATGGTAGCTCCGTTGCTGTTGTGCAGGGCCAGGGTAGGATCGGATAGCGCACCGGTGACTCCGGCCTTGGTCAGCGAAGGGCCGATGGCGCGAATCACCACATCGGTGTTGCCAACGTTCCCGCCAAAAATGAAACCACCTATGAGCACGTTGTCTCCGGTTTGGACGGAGCCGCGCGTGCTGATATTAGCCAGCTTGGAATCGATCGCCTGATCGAGGTCGTAGATTTCCAGGAGGCCGACTCCGGTGGTTTGATTGTTTCCGGATAAGACCGCGGTGTAGTTCCCGGGCGCCAGCGTGGCGACAATCGCGGATTCAAGATCGTTCTGCGGCGGAATCCCGGTCGCTTCGATTTCGGATCGCTGGGTATCTTTCCAGTTGTCATTCGTGGCCAGGATCGAGCCACTCGCGGCATGGAGGTCGAGCACTGGGTCTGGTAATGCATCCGGGACGCCCGAGCTAATCAAAGAAGGTCCGATGCCGCGGATCAGAATTTTTCTGGGCGATTGGCCCGTGATGATAAATCCACCGATCAGGAGATTGTCGCCTGTCCCAACCAGTCCGCGGGTGGAAATATTCACGCTCGGCGGCGGGGTGGGTGTTGGGGTGGGTGTAGGAGTCGGACCGCAGGGTCCCGAACTCGAAGGTGGTATTTCCGTCGTATTGCCAGCCAAGCCGAGGTTGTAAACCTCAACCACCGCGATTCCGGTGGTGTTATTAGCGCCCGCGAGCACGGCGGTGTAAGAGCCAGGGGCGAGCGTGGCGAGGATGGCACTTTCGTGGTCATCGGTCGGCGCGAGCCCACTGGCCTGGATCTCTGCCTGCTGCGTGTCTTTCCAGTTGTCGTTACACACGAGCCGATTATCGCTGCTATCGCGCAGCTGCAGCGTCGGGTCCGCTAATGCGTTGGAAACTCCAAGCGATGTAAGCGATGGTCCAAGACCACGAATGATGACCTTCTGTGACTGGGGTCCGTTGATTGTGAATCCGCCAAAAAACACGTTGTCTCCCGTGTCGACAAATGCCCGGCTGGAAATCTTTGCCAGTTGAGAATCGGTCGATGTATCGAGATCGGTGATGTCAACCATACCTATCCCAGTCGTGTTATTATTTCCTCTTACGATCGCCGTGTAATTGCCTGGAGAAAGTGTGCCTACGATCGCGCTTTCCAAGTCGTTCGATGGCGCTTGACCGGTGGCTTCGATCTCTGCCTGCTGCGAATCCTTCCAGTTGTCATTGGAGCTGATCAGGGTGCCGTTCCCATCGCGCAACTCGAGAGTTGGATCAGCCAGCGTATTGGGCACCCCGAAGCCGCTCAGGCTCGGACCAAGGGCGCGCACCAGCACCTTCCTCGGCGCATTTCCTGTGATGGTAAAGCCGCTGATAAGCACATTATCACCCGTCCCGACGCGAGCGCGCGTCGAAAGGCGGCCGAAGCCACCTGGAGTTGGGGTAGGTGTAGGTGTAGGTGTAGGTGTAGGTGTAGGGGTAGGAGTTGGAGTTGGAGTTATCGCCGGTAGGTCGTCATTGATGATCGTTCCGGTGCCGTCGGCGGTGGCGATAGTCGCGTTAGTGGGATTACTGAGATGGACCGTGAAGGTCTCGTTCGGCTCGAAGGTCGTATCGCCGTTTACCAGCACGGTAATGGTCTTGGTTGTGTCAGCCGGCAGGAAGTTCAGCGTGCCAGCGCTCGACTGGTAGTCTTTATCTGAGATTGTTGCGCTGCCGTCCTGGGTCGCGAAAGCGACCGATGAACTCAGTGAGGTGCTGCCAGTCTTTGTCACCGTGAAGAGATAAACGGTCGTGCCCGTATTGCCTTCATTGTGCGCGACGCTGTCGATGGAGAAGGAGGGCGCGGCGTCGTCGTTTTGGATCGTGCCGGTGCCTGCCGGCGTGGCGCCGGCGAACGTTGCGCCCGATGGGTTGCTCAGCACGAGCTGAAAGGTTTCATCCGGTTCATAGGTGGTATCGCCGTTGACCTGAACCTGGATCGGAGCGGTCGCGGCGCCTGCCGGGATAGTCAGGACAGTATCGGGGAGGGCAGCGTAATCGTTATCAGCTATCGTAGCCGTGCCGTCCTGGGTGGCATAGTGAACCGTTACGTCGCTGGCCGACGTGCTGGAAAGCGTGACGGTGAAGATAAAATTCGTCCTGCCACTGTTCCCTTCCGGCCCCGAGGAGTTAGAGATGGTAAGGGTAGGCTGGCATTGCCGCAACAAAACCGAGACGTTGTTTCCGCCTTGGTTCGCGGTGACCAGGTCCAGCGCGCCGTCACCATTGAAGTCGCCCACCGCGACCGAGCCGGGAGTTGTTCCTACCTTGAAATTCGCGGCCGTGCCGAAAGCACCCGTTCCGGTGCCCAGCAAGACTGAGACATCGCCGGAGCTGGCATTGGCCGCAATGAGATCCTGTTTGCCGTCGTTGTCGATATCGCCCACTGCCACGGAGCTGGGACTAACATTCACTGGGAAGTTAGTAGCAGCACTGAAACCTCCTGTACCATCGCCTAACAAGACCGAGATGTCATAAGGGCCTCCACCATTGGCCACGGCGAGGTCTTGCTTGCCGTCCCCGTTGAAATCACCTACCGCCACTGATTGAGGGCTGTTGCCGACGTTCAATCTAAGTCCCGGTTCGTTGAAGCCGCCGCTGCCGTCTCCTAACAAGACTGTGATGTCGTCCGAGCTGGCATTGACCAGGACGAGGTCCTGTTTGCCATCGCCATTGAAATCGCCCACCGCCATGGCTACGGGTGCAGTTCCGATGGATAAGGTGGCAGGTGGACCGAAGCCACCGGTGCCATCGCCTAACAAGATGACGCCGTTCAGCGCATTGCCATTGGCCACGGCCAGGTCTTGTTTACCATCGCCGTTGAAGTCGCCCACCACGACAAAGAAGGGAGTGGTACCAGCGGCGAAGTTAGTGGCGGGGCCAAACCTGCCAGTGCCGTCCCCGAGTAGGATGGAGACAGCGTTTGAGCTCCTGCAGCTAATGGCCAGGTCCTCCTTGCCGTCCCCGTTGAAATCACCTACGGCGGCCGATTCAGGAAAATTTCCCACGCCGAAATTAGTCGGAGCACTGAAACCGCCCGCGCCATCGCCTAGTAAGATCGAGACATTATTTGAGCCGGTGTTAACCACCGCCAGGTCCTGGATGCCGTCGCCATTGAAATCGCCCACGACCGCTCTGCGAGCGGTAGTGCCAGCGTTGAAACCGGCCGCGGCCTTGAAGCTGATCGGAGTGCAGGCCGCGGGCGTAGTTACCACCAGCATGAATGTTTTTGTGGTAGGTCCGAAGCTACTGTCGAACGCTGTCACGGCCACGTGATAGGTGCCGGCGGGATGCGCGTCCGTTACCCGCACTACGCCCGTCGTTGGATCAGCTTCCAGTTTGCCCTTGAAATCGGTCGAAGTGGAAACAGTGATCCTGCTCACGTTGGCGGGCGCGGCCGTGGGCGGGTTGGTAGTGTCTCCTCCCAGCGATGCCGAAGTATCGTTGTAGTTACCCAGTGTTGCCTTTGAAAGCGTGACCGGAACGCACGCGGAAAACTCGGAAGTATTATTGGCCGAATCGGTCGCGGTAGCCGTGACAACGTTACCAGGCGTAGTCGCGCTCGTCAGCGTCGTCTCTATGCTGGCTTTGCCGGTAGCGTCCGTGGTCGCCGAAGCAGCGCCAAGGAAAGTCTGGCCCTGGCCGTTGCCTGACTTGTCGCAATTAGGGTTGGAGAAAAACTCGATGCGGAAGGTGGTGCTAGCCGTGGAAGTGAGTGTCCCCGAGATCGTTGTTTTGCCGCCGTCACTGACCGCGAACCCAAGCAGCGGAAAGTTCTGGAGATTATTCGCGCCGGTGTCGCTGTCGTCACCATCGTTAGGTGTGACGCCGTCATCGCCCAAATCGATACCCAGAGGATGCTGTGGAGGGATATTGGGATCGAAGTTACCGAAAATGGAATTGGAGAGGATCGCGACGCCGGTCGAGCCGTTAAGAACGTCAACCCCGATTCTATTAAAGGCGATGACGTTACCTTCGCCCGGGCCGGGCCCGCCGATGAAGTTATTGTTCGCCCCATTGACATTGATGCCATTATTGTCGCCGTTGCGTAGACTGGCCGTGCCTGAAGCGTCCGTGCCAATGAAGTTACCCTGGATAATGTTACCCGTCGCGCCGGCGTTGATTATATTAATACCGCCCCCACTGTTGGCCGAGATCACGTTTCGCTCCGCTGCCGTGGCGCCGCCGATCCTGTTGTTTGGAACGCCAGAGATTTCAATGCCAAACCCGGTGTTGCCTTGCGCGGCGCTTTTGCCAGTCGCGTCAGTGCCAATGTAACAGCCCGTGATGGTATTACCGCCTTGCGTGGCAAGCGTGATGGCGACGCCGCCAAAGCGGTTAATGATCAGTGCGCTGATCTTGGAATTACCCGCGTCAATATTCAGCAGGGTTCCTCCACTGGCGTTGGCTCCGTTGAGTTCGATCAAAGGTGTGCCGGCATAGCCCGGTTGCGTCGTGCCATCGATAATCACCGGGTCGGTAATGTCCGGCAGCGTTGAGTTCAATGAGATAGTGAGGGGAACGCCGGGCGGTATGTTAAAGGCAATGGTGTCAGTGGTGGCGGTATTGTTGTTCGCATCGAGGATCGCCTGCCGGAGCGAGTTTGGCCCGGTATCGTTGTTGTTCCTGACAAAGAACGTTTGCGGCGCGGATAAGGCCGTTTCGGGCAAGGCCCAAAGCGCCGCTGCCGTTAAGCAAAGGAGAAGCTTGAAGCAGGCGGGCGGGAGTAGCTTTGCCCGGGCTTTGTTATTTATCTTCACGTTAGTCTAACTGCCATCCGTGCCAATGTAGCCCGGCCGAGAATGCTTGGAAACGTCGGGTGACGCAATCGGCGTAATTATCAGGACGGCAGAGACGGCTGTCGAGCTTTTATTTCCGGGGCCTGCCCCAAATCGCTTCAGCCAATACACTCCCGATACACAGCCGGATCAACATTGCCTCCGCTCACGACACAACAGACTTTCTCGTCGCGAAACTGATCCGGTGCCGCAAGGAGCGCTCCTAGCGCGAGAGCACCCGTTGGCTCGACCTTTAAGTTTGCGAGACCGTAAAGCAGCCGGACTCCCTCTCGAATCTGTTCTTCCGAGACTTCGATGATGCCCGCAACATGCTCTCGTATGATTCGCCAGTTGTGCTGCCCGAGGCTGACTGTGCGAGCGCCGTCGGCGATCGTCTCAGGCTCGTGCTCGTTGACGATGAGGCGTCCTTCGCGAAGCGAGCGAGCAGCGTCATTACCGAGAGCGGGCTCCGCACCGAAGACCTTGGTCGCGACGTTCGCGCGCGAGACGCTCTGCGCTATACCTCCGATCAACCCGCCTCCTCCCACTGGCACGACGATCGCCGCAAAAGCCCGCCCGAGCGCGATCAATTCATCCCCCAGGCTCGCGTTGCCATCGATCACGAGTGGGTCGTCATAAGGACTCGCGACATAGGCCTCTCCGCTGGCGGTGGCAAGCTGCTGGACGCGCTCGCTCCGGCTGACTTCGCGCACATCGATGAGATCCACGGTGGCGCCGTAATCGCGCACGGCCTCTACCTTCACCCGCGCGGAGTCGTGCGGCATCACGACGGTGCACCGCTTGCCCGTTAACTGGCAAGCGTAAGCCAGCGCCTGCCCGAAGTTCCCCGAAGATGCCCCGATGATGTGTTCGTTAGGCACATGCAAAGCCACGTTGTAAGCAGCGCGAAACTTGAAGCTTCCCGTCCACTGAAACGTCTCACTGGCAATAACGACATGAGCGCCGAGCCGCTTCGACAAACGCGGCGCTTCGATAATTGTCGTCGGCCGGATCGCTTCGTGGTGTGGGCGCATGGAGTCAGGTTACAACGTACTAGTCTCCGTCCACAGCAGAAAAACGGACCCCTCTTACCAAAGCGCTTTTGTGGGACTGAGCTTTTGCCAGGCGACGGCCGCGGAAGAAAGAGGAATATTCTTTAAGTAGCTAGGCAATGCGAATAGTTCGCAGCAGATCCATATTTTTCAACTCCGTATCGTAAATTCCAAAGCCAGGCGGAACGCTGCCGCCAGCGCGAGTGATAATGAACGGCTTTCTCCCAGGCGTCTTCACCATCCGACCGTCCGTCCAAACCACCAGGTAAGGGTATAAGTCGTGGTGGCTGGCCGTCCGTTGCGGTAGCCCGGCGAAAAGTCGAGAAGAGGCAGCACCTTCTTCAGATAGTCGCCCAACTGATAACCCGGCAGTTCGCTGATCACTTGCACGTCCATGGTCTTGCCGTTCGCATCGACGCTGTGTCGGAGCTTCACCACTCCGGCGGCTTCATCGTGCGTCGCTACGCTGGGATAGTGCGGCAAATCGGAGAGGTAATGATTTGGCACTGAGATCAACTGCGGCGCGACGAAGTCGGTTCCACGTTTGATTTCATCAGGATCCTGGTTGGCATAAATCCGGAGATGCGGCTGTCCTTTTGCGACGACAAGCACCACCGTGCCGGCGAACCAGGCGGATGTTCGTTTATGGTTGTAAACCGCAGGGATGAATCTCGTCTGTCGTAATCGTCTCCTGACTTCATTCTTCAGGAGACCCGAATCCGGTGACGCGGTGAAGAAATCACTCCCGAAGGCGATACCGTCACCGGCCACTCCACATTCAAACATCACCCAGGCGTCGTGCTGTCCTTTCTGGAACAACGTCTGGGTATCGATCAAGTTGACGAGCGATCCCGGCCCCGACCCAATCAGCGCCGGTCGGTTCTGCGGCAGACTCTCGGCCCACACATTTGCCGCAGCCCAAGTTGCGATCGCCGCGGCGATGAAAGAGAACAGTCTGGAGGAACTCATGCAAAATAATTGCACAGCAGCGCCCAGTTTGCATCTCGAAATCGAAGATGCCGAGATTCTGACACTGGCCCCTTCTGCCGCTCCCAACAGGTTGCCAACAGCCTACGGATGGATTTCGAGTTCACAGACGCCCACGCGACTTAACGAGACGCGGGCTTAGACACCGCCGGCGTAAGCGCAATTCGAAGGGGGGCCGAACCCTTGTTGCCCCTTAACGAGAAGTAGACGTCTTAAGCTCGACAAGGACCAAGTGCATAGTCGTGCTGCCGATATTTTCCGCGGCATGGGTCAAAGGATCGCGATAGAGCACGTCGCCGGTTTTAAACTCGCCCTCGGTCGTCTTGCCATCCGCGGCGTAATTGCGGTACTTGCCGCCGGCCAGAACATAAATCACGTAGGCTGGATGCGAGTGGACTTGCTCTTTAACCCCGGGCGGCAATTCGGCTTCGAGAACGCGCACCCGCTCGTTCTCGAATTTAACTTTTATCGTCTTGGCATTGACGACCGCTGGATCTTGCGCCGGAACGGAGGTTGTCCAGACGACGAAGGTAAAGGTCGCGATAACTGTAGAAATAACGATTCGCATGGCTACGGGAAAGGCTTCTCAAGAGCAATTGCAAGCCGTTATTTCAGAGCGAAGGAGCCAACGGGGGCGAAAGACAACAGGAACCAAAGGCCGAACGTCCGTCCAACACTTCTTTGAAAATAGCCCAGCGCTTTAGCGCTGGGAATTTCGGATCAAAACAGGCAAAGTCCCGGCAGGGACGGCAGAATGCATTCCTTCATCAGTTCCCTCCATCATTGCGTGTTCGCGACCAAAGGCCGTGAAGTATTGTTGACGCCGGATATTCGGGAACGGCTCTGGCCATATCTCGGCGGCGTCGCGCGGGAGAACGGCATGAAGGCGTTAGCGATCGGCGGCGTGGCCGATCATGTGCACATTCTTCTTAGCGTGCCGGCAACGATGTCCATAGCGAAGGCCATGCAGCTGCTAAAAGGGAATTCTTCCAAATGGATTCATGAGACGTTTCCAGAGCTTCGGAGCTTCGCGTGGCAGGGAGGTTATGCGGCGTTCAGCGTCGGTGTTTTGGGAATTGAAGAGACGCGGGCGTATATTCGCAATCAGGAGGAGCATCATCGGACGAGGACCTATCGGGAGGAGGTCATTATATTTTTGAAGCGTCATGGGTTGCCGTTCGATGATGCGATGATCGAATAACGATTCTTTCGTCCCTGACGGGACTCGTCGCGTGATGGCGCCGATGTTGTCCCAGCGCTAAAGCGCTGGGCTATTGTCAGGGGACAACTGCTTATAGCAGCCCAGAGCGCTGGGCTATTATCCTTTGAGCTCTGGCTTCAGTCTTGCCTCGCGGCTTCGGCGAACGCGATGTCGCCGGACTTTAGATCCAACTCCGCTTCCGCCGGGGTGCCGAAGACCTGCGCACGCTTATCGTCGAATTCGCCTTCCCATCTCGCGACTACAACCGTGGCCAGGCAGTTTCCCATCAGGTTCACGGCGGAGCGGCCCATATCCATTAACGCATCGATGCCGACGATGACCGCAACACCCATGGCGCCCAGACCCGCGGGGAGCAAGGTGTTCATCGTGGCGAGAAGGACCAGGATGGAAGCCCGCGGCACACCGGCCAGCCCTTTGGAAGTAACCATGAAGGCCAGCATCATCGCAAGCTGTTGACCCAGTCCCATGTGCTGGCCTGTGGTCGCTTCGGCGGCCTGCGCGATGAAGACAGAAGTTATCGCGAGAAATATCATCGAGCCGTCGAGGTTGAACGAATACCCGGTCGGCATGACAAAGCCGACAATACGCCTCGGCACGCCCATGCGTTCCATCGCCTGCATCGCTTTCGGCATGGCCGATTCGCTGCTGGTCGTGGCGAAGGCGATGGCGGCCGGTTCGCGCACGGCCCGCACAAACTGCCGGATCGGCACCCGCGCGATGAGCATCACGAGTCCGAAAATCAGCGTGATAAAAATGATTAGCCCGAGGTAGTACGAGAGAATGAGATTACCAAGGTTCACCAGCACGCCGAGACCTTGCGTTCCAATAGTGTGGGCCATGGCCGCAGCCACGCCGATCGGCGCGAACATCATAACGTAGTTGGTGAACTTGAACATCACCTGGGACAGACTCTCCATCGCGCGAATGATCGGTTTCCCTTTTTCGCCGATAGCTGACACCGCCATGGCGAAGAGCACAGCGAAGGCGACGGTTTGAAGGATGTCGCCGCGCGCCATCGCGTCGACGATGCTGGAGGGAAACGCATGCACCAGCGTTTCGACCAGGGTCCGGGGATGATCCGCCGTGATCTGTTGGATCACTTCGGTCGGGCTGGCTGCCAGCGGAACGCCCAGGCCTGGTTTCGTCAAGTTGACCACGGCTAACCCGATGAAGAGGCCGGCAGTGGTAACGATCTCGAAATAGATCAACGCTTTCACGCCCATGCGTCCCACTTTTTTCAAGTCGCCGCCGCCAGCGATCCCTACGACCAGGGTGGAGAAGATGAGTGGGGCGATGATGGACTTGATGAGGTTGAGGAAGATGTCCCGCAGAAAGTAGACCGCGTTTCCCCAATCGGGTCGCAGCCAGCCGATCAAGCCGCCTACAACCACGCCGATCAGGATCTGCATCGTCAACGACGGCCGATACCATGGGCGGCGAGATAGAGCGGTGGCCGGTGGCGTGGTCGCGTTCATGCGCGATGAAGTAAACCGGGATGCGCCGAGGTATGCAAAGCAGAATCGCCTGATCGGGTTTTGCCGCCAGCAACGATGTCGAAGAAAACGTCCAACGCCCAACGTCCAACGCTGTAGTGGCAGCCGTGCCGGCTGCATTTGGTTTAGAATCTTGCAGGCGACACGCCTGCCGCTACAGATGGATGTATGTTTCTAACTCATCTTGGCTGCACGTCGTGCGGGCTTCGGCACGAATGGTCGCGCCTGCAGAATTTGTGCACCGCTTGCCAGAAGCCACTCTTTCCGATCTACGATCTTGCCGCCGTGGGGCGTGCGCTCAACCGCGACTCGCTGGCCACGCGCGAGAAATCGCTCTGGCGCTATCGCGAAGTGCTGCCGCTTCCTCCGGACGTTGAACCTGTATCGCTCGGCGAAGGCGGGACGCCGCTGCTTCGCGCCGCGAGATTCGGCGGCGGACTGGGAGCCAGAAACCTTTGGATCAAAGACGAAGCGCAAAACCCCACGCAAAGTTTCAAGGCGCGCGGCATGGCTGTCGCCGTTTCGATGGCGAAACATCTGGGCGCTACCAGGCTCGCTGTTCCCACCGCTGGGAATGCGGGAGGAGCGTTAGCTGCTTACGCCGCGCGGGCCGGGCTCGAGGCGCACATCTTTATGCCGCGCGACACGCCGCGAGCGAACGTAATTGAGTGCCGCGAGCTAGGGGCAGACGTAGTCCTGATCGACGGCCTGATCACTGATTGCGGCACGGAGATCGCGCGGCGAAAGGAGGCCGAAGGCTGGTTCGACATGTCGACCTTGAAAGAGCCTTATCGTGTCGAAGGCAAGAAGACGCTCGGCTACGAACTGGCGGAGCAACTCGATTGGAAGCTGCCCGATGTTGTCCTTTATCCTACGGGCGGCGGCACAGGTCTTATCGGCATGTGGAAAGCCTTCGATGAAATGGAAGCGCTCGGCTGGATAGGTTCCGCGCGCCCGCGCATGTTTTCCATCCAAGCCAGCGGTTGCGCGCCAATCGTGCGCGCGTTCGAAGCTGGAGCGACATCCGCCGCTGAGTTCCCCGATGCGCACACGTGCGCTTCCGGATTGCGCGTGCCCAAGGCAGTCGGCGATTTTCTCATGCTCAAGATCCTGCGCGAATCCAAGGGTGGCGCTGTCACGGTGGATGACGAAGCGATGATCCGCATCACACGTGAAGTAGGATCAACCGAGGGCCTTTTCGTTGCCCCCGAAGGCGCCGCCTGTTTTGCCGCCTTGAAGTCGCTCCTGGCCTCCGGAAAAATTGCGCCCGATGAGCGCATCGTGATTTTCAACACCGGCTCCGGGATCAAGTATCTCGACTGCTACGAGCAATAGCCAGGCTTCTCTCCGTAAGTTAGAGCCCCATATTCGAGAGAACTACCGCAATCTGATTCACCACCTCGGCCAGTTTGGGATGAGAGGCTTCGATCGCTTCCACCGAGGCGGTTAATCCATTCAGTGAAGCTTCGATCAGCTTCGGTTTCTTTTCCGTGCGAGTAGCCTCATGCGCCGAGGCGTCCACAAATCTCGCGATGCTCCGGGCGTCTTCCGCATGACTCTTGGCCAGCGTGCCTACCTCATCCTTCAGCGCCGCCAGCAGTTTCAAGAGCTCCGCTCGAGCAGGTTCGGGAATGTTGGGCGATTCTTTCAGCCGCGCTTCGATTTTCTGAATGCGATCTTCGATCATAACGCTCACAAGTTCGCGGTCTTCCGGCGATTTGCCAGCGCGATTCCCATTTAGTTACTCGCAATCTTGACTAATTTCATGCGTCCAGACGCGCCACTCGTGATCGATACCGCTGATTTTGGACATCCAAAGTGTCGGGCAATCAATACCACTAACTCCTTATTAGCTTTGCCGTCTACCGGAGGTGATTTCAGTTGGGCCAGCCACGGGCCATCGTTGATTTCTTCGAGAAGGCTAACTCGCGCACTCGGCTTCACCTTAACTTGAATGGTCTTCATGAGGGAGGGGTCCGGGTTCCCGAGAGGCCATCGTATTTCGAAATCTCCCTCTTGGATGCTAACATGCGCCATGCCTGTTCGATGAGCCGCCGCAAGGTTGCCGGCTCAACCGCCAGAAGATTGACGAGCACGAAGGGATAGGCGCGATAATGATCGGTCAGGAAGAAAGCATCCGGGAGTTTCTCCAGTAATTCGTGGCGCTCGTTCAGGTCGACCCTGAGCGCAAACGTCTCGCCATCCTCGCGCAAGCGGCCAAGAAACTTGCGGCCGACGTGCAAGGAGGGGCCGCCATAAGAACGACCCTCCGAGACATTGGGCAAGGCCAGGGCCATCTGGCGCACCTGGTCGTAGCTAAGAGCCATGCGAAATCTTCAGAAGGCTTAATGAAACAAAGACCAGTTCGGATAGCTTTTGGAATTGCATTGTGTGATCAGACCGCGTTCGACCTTGATTTCCAAGGTCGCATATCTTTCAACGATGCAATATCGATCAGATTGGAAATGGGGCGGGGCGCGGTTCGTGAGAAAGCCGCCCCGCCTGTGAGATTTCCCGGGGGAGGGAAGATTCGGGCCCGGGATCTCGTCAGGCTCGCGCGGGGGGAATGCACGAGGTCTTTCATAGGGCAATACGAGATCTGCAGAGCGAAGTTTAAAAAAATCTGCAATTTTCTTTATTTTTTTCGCAAAAGAGGAAAAGGGATGTGGAATTACGGTGTGCAGTCGCTCAGTCGAGACTGGCGAGCAATTGCGATCACGGGCATAGTCGATCGCTGAATGAAATCTCGATACGACGTGGTCATCCTCGGCGCTGGTCATAACGGCCTGGTCGCGGCGTCTTACCTGGCTCGCGCGGGGTTGAGTGTGCTGCTGCTCGAGAAGAATGATTACATCGGCGGAGCAACCACGTCGCAGAAGGTCTTTCCGGACTACGACGCGCAACTGTCGCGTTATTCTTATCTAGTCAGCCTGTTCCCGGAGAAAATCATCCGCGATCTTGGCCTGAAGCTCGAGCTGCGCCGGCGCACGACGGGTTCGTTCACACCTTACGTGAAAGATGGCCGGCATGACGGCTTGCTCCTGAGCAATGTTTCGGAGGAAGTAAGCCGCCGGTCGCTCTTTGAGTTGACCGGTAATCACTCAGAGTTCGAACAGCTAAAGAAGTTTTACGGCCTCGCTCGCGTCTTCGCTGAAAATGTTTGGGACACGATGCTGGAGCCGCTCGTGGCGAAGGAAGATTTCCGGCGCCGCTTCGATGTGGACGAGACGAGTCGCGAGGCTTGGCGAAGTCTGGCGGAAGAACCGCTTGGTCGAGCAGTCGAACGATATCTGCAAAATGACTTGCTGCGCGGCGTGGTCTTCACGGACGCTAAGATCGGCGTCTTCACTCATCCGCACGATGAGACGCTGCTTCAGAACCGTTGTTTCCTCTACCACCTCATCGGCAATAAGACCGGCGAATGGAAGGTGCCGGTGGGCGGGATGGGCAATGTCGCGCGTGAACTGGAACGCGCGGCTCGGCAGAGCGGCGCTGAGATGCAGACAAATGTCCGTATCGATGCGTTGGATCTCTCCGGCAAAACGCGCACGGTGGAAATTGAGCTGGATGGAAAAACGCAAACCATCGAGGCGCGATTTCTCCTGGTGAACTTTGGCTCGAACGTGCTGGCGAAGTTGCTTGGCCAGCCGTATCAGCCGGATCCGACGGATGAAGGCTCCGTCTTCAAGATCAACATGCTCTTGCGCCGCTTGCCGAAGCTAAGGTCGGCGCGACACGCGGAGTCGGAAGCATTCTGCGGCACGTTCCATATCGACGAAGGTTACGAAGAAATGAAAGCCAGCTATAAGCAGGCAAAGCACGGGAAGCTGCCCGACAAGGTGCCGAGCGAAGTCTACTGCCACACGCTGACTGATGACAGCATCCTATCGCCCGACCTGCGCGCAAAAGGCTTCCATACCATGACATTGTTCGGGCTCGATACGCCCTGGCCTTTGTTTGCCGAGAACAATGGAGCGATGCGGCGGCAGGCCGAGCAAAGGTTTGTGAAAGGATTGAATAGCTGGCTGGCTGAGCCGCTGGAAGATTGCCTTGCTCTGGCTCGTGACGGCAGTCCCTGCATCGAGAGTAAGAGTCCGGTCGACATCGAAGAGGCGCTCGGCCTTTACCACGGTAACATCTTTCAAACCGCGCTGACCTTTCCTTTTGCGGAAGCCAAGGAGCAGACCGGCGCGTGGGGAGTGGAGACGGAATACGAGAATGTATTTCTCTGCGGCTCGAGCGCCCAGCGCGGCGGTGCCGTCAGCGGCATTCCCGGTCATAACGCCGCGAAGAAGGTGCTGGAAACACTTAAGGCAGGACAATGATCCTGCGTCAGTCCCGGATGCAAGGCCAACATCGAAATTCTATGGCGACTCGCTGTTCACCAGTTCCCTAGCTCGGGGTGTTTTTCTTTGAGCCAGGCTAATACATCCGTGCGCAACTCTTTCGCGAAGTCGGCTAGTTCCTTTGCCTCTGCGTCAGTTACCTGTTCAATCGCATCGTATTCAATTTTATTACGTTTGCTTCGACACGTATCGAGAAAATCGGCATCGTCCTGACGATCGTTTCCAAGAATTAGCGGCAATGATTGCAGCGTCCGATAATGCGCTAGAGCCCTTTCAGGGCGCCAACCTTCAGCGTTGAGAAGAATGGAGCAAAGTTGCAGAGAGGCGTTATACGCGATGTTAAATTGCCAGTCCGCGGAGAGGTCGCGCCCGGCATCCTTCAAATCGCGATCCACCAGCGCGAGTTGCGAGGCGATTTGATCAACCGTTGGGCGATAGGGTCGCAGCCAGCCAGCCTTAGCCCAATTTCGCAAGCTCATCGCTGTTACCTTTTATGAAAAGTTTTTCGCTCTCTACCACGCTGTTTAGAAATCCATTGCCGGTCCGTCGTTTCTTGCGCCAGGCAGCCGTGGTATAAGTGTGCGGATTTATTTCGCGCCCAATCTCCGTGGACGCCTTGCGCAATGCCGGGGCCAGAGCGCGAAGTCCGGCGCTGCCGATCACCATCAAGTCCACGTCGCTACTTGCCTTGCCCTTGCTCTGCGCGAGCGAGCCAAAGACGAAAACCAGGTTGATTCCGGGGATGCTGCGCAGGGCTCTGGCCAGAACATCACGCAGTCCGGCGGTCTTGAGGACGAGCTGTTGCAAATCGCGAAAGAGCGGATGATGGAAATTGGCGCGAAAATAACGGCGATTGCCGTCGCGGTGGCTCGTCACTAAATCGGCGGCGTGCAGTTGTTTCAGTTCGCCTTGGACGGTTCCCAGAGAAAGGCCGCTCTGTCGCGCCAAATCGCGGAGGTGCAATTCGACTTCCGCATCGGCAAAAAGCAACCGGAGCGTTTCGGCACGGACTCGCGGAAACAAGACGGTCAATAACTCCATGTATGGTTAAACCATTCGATAGTATGGTTTAACCTGTCAATTCATATTTTGGGCGGGTGAAGGCTCGTGCGCTACCGTCTGTGCCCCGCGAAGTTCGCGGTCTTTCAGTCCAAGGGATTCTCGAAGCCCCACGGCTGGTTCACGGTCGAACAAGGCATCGCCGGCATTATGCCGCCCCAAGCATTAAGTCCCCCGGCTGATTCAGATTTCTCCGATCCCAGCGGTCGTATGACAGCTAGTCCAGATGACTTGGCTTGGCTTCCTTCGGCGCGAGCGAGGCGACGATCTTGTCGAAACGCGGATCGTCTCGAAGTGAGTCCCATTGCGGATAAAGCTTCAGTTCGCCATAGGTTACGCCCGCCGGAATTTGCGCCGCGATGGACAATTGCTCGAGTGCCAGGTCTTTCTCACCCGTCCAGGCGTAGATCATGGCCAGATTGGTGACGTAGTTAGGGCCATCCACCGAATCCTTGGTGATGGGCAGCAATTCGCAGGCGCGACGGCCTTCGCGAATGGCGTCTTCCTTCCGGCCGAGGCCGGCGTCGATCAGCCCGAGCCGGCTCCAGGCTGGCGCGTAATCGGGTTGCTCGCTCACGGTTTTTTCCTCTATCAACCGGGCGGCCGCGAACGCGGTCCGCGCTTTGGTTTCATCGCCGAAAGTACGAGCAGCGAGGCCTACAAACCAGTCGCGTGTCCAAAGAGAGTTATTGTAGGTGTCGCGCAGTCCTTCGGCGCGGATGGACTGGAGCGCGCGAGTAGCTCCGCTGGGATTGCGCAGCGCCAATGCACAATTAAGAAGGCCGTTCGCGACATCGGTGGCGGCCTTCGGATTTTCGTTCACGATGGCAGAAAGCTCAGCGCGCCAGGGCTCGGGATCGGCGTGCTCGGAGAAGGAGATTTGCGCGAGCTGTGTTCGCACAAACTGATCGTGGGGCTTGACGGAAAGGGCGCGCGCATACATTTGGGCCGATTCGGGATAGCGGCGCAGAACCTGGTAAGTGAAGGCCGTTTCCTCCAAGTAGCGGAAGTTTCGGGGATCGAGTTCGATGCCATGCTCCCAATTGCGCGTCGATTCCACCCAGCGGCCTTGGCGGCGATCCATCGCGGCGGTGTAAATGTAGACAAGAGGATTGTTCGGGAGCGTGGCTCGAGCCAGCTCCAATTCAGCACGAGCGCGATCGTAATCGCGGAAGGCCTTATAGGCGTAGTCGGCCTGCATGAGATGGACTTCCCCTGCGTCGGGATGGAACTGGGCCGCTTTCTCGATGGCCGCCCGCGCTGCTTCAAGACGGGCAGCCGTGTGATCGAAACCTTGCCAATAGAGGTCGATGTGAGCTGTGACCAGAAGACCATTCGCGCGCAAGAAGTGCGGGTCGCGGGCCAGCGCTTCCTCGAGCAGTGAGACCGCCTGGAGAAGACCTTCCTTGGCATCGGGATTAGAGGCCAACTCGACCAACTGCCACGCTTGCCGGAAAAGTTTGTCCGCGACGAGATCGGTGGTCGGCGCCTGGCCGATAGCTTCTCTTTCTCGTGGCGACATCTGAGCCTGGAGCTGGTCCGCGATGGTTTTGGCGATTTCGCTTTGAATAGCGAACACGTCCGCCAGATCGCGATCGTAGATCTGCGCCCAAAGATGAGTGTCGGTGCGGGCGTCGATGAGCTGCGCGTTGACTCGGATACGGTTGTCGACCCGCTGCACGCTGCCTTCGAGGATGTGGGCGACGCCGAGTTGCTGGGCGATCTCGCGCAGGTTGCGTTTCCGATCGGCCTTGTATTGCATCACGCTGGTGCGGCTGATCACCTTCAAGTCCGCGACCTTCGCCAGGTCGGTCAGAATCTCATCCTGAATGCCATCCGTGAAAAAGGCGGTCTCCTGATTCGCGCTCAAGTTTTCGAAAGGCAGAACAGCAATGCTTTTCGCTGGAACGTTCAGTTTGGTCTTTGGCGCCGGCATACTCTCCGGTGACTGCGGCGAAGCCGGTGGAAAAAAAATCCAATACGCGATGGCCAGCGCCACGGCCGAAAAGAAGAAAATGGTGAGCAACGTGTTTCCCGCGGGGAGGGGACTGAGCCGAACCTCCCCGGCAGGCCCCGGCCGTTTGGCGATCTTGCCTCTAAACTTCTCCGGCACTGCGGGGTTTCCCACTTCATCGGTGTAAAGATTGACCACGGAAACAACGGCGCCGTGTTTTACTTCGCATTCGCCAAGATCGTGCAGGTTCGGCTGCCAATGCCGGTATTGGGCCAGATCCCCCGCAACGCGTTTCGAGAGCAGAATGTGCCCGGCATCGCCGCAATCCATCACGCGCTGGGCCATGTTTATCCCGGCGCCGGCCACATTCGATCGGTCGTTCACGTCGGTCATGCCGCTGACGGGTCCGCTGTGCACGCCCATCCGCACTTTCAGCAGCGGATGACTTTGGAGCGCCTTGCTCGTCTGCAACGCGCACCGCACCGGCGCATCGGGCGTGGTCAGGAAGGCGAGCGCCATTCCATCGCCCGTCGGCAGCCGGATCAATTTCCCCGCAGCCTCCGCGGCACGGAAAGCATCGGTGTTGCGCACGACCTGATTCAGCTCGTGCAGCGACTCGTGCTGCTCGTTAATCAGCAGCTTCGAATACCCGACAATGTCGATGAAAAGGACATGTCCGATTTCGAGTTCGAGTTCGGCGTTGAGTTCAGAAGGCATAGGGCTGCGGCACATCGCGTCCGATGTGACAAACCGCATCCCTTTCCGAGGTAGCTGCTCCCGCGCCAAAATCCCCGCTTTTTCCACGGTTCGCCGGCAGGTTTTCGACGCGGGCCAGCGGGAGCTCGGTTCCGTGCGCTTTCGCGACGTTGATTCGATCGGTCGAGAGCCAACCCGTTCGAAGACTTTTGGACTTCCGCGCGAGGCCTCGGCTGGTCAATGCTCTTTGCTTCCGATGCACTACCGAGAGTTCCGTCCGCACATGCGCTTGCGCGAGTTCGTGAAGTGCTTTTGGACTCTCAGGCATGACTACTCCCAGAGCGTTCATTCCGAAGAACAACTCCCGCCGAAAGGTGAGATCGAGCTGATTTTTCACTACGGCCATCCCTTCATTTTGCGCGATGGGGAAGATTGGGTGAAGCGACGCATCACGATGCATGAACGCCGATAAAATCTTGTCGCAATACGGAGAGCCGGTTGCGGCGACCGGCTCGCTCCTGCGCAAATTTCTGCTCAAGCATTTGCCAGGCATCACCGAACAGCCCGATGCCCGCGCGAACCTCATCGGTTACAGTTACGGCGCCGGATATAAAGACTTGACCTGCACCATCCTGATGTCGAAGAAGGGGGTAAAGTTAGGCCTCTACAACGGCGGCGAATTACCCGACCCTCTTCACGTGCTAACCGGCTCTGGAAAAGTGCACAAGTACGTTCCGATCAACTCCGAACAGGACCTGAATAATCCCGCGTTGTTAGACTTACTAAAACAAGCCCTTCAAGCGCACCAAATGCGGATGACAGGCAAGTAAGCGAGCCAGCGGGGCCGCGTCGGCGATCTGTGCTGTCAGACTTCGGCAGCTATGAACGCCTGGTAATTCACGCTCGACATTCCTGCGGCGGAGCACACGATGTGGCTCGCAATGGAAGGACCGGAGAGCGCATGAACATTTCGCCGCAACAAACCGATGATCCAAATCCGCGATCTCGGTCCGCTGCTCCAATCGAGCGCCGGTTCGGTGCGTTTCTCCTCGATAACGGCGCGGCGCTCCTTCTTATCGTTTCGGGCTCGTTGCTTTTATCTTTCGTTTTCGAGCACGCGCCATTCTGGTTTGTCTCTGCGTTCTTAATTGCATATCAACTGTGCTTGGTCTGCTGGACTTTGGGCAAAGACTCGTGGTGGCGAGGTCAAGGTATCGGCAAGAGGATAGGGGGCATTTTCCTTGCGGAATCACACACTAACCATCCCGCAAGCAGACTTAGGTGTATTTGGCGGCAAGCTATTTGTGTTTTCATTGTGCTCGGTCTGTACCTGCCTGTATATCTCTACATTTTTCGCTCAGCCACGATTGTAAAACAGGCATTGGCCTCGAGTTTGCTTTCTGCTGCCGCGCCCATTCGGCTAGCCGCGTTTCTGCCGCCGGACCGGTTCAAAGCCGCCGGCGAACTGGTTGTTGCGCACGTCTTGGTCGTGAGCTTTATACTGCTGGAAGGAATGATGATCTTCTGCCGTGAAGATCGCAGGCGGATCATCGATTTGCTGGCCGGCACTCAGGTAGTAGACGCCAGATCGTTAGATTGCAAGAATGTGAGCTAAGTACCCTGCATGTACAACGCCCAGATCATAGCGCCGGTAGTACTTTCGCTCAGCGCTGGATCAGGTCTGGCGGCGGGTTTGTTCGCGACGCGGTATTTTCGCGCCGAGGAAGGGATTCGACGCTTTTTCGCGTTCTGGCCCACTTTCTGGATAGTGAGCTTCCTAGCCTTCGCCCTCAGCATGATTATAGTCGTATTGATTTTTGGCGGTCCACCGGATCAGGAAAATTAGTGCATGTCCCGTAAACCACCTAATCCCTATGTAGTGAGTCAAGCGTGGATGCGGGGTTTGGGTTGGTTTTACTTCATTGGTTTTTGGATGGGTCAGTTGTGGGAGTTCAATCTTCGGGCGCTTCCTCCTTCCTTTAGCTCGTTGGGTTTGCGTTCCAGCTCCGAAAGCTTTCGGGGTGCCTGTCGCCGAGCCGCAATTTGACTCCAAAAGCCTTAGCGAATTGATCAATCCGGTCGGTGGAAGAGGAACTTGAGCCGGACCAACCTAGGGCGTCCTGTTCATGGAAACTTCTAACTCTTCCCTGTCAGTTTTTACTCGCTCTCGCCAGCGATAGCCGATCTTATTCTCGCTGGTTAGGCAAAGATATCCACGACGACAATCACGACCACGGGCGTCCTATGACTCCAACACTGGCAAACGGCAAAATCTGCTACGTCGAGATGTCAGCGACCGACGTCCACCGCTCGGCTGAATTCTACGAAAAAGTCTTTGGCTGGCAGATCAGGCAGCGCGGTAACGGCTCGATCGCATTCGACGACGGGGTGGGTGAAGTGAGCGGCACGTGGGTGACTGGCCGGACGGCGGCGACACCAGGGTTGCTCATCTACATCATAGTCGATAGCGTGGCCGCGACGATTGACACCCTCACCGCTCACGGCGGCGAGCTCGTGCAACCCATCGGCGCTGACGCGCCGGAAATCACGGCGCGCTTCCGCGACCCCGCCGGAAACGTGATTGGCCTCTATCAGCAACCCAAGCCGTAACAGCCCGACGCTGTGTAGACTTTCGGCGGTTGGCGACCCTGTGGTAAAGCCGTTTCGGAGAGAAACCGAAACCAGCAGGGGCACGCGTGTGTAATCCACAGGCGCGTTAATGTTCCGCTACGGCAGGTTGTAAACTTCCACCAGTCCTACGCCGGTGGTGTTGTTCTTTCCTCGCACAACCGCCGTGTAATTGCCGGGAGCTAACGTCGCCACGATCGCTGATTCAAGATCATTGGAAGGAGGAAGCGTAGTCGCTCGCACCTCGGCTTCCTGCGATTGTTGAGTTTGATCGTTGATCTTCCAGTTATCATTCGTGGCCGTGGTAGCGCCGTTCCCATCGTGCAACTCAAGGGTCGGGTCTGACAACACGCCTTGGATGCCCGAGTTAATCAGTGACGGCCCGATGGCGCGGACAAGCACCCGGGCGTTTCCGCCCGCACTGCCTCCGCCCACAATCAAGCCGCCGATCATGACGTTGTCGCCCGTGTCCACAAATCCGCGCGTGCTGATATTCGACAGCTGGGAGTTAACGCCCCGCGCCAGATCGTAAACCTCCACTACGCCGATACCCGTTCCTCCATTCTTGCCCGAGAGAATCGCAGTGTAGGTTCCGGGATTAAGAGTCATCACGATGGCCGATTCCAGGTCGTTCGTCGGGGGAATCGTCGTGGCCTCCACCTCTGCCTGCTGGCTGCTTCCGTCGGATCTGGTTTTCCAGTTATCGTTGGTAGCCAGCGTGGTATTGCCTTGATGCAGTTCCAAAGTCGGATCGGACAAGGTCCCGCCTACACCATTGAGCGAAGGACCTATCCCGCGAATGATTACTTGCTTGGGATCAGTGCCGGTGATGATGAAGCCGGCGATAAGGACCTGTTGATCTGTCAGAACACGCGCTCGCGTGGAGATATTGAGCAACTGAAGCGTGGGCGGTGCGACGCGAACGTAGTAGATATCTTCTTCAGAGTTGAAGGTAGCCGTATAGGCGACATTGCCTCCGGTATTGTCTGAAACGATCGTGATGTAATCGCCCATCTTGTTCTGGTTCGGGTAACCAAGGAACGGATTGAACGAATTGCTCACGGCCACGTTAGCCGACCAGGTGTCGCCCCCATCGAAGCTGTAAGAATAGAAGAGCTGCGAATCGGTATTGTTCCCGGCGTTGCGTGTGTCCAGCCAAACCGCGTCGATGCGTCCATTCGGCGCGACCGACATCGTGCCGAACCAATGCCATTTGTTGTGATTGACCGGATCGTCGTTGATCCGGTGAGGCGCGCTGAAGGTTTGTCCGCCATCCGTGCTGCGCACAAACATCACGTCGGTTCCGGGGCTGGAACCAAATGGTTGCACGCTCGCCACCATGTAAACGTTATTGTTAGTGCTCGTGCCTGAACGATCCACCGCCAGGAAAACCTGCCCTACCAATCCTTCCCGGTTTATCGAATCGCCGCTGACATCGATGCTACCGGCCAGGTTAACCGCTGTGCTTTGATCAAAGCTTGGAGTAACCGCGGAGTTCTTTGCATTGGTCGAGCGAACACACCAAAACGGGCTCAGATTGTTCGGATCCACACCACCAATAAATAGATTGCCGTTCGTGTCCACGTCGAGCGTGCCCCAGATGGGAGAGTTAGGAATGTTGACCGGATTTATCCAAGTGGACCCGCCGTCGGTGGAACGGCTGAATTGCCGCCCCCCGTAATTATTGCCGGCGGTGCTCCAAGCCTGGTACTGGAACCCGTGACCCGCGCTGTTCGTGTTATCGATGGTGAACCACTGCTTGTCGCCTCCCGTCGCGGGTCCGAGGTTTGTCCAGGACTGGCCGCTGTCGACCGAACGCCAGACGTTATCAGAGAACGTCTCGAGCAGGCTGAGGTAGCAGAAAGTTCCCGTGTCACCCGCGGCCAGGACCGGATCGCTCCGGAAGACGTTATTCTCGAGGACGCCGGGAAAGGTCCACGTGGTGCCGCCGTTACTGGTAAAACCCCAGCCGGCCTGGCGGAAATTAGACGCCACGCTATCGAACTGCCTCCAACCGATTACCATCTTGTTGTGGTTGGTTGGGTCTACGCTGATCGACGGCTCATTCGCGGCGTCGCCCGTGATGTTCTGGCCGTTCGCGTCCACATTGACCTGATAACTCGTGAACGCTTCGTGCGGCGAGACCATCCCCTGAGAAAGACCCATCCTCCTCAACGGAAAAAGGGCCGGCGGGTTGTCGTATTTTTCGAGTGCCTCGTTTGGAGCTAGCTTGGGCGGCTCCGTTTGACTTGAAGCGACGGCAAGCGTGAGCAGCAAAATCAAACAAGTAAGTAAGCTCGCCTTTGACACCCTAAACCCACCTTATGCCGAATTACGACATTCGACAACTAACGGGTCATTCGTCAGATTTTCGATGCAACGCGGCACGCGCTTTCGGAATCCTGCTCGGCCATTATTTCTCTTCTGCAATTGAACGTTAGACGCTTGCTCGCGAATACTTTCGGAGTTGAGCGTTGGATGTTGAACGTTCGCTGGAAGCGCATGGTGCTGGACAATCGGCCTTCGCAAATCGAACTTCGCCAATCCGCTTGTCCACGTAATTCGGTTTTGAAAATCGTTAATCGCAAATCTAAAATCGAAAATGTCGGCGCGTCCCCGTAGTTCAAAACATAGAACGAGGGTCTCCTAATTCGACTAGACCACTTCGTGAATCGACCGGCCACGCTGGCCCGCCCTTTTTTCTTCAGCACTTCGTGCGTTCATTCATCGAAATTCCCTTAGAGAAGTTCGATGAATGACAAACTTGCCGAAATTCAGCTGTTCCGCAGCGTGCGGGTGTGATTCGTGCTCTAAGAAAGCGCACTTGGCCGGAGCGATCCCGCAGCAAGTTTGGTCGCAACTTCGCCACACGTTCAAGGTTTAAGAGACGCATGCAACACGGAATCCGCACGGGTTTGTTATCCCTTTTGGCGTTCTTGATTCTCCCTGTGAGCCTGACACGCGGAGCGACAACCATCGTCCGCGTCGCCTCTGGCAATGAATTAATCTTTTCGCCGAAGAGTGTCACGGTCCAGCCCGGCGACACCGTGAAGTGGATTTGGGACGGCAGTAGTCACGATGTGAAATCGGGCAGCCCGGGACAGCCAACCAATCTCTTTGGCACTCAGATCCAACCAAGCGGCGCCACCTATTCATACAAGTTCACTACGCCGGGAAATTTCCCCTACTTTTGTAGTCCGCACGGCGCGTGCTGCGGAATGGTCGGCACAATCACCGTCGCGGGCACGCCGCCTGCGACTCCCACGCCGACACCCACCCCCACTCCGGCGCCGCAGCCGACTCCATTACTTGCTCGCGTGCCCACGGGACCAATCAAGATCGAACTGCAAACAGTCGCCACCGGATTGATCGCACCGATCGACATGGTTTCGGCGAACGATGGCACTGGACGCCTTTTCATTGTCCAGCAAAGCGGTCAGATCGTCCTTCTAAAGAATGGTCAACTCTCAGCTACCCCGTTTCTGGACGTCTCGAACCGGCTGGTGACACTGAGCACGTCTTACGACGAACGGGGCTTGCTCGGCGTGGCCTTTCATCCTGGCTTTAACGATTCGTCCAGCCCAGGCTATGGGAAGCTCTACACCTTCACAAATGAGCCGGTCACTGGTTCGGCCGACTTCACCGTCCCCGACACCTCGGCGTTTAATAACCAGGTGGTAATCGCAGAATGGAAGGTTTCAGCCAACAATGCCGATGCGGTCGACCCATCCACGCGCCGTGAAGTGTTGCGCATCGATCATCCGCAGTCTAACCACAACGGCGGTAAGATGGCATTTCGCGCCAGCGACCATTACCTTTACTTCTCGATTGGCGATGGAGGACTCGCCGATGATGTCGGTCCTGGCCATAATCCAACGACCGGGAACGGACAGGACATCACAACCGTCTTGGGCAAGATATTGCGGATTGATCCACTCGATCCTGCGCTGACCTCAAGCAGCGCTGATCCAATCAGTGCGAACGGAAAATATCGTATTCCTGTCTCCAATCCCTTTGTGGTCGTATCTAATCCGGCGAACCGAGCAGCAGAGATCTACGCCTACGGTTTGCGCAATGTCTTTCGCTTCAGCTTCGATCCCGTGACGGACAAGCTAATGGCCGGAGACGTCGGGCAGGACCACGTCGAGGAAATCGATATCATTGAAGCCGGCAAAAACTATGGCTGGAACCGGAAGGAAGGAACCTTCCTCTTCGATCCGGCGACCGGTGGAGACTCTTTTGATGCATCGCCCGATCCATCCCTGACCGATCCGATCGCTGAGTACAGCCACGATGACGGCATCGCAGTCATTGGGGGATTTGTCTACCGCGGCTCCGCTCTCCCGGCATTGACGGGCAAGTACGTCTTCGGCGACCTCGCTGCGCCCGGGACGGCAAGTGGCCGACTCTTTTATCTGGATGACCTTGCCTCCGGTCCAATCAAGGAATTGAGCATCGGCACTCCCGCTCGCTCGCTTGGTCAGTTGCTCAAAGGCTGGGGCGAGGACGCACAAGGTGAAATTTATGTTCTTGGCGATACGAATATTGGCCCCGGAGCAGCAAGCGGCAGCGTGTTTAAAGTTGTGCCGATACCTGTAGCACCATCCTTATTGAATCTATCAACCCGCTTGAGCGTTCAGACCGGCGACAATGTGCTGATAGGTGGCTTTATCATTACAGGCAGTTCTTCGAAAAACGTTTTATTGCGCGGGATGGGACCTTCGCTGGCCTCCAGTGGGCAACCAGTTGCTGGCCGCTTGAGCGATCCGACGCTTACGCTCTTTGACGGCGCTGGGACGGCGCTGCTCTCAAATGATGATTGGATGAACGGCACCCAGAAGCAGGAAATCATCGACAGCGGACTTGCGCCTGGTGATCCGAAGGAAGCGGCGATGATAGCCTTGCTCGAGCCGGGGAATTATACAGCGATTCTGAGCGGCAAGAATGGTGCGACCGGGGTGGGCCTCTTGGAGCTTTACGATCTCGCGCAAAGCGCTCCGGCAAATGCGGTCAACATTTCGACGCGAGGACTCGTCCAAACCGGCGATAACGTGATGATCGGCGGTTTCATCGTGGGCGGATCGAAAACCTCGCGCATCCTGGTCCGCGCGATAGGGCCGGAGTTGACGGCGGCCGGCGTCCCTGGCGCTCTTCAGGATCCGACACTCGAACTCCACGATGGCTCCGGCACAACAATAGCCACTAACGATAACTGGCGCTCAACCCAGCAAGCCGACATTGCCGCGACAATGTTAGCGCCGACCGACGATCGCGAATCAGCAATTCTCTCGACTCTCGCGCCTGGGAATTACACTGCGATCCTCCGCGGCAGCGGTGGATTGACCGGCGTGGCGCTATTCGAAGCTTACCAGTTACCCTAACAGCGGCTGCTAAAAGCACTGCAGCGAACTCCGAAGAGGTTCGGCGGGAGTGACTCGAGTTCGCACGTCACTGGCCAGTGCAATAACTCGGTCCCAGTTCACGTGAACTGGTCCTGTGCAACTGTACTATTGCGCTTCGGCCTTTTCGTTGTCCCGCGCCTTGTCTTTGTTCCAGAGATGGAAGGTGTAGGTGAAAACGACGTAATTGAGAATGTCACGGCGAGAAGGGTCAGAGTATTGACACACATTCCTCGGGGCGAGTAGCAGGCACCTTGGAGCTAGCGATGGCAGTAGGATGCCGGTTGTTCGCGAAATACCTTCAAGTTCGCTTGCACGGACGCCAGCCGAATGGTGCTGGACAATCGGCAATCCCAAATCGAACTTCGTTAATCCGCTTGTCCAAGTAGTTCAACGGATAGAACGAGGGTTTCCTAAGGCGAAACTGACGTTTTATCACACTTGATCAGCAGTCGTCTAAATTGCGCAATCGGCTGTTTGTTAGTGGATTACGCCGGAACTCTGTCAGCGCATCTCATCTGGAATCTGCCCATTTTTAGGCATCCGGGTGACACAGATTTTCCTGCTGGGCTTCGGCTCAGAAGGTGTGAAAAACCTGTTCAACACGCTCGACAATCAGCGAAGCAGTTTTCAATCTGACGTAATCAATGCAAAGATCCCTTGACCTTCGCCTTAAGGACTTCGTTCCCGTTCCTGCAGGACTGCAAACTGCAAATTCAAGTGTCGCGGCTAGCATAGACGTCAGATTAGCGGACCTGTTTCACCATTACTGGCGGGACGCGCATTACCAGGCTGTTCCAAGCCCAAATCCAATTGCTCAGTGGTACATTTCCCTCCTAACGCCGGACGCGGCCTTTCGTTTTCGCGGTCCAAGTGTCGGGACCCACAAGGAGCCGCGGATTGCTCACCACAACTTGCTCGGCAAAGCGTTTTGCCGGTGGTTTCTGTCTGCCCATTGCGGAATTACCTATTTCGCGCACATGGAACACGTTCTAAAAGGGACGATTGATCCGATGTTTGGATCGATTCAAGTAACCCGGGTAGGAGCCGGTGATACCCCTGACTACCTTTGCGCAGAGAACGCTCAAACACTTTGTCTCGCGGAAGCGAAAGGCACCGCGGCATCTATCTCATTCACCAATGCAGAATTCGGGCGATGGCGTCAACAGTTTGACCGTGTCGAGTTCCGAGATGCTAATGGGGTGCTCAGAGTGTTAAAGGGCTACATAGTGGCAACCCGTTTTGTGAGCGAGGATCATTCCGAAAATGTGCGCTCTGCCCTCTATGCCGAGGATCCTCGCACTCGAGGTGACGTAAGCTTGAATGTTCAACAAGAGGAAGGATTCCATCTTGCTCGTGCGACCATCGCTGGGCATTACGGCGTCGTGTTAGACAAGCTTCGCCTTCCGCTCTTGGCCACCGCGCTGCGGCAAGGCACGACTCTTCCAGCCGACTTGCCTATTCGCATGGCAATTTGGGAATGTTTAGTAGCTCCGGTTCAACAATCCCTCTTTGTCGGTGGATATTTTGATCCACCTGATTGGCCCGCTGGCCAATGGCCGTACTTCGATTTCGTTGAACGCGTTGCCAGCCGCTTATGCTTATCCGCGGTTGGGTTGACATTTTTTGGGCTCGAAATCGGGGCTTTCCAGACGATTCGCAACGCCTCGCTATCCGGTCGAGCGACGCTATCTGATGTGACTCCGCTCAGATTCGAAGCGGTTGCTCCCACGGAACTTAGCGTTTTTCGTGACGGAACAATCCTAGGTCCCGTCGATTTTTTCCGGTTTCGCGAGATACAGGAATTTTGAACGCGTTTTTCTTAGAGCTAACAAGTCCATCTCCCAATCTGAGGGTAGCCACAGACACGGTATTTCGAAACGTTCATTATGTGTCACACAAGACGGCGTGAGCTGACAAACAACGAGCAATCCGTTGCCAAAATCACTGGTCGCGCGCGCCGATTCGTAACTACTGCAGATTGTAAACTTCCACCAAACCAACACCAGTGCTGTTGTTCTTGCCGCGCACAATTGCGGTGTAGTTACCATGAGGAAGAGTTGCGATAAGGGCCGATTCCAAATCATTGGTTGGTGGAATAGTTGTCGCGCGGATGTCAGCTTCCTGTGACTGGCCGGTCTGATCGTTGATCTTCCAGTTGTCGTTGGTCTCAATCGTAGTTCCACTTCCGTCGTGCAATTCCAAGGTTGGATCGCCCAATGCGCCTGCTACGGGAACCGATGGTCCAAGTCCACGCACAATCACCGTGGCACTGCCGCCGCCGCTTCCTCCGCCCACGATAAATCCCCCGATCATGACGTTATCACCCGTGTCCACAAATCCACGCGTGCTGATGTTCGCCAGCTTGGAGTTCGCGCCTTGCGCCAGATCGTAAACCTCGACTAAGCCCACGCCCGTCCCTCCATTCTTACCCGCAAGGATTGCGGTGTAGTTGCCAGGAGCAAGAGTTGCGATAAGGGCCGATTCCAAATCGTGGGCAGGTGGAATAGTGGTGACGCGGATGTCAGCTTCCTGTGATTGGCCAGTCTGATCGTTGATTTTCCAGTTGTCGTTCGTGATTACCGTGCCGTCCGGCTGGTGTAGTTCCAAAGTCGGATCAGCTAACCGGCCTGGAATGGGGGTGCCATTCACATTGAGCGAAGGACCCATCCCCCGAATAATAACCTTCTTTGGGTCGGTTCCGGTGATGATAAAACCACCGATCAGCACTTGGTCACCCGTAAGAACGCGCATCCGCGTGGAAATGTTGATCAAGGACTGCCCGACGTAGAGTTCCGCACTCGAGAGAGAACCGGTGCCGTTATAACCTCCTGTAACAAGCACCTTGCCATTGGCCAGCGATGTCGCCGTGTGAAGAGAGCGTCCGGTGGCGAGGCTGCCGGTCGCCATCCAGGTCCCGCTCGTCGGATCGTACATTTCCGCGTTCGCCAGAGAGCTGTTGGTGCCGCTAACTCCGCCTGCGACAAGCACGTTGCCGTTGGGCAGCAACGTCGCCGTGCCACTATCGCGTGCGGTGGCGAGGCTGCCGGTCGCCGTCCACGTCCCGCTCGCCGGATCGTACAGTTCCGCACTCGCGAGCTCGACGCTGTTGTTGTTGAAGCTGTTGTTGTTAGAACCTCCAGCAACAAGCACCTTGCCGTTGGGCAGCAACGTTGCCGTGTGAAGATAGCGTGCGGTGGCGAGGCTGCCGGTCGCCGTCCAGGTCCCACTCGCCGGATCGTACAGTTCCGCGCTCACGAGAATGCTGCTGAAGTTACGCCCTCCTGCGACAAGCACCTTGCCGTTGGGCAGCAACGTTGCCGTGTGATAATAGCGTGCGGTCGCGAGGCTGCCGGTGGCCGTCCAGCTCCCGCTCGCCGAATCGTACAGCTCCGCGCTTGCGAGAGAGGCTGTGCCGAATACATAACCGCCTGCGACAAGCACCTTGCCGTTGGGCAACAACGTTGCCGTATGACTATCGCGTGCGGTGGCAAGGCTGCCGGTCGCCGTCCACGTCCCGCTCGCCGGATCATACAGTTCCGCGCTCGCGAGCTCGAAGCTGTTGTTATTAGAACCTCCAGCAACAAGCACCTTGCCGTTGGGCAGCAACGTCGCAGTGTGAAGATAGCGTGCGGTGGCAAGGCTGCCGGTCGCCGTCCACGTCCCACTCGCCGGATCGTACAGTTCCGTGCTTGCCAGAGAGTTGTTGGTGCCGCGATTATAACCTCCTGCGACAAGCACCTTACCGTTGCGCAGAAACGTAGCCGTGTGGTAATAGCGTGCGGTGGCGAGGCTGCCGGTGTTTTCAAAAACAACGGAAGCGCTCGCGCACGGCTGCACCAGCACCGCGCCTAAAAACAACAGCGGGAACGCAACCTGCCAAGCAAGAGCCGACCTAGCGGACGGAAGACCGGCCCCGAGGGGATGCAATATTTTCATCGTTTAGGCCTGCACGCATAACATCTAACACTTAAGTATACCGACAAGTTCAACGGTTATCCAGCGTATTAATCGACAAGAGCCGCACGGCGCTAAATAAAACACAAAGGCGGATATGGGGTCGCGTCTCAATATTTTGATATTTCGGCAGAGACTCGGGAGTTAAATCTTGGCCTCTGCCCCGCGCTTCGGCTCCTCTTCATCTTGTCTCCTTTTTCTGCAATTGGACGTTGGACGCCTGCTCGCGAATACTTTCGGAGTTGAATGTTGGACGTTGGCTTCCGACAGTGTCCCGTAGTTCAGCGGATAGAACGAGGGTTTCCTAAGGCGAAACGGGCCATTTTGCTGGTGTTCGATCCAGTCATCCGTCGTACGCAAAAAGCTGTAACGCCATCGATTGCCACTACTTTCGCGTCATCAGCATTAATCACGAATACGCTGATTTTCGGCATCCGGGTGACACAACGTGCGACACAAACGTGCGACATGCCAGACCACCATCCGTAAAGTTCACTCTCTGCTCTGCCTGAAAAGATCAGCGAAGGGCTCGCCTTTGAGTCGGACAGTGCAAACACTCATTCGGTCAAGTTCCCTAACCCACCTCTTAGTGCCGCCAGTGTAGCTAAGGTGAATGGCTTCGAGACGTGATGGCACTAGAGGAGAAGCGGACGATCTTTGTCTGCCGATGATTCGTATCTACTGTAGGTTGTAAACTTCTACCAACGCGACTCCGGTCGTGCTGTTCTTCCCGCGCACAATTGCGGTGTAATTGTCGGGCACTAATGTGGCGACGATGGCCGATTCCAAATCGTTGGTAGGAGCAACAGTCGTCGCCTCAATCTCAGATTGCTGGCTGCTGCCATCAGCCCGCGTCTTCCAGTCGTCGTTGGTTACAATCATAGTGCCACTGGCGTTGTGCAGTTCAAGGGTTGGATCAGCTAATCGGCCTGGAACTGGGGTGCCATTCACACTGAGTGATGGGCCAATTGCGCGCACAATCACTTTGGCAGAGCCGCCGCCGGTTCCGCCTCCCACGATAAACCCACCGATCATGACGTTGTCGCCGGTATCGACAAAACCACGGGAACTGATATTGGCTAGCTGGGAATTCGCGCCTTGCGCCAGATCGTAGACCTCGACTAACCCGACGCCCGTTCCTCCGTTCTTACCCGCAAGGATTGCGGTGTAGTTGCCGGGGGTAAGCGTCGTCACTATTGCAGATTCTAAGTCGTTTAACGGCGGAATTGTCGTGGCGCGGATGTCAGTTTCCTGTGATTGACCGGTCTGATCGTTGATCTTCCAGTTGTCGTTCGTAATGACCGTGCCGTCCGATTGATGGAGCTCCAGAGTCGGATCGGACAAAGTAACCCCGACACCATTGAGCGAAGGACCCATTCCCCGAATGATTACTTTCTTTGGATCAGTCCCAGTGACGATAAAGCCACCGATGAGAACTTTGTCATCGGCAAGAACACGCATGCGCGTGGAAATGTTAAGTAGCTGGGCTGGAATAGGTGGTGGCCCACCGTAAAGTTCCGCGCTCGCGAGAATGCTACCGTTGTTGTCATTCCCTCCTGCCATAAGCACCTCGCCGTCGGATAGCAACGTCGCCGTGTGAACAACGCGTGCGGTCGCGAGGCTCCCGGTCGCAGTCCAGCTCCCGCTCGCCGGATCGTAGAGTTCCGCGCTCGTGAGAGCGCTACCGTTGTTGTCCACTCCTCCTGCGACGAGCACCTTGCCGTCAGACAACAACGTCGCTCCGGGAATATAGCGTCCCGTAGCGAGGCTGTTTGTCGCGGTCCAGGTCTCGCTCCCCGGATCGAACAGTTCCGCAATCGCGAGGGCGCCGCTGCTGCCACCGCCTCCCGCGACAAGCACCTTGCCATTGGGCAGTAAGGTAGCCGTGTGAAAATGACGTGCGGTCCCGAGGCTCCCGGTCGCAGTCCAGGTCCCGCTCGCCGGATCGTATATTTCCGTGCTCGCGGAGAAGCCACTATTGTCCACTCCTCCTGCGACGAGCACCTTCCCGTTCTGCAGCAACGTCGCCTTGTGCTCTCGGCGTGCAGTGGAGAGGTCACCGGTCGCGGTCCAGGTCCCGCTCGCGGGATCGTACAGTTCCGCGCTCGCAAGTACGGCGGTGGTGCCGCTCTGACCTCCCGCGACAAGCACCTTGCCATTGAGGAGCAACGTCGCCGTATATAGACGGCGCGCCGTGCCGAGGCTCCCAGTCGCAGTCCAAGTCTGGCTCGCCGGATCGTACAGTTCCGCGCTCGCGAGATCGCCGCTGGTGCTTTCGTCGATCACTCCTGCTGCAACGAGCACTTGGCCGTTCTGCAGCAACGTCGCCGAGTGATAAAAGCGTGCGGCAGCGAGGCTCCCGGTCGCGGCCCAGGTCCCACTCGCCGGATCGTACAGTTCCGCGCTCGCGAGAACGCCGCTAGTGCCGCCAATGCCTGCTGCGACAAGCACCTTGCCGTTGGGCAGCAACGTTGCCGTATGCTCATAGCGCGCATCAGCGAGAGTGCCGGTGTCAGTGAAAACACCGGAAGCGCCCGCGCGCGGCTGCACGAGCACCAGCCCCGCGCCAAGAGAAAGCATCGGGAACGCGACCCGCCGCGCAAGAATTGAGGTAGCCAACAGAAGACTGCCAGTAAGCGAATGCAATTTTTTCATAATTTAGGCTCGCATGTTTTTCCGCAGCGACGCCGCTGCCGCCCGGGGTCGCAAATCAATCGGTGAAGAGTTCGACCCGTTCGGCACTACCAGCAGTGCCAGAATGAACAGCGAAAGAGTGCCAGCCCTTATGTGCAAGGTGTAGTTTTTCATTTTTCCGATAGCCCTTCATTGACATAAAGCGGAAATGGCCACGAGATGGGGCCAGATATTTTCCGCGAATCATCTTCTCGCCTTTCTTCAAATTGGCGAGCCGCTGAACCTCTGGGCGCCGTCGTCTGGTTGGGTCGGAGATCATAAGGGGTCAGAGCCAAGTGGCCAGGTATTGACACACATTCCTCGCGGCGAGTAGCAGGCACCTTGGAGCTAGCGATGGCAGTCGGATGCGGGTTGTTCGCGAAATACCTCGAAGTTCGCTTGCGCGAACGCCAGCCGAATGGTGGTGGACAATCGGCAAGCGCAAATCGAACTTCGCCAATCCGCTTGTCCACGTAATTCGGTTTTGCAAATCGGAAATCACAAATCTAAAATCGCAAATGTCGGCCGTCCCCGTAGTTCAACGGATAGAACGAGGGTTTCCATCTCCGCCCTAAAAGGTCATTAAATTACCTCGTAAATTGGATTGCGCTTTGTATAAGAATGGCGGCCAAGAAGAAAGTGAAGTACTGGGAAATCATCGCGGATCGTCTGAGCAAATCAGGCTGGAGCTGGGGCTGCGTCGCGGTGATCAATGCAGCAGGGCGTGTTGAAATGGTCGCCCGCTGAACTTGCATCGACTGCCCTGCAGGCGCCAAACTCGTGCACATGAAATCCGTGCTTGCCTGGAGTGAGTCCGTGAACGTCGGCATCAACACGTACGCCATCTTCGACTTCGGTGAACGTCACTACACCGGCTGCGTTATTGCCCTCCGTGGGATGAAGGACGGCGACGGCTCTTAATGGATCCTCGGTATCTTTTGTAGACTGCCCGGCGACGACAGGAATAGAAAAAAATGCCAAGATCAGTGAGAGCCTGCGCGCTATTACCGATAATTTCATGTTTGCATTCCGTATGCGCGCTGTTCGACCGTGCACGCACGCTTATTCGCCTGAACCTATGTTCTATGCCTTATTTTCTTAGACCCGTTTGTCACCGCTGATGTTCAGTTGTGGAGAAAGAAGTTGCCGTTGATTGGGCTTTCGACAACAACGACCGATTGATCCGAATCTTTATTGAGAAAAGGGACTGCCACTTAGTGAGTCCGGCGCTGAATCGGTAGCCGGGGTCAGGCGCTGCCATCGCGCGGTAACGTAGGCGGCAGCCCGTAGAAGATCACCGGAATAATGCCGAGGGCAACCGCTGCACAGATTGTCAGCGTCGTAACGATCGGATTGATCTTCGGCGCAGCTTGCCCTTCGCTGATACTGAGATGCCGGTGTCTTTCACCAACGCCAACGGTGATCGAAGCGAACAATATGATGACCGCCACGGCTTCACAGGCAATGAAACGCAGAAATTTCTTTCGCTGGTGTACTCTCATCCTGATCCCAGGGACACGCTCCTCTTGCGGCACACATGCGTAAGTTTACGCAGGCGTCCGTTTTTCCTGAACCGGCTCATCGAGCGCGACCGCCACGGAGGAGACGAATACCTGTTCGATTGCTTGCGCTGCCTCCCGTTCGTCCTCGCCACTCGCCTCCACGTTAAGGGTAGTTCCCATCGTAGCACACAACGCGATTACGCTTAGGATGCTGCGGATATCCGCGATCTTCCCACCGTCTCTTAGGAGAATCGTCGAACGGAACTGCTGTCCTGTCCGCACTAATTTCGCCGCGTGGCGAAGATGCAAGCCCTCCGTCCAATGGACCATCACGGCGGCTCGCTTCATTCCTTTCTTTGACTGGAGTCGGTGGCTTTTCGTTCAGTTTTTGTCTGCGGTTGGTTTTTTTTCAAAAGCGAAACGTTATTGTACGACACGTTCAAAAATTGCCGGAAAAGGCGAAGACACTCGCGACATCGACCGGAATTGAGAGAACTAGCGCGACGAGACAATGGTGTTAACCGAGTAGGAAAAGCCGCGCGCGAAGCACGCCTGCTTCTATTCGAAGGCGCACCGGTACAAATTGTCGAAAGCTGCCTCTCGATATGGGGTCCTCTCGATATGGGGTTGCGTCTAAATAGTTTGATATTTCGGCAGAGGCTTTGGAGTTTAAATCTTGAGCTCGCCCCCGCGCGCTTCGGCTCCTCCAGCCCGTGTTTCCTTTTCTGCAATTGGACGTTGGACGTTGGACGTTTGCTTTCGACAGCGTCCCCGTAGGTCAACGGATAAAACGAGGGTTTCCTAATTCGAAAGGACCCCCACAGGGAAGGTCAAGTCTCGATCTCCCCACTATCGGGAGTTATCCGAAGTGCGAAGCAATCAGCCTGGCGAGGAAACAAATTATGTTCAGCGTCAGGACTCACCTGTTCGGGGGCGCACATTAGATTATTATCCCAGGGTTTTCCCTGGAACGACATGATGAATGGGCCGGCGACTCTAACAACAGCGAGCAACCCATGCTCCTTACGCAGCTTGACGAGCCAATTGCGTTGCGTGTCGGAGAGGGCTTGCGCTGCGTTGCCGCTTTTGAGCGCCGCGTCGTAGAAGTCGAGCATGATTTGGACGGTGCTTTCGTCACTAACGGGCCAGAGGGTCATCAAAAGATTTTGGGTGCCGGCTTGAACGCCGGCCTCCCGCTACGACGCCATGTCTGTCGGGGATAGGTTGACATGAACTGCCTGAGGATTGCCGACGATACAAATAAATCGCACCAAGCGTACAAGTGTGAAATTCGTCATCTTGCTGCGGATTAGGCCCGCGCGCGAAAAAAATTCTTTGTCGAATCGGGAAGGAATAATGTCTACACTTTGACGATGTCCACTGACACACCCTCTGATTTTGAGATGGAGATCGCGTACGTGCTCTTCATCGACGTGGTGGGCTTCACGCGGCTGCTGATCAACGAACAGGGCGATGTACTAAACTCGCTGAACGGAGTCATTCGCAAAACCGCGGCTTTTCAAAGCGCCGAGTCGGCCGGGAAACTGGTGCGGCTTCCGGCCGGAGACGGAATGGCGCTGGCGTTTCTCACTCAGCCGGAAGCGCCAGTAAAGTGTGCGCTTGAGATCAGTGAAGCGTTAAAAAACGATCCCCGGTTGCAGGTGCGCATGGGGATCCATAGTGGGCCGGTTAGCGCCATAACAGACGTGAACGATCGCCGCATCGTCGCCGGGACCGGCATTAACATGGCACAACGGGTAATGGACTGCGGCGATGCCGGACACATCCTGCTTTCAAGGCGGATCGCAGACGACCTCGCTCAATATACCCGTTGGACTCCGCACTTGCATGACCTGGGCGTGGCAGAAGTAAAGCACGGCGTCAAAATCGACTTGGTCAATCTTTACACCGCCGTCGCCGGTAATCCGGCACCACCCCAGAAAATCAGAGCTGCGGAAACACCAAAAGCCACCGAGGTGGCGACTGACGGTGAGCAAGCTCGCGCCGGCAACCGCAAACGTGCGCTAACTCTGTCAGCGATCCTCTTGCTGAGTCTCCTAGCGATAAGCCTGTTTCTTGTTCTTAATCGCACCTCTCCGAAATCGGCTACTGCTCCCGCGACTACTCTCGTCCCCGTCGAGACAACCAACAGAAAGTCTGTTGCGGTGCTACCATTCGAAAATTTGAGCGGTGATCCGGATAACGGGTTTTTCACCGATGGCGTTCAGGATGAAATCCGCACCGACCTAGCGAAGGTAGCTGATCTCAAAGTCATCAGCCGCACAAGCGTGATGCAATACAAGACGACAACGGGGCGCAATCTGCCGGACATCGCGCAGGCGCTGAAAGTGGCACACATTCTGGAAGGCAGTGTGCAACGCGCGTCGAATCGAGTGCGCGTTGCCGTCCAGCTCATCGACGCTCGGGCCGATACACAACTTTGGGCGGAGCACTACGATCGTCCGCTCGACGATGTCTTTGCAATCCAGAGTGAAATTGCAAAGGCGATCGTCGAACAGCTACGCGCCAGGATTTCCCCCAGTGAAAAGGCCGCGATCGAAAAACCGCCGACCAACAATCTCGCCGCCTACGATCTGTATAACCAGGCTAAAGCGCTGATCGCCACCAGTGCTTTTGGGGCGCGGTTCCGGGGGGACCTCTCACAAGCGGCGCATCTGCTGGATGAGGCGGTGCTTCGAGACCCGCTTTTCATGGCAGCCTATTGCGAATTAGCCGGCGTGCATGACTATATTTATTTTTATGGAATCGACCCTACGCCAGCCCGACTAGCGCTGGCCGAAGCAGCGGTCACGAGTGCGCTGAAGTTGGGTCCTGAGAGCGGCGAGGCGCACTTGACGAAGGCGCAACATCTGTATTGCGGCTATTTCGACTATGATGGAGCTCGGGCAGAAATTGCCATTGCGCGCCGGACTTTACGGGATGACCCGCGAGTTCTCGAATTGACTGGCTACATCGACCGTCGCCAGGGCCGGCAGAAGGAAGGATTGGAAAATCTCGAACGAGCGAGCGAGCTCGATCCACGGAACTTCGAGATCCTGCAGGAGATCGCGCTTAGTTATGGTGCGTTTCGCCGTTATCCCGAGATGGCAGCAATCCTCGATCGTGCTCTCGCGATCGTTCCGGCCGAAGTGGCCCTAGACACGAGAGCAGCGCGCGCCCAAGTAAATCTGGATTGGCAGGCCGATACTCGCCCGCTGCACGCCGTGATGGAAGAGAGTCTTGCGAAAAATGCTGCTGCGGCAGAAGGCGTCGCGGACAATTGGTTATACCTCGCTTTATGCGAGCGCGACGCAGTGTCCGCTAACCGCGCGCTTGCGGCCTTGGGAAATAATACGTTCGGTCCGGATGCAATTCTCTTTAGTCATACGTTCGGCGAAGGCCTTGTCGCGCGCATGGAAGGGAAGACCGCGGCGGCACAGGTCGCTTTCCTGGCCGCTCGCGCACAGCAGGTAGAGGCTATCCGATCGCAAGGTGAGTACGCCCCTGCACTCTGCGTCCTCGGCATGATTGACGCCGCACTCGGGCGAAAGGAAGATGCATTGCAGGAGGGCCGGCGCGCCGTGGAGCTTCTCCCGCTCGAGCGAGACGCGTTGAACGGGCTTCGCGTACGCACGTTCCTCGCCGTGATCTATGCGTGGACCGGAGAGAAGGATCTGGCTTGTCAACAACTTGACAGCACACTCCAGATTCCTGCATCCGCGAGCTATGGTGAGTTACGCTTGCATCCGTACTGGGATCCGCTGCGCGGCGATCCTTGTTTTGAAAAAATTGTAGCTAGCCTCGCCCCGAAAAAGGATGGGAACTAAGAAGGGGTGTGGCGGATGGAATCAATTCCTAATTCCAAAGTGAGTTACACATATGCGCGCTACATGGTTTACACTTATGCATCATCTTTTATTAACGATAACCGGAAAATGCGGTGAGGGGCGGCACCGGTCGGTAAGCAATGATGGAGTCGCGTCTAAATATTTTGATATTTCGGCAGAGGCTTTGGAGTTTAAATCTTGACCTCGCCCCCGCGCTTCGGCTCCTCCAGCCCGTGTTTCCTTTTCTGCAATTGGACGTTGGACGTTGGACGTTGAATGTTGGACGTTTGCTTTCGACAGCGTCCCCGTAGTTCAACGGATAGAACGAGGGTTTCCTAAACCTTAAATGTGGGTTCAATTCCCGCCGGGGACATAATTCGACGCGCCGTGTGGTGTGACAACGCCAAGGTGGTTCATAGCTTTGGTTCGATTGATTCGCTCACGCCCGTTCGCTCACCCTGACGGGCTTCGTCCATGTCGCGCCGCGCCCGCGGGCTCCATTCCCGCCGGGGGATATTCGAACGCGGAACGCGGAATGCGGAATGTGGATTGCGGAAAGATCGCGGGAGTATCGTGCTAGTTCGAATGCGCCTTGTGATTGGAAAACGCGAGAGTAGCTTTTGCGATTGTTCGTTGTCACCAAAACATACACTGGAAAACACCCAATGAAGATCAAATTACTCCTCGTCATTCTCCTTTGTCTCGCTTGCCACGCTTCGATCGTGGACGCGCAAAAACCGGTAACCGAGCACAAGCCAGATGTCTCGGACAAGGCGTTAATTACCAAGGACGCGCCCGACGCGAAGAAAAGCACGTCCCCGCAAGCGAAACCGAGTCCGGCGGTGAAGCAGTACACGATCGAGCAGTTCATGGATACGACGCGGCTGGGCGGCAGCTCGTTCTCGGCCGATGAGAAATCGATTCTTTTTCACAGTAACAAGAGCGGCATCTTCAACGTTTACACCATTCCGGTCTCCGGCGGCGCGCCGAAGCAACTGACTACTTCGACCAAGGAAAGCACTTACGCGGTCTCCTACTTTCCAGCGGATGCGCGCTTCCTTTACCGTTACGACAAGGGCGGGAACGAGAACGAGCACCTTTACCTGCGAGAACTGAACGGGACTGAGCGCGACCTGACACCGGGCGATAAGACAAAGGCTAATTTTCTCGTCTGGAGCCACGATCGGAAGTCGTTCTTCTTCTCCACGAATGCGCGGGATGCGCGCTACTTCGACATTTTCGAGATGAGCATTGCCGACCTGAAGCCGGCGCTCATCTACCAGGATGAGACGGGTTACGATTTCGGCGCCATCTCGAACGACAAGCAATTCATCGCTTTTGGGAAAGCTGGCGGCTCTACGGCGGATTCGGACGTCTATCTCTATAATACGGCGACCAGGGAAATGAAGCACATCACTCCGCATGAAGGAGACGTGGCTAACTCGCCGGAAGCTTTCGACCCGCAATCGAAATACCTCTATTTCCTCTCGAACGAAGGCGGCGAGTTTATGTACATTGCGCGTTACCACCTGAAGGACGGTAAGCGCGATATAGTGGAGAAGACGCCCTGGGACGTTTCCTACACCTTCTTTTCCCACAACGGCAAATACCGCGTCGTAGCAACGAACGAAGACGCGCGGACGAAGATCAAGATTTACGAAGAAGCGACGGGGAAGCTAGTTCCACTGCCGGCGCTTCCGGAAGGCGATATTACCGGCGTCAATATCTCGCCGGCCGAGACGGAGATGGCTTTCTACCACGACGGCTCGCGATCGCCGGCTAACCTTTACCTCTACGACTTTGCGACGAAGAAGGTGTCCCGGTTAACCGATAGCCTTAACCCTCAGATCAACGCGGCCGACCTGGTCGATTCAAGTGTCGTCCGCTATAAGTCCTTTGATGGGATGGAGATTCCGGCCATTCTCTACAAGCCGCATGATGCCAGTGCGCAGAATAAGGTCCCGGCGCTTGTTCGTGTGCATGGCGGCCCCGGCGGCCAGGCGCGGATGCCTTACAGCGCTTCGGTGCAGTTTCTGGTTAATCATGGCTATGCGGTTCTGGACGTGAACAACCGCGGATCGAGCGGCTATGGCAAGACCTTCTTTACCGCGGACGACGGCAAGCATGGCCGTGAACCGCTGTGGGATTGTGTGGAGGCAAAGAAGTATCTGGCGTCGCTTGGATACGTTGATGCTTCGAAGATAGGTATCATGGGCGGCTCTTACGGAGGTTACATGGTATTGGCGGCGCTCGCCTTTAAACCGGAGGAGTTTGGAGTGGGGGTGGATATCTTCGGCGTTTCCAACTGGGTCAGGACACTGCAAAGCATTCCGGCTTACTGGGAGGCGCAACGCAAGTCGCTCTACAAAGAGATCGGCGACCCAACGACGCAACTGGAACTGCTAAAGGAGATCTCGCCTCTTTTTCATGCTGATAAGATCACCAAGCCTCTCATCGTGTTGCAGGGCGCGAACGACCCGCGCGTAATCAAGCCGGAGTCGGATGAGATCGTTGACGCGATCAAGAAGAAGAAAGGGGTGGTGGAATACGTTGTCTTCGATAATGAAGGACACGGCTTCACCAAGAAAGCGAACGAGATTCGAGCTTACAAAGCTATTCTCGATTTTCTCGACAAATACTTGAAGGGAAATTCGAGCACTATCGCGGCGAGTGGCCCCTAGCTGAGTCCAGATTGAGAGGCTAATAACTCCTGCTCCTGATCTTGATCCTGCTCCTGATCTCTCCCGGTGCAGAAGGAATTAGATCAGGAGTAAGATCAAGATCAGGAGCAGGAGAGACAGTAATTAACGGGAGCGCGAACAGTGATTGTTAGTCTTCACCCATCGTACGAAGAATTCTGCGAGCTGGCAAAGCGCGGCAATGTGGTGCCGGTCTACGCGGACATCATTGCGGATGGCGATACACCGGTGTCCGCCTTTCGTAAGCTGGAGAATGGGGAATTCTGCTTTCTCTTCGAGTCGGCCGAACAGAAGGAAGGCTCCGGAAGGTTTTCGTTCCTCGGTTTTTATCCGCGGCTCGTGATGGAAAGTGATGGCCGCAATTTCTCGATCCGGGAGAAAGACAAGGTTCATAGCTCTCCCATCTCGAAGGACCCACTCGTGCACCTGGAAGAAGTGATGCGCCGATTTACCTTTGTGCCGGACGAAGAGCTACCGCGTTTCGCGGGCGGCGCGGTTGGCTTTCTCGCTTATGACGTCGTCCGCAGTTTCGAACCGACCGTGCCCTCGCCAGAGCACAACGAGCTGGGCTTGCCTGAGATGATGTTCATGGTCATGAACCTACTGGTCGTCTTCGATCACCACGAGCGCCGGATGAAGCTGATCGCAAACGCGTTTCTCGAGAATGGAGAAGATGGAGAACGGGCCTACGCCGCGGCGAAAGCTCTGATCGAGTCGGCGCTGGCGCGGTTGGCCTCGCCGTGTGAGCTGCCTTATATCGATGCGCAGCGACCGACTGTTGCCGCGAACGCACAGAGCAATATGTCGCGCGAACGTTTCGAAGCTGCGGTGGAAACGGCGAAGCAACACATCGTGGCGGGAGATATCTTTCAAGTCGTCCTGTCCCAGCGCTTCCAAACTGAATTCTCGGGCGATCCGCTCGAGCTGTATCGCTGCTTGCGCTTGATTAACCCGTCCCCCTACATGTTTTGTCTCCGACTCGGCAATTTCTCGCTCGTGGGCAGTTCCCCGGAACTGCACGTAAGAGTGGTGGATCGCACGGTAGAGGTCCGGCCGATTGCAGGAACACGCCGCCGCGGGAAGAACGCGGAGGAGGATCAGCGGAATAGCGAGGAGTTACTGGCGGATCCAAAGGAGCGGGCGGAGCACGTCATGTTAGTAGACCTGGCCCGCAACGATCTCGGACGAATCGCGGAGTTTGGCAGTGTGCGCGTGACGGAGCAGATGATCGTGGAGCGCTATAGTCACGTCATGCATATCGTGTCGCACGTCACGGCCCGGTTGGCGGCGGGTAAGACAGCCTACGACGTAATGAGGGCCACGTTTCCCGCGGGGACGGTCTCGGGCGCTCCCAAGATCCGGGCCATGCAAATCATCAACGAGCTGGAGCAGGAGCAGCGCGGCTGTTATGCCGGCGCGGTAGGATACTTTGGGTTCGATGGTGCGCTGGATTGCTGCATCGCCTTGCGCTCGGTCGTGTTGAAGAACAACCGGGCTTATGTCCAGGCCGGCGCGGGTATCGTGGCCGATTCCAACCCAAGCGCTGAATACAAGGAGACAGTCAGCAAGGCGAGGGCGACGATGCATGCGATAGGACGTGCTTCCGAAATTAGCCATGGTTCTAGTAATCGATAACTACGACTCGTTTACCTACAACCTGGTCCAATACTTTGGACAGCTAGGTTGCGCCGTCGAGGTGAGGCGAAACGATGAGGTCTCGATCGAGCTTGTTCGTTCGTTAGGTCCGGAGCGGATCTGCTTATCCCCGGGACCAGGAAGGCCGGAACGGGCAGGCGTATGCAACAATATCGTGCAAGAAGTTGGCCAGTCCATTCCTATCCTGGGAGTTTGCCTTGGTCATCAATGTATCGGGGCTGCTTTCGGCGGTGAGATCGTCCCGGCCGCTCGGCTGATGCATGGCAAGACGTCGACGGTGCGGCACGATGGTTTAGGCGTGTTTGCTGGGGTGAAGAATCCTTTTGAAGCGATGAGGTATCATTCTCTTCTGGTGCGGCGGGAGTCGCTGCCGGAATGCTTGCAGGTTACGGCGGAGACGGCGGAAGGAGAAATCATGGGGTTGCAGCATCGCTCCTTTCCGATCCATGGCGTCCAGTTTCATCCGGAGTCGATCCTGACCGGCGAAGGGTTGAAGTTGATTCGGAATTTCCTGGCCCTGTAGCCGCTTCGCTATCCGAAGCGCGCCGGAGCGCAAATGTAGAGGCGCTTGTGTCAAGCGCCTCTACATTCGGCGGCAATAGGGAGCGCTAAGCGCTCACAGGACTTGTGAGCAGGTTGTGAATGCCGCGGATCTCATGCACCATCGTTAGGTATTCTTCAGGTGTTAGAGCTTGCGCCGCATCGCATAAGGCGACGTCGGGATTATTATGGACTTCGACCATCACGCCATCGGCGCCGGCGGCTACTCCCGCGCGAGCCAAAGGCGCGACCAGATGGCTTTTGCCGGCGGCATGGGAAGCGTCGACTACGATGGGAAGATGAGAGATGTGCCGGATCACCGGGATCGCGGCGAGGTCGAGGGCGTTTCGCGCGTGCTGGGTAAAGGTGCGCACGCCGCGCTCGCACAGCACGACCTGATAATTCCCTTCGGACATGACGTACTCGGCGGCGAGCAGCCACTCGTCGATAGTGGCGGCGATCCCGCGCTTGAGCAGAACGGGGAGCTTCGATTTTCCCGCGCGACGCAGCAGGGAAAAATTCTGCATGTTGCGCGCGCCGATCTGGATCATATCGGCGTATTTTTCCACCAGATCGACGCCTGCTTCATCGAGCGCCTCGGTGACAATCTTCAGGCCAAAGGTGTCGCGAGCTTCCGCGAGGATTTGGAGACCTTCTTCGCCTAACCCTGCGAAATCATAAGGCGAACTGCGCGGCTTGAACGCGCCACCGCGGAGAAAGCGCGCGCCGCTGGCCCGCACCGCTTCGGCAACCGCAAACGTCTGTTCCCGGCTCTCGACCGCGCACGGCCCCGCGATAATCGCCAATTCCTTGCCGCCGATTGTTGCCTCGCCGGCGCGGACAACGGTCTGGTCCGGCTGCAGATCGAGCGTGATGAGCTTGTAAGGTTTGGTGACGCGAATTGCTTCGAACACACCGGCTAGATGCTCGAAGCGGGCCGGATCGAGCGTGCCCGGATTCCCAGTAATGCCAACCGCGGTCCGCGTCGCGCCGGGCATGACGTGCGCGCGAAAGCCGAGTTTCTCGATGACCTGCACGACGCCATCGACCTCGCCCTTCGTGGCGCCGCTCTTCATTACAATCAGCATGGAACCCCTGCATTATCGCGCGACTCGCTCAATCGCAACTATCTTGGCGCTGGCACGACGATGAAAGCCGTTAAAACGGCTTACCAATGAGGCGGTCTGCTGCCACCGGCCTGAAGGCCGGTGTTAATGAAAGAATTCGTGTCAGCAGGCGTTTTGAGGCATCCAGGATATGGGAGGTCGCGAGAGTCGCTTGGCGCGACGATGCCTGCAGGAGCGAACCCGCACGGCGACGCGCGTTTTTGCAGTGTCTTGCCGAACTGGATCCGCGCACGAATCTCGAATCGGCGCTCGCTTTTTGATTGTCTTTGCAACGCGGAGCCGAAAAGCTGAATCCTACCGGTCTATTCACAGTTCATGCATGCGCGAATTTTTTTGGTCAGACATGGCGCGACGGTCCTCACCGCTGAGGATCGTTTTGCGGGCGCGACTGATGTTGAGCTTTCCGATGAAGGGCGCGAACAAGTGCGGCGGCTCGCCACGCGCCTCCAAGGGGAAAAAATTGCCGCGATCTACGCTTCGCCCCTGGGACGCACGGTGGAGACGGCCAGCATTCTGGCCGAGCCTCACGGACTCGAGGTGCAAACGCGCGACGGTCTGCGCGAGATTTCTCACGGCCGCTGGGAGCAGATGACGCGGAAGGAAGTGGAAAAGGCGTTTCCGGATGAAGCGGCGAATTGGGAGAAAGACCCTTATACCTTCGCGCCGGCCGGGGGCGAAAGCGGGCTCGCAGTTACGGCGCGCGCTTTGCCGGTGCTGATGGACATCGTGCGGGAACATCCGGGGTCGAATGTGCTAGTCGTTTCACATAAGGCGACGATTCGTCTGCTGCTCAGTTCGTTGCTCGGATTCGATCCGCGCCGCTACCGCGATAACCTGGATCAAAACCCGGCGGCGCTAAACATCGTGGACTTCAAGGATGCGGTAAGCGCGCGGCTGACTCTGTTTAACGATACTTCGCACTACGCCGCGGCTGGGCTTGCGATTCCGGCGGTGCCGACTTCGCGGCTCTCTAAAGCGTGGGACACGGAGACGAAGGGTTGATGGTTGATCGATTCGGAGATTCGCGCTTTCGACCAACTGGAGTCTGGGGAGCGCAGGCTGCCAGCCTGCCAGTCTCGGCAGCTTGCCGAGACTCATCGCGCGTTTAGTGGCGCTGCAAACGCGATCGACTCGCCCTCTCAGATGAAGCCGGCAAGCTGCCGGCTTCTGCAGGCTGGCAGCCTGCGCTCCCCTTATCGCCCATGGGCGTCTCGCTCGTTTTGCGGGCGGTTATCGGACAGGCAAGATGCCTGTGTTACGGCTCGGAAACATTCCGCGCGCGATCTTCGAAGCGCGTGAATTCTTTCAGGAACGTCAACGCGATTTCTCCGACCGGCCCGTTCCGCTGCTTCGCGATGATCAGTTCGGCCTCGCCTGCTTTCTCCGCGCGCGCATCTTCATCCTCTTCGTAGATCTCCGGCCTAACGAGTAGTCCGACCAAATCCGCGTCCTGCTCAATCGAGCCGGATTCGCGCAAATCGCTCAAGCGCGGTTTGCCCCCGGTGCGCGCTTCCGGTTGCCGGTTCAATTGCGCCAGGACAATGATCGGAAGCTTCAGTTCCTTTGCGAGACCCTTCAGTCCGGCGGAGATTTCGGAAATTTCCAGTTGGCGGTTATCCATCGCTCGACGCGTGGTCGAACGCAGCAACTGCAAATAATCCACCACGATCAGCTTGATCTCTTTTTGCGCCTTGAGCCGCCGCGCTTTCGCGCGCAGCTCGAGAATGCTGAGGCCAGCGCTGTCGTCGATGAAGATTTGCGCTTCGGCCAGCTTCGATGCGGCCGCGGTCAAGCTCGGGAAATCGCGTTCGGCCAAAAAGCCGTCGCGCACTTTCTGCAAGTTGACGCGAGCCCGTGAGCAGAGCAGCCGTTGCACGAGCTGCTGTCCGCTCATTTCCAGGCTGAACACAGCCACCGGCAATTTTTCGTTGATCGCCACGTGCTCCGCGATGTTCATGGCCAGCGCCGTCTTTCCCATGCTGGGCCGCGCCGCGATCACGATCATCTCCGATTCGTGCAGGCCGTTCGTCATTCGATCCAGCTCGGCGAAACCGGTGGAAATTCCGGTGATGCCACCGCGGCGCTCGTAAAGTTTCTCGATCGCCTCGATCGCTTCCATCACCTGATCCTTCATGGTCAGGACCTGGCCTTTGAAGCGATCTTCGCCGACCGAGAAAATCTTCTGCTCCACTTCATCGAGCAGGTTGTGGACTTCGTCCTGTTCCTCGAACGATCGCCGCACACTCTCGGTGCAGGCGGCGATGATTTGCCGGAGAATGTATTTGTCCCGGACGATTTCGAGATAATACGTCACGTTCGCTGCCGTCGGCACGAAGGTAAAAAGACTCGTAATGAACGCCGCGCCGCCGACCGTTTCGAGCACATTCCGATCGCGCAGCACCTGCGTAAACGTAATCAGATCGATACCTTGCCCGGCATTCCAAAGCTCGACCAGCACCACGTAAACGGTTTGGTGCGCCGGAACGTAAAAATATTCTTCGTTAATTTTCTCGACGCATTCCGCGATGATTTCGCGCGGCGAGATGAGCATGGAACCGAGCACGCCCTGCTCGGCTTCGACGCTGTGCGGCAGCGTTCGGTGAATATCCTGCGAGGAAGATGTTAATGACCCGCCTCCGTTAGGCCCGCCATTCTTTTCCGGCCAGCCTCGGCCGGGCGCTTTGCCCGATTCTTTGCGAGGCTTCTCACCAGTCCAAGCGGACGGTTGAGTAGCCATTTATTTTGAGTCGGTGCGTTTTCTATACGGTCGCGCTTTTTCCGTGACCTCGCCGGCCCCTTCGGGCGCGGGCGTTTCTTCTTTCGCGGGTTTGATCTGAAAAATAAATTTCGCCGTCACGTCGTGATGCAGCTTGATCGAGACTTCATGTTCGCCGGTGGTCTTGAGCGGGTGCTCGAGCACGATGCGATGACGATCGATCTCGTTGCCGAGCTCGTTTTTCAGCCGCTTTACCAGGTCCTGCGCGGTGACGGAGCCAAACGCCTTGCCGGTTTCTCCCGTCTCGAGTGTGAACACGACTTTCAACTTGCCAATTCTGCGGGAAAGCTCTTCCGCCTCGTTCAATTCCGCCGCTTCGCGCGTGGCGCGTTTGGCTTTCAAATTGTCGAGCTGCCGAAGGCTGCGTTTCGTCACTTCGTAAGCTTTGCCCTGGGGCAAAAGAAAATTGCGCGCGTAGCCGCGGCGCACTTTAACGACATCCGCCTCAGCGCCGAGGCCGGGGATGTTTTCAGTCAGAATAATTTCAGTGGAAGGCATGCGAGATAGGCTGGTAAAGGCTCCGCGGCGAAACTTCAGCAGGCGCGGGGAGCAGGATTATAGGACTCGCGCAATCGCTGTCAAACGCCGAATAAATTTCGGCCGGTGACATCGTGCTGTCCTCCATTTTCAGCGGTTGTGGCGTTCGCACTTGGCGCGATCGCGAATGGTGGAATCTCTATTTCGGTGGCGCTGGCGCTTGCGAGGCAACGATTTGTTCGAAACGAGGATCGCCGCGCAGGTCGTCCCACTGTGGATGGAGTTTTAACATTCCATAGGTGAGATAATTCGGGGCGCGCTCCACTGCTGCGATTTGTTCGATGGCGAGATCATTGTTGCCGGTCCAGGCATAGATTTGAGCCAGGTTTACCGCGAAGGCAGCGCCATCGACGGCATCTTTTGCGGTAGGGAGCAACTCGCAGGCGCGCCGTCCTTCGCGCAGTGCGTCTTCGTTTCGCCCGAGACCGGCGTCGATCATTCCAAGCAAGCTGAGAGCGGCGGCAAAATCGGGCTGGTTCTCCACGATTTTCCCGACCTCTTCGCGCGCCGCACTGAAGGCGGCTTGCGCTCGCTTCGTGTCTCCCTGGCAGCGCGCGATAAAGCCCTCCCAGTAGGCGCGCGGATAGTTCGCGCCGTTTGGATTGGTGCCGTTCACCGCATAATTCTGGAGAGCACGCGCGGCCGCGGCGGGTGTGCGTTCGCAAAGAGCGTGGTCGGTATCATCCACGTCGGGGGCGAGCATTGGATCTCTGGCGACCAACTGCGCAAGGGTATCCTGAAAAGGCTTGATGTCGGCTCGTTCGTCGAACGTAACCTGCGCCCGCGACATCAAAGTGAAAGGATCGTCCGGCAAGATCGCCAGGGCACGGTCGTAGGTGCGCGTCTCTTCGCCGTAACGATGCTGCATCTGAAAGACAAGGGCGAGCTGCTGAAGCGTGAGAAAATTGCGCGGGTCCAGTTCGAGCGCACGCTCCAGATTACGCGTCGCTTCCAGCCACTTCCCTTCGCGCCGATCGATATATCCGGTGTACTCGAATACTTCCGGATTGTTCGGCAGCGTGCGCCGCGCAATATCCAGTTCGCTGCGGGCGCGGCCGTAATCTCGGAAGCCGTGGTAGTAGTAATCAGCTAAACCGAGATGGACTTCGCCGGCGTCGGGCCGGAGCCGCAACGCAGCTTGCAGTGCAGTATTCGCCAATTTGAGGCGCTCCGGCGTATGGTCGTGGCCCTGCCAGTAGATATCGCCATGCACGCGCGCGAGCAGGCACCAGGCAGCCAGAAAATTCGGATCACGCCCGACCGCTTCATCGAGAAGCCGCGCTGCTTCCGGCAACTTCTTCCCGGCTTGGATCTGATTCGACGTGTCGGCATAGAGCGCGCGGGCGCGAAAAAATAAATCGTAGGCAGCGAGATCGGTCGTGGGTGGTTGCTTGATCGCTGCTCTCTCGCCCGGGGAGAGCTTGGCCCGGAGCTGTTCGGTAATGGTTTCAGCGATCTCGCTCTGGATCGCGAAAACATCCGCGATATCGCGGTCGTAATATTCGGCCCACAAATGCGCGTCAGTCCGCGTATCGACCAACTGCGCCGTGACCCGCACCCGATTTGCCACTCGTTGCACACTGCCTTCCAGAACGTGCGCGACGCCGAGCTGTTGGCCGATCTCGCGCAAATTTCGCGCACCGGCCTTATACTGCATGACGCTCGTCCGGCTCACGACCTTGAGGTCCGCCACGCGGGAGAGACCGGTCAGGATCTCATCCTGCACGCCGTCCGCGAAGTAAGAATTCTGCTTGTCGTCGCTCCGATTTTCAAACGGCAGGACGGCGATGCTTTTTTCGGGAATGTCCAACGCGAGTCCCGCCTCATGCGAAGAAGCGCTCGCGCCGGACGCCATCTCCCGTGTCTTAGGCCGCAGCAATTGAATGAGCAACAGCATCACGGCCAGCGCGATAATTACCGCGATCGCCGCGGTGAGTTTGCGCCCGGTCCGGTGCGTGATCGACTGGGCTGGCGGCACGTCCTCGGTGCGTTTGAGGCCTTCGGGCGTGATCTCGAAAACCCAGGCGAAGATCAGAGCGACCGGCAAACCGATCAACAGAAGCAGAACGACCAGCCGGACGGCCCAGGTTGGAATATCAAAAAACGGAAAGACCTGCGTCGCGATCTGGATGAGCAACCAGGCAAAGACGCCATAAGCGACAGCGGTCTTGTAAACATTCCGCCGCTTCAGTTCGCCAAAAAATTCTCCGGCTTTCACACTTCTCCCTCTCCGCCGCAACGTTGCTGTTGACTCGTTAGGTAAACTCTTGGTCTGGATTAGCAGAAGAGACCACGAATGTCAGCTCCAACCTTCGTCTCGTTTCCGTGTCTTGGACACGAAACGGCGTGACCCGGCTTTTGCTGGAATGGAGTCCAGCAGGTTATCGAGCGCTCCGGGCTATTTCGGAGCAGAGGGCGCGAGCGACGCGACAATCTTTTCGAAGCGTGCATCGCCGCGCAACGGATCCCAAAACGGATGCAATTTAAGCTGCCCGTAGCTCACGTCGCCGGGCATTTGCGTGGCGATGGCCAATTGGTTGCAAGCCAGATCTATCTCGCCGGTCCAGGCACACGTAACACCGAAAAGTGCAATCATATGCTCTCCAGTGACCGAATCCTGCGAGACGGGGAGCAACTCGATGGCGCGCCGGCCCTCACGCAACGCCTCTTCTTTGTGTCCAAGCGCAGCGTCTGTCATCGCAAGGACACAAAGCGCCTGTGCGTAATTTGGCTGCTCGCGCACAATTTTTTCCAACTGCGCACGCGCCTCGGCGAATGAGGCAGCGGCCACGGCGGTATCGCCCCGCACACGCGCCGCCAATCCTTCGCAAAAGGACCGCGGGAAAATGACACCATCGATGCTGATTCCTTCAGCGTGGAGAACGGCCAGCGCTCGATTCAGCTCCTGAGCATCCCGTTTGCACAAAGCGAGAACGAACCAAGTCTCCGCCATGGTTTCCGCCGATTCGGGATTCTCGGTCAGGATCGCTTCGATCGTGGAAGTCAACGGCCCCGGATCTGCATGCCAATCCAGTTCCACCTCGGCGCGCGTCGTTCTTGTATCCACATCCTTCGGCGCCAAAGCGAGAGCCCGGTCCAAAACGGCCGCCTGCTCGGCGAATCGGCGAAGCTTTTGGTAACTGATGGAGATTTGCTGGAGAATAAAAAGATTCCGCGGATCCAGCTCGAGGGCGCGTTCCAGGTTTCTTGCGGAACCTTCCCAGTTACCCTGGCGACGGTCGATATAACCGGTCAGCTCGAACACCGTCGGGTCGTTAGGCAACGCGTTTTTCGCCAGCGCAAGCTCATCTCTGGCCCGGGCGTAATCGCGATAGCCACGGTAAAGGTGTTGCGCCATGGCCAGGTGTGCTTCGCCTGAGTTTGGACGCAGACGGAGAGCGGTGTTAACCGCCGCCTCGGCCAGGGCGAGCCGGCCTGGAGTATGGTCGTAGCCGAAGAAGTAGATGCGGACGTGGGCATTGGCTAGCTCGCAATAGGCGAGGAAAAAGGAGCTATCTCGCCTTATCGCTTTGCCCAGCAGGCGGACGGCTTCCAGGTAGCTTTCCTTCGCCTGATTGGAGAACGTGGTACTATTCAGAAGAACCTTGGCGCGCAGGTAGAGATCGTAGGCCGCCATATCATTCGTGGGAGACCGCTCGATCGCGTCTTTTTCGCTCGGGGAAATTCTTGCCTCCAGTTGTTGGGCAATTTTCTGGGCGATCTCGCTTTGAATCGCGAAGACGTCAGCGATGCGGCGGTCATAACTGTCGGCCCAGAGATGCGCATCGGTGCGCGCGTCGATCAATTGCGCCGTCACGCGCACGCGATCACCCACCCGCTGCACACTGCCCTCGAGCACATGGGCGACGCCGAGGGCCAGACCGATCTCGCGCAGATTGGGCCGTGCTTCGCTCCGGTATTGCATGACCGAAATCCGGCTGATTACTTTGAGGTCTGAGATCTTGGCCAGGTAGGTGAGAATCGTATCCTGCACGCCATCGGCGAAGTAGGCGTTCTGCTTGTCGTCACTCAGGTTTTCGAAAGGCAACACGGCGATGCTTTTCTCCACGACCGTAATGCGCGGTCCCGCTTTCTCCGGTCCGCTCGTCGGCGGCGCCGGTTTCACTCTGAGAAATTCGAAGAGTATTACAGCCAGCGCTATAGTCCCGATAGCGGCGGTGAAAGCAGTTAGCTTGCGGCCAGTGCGGTGTGTGATCGATTCTCCGACCACGACATCTTCCGTGCGCTTCAATCCTTCCGGTGTGATCTCGTAGATCCAGGCCAAGACCAGGGCGACGGGAGATCCAAGCAGCAGCAGCAGAATGATCAGCCGCACGGCCCAATTTGGGATTTCGAAAAAGGGGAAGACCTGCGTCGCAAATTGAATGATCAACCAGGCGAAGACGGCATAAGCGACGGCGACCTTGTAAACATTGCGCCGTTTCAGCTCGGCTAGAAACTGACTTGGTTTCACAGTTCGCCTTCCTCCCGTCTATTCCTACGGGAAAGCGGCGCCATCGTTGCAGATAAAGAAGCATTCGACAAGCTGTGTGCTGCGGGATGCCAAAATTTCCCTCGCGACAAAGGTTTCTTCACTCCTTCCAAAAATTCTGCGTCGTGTTGCAGAAGAAATGTGCGAACCGACAAACAAGTTCTGGGCGCATGTGCAAGACGGGCCGCAAAATTGAAATGACTACGGGCCGGCGCGCCATTGCCCGCTGGCTGTCATTGGGGTGCGTTAAAGGAAAGCGCAGCACGGAATGTTGCCACCGAAGGCAGTGGCGTGACGACACACATGACTATTTCCTTCACGCTAATTGTAGGTTGTAAACTTCTACCATCCGACTACCGCTGGAGTTGGGGCCGGTCGTCTCTTAGTCCCGCCCGCAGCAAATCCACCTATCATGGCGTTATCGTAGTGTTTACAACGCTCGTACGTATTTCGCAGCGTAGCGGCGCAGGTGCGCTTAGTTCAGTTTGTAGAATTCGACGAGCGCAACGCCCTGAGTGTCGTTCTTGCCGCGCACTATCGCCTGTAGTTGCCCGGGTTGAGAGTAACGGCGAGGGCGAAACTGTCAGCGAAAACGTCTAGTTCAGTTGGTTAAACTCGACGAACGCGTCGAACGATGGTCTAACGCGTGTAGGCAAGCAATCCTTCCCGCGTAGTTGCGTCACTAAGCGTGAGGCACCTCCTCTTCATATCCCGTGCGAGAAAAATCGAAGCCTAAACGAGGGTGGACGCTTTCAGCATCGACAGCGGTTTGTAAACCGCCGCTCCCTGGATTGGCAGTGCAGGCGGGAACCCGAGTGGCTACACCATGCCCAATTTCATCCGGCCCGCTTCGCTGATCATGTTCTGATTCCACGGTGGATCCCAGACGAGCTGGACGTCGGCTTCGTCTACGCCCTCAATCGTGAGGATTTTGCTTTGTGCGTCGTGCGCGATTGCCGGGCCCATTCCGCATCCGGGCGCGGTGAGTGTCATTTTCACGTCTACTTTCACGCCGCCTTCTGGACGCTTGGTGAGCTGGCAATCGTAAACCAGGCCGAGATCGACGATGTTCACCGGAATCTCGGGGTCGAAGCATTGCCGCAACTGATCCCAGACCGCCTTGTCGTCGACATCGCCCGACGTCGGCGCCGCAGTTTTTTCCGCGGCTCCGTTCGCGGAAGCTGGTTTTTCGAGACCGAGCGCGTCCAAATCTTTTTCGGCGACGCGGGCGAGACCTTGATAGGTCGCGATCGTGTAGCTGCCGCCGAGGGTTTGCGTGATCACGCCCGGCGTGCCGGCTGGGATCGTCGTTTTGTTTCCGCTCGGGATCTGGATTGCCTCGACGTCCCGGGACAAAGTGAATTCAGTATTTTCGTGCATGGTGCGTGTTTCCAATGTCGGTGATTTCGGAGACCGGTCAAAGCACCAAGTGGCGCCCTGTAGCCGATTCGCTGTGCGAAGCGTGGGTGTCGCGTGGCTTCCCTAACCTCTAAGCGTGTTCCCACGCTTCGCATAGCGAAGCGGCTACAGGGCGCGCCTTAACCCGGTTGGTCCAGAACGATTCTGACTTTGCGTTCGGAATTCTGACCTGCGTTGAGTTGACTGAGCAGTGTCGGCGCATTCGGAGCGCTTGGCGCCCTTGGTTCTGGTTTCAAGGGCGCTTCTTCTCCCGACAATGCCGAGCGCAACGCTCCTTCGACCAACTGTGCGCAATGAATTTTCACCGGCGGCAATGCGCCCAACGGCGCCGCCAGTTCTTCGCCCGACATCGATTTCGCTTCCGCGATCGTCTTGCCGGCGAGCATTTCCGTCGCCACGCTCGCCACCGCGATCGCGGTCTGGCAGCCGAAAGTTTGAAAGGTCGCGCGATCAATGACTTTGCGTCCGCCTTCCTCCTTAAATTTCACCCACATCCGCAGCATGTCGCCGCAATCCGCGCTGCCAACCGTGCCGATGGCGTCGGCATCTTTCATCTCGCCGAGATTGCGCGGATTCTTCACCGCTTCCTCGATCCGGCTTTGCAAATCGTCGTTTATTGGATCGCTCATTCGAGGTGATATCGCGGTAACTTGGAATCGACCTCCGCGCTCCACGCATCGATTCCGCCGCGCAAGCTTTTTACGTTTTCGAAACCGTGGCCTTGGAAAAATGCCGCGGCGTCCATGCTTCTCGCGCCTTTGTGATCGCAAATGACAAAAAGATCCGTCTTCAATTCGGTGGCCAAAATCTCCTGCATCAACTCTTGCGTGAATAAATGCGAGTCGGCCAACTTGACCGCCTCCCATTCCTCGCGCGTGCGCACATCGAGAAGATAAACCTTCTCGCCGCTCGCGATTCGATCCGACAGCTCGCGCGGCTCAATCTGCATTGCCGTATCCGCTTCATGGCTGGCGATGATGTGTTCGACCACCTCATCCACGTTCAGATTTTCATTGCGAGCGCAGACTCCGGCGAGCGTTTCATCCGGGCTAAACCCGCAACTGCTGCAACCACCGATGTGATACTTGCGGAAGAGCGCGCGTTGCGCCCCGGGAAACTGCACGAGCAATTCCCGCATCGTGATGCTGGGATCGATGGCGGCGGTTGTCTGCATGACGCGAGAAAGGTAGGTGCCGCGAATGGGATTCGCAAGGATATGACTTCTTCTGTAGCGGCGGTCTATGACCGCCGAACGCGTCACGGCCAATCGTTTCGGCGGTCATAGACCGCCGCTACAGCCCTTTACAGTTTCGTCGGTTCGGCGAGCAATTCCACGATGCGCTTGAGCAAACGCCCCGCGCCGCCGCCATCGAGGCTGCGATGATCGAAGCTCAGCGTGACCTGCGCTTCCGTGCGCGGAACGAATTCGCCTTTGCCTTCGTCCCACGACGGCACTTTCTTTCCCATGCCCAGCCCCAGGAGCAACGTCTGATCGGGCAACGGAATCGGCGTGCCCCATTCCAGGCCGAACGTGCCGAAGTTCGAAATGGAAGCAATTCCACCGGAAGTCATATCGCCAGTGAGCCGGCGGCGTCGCGCCAAATCGACCAGCTCCGTATAACGACTCGTTAAGTCGGCGAGTGAAGTTTTGTCGGCGTTCCGAATCACGGGAACCATGATGCCGTCCTGCGCTTCCACCGCGACGCCGATGTCGATCGATTCGGAGCGAATCGCCCGTCCGCCAATCAGACGGGCGGCGGCATTTGGTTGCTCCGCGAGCGCGAGTGCGAGGGCGCGCAGCGCGTAGAGCGCGGGTCCCGGCTTTGGATCACGCTTGGCGCGGTCCTGCAACAGGGGATCGAGACAAACGGAAAGGCCAACGGTGGCGAGTGGTCGCGTCCAACTGCGCCGCATCGCGTCAGCCACACCGGTCCGAATCGCGCTCGGTTTTTCGGCGGGCTGTCCTTCGATTCCGCCGAGGAAATTCTCGAGATCTTTGATAGTGACCCGACCCGCGTTACCGCTGCCCGCGATCCCCGCCAGATCCGCCTGGGTCAATTGCAGCTCGGCCATGCGCGCACGAATTCGCGGCGAAAGATAGCCCGCGCCCTTTGTGCCGGCCGGAACGGGCAGCACGCCGGCTTTATCGACCTGGAAATGCGAACCGGCTGCGACGGGCGGCAGGCCTGCTTCGTCGATTTGGAAGTGCGAGCCGCTTCCGTCTTGCGTCCGCACAGCTTTCGCCGCTTCCTCTTCGCGACCGGGCACCTCCTTTGCCACGTCGCCTTTCGGCGGCTGCGGCGCGCGCTTTTGGAAACGTGCGGCATCGGCTTCGCTCGCCTCGACATAACCGAGCACCGCACCGACTGCATAAGTTCCTTTCACTTCCGCATCGATTTTCGTGATCTCACCCGCGCACGGCGTTGTCACACCCATGACCGCCTTATCGGTCTCGACCTCGATGATCTCCTGGTCCGCGGAAACTTTGTCGCCCGGTTTGACCTTGATCGCGACGATTGTGGCCTCGGCCATCGATTCGCCGAGCTGCGGCATGGTGATTGGAATTTTCGGCATAATTATTCGGCGAGAACCTGGCGCACCTTGGCCGCGATCGTCTTAGCGTTGGGCCGATGCTCGCTCCAAAGATTCGGGTGATAAGGGATCGGGGTGTCCTTCGCGTTGATGCGCGCGGGCGCGGCATCGAGCAGATGGAATCCTTCGGTCGCGACGCGCGCGATTACTTCCGCCGTCACGCCGCCCCACGGAAACGCTTCGCCGACGCAAAGCAATCGTCCGGTGCGCGCGACCGACGCGAGCACGGTGTCCGTATCGAGCGGCTTGACCGATCGCAGATCGACCACTTCGATCTCGATGCCGTCGGCACTGAATTGCTGCGCAACGGCGAGCGCTTCATGGACCATCGCGCTATTGGTCACGATGCTGAGATCGCGGCCCGGCCTAACGACCCGTGCTTTCCCGATTGGTAATTTCTCCGTCGGGAGCGCGTCGGCCTTGAGATGGTAATAGAGATACTTGTGTTCGCAGTAGATGACCGGGTCGTCGATCGCGACCGCGTCGATCAACATCGTATAGGCATCTTCGACCGTCGCGGGCGTGAGAACGACCAGCCCGGGATAATGCGAGTAGAGCCCTTCCATGCTCTGGCTGTGGAAGGGGCCGCTGCCTTTCGTTCCGCCTGACGGCAGGCGCACGGTGATCGGGCAGGGGACCTGGGTGCGCCAATACTGAGTGCCGGCGTTGTTGAGAATCTGGTTGAGCGCGATGCTGGAGAAATCCGCGAACTGCATCTCCACGATTGGCCGCATTCCTTCCATCGCCGCGCCGATGGCAGTGCCGACCATGGCATCTTCGCTAATCGGCGTGTTCAAGACGCGCCCGGGAAATTGTTCCGCCAGGCCTTTCGTGGCCTTGAAGGCGCCGCCGAATTTTCCGGCGATGTCCTGACCATAGAGGAAGACGCGTTTATCTTCGCGGAGAAGATAAGTCTGCGCCTCGCGGATCGCTTCGAGGTAGGTGACGCTCACGGAATTTGGTCGACGAGTTCGCGCGTTGAGACCGCGCACCAATCTTCTTCGCTGCCGACTGGCGCGTCTTCCTGCTGCGCAGTCGACACAGCCTCGTCGACTTCAGCCGCGAGTTCGGTCCGCATTTGCTGCAAGCCTTCGCGATCCAGAAGTTCCTGTTCGAGAATCAACTGCTCGGCGCGTTGTAATGAATCTTGGGCGAACGGCTCGCGCCGAATGTCATCGGTCACGTAGCTCGCGTCGTCATGCTCACCGTGACCGGCGAGACGCAGAGTCGATGCCACGACGAGCTGCGGTGGACGACCAGCGCGTGCGCGCTTGATTGCGGCGCCGATGACTTCGAGGCACTGCGTCAGGTCGGTGCCATCAACCGAGCTGCCTTCGTACCCGTACCCTTTCGCCCGATCGACCAGATCCGCACAGGCGAACTGGCGGTCGTTAGGCGTGGAGTAGGCGTAATGATTGTTGGTCGCGACGATAACCAGCGGCACATGCTCGACCGCGGCGATGTTCATTCCTTCGTGCGTCGCGCCAGTCTGCATGCCGCCTTCGCCAATGGTCGTTAGGCCAACAAAACCTTTTTCGCCCTTCATTCGCTTCGCGAGCAATTTGCCGACCACGACCGGAATCATCGCGCCGAGATGGCTGATCATCGCGAGCTGCCCCGCCTTCGGACAACCGCGATGAATATTCCCGTCGCGCCCGCGCATTGGACCCGAGCGCGAGCCAAGATAAGTGCGCGCCACATCGAGCAGCGGTTCACCAAAAGCGGAACGGCCGGCCTGATCGCGAATGAGCGGTGCGAAGACATCACCCTTCTGCAAAAAAATTCCGCAGGATACGCTCACCGCTTCCTGGCCTTTGCCGATGTAAACGCCGCCGGTGATGAGACCGCCGCGGTACAGACTCGCGAGCTTGTCCTCGAAAATCCGCGTCTGGAGCATGATGCGGAACGCCTCGAGATATTTCTCGTGCGGCGCTTTTTTCGAAGCGGAAGCGCCGCGTTCGGCGGTTTGGAGCATCCCACGATTTAGCCATTGAGCCGAAAGCGGCGCAAAGTGTTTTTTGGCAAACTGCGCTTGGAAATAAAAAAGCGTGTGTCATCCCGAGCCGCGCAGACGGCGAAGGACCTCACAGTCGCAGAGAGGTCCACGCGCAAACGCTTCGCGATCCACGAAGCAGAAACCATCGAACATCCACCCTCTTAGACTGCGTGATCTTCGACCTATTGCGAGGTCCCTCGCCGTCTGCGCGGCTCGGGATGACAGCTAATTCGCTCCAGGTCGAATTTGTCGTGTTCCCTGTAGCCGCTTCGCTATGCGAAGCGCGGGGGAACGCACTGACGCAGATTTAAGCAAAAGCCACCACCGGCGCTTCGGACGCGCCGCCGCCGAAGCGCTTTGGCGCGCAGGAGGCAGCGGAGCGGCTACAGCTACCGGCTGAACGCCATGCTCTCTTCTTGCTCCGTGCCTTCGAGCGGGAAATGCCGCTGCGTTACGGCTTGCTGCGCGCGCGGCTTTTTCAGCTCTCCGTCGCTCCCGCGTTCTTCGGCCAATTTCATCCCGACCAGCTTGCTCACGCCGCGCTCTTCCATCGTCACGCCGTACAAAATGTCCGCTTTCGCAATCGTGCGCTTGTTGTGGGTGATGATAATGAACTGGCTCTGCGAAACAAATCGGTCCAGCACGCGGATGAACCGGTTGATGTTGCTCTCGTCCAGCGCAGCATCCATTTCATCGAGGATGCAGAACGGGCTCGGTCGCACCATGTAGATCGCGAAAAGCAACGCGACCGCCGTCATCGTCCGTTCGCCACCGGACAAGAGGGAGACGCTCTGCAACTGTTTCCCAGGCGGCCTCGCGGTGATGTCGATTCCGCAGTTAAGCGGATCGTTCTCGTCGACCAGTGAAAGATCGGCGCGTCCGCCATCGAAGAGTTCTCCAAACATCTCGCGAAAGTTGATCCGCACCTGCGCGAAAGTTTCAATGAAAAGTTTTTGCGTCGTGCTGTTGATTCGGGTGATGACGTCGAGTACTTCGCGCCTCGCCGCGATCAAATCGCTGTTTTGCGTTTCCAGAAAACGGAAGCGCTCTTCCAGCTCATCGTACTCGTGCACGGCTTCGAGATTCACCGGACCCATGTTGTCGAGTTGCCGCGTCAGGTCCACGATGATTTGCTCCAGGTTGTCGCCGCTTGCCGCGACCTGCGCCGCAGATTCCAAATCTTCCGCTGCTGGAGTCCCGTCCGTTCCGCCGCCATCACCCATCGGTTCCGGTTTCGCGCGCCGCTTGGCCACGACGCTCAATGTTTTTTGGAAGGCAAAGGTATCGGTAGTGAAGTCGCGCAGATCGATCTGGTAACGGCGCATCACATGCTCCGCCAGGTTTTCGATGCGCAATTGCAGCTGCGTTTGGCGAACCTCTTGTTTGCCCCGGAGATCACGCAGATCGTTCAGTGAATCGCGCAAGGTGCGGACCTGCGAACCCTGTTCATTCACTGTGGCCAGCCGCGTCCCTCGGTCTGCCGCGAGTGCAGAAACGGTTTCGCCCGCTACTTCCAACTGCGATGTTTGACCCAGAATTGTCCCTTCCGCTTCCTCGGACTCCTTCGCCTGCGTCGCCAGCCGGTTCTGATAAGTTGCGATATCGCTGCGTCGCGCCGCGACGAGATCGGCGAGCTCGGCTTCGCGCGCAGCCATAGGCTGACGATGATTGATCAGGCTTTCGTGGCGCTGCCGTTCCGTCGCCACCGCGAGCCGCAACTCATTCAATTTCTCAGACGCATCTTCTTCCTGCGATCGAGCATTCTCTCGTGCGTGCTCGGCCGCACTCTTTCGTTCCAGTTCTTCCTCGAATGTTTTGCGTTGCGAGTTCAGTTCCGTTTCCAGTTGGGCGACTCTTTCGTCCGCATTTCGGACCTGCTGCTCCAACGTGCTCTTCTCGGTCTGCGAGTTCGCCAGCTTTTGCTCCGCGTCCTCGACGGCCCGTTCCGCGGAGAGGATCTGAACGCTCGCCTGGGAATGATTTTGCTGCGCGGTCTCGTGACTCCGGCGAGCCTCTTCCACCGCACCGATCGCGGCTTCGACCTGTTCTTGAGCCTGATCCCGCGCGTCGATCAAGGCCTGACGTTCGCTTTCGAGCGAATCGCACTCCTGAGTGAGGCGGGTTAAAATCGCTTTGCGTCCGAGGAGCGAGTCGGTCGCCGCGGTTGTGCTTCCGCCGAAGATGATTCCATCAGCGGAAATAAACTCGCCGGCAAGAGTGGCATATTGAAAATGACCGGCGCGTTTCTTCAGTTCGAGGGCCGTCGCCAGATCGGAGACAATCACGACATCGCGCAAGAGTCTCCGAACGATTGGCGCCAATGTCTCTGGCGTCTCCACCTTGTCGATCGCCCATGCCACCGCGCCTTCCGGCAGATTTGCCGGCGAAGCGCTGCGGAGATCGGCCGGCCACTCAGGAATCGCAAGCGCTGCTTGACCCGATTTGTTTTCCGTCAGCGTTTGGAAAATTTCCGCGGCCAGCGCGGTGTTGTTCAAGACAACGGCGTGCATGGCCCGGCCGAACGCAGCTTCGAGCGCGGGAATGAACTCGCGCTCGACATTCAAACTTGCCACGAGCGCTCCCGAGATCGCCGGCTTGATCCGGTCGGGATCGTTCAATCCTTTGAGGACCGCTTGTGAACCTTTCTCGAGTCCTTCGCCTTCTTCGGTCATTTGGCGCAACACTTCGAGCCGCGCCTGTTTTTCGGCGAGCACGCGATCGATCCGCGCAATTTCTTTCTCCGCGTGAGCGAGACTCGACTGTTGCTGTTGTTGTTGCTCTTCCGACAGACGCAAACTTTGTTTCAACTTCTCTGCAGTTTGCTGCTCGCTTTCCATCGCCGCTTGCGCCCGGGCGAGATCGGTTCGCGCTTCTTCCACGTGAAGCGTCTCTTGACTCAAGGTGCGGTTCAGCTCCGAGATTCGCGCGGCCGTCGCATCGCGCCTCGCGGTAACACCGGTCAAATCGTTTTGAAGTGACGTGATTCTGCCTTCGAATTTTGAAAGCGAGAGATGAAGGGACTGCAGTTCGTCTTCCTTTTCCACGCGCTCGGTTCGCGCCCCGCGCAAAGTTTCCGTCAACTGCTCGACTTCGTTTTCTTTCGTCTCGAGAAGCTGGTTGGTCTTTGCGATGAGCGCATCGGCTTCCTGAATCTGCGTCTCCTGCTCGCTCCGTTTTGTTTCGGCGGCGCGGATGTCGCTTTCATAACGCTCGATCAATTCGCCCAATTCCTGCGCTCGTTGCCGGTTGAAATCGATCCGGTTGCGCAGCGACGCCATTTCGCTTTGCAGCCGCTGCACCTCGGCGCGTGCGTCGCCGATCTTGCCGTCAACTTCATCCAAATCACGGCGCTTCGTGGCCAACTCGTTTTCGCTCGCCTCGATTTTTGCGTGAGCGCTTCGTTCGGCTTCTTCCAAACGAGCGACTTCCGCGCTGCCCTGTTCCATTTCGGATTGAAGTTCATTCAGCTGCCGATGCGAATGATGCGTGTCGAGCACCTGAAGATCTGCCAGCAGCGTCTGATAGCGCCGCGCCTTTCCGGCTTGCCGCTGGAGCGAGCCGATCTGGCGTTTCACTTCCTTAATGATGTCGCCAATTCGGAGGAGATTCGCTTCGGTCGCTTCCAGCTTGCGGAGCGCTTCGCGCTTTTGGGTTTTGTATTTGGTTATCCCGGCGGCTTCTTCGAAAACGGCGCGGCGATCTTCCGGACGCGAGCTGAGAATCAAATCGATCTTGCCTTGTTCCATGATGGAGTAGGCGCTGCGTCCCACACCCGTGTCGGCAAAGAGACTTTGGATATCGCGCAAACGGCACGGCGTTTTGTTCAACAAATATTCTGAGTTCCCATCGCGATAAACTCGCCGCGTTACGCGCACGTCGTGCCAGTCCACGCCGAGCTCGCTTCCGCAATTCGTAAACGTCAGCGAAACCTCACCAAATCCGACCGGCTTGCGCTTTTCCGTTCCGTTGAAAATGACGTCCGCCATTTCGCCGCCGCGCAATGCCTTGGCGGATTGCTCGCCGAGCACCCAGCGAACCGCATCAAGAACGTTGGATTTTCCGCAGCCATTCGGTCCCACGATCGCGGTGACGCCTTCGTGAAATTCGAAGACCGTTTTATCCGCGAACGATTTGAAGCCGACGAGTTCGAGCGATTGAAGATGCATGGATTCGGCGAAACGCCTCGGGCATCAATAAACAACTAATTCTGATGGCGTGACAAGCGAAATTATACCAAATGGAGCGGGAGGCGGGCTGTCGATGCACAATATATTGGGTTCATCATCCAGCTGGCTCGCTTTCAATCGTCGACGATTTCGTGTTCGCGCTTTGATTTCACTTCTCAGCGATATCTCCGTACCGTCGCGCGCGCGAGAAATCCAAGGTGATAGCGCCAGATGGCGAGGACGGGCAGCAATTACGAATGCGCGGGCCGAGCGCGCGCGAATGATTTCCGGACGAAATAGAAGATCGAAGCACCAACTAATACCCACGCCGCCATTCGAAGACCTGACCGCGTGTCGTTTCCGACCGAGCTCTCACTAATAGCCGATTGTCCGAGAATCCAGGCGATCGTGACAATCGCGAGCACGGGAACGATTTTCATGCCGGGGAAGTTGAAGGGCTGAGCGCCGTCGGCGCGGACGTCGCGTTCCACCAGAAACCAGCAGGCGGCGCAGCAGAGCAGATACATCAGGAGGACTGCGACATTGGACAGCACGGCCAATTGTTCGAACGTGCCGGTGATGGACAAGGCAAAGGCGAGCGCGGCGTAGGTGATGATGGCGACGTCGGGCGAGCGATAGCGTGGATGCACGTGTGCGAACCATGTCGGTAACGCGCCGTCGCGACCGAAGGCGAAGATCATGCGTGGCGAACTGAGGATGTCGCTAGTGACAAATCCGAAGGCAGAGATGGTCGCGCCCGCGAGCAAAATGGTGCGCCCAATATGACCAAGAAATTTCGCGGCGGCTTCGGCGAGCGGCGCGTCTTTGTGATTGGCAAGATCGGCACCGAGCGTTCCCTGCGCCACGAGCTGGATCATAATATAAATGATCGTGGTGACGACGAGCGCGAGATAAGCCGAGCGCGGAACCGTGCGCGCGGGATTTTTCACTTCGCCACTCGGAATGAGCGCGACTTCGATTCCGACGAAGGCGAACATTAACAAGACAACGGCGTCGCCTAACGGTTTAGGACCGGGCCACGCCGGCCACGTGAGAGTTCCTGGTCGAATAAAGAAGATTCCGACGCAAATGAAGAGCAGCAACGGGAGAAGTTTCGCGATCGTGATCGTCGTGACTGCACCAGCACCTTCGCGCACACCGCGGACATTGATCAAAACGAGCGAGCCGTAAACGGCGAGCATCACGACGATCCGCATCACGGGACTTCCGAGAAACGGCGCAACGAGCGCGATTGAATTCGCTAGCACATTCACCACGCCCGCGACGGCGCCAAGTGCGGTAAGAAAATAAAGCATGCCGGCGAGAAACCCGACGTAACGCCCGAACGCGACCTCGACATACGCGTAAAGTCCGCCGGTTAACGAAACGCGGCTGCCGGCAATCGCAAAGCAAGTGACGAACAACACCATCGCGATCGCGCAACAAACAAATGCCAGCGGCGCAGCTGGACCGAGCCCTTGCGCGACGGTCGCCGGAATCACGAAGATGCCCGCGCCAATCGTCGAGCTGATGATGTTCGCCGTCAGCGCCGGAAGTCCGATGCCGCGGACCAGTTGATGATCGGCGCGCTCCGCTTGTTGGATCGAGAGCGTCTCTTCAGCCATTTCGCGCATCGTGCATCAACCCCGCACGCGAAACAAGATCGGCATTTCGCCCGCGGAAAATCCGGGTACGCTCGGCCGGCTAAGCGCGCTTCTTTCTCGAAGATTATTATTCCTTCTCCGCTTTCCCAGCATCTCGACCGACGAAAGTCAGAAAAAATTGCCGAATGCGGGCGCGCGCTCAAAGCAAAAGTTCGCGATGACGAGACGTCGCCGCCAACACGCGAGACGCGTGTGCTACCTAGACTGTTGCGCGGTGCGGTTCGAAAAGTTTCCTCGGCTCGCGAAATTTTCGCGCTAGAGTGACCGCCATGCGCGCTTCTCATCTTGAAGATTACTATTCGTTCCTTCGATTCCCCAGCGTTTCCACCGATGCCGAATATGCCGGGAAGGTCGCGGCCTGCGCGCAATGGGTGGTCGAAAAACTGACCGCCATCGGATTGGAGACCAAGCTTGTTCCCACTCCGGGCCATCCGGTGGTATGGGCGAAAAACAAGCATCAACCCGGTCGCCGCACCGTCATGATTTATGGGCACTACGATGTGCAGCCGCCCGATCCGCTCGATCTCTGGGACTCGCCGCCTTTCGAGCCGGTGCTAAAAGACGGCTACGTTTTTGCGCGCGGCGCGACCGACAACAAAGGGCAAATTCTTTCGCACATTCTTGGAGTGCAGGAAGCGCTCGAGAAAGACGGCGATCTGCCGGTCAACCTGCACTTCGTGATCGAGGGCGAGGAAGAAATTGGCAGCGGCAATCTTCCGAAATTTCTCTCGGAAAATAAGGAAGCATTGCGCTGCGACGTCGCGCTGGTTTCCGATACCGGAATGGTGAAGCGCGGCGTGCCGACCTTGAGTTACGGCCTGCGCGGTGTCACTGCGCTCGAGGTCAAGGTGACCGCCGCGAAAATGGATTTGCACTCGGGGATTTTCGGCGGCGCGGTTGCGAATCCGATCACGGCGCTGGTGCGTCTGCTGGCGACATTGCATGACGACAAGGGTCACGTCGCGATCGAGGGATTCTACGACCAGGTGAAGCCGCTGGAAGATTGGGAGCGAAAGGCCTGGCGCGAATTGCCTCTGAATGGCGACGAGGAAATCCTGAACGAAACCGGTGCGCCCGCTCTTTTTGGCGAAGAAGGTTACACGACGCTTGAACGACTCTGGGGGCGGCCGACCGCGGAGATCAACGGCATCGGTGGCGGCTATCAAGGTGTGGGAACGAAGACCGTGATCGCGAGTCACGCCATGGCCAAGCTGACATTCCGGCTCGTGCCGAATCAACAAGGCGATGAGATCCTGAATCTTGCCACGCGGCACCTGGAGAAACATTTGCCGCCGGGCGTGACGATGGAAATTACGCGGGGTCACAGCGGGCCGTGGTATCTGACCGACCCTCACTCTCCCGTCGGGCAAGCCGCGCAACGCGCGTTGCGCGAGGCGTTCGGCAAAGATCCAGCGCTCATTCGCGAGGGAGGCAGCATTCCGATCGTTTCACAATTCCGCACTATTCTCGGGGTCGAGACGCTTCTGCTTGGTCTCGCGCTGCCCGATTGCCGCGCCCATTCGCCGAACGAGAATTTCCCGCTCGAGAACATGGAAGCCGGCATTCGCTTGAACAAAGCGGTTCTGGCCGAACTGGCGGAAAAGTAAGCGATCGAATCACGACGTCCACCATGCGTGTCATCCCGCGCCGCGCAGACGGCGAGGGACCTCACAGTCGCTGTTTGGTCACACAACTAATATCCGACACGTTCGACAGTCGGAGCTTCGTGGACACGGAGCGGAGTTCGCATGCGTTACCGCACGACTGTGAGGTCCCTCGCCGTCTGCGCGGCTCGGGATGAACATACGACTTTGCACCGCTACTTATTGATCGCCGATGCCTGTGCTAATTTCTCACCCCATGCGACGAGTCAGGAGAATTTCCGGCGCCCTTTTCTTGATCGCAATGCTCGTGGCTGTCCCCGGCCAAGCACAGGCCGAGGAGTCGTTAGGCAACAAGATCAAGAAAATCTTCGCGCCGACGCCGACCCCCGCGCCGCGCAAGCATCGCAAGAGTTCGACCGCGCCGAAGAAAAAAGAGGAGGCAGAAAAATCTCCGACGCCAAAGCCATCTGCCACTCCGCAAAAATCTCCGTCGCCCTCTTCTTCGAAGAAGAAAAAATCTTCCGCGAGCCCCACTCCCGCGGAGAGTACGGAGCTGGATGTATCCGCCTCACCGAAGAAAAAGAAAAAGTCTTCTCCCACGCCCGCCCCGGATTCCTCACCGAGGCCATCCCCGAAGAAAAAAAAGAAATCTTCTCCGTCTCCGGAGCCGGATTCTTCGCCGAGCGCTTCTCCAAAGAAGAAACGCAAGCATTCCCTGTCGCCGACTCCAACACCCGTGGAATCACCGGCGCCTTCTTCGAGCCCGACCGGGTCCCCGGAAGCAGGCGAAACTCCTAGCTCCACTCCGTCGCCTTCACCATCCGCCAAGAAAAAAGGCGCTCCCGCCACCATCGCGGCCCAGGACATATCCGGTTATGAAGACTACGCGCCCAACGTGCGCAAGATCGCCGACACGGCGCTCGAACTGACGACGCGGAATCTCGATTACAAGTACGGCTCGGCCGATCCTTCAACTGGCGGCATGGATTGCTCCGGCTTCGTCTTCTACGTGCTGACGCAAAATGGGGTGCGCGATGTTCCGCGCGATTCGAGCCAGCAATATGTCTGGCTGCGTAAAGCGGGAAATTTCAAGGCGGTGAATAGCCGCCATGAGGATACCTTCGAACTCGACGAATTAGTTCCCGGCGATCTTCTTTTCTGGACCGGGACCTACAGCATCGAGCGGGATCCGCCGATAACACATGCGATGATTTATCTCGGACGCGAAAAGGGAACGAATCAACGGATTATGGTGGGCGCGAGTGATGGCCGAACCTACAAAGGCGAATCGCGTTACGGCGTAAGCGTTTTCGATTTCAAGATTCCACGCCCCGGCAAAACCGAGGAAGGCCGGATGAATCCGTCATTTATCGGCTACGGCCACATTCCGGGGCTTTGAAAGCGCTGGGCCGAGCTGGCGAAGAAGTAAGTGATCGACACCACGCGTGACGTCCACCATGCGTGTCATCCCGAGCCGCGCAGACGGCGAGGGACCTCACAGTCGCTGTTTGGTCACACAATTAATATCCGACGCGTTCGACAGTCGGCGGTTCGTGGAGCCCGGAGCAGAGTTCGCGTGCGTTACCCTGCGACTGAGAGGTCCCTCGCCGTCTGCGCGGTTCGGGATGACACGCTAGTGTTAGGTTGTCAGACTCCCAAGCGCGTCGATCATGGCGCTTTGCAAGAGACGCGCTCCCGATCCGGCTAGTGTAGCATCTATCGTTTCCAGCCGGCGAATAAGATCGATGACTTCGCGGCGCGCATACGGTCCGCCGGCGGCCGCGCAAAAATGCGTACGACAGCCGAAGGGACGCGAATCATAGATCAGACAATTGCCGTGGCTGGAATCGAGGAGCGGACATGCACCCGTCGCATTCTCGGGCAACTGGGTCCGGCCGGTCGCGCGCAGTGCCTTGGCCGCGAAGAGCGCTTCGCCCTTCGTCAAATGCGGCGTGCGGCCGGTCAGTTTGAAATGGCAGCATTCCTTCACGCGCACGCAATTGCGCTCGATCGGCCGCAGCGAAAGATCCGCGTAGACCGCGCGCACTTCATCCAACGCGCGCCGAAGATCCTGATCCGGAATGCGGCGACGCTTCATGGCAACCCAGCCGGTTCGCGGTCCGCCATTGCGTGTCCGGCGATCCAGCCGGTCGTCCACGCCGCTTGAAAATTGAAACCGCCCGTCACTCCATCGAGGTCGAGCAACTCGCCGGCGAAATAGAGACGAGGCGTGATGCGGCTTTCCATCGTTTTGAAATTGATCTCGCGCAGACTCACGCCGCCGCAAGTGACAAACTCATCTTTGTTCAACGACTTGCCCTTCACTTCGAATTCGGTGCGCGTGAGACGCTGCGCCAGCTCATGTGCTTGCGCGCGAGGAAGCGTCGTCCATCGTGTCTCGCGATCGATCCCGGATGCAAGAGCGAGCTGTTCCCACAAGCGAGCGGGCAGGCGAGCGAGAGGCGAGTTGATCACGAGACGGTTTGGATTCGATTGTCGGAGCGATTGAAGTTGGGCGCGGGTCGCATCTGCCGTGAAATCCGGCACCCAATTGACGCGAAGGATGAAATGGTAATCCAGTGCGTGCAAGATTCGAGCGCCCCATGCGGAGAGCCGCAAAACGGATGGACCGCTGACACCATTGTGCGTGATCAGCAGCGGGCCGCGCTCGCGCAGTTTTGTGCCCGAGGCCGATACTGCCACGTCCGGAATCGACACGCCGGGAAGCAAACGCAACCACGGTCTCGCAACGTGCAACGAAAAGAGCGACGGGACTGGTGGCACGATGGTGTGTCCGAGGGATTGTGCGATCTGCGCGCCGGTGATCGAGCGAGCGCCTCCAGTCGCGAGTAGCAATCGGTCGCAGCTGAATGTTTCCCCGTTGCTCAACCGCAGTTCAAACATGTTCGATTCGTTGATCCGCGCCTGCTCAATTCCTGTGCGGGTGAAGAGCCGAACCCCCGCCGCTTTCGCTTCGTTCATCAGACAATCGATGATCGTGTCCGAAGAATCCGTGACCGGAAACATGCGGCCGTCCGATTCGGTCTTGAGTCGGACCCCGCGCTCTTCGAACCACGCCACCGTGTCGCTCGGCGAAAATTGGTGGAGCGGCGAGATGAGTGCGCGTTCGCCGCGAGGATAATGCTGGCTCAATGTTCGCGGATCGAAAGAGGCATGGGTGACATTGCAGCGTCCGCCGCCGGAAATCCGGACCTTGCTGAGGAACTCCGAGCCCCGTTCGTAGATGGAAATTTCATTTTCCGGATTGGCCCGGGCGCACGCGATCGCGGCGAAAAATCCCGCCGCGCCTCCGCCGATGATTGCGATTTGCTCAGCCACGCCTAACGAACGTCCAATCCGATTGCGCGGCATTGCGCGCCAAGTTTCTGCGCATTCTTGATCGCAAAGCCTTCGCGATCGTTATCGAAGTAGATCCAGGCTTCCCGCGCCCCGCTCCCGGCGATCTTGCGCATCCATTCGCCCAATTCTTCCTGCGTGTAATTGTGACGATACCAACGGCTCCGGCCATGCAGCCGCACGTATAAAACGTCGTTCGTTTTCACCAGCTCATCCGGCAATCGCGGTGCACTGACGGAACAAAAAATCAACCCGGCGGCGGAAAGCTGGCGATAGACCGAGTCGCGCCACCAGCTTTTGTGACGGAATTCGACCGCGTTCCGATAAGCCGGATCGAGTTGCGCGACGATGCTCTTCAAGCGCGACGGTGTGTATCGATAGCTGGGTGGGAACTGAAAGAGAAAACAGCCGAGCTTCGGTCCGATAATTTTTTCGATCGCGCAAAACTCCTCGACCAGCATTCGGTTGCGAACCAGACGCTTTTCGTGGGTGATGAGGCGATTCACTTTCACGGAGTAACGAAAATTTTCCGCCGCATTGCGGCGCCAGCTTTTCACGGTGCTGAGCTTCGGCCATTTATAGAAAGGCGCGTTCAGCTCCACCGTGTTGAAGGTGGACGTGTAATGCTTGAACCACGTGTCGGTGCGCTTCGTATCGGGGTAAAAAATTCCGCGCCAATGCCAGTAAAACCAGCCTGAGCATCCGATGTGGATTTGCACGCAGCACCGTGATGCAGTGGCGCGAAGTTGCAATGTGCCCTGTAGCGGCGGTCTATGACCGCCGACCGATGAAAGCGAGACGATCGGCGGTCATAGACCCCCGTTACAGATAAAGAGGCTACGCTTCGAGAAGAGAATCTTGACAGCAACCGTCGCGACGTCACAGCCTGCTCTCATGAACTCACTGAATCGTTTTGCGGATCCGGTTTACTGCCTCCTCCGCCTCATCGCCGGGTTGATGTTTGTGTGTCACGGCCTGGATAAAATCTTCGGAACATTCAGTGGCAAGGTGGCGGCCGGGCCCATGTTTCAAGTTGGTGGCTGGGTGGAAATTGTTTGCGGCGCTCTCATCGCAATAGGCCTTCTAACTCAAATCGCTGCTTTCATTGCCAGCGGTGAGATGGCAGTCGCTTTTTTCATGATGCACGCCAAAGCCAGTCTCTTCCCGATCGTGAATCACGGTGAACTGGCCGTGGTTTATTGCTGGCTCTTCCTTTTCATTTTCTTATACGGCCCGGGACGGCTTAGTATCGATGCGATGATGAAACGCGGATCGACTACGCCTATCCCCTCGGTCTGACCGGACGCGATCCCAACATTCCACGAACATGAAACGAGTCCTTGCTGCAGTGGCTCTCTCGCTCTTCGTCCAAACCGTTTCCGCGCAGGATTGGGCCAAGGCGCGGCTGGAAAAATCCTCGCGGCACGGCGAATGGGTCGAATACAAATCCGGCGATCGAACGATCAAAGCGTTCGTCGTTTACCCTGAGCGCAAGGACAAAGCGCCGGTCGTTCTCGTCATCCACGAAATCTTTGGGCTGACCGATTGGGTTCGGGGGGTTTGCGATCAGCTCGCGGAATCTGGCGTGATTGCGATCGCGCCCGACTTGCTGAGCGGACAGACGTACGCCGATATCGATGGCGCGCGGAAGGCGATCTCGGCTTTGCCCAAGGAACAGGTCAAAGCTGATTTGAATGCGACCGCCGATTATGCGCTCACGAAAATTCCCGCGGCAAACGGTACCATCGCCGTTTGCGGGTTTTGCTGGGGCGGGGGATGGGCTTTTGGTTACGCCAGTGAGAATCCGAAATTGAAAGCGGCCTACTCGTTTTATGGAGTGGCGGTCGATAATGCGGCCGACGCCGCAAAGATTCCGTGTCCTGTTTACGGTTTCAACGCCGAGAACGACGAGCGTGTGAACGCGACAATCCCGAAAGCGGAAGAGCTGATGAAAGCCGCCGGGAAAAAATACGAGCCGGTGATTTACAAAGGCGCCGGCCACGGTTTTATGCGCGAGGGCGAAATGCCGACTGCAAACGAAGCGAACAAGAAAGCGCGCGATGATGCATGGATTCGGTGGAAGGCGTTGCTGAAGCAACTATAAGAGGTCATCGAAAAGTGGCCCGGGCAGTTTAGTGGGCTCGCGCGTCCCCAAGGTGTCATCCCGAGCCGCGCAGACGGCGAGGGACCTCTCAGTTACTCGAAAGGTCACTCAAGTTACGAGAAGAGCCACGTCATTACCGAGGTCGTTTGTCCCAAGATTACAAGATGCGCAAAATGCTGTTGTGAGGTCCCTCGCCGCCTGCGCGGCTCGGGATGACACACGGGTGTAAGCGTCTTCCCACTCGATGCGCTACTTGCCTAGTTCGTCCACCAGCGCGTTAGCGTCGTAAACCTTCCGTAATGCTTCAGTGATCGCGGCGGAATCGACGCTCACGGCGCGCGCTTGCTTGTCGGAGAAAATGCAATCGAGCACGAGCGACTGAATGTTGCCGTCGAAAATAATGCCGACGAATTCGTTCGCTTTGTTCACGACCGGGCTGCCGCTGTTGCCGCCAATGATGTCGGCGTCGGAGACGAAGTCGTATTTCGTTTCGGGATTGAGCGCGGATTTCTTGTCGATCCAGCGTTGCGGAAGATCGAAAGGCGGCTCGTTTTTGTGCTCGGCTGAGCGCTGATAGAGGCCGGCGAAATTGGTCAGGGCCGGAATCTGTTTTCCATCCTCCTCGTAGCCACGGACCACGCCGTAGGAAAGCCGTAGCGTGAAAGTCGCGTCCGGATAGCTGCTCGTCCCTTCGATAGCGAAACGCGCCTTGGCGATGTCGCCGTAAGCCTGCTGTTTGGTTTCTTCCTGCGCCTCGAAAACTTTGCGCGCGGCGCGCGCCGGCGCATCGACGATCCGCGCCAGCTCGATCATGGGATCGCGCGCGGTGGTGACCGCGGCGACGCCACCTTCGTAGAGTTGCTTCCGGACCGCGGGATCTTTCAGCTTCGTCATGGTCACGACTTCGCGCGCGCGAGCAGCCGGCGATTTTCCGGCGAGAACTTTTTGCACGAGCGGGTCGCCGTAACCGAAACGCGAGGCCAAATCCGTCAGCGAATCCGTGAGCGTGATTTGCTCGACATCTTCGTGTACCGGTTCGGTCGAAAAGAGATCGAGTTCGAGAGACTCACGATTGCTGTCGCGGAATTCCGGAAAGCGTTCGCCGTTCGGTTTCGGCCGCTCGTCACCCGTGCGCAAGATCCGGCGCCCGTATTTGAAGAGCGTGCTGTAGAAACCACGCGGCGCACGGTAGGTCGCCGTCGCGACGCCTCGGAATGTTTCATAATAGTTGTAGACCGGCAGAATTTTCGCCGTCTCTTCCTGCGCTTTCTTGATGCGATCGTAAGCGGCGAGCGTGCCTTTCCATTTCGCGTCCTTCGTCATGGCGTCGCGCAATTTTTGTTCGCCAGCTTTGAGCGATCGATCGATTTCCGGATCGAGCAACGCGGCGAGATACCCGTCATACCGTTTCCGATTATTCTGAATGCCAAACAAATCTTCGCGGACCCGGCGGGCGTTCTCGAAACTGCGCGCGGCGAAGGCGGTGAAGAAAACTTCGCGGCGATTGAACATGTTGAGGAGGAACGGCGCCTCGACATCGCGCATGTGCGCAAGCTCGTCAGTGGTGAGCTGCCGGTCGGTTTTTCCGGGATGGCCGCTCACGAAGGTCAGCTCGCCCTCTTTCGGTCCTTCTGCATTCCACTTCAGGAAGTGCTCGACCTTTGCCGGTTGGCCGTTTTCGTACGCGCGGAAAATGCAGATATCGAGGTCGAAACGCGGATACTCGAAGTTGTCCGGATCGCCGCCGTAAAACGCGATCTGCTGTTCAGGCGCGAAAACGAGACGCACGTCGTCGTAACGTTTGAAACGATAAAGATGATACGCGCCACCCTGGTAGAGCGTGACGACATCCGAGCGCAATCCGGTTTTCTCTTTGCTCTCCTTTTCAATCGCCGCGATGGCATTCCGGCGCGCAGCGGCGGATTGGTCCGCGCTCAATCCCGGCTTCAACGCCGCGTTTACCCGCGCCGTGACGTCTTCGATGGACATGAGCACGTTCAGCTCGAGATCGGTCGCGCGGGGTTCCTCCGCCTGCGTCCTGGCGTAGAACCCATCGTGCACGTAATTGTTTTTCTCACTGCTGATTTTCTGCAGCGTATCGAGGCCGACGTGATGGTTCGTGATGACGAGACCATTCGCGGAAACGAAGGAGCCGCTCCCGCCCGAATTGAAACGAACACTCGATTTCTGGAGATGTTCGAGCCACTGCGGCGTCGGCTCGAACTGATATTTCTCTTTGAATTGTTTGAGGGGCGGATTGTTGAAGAGCCACATCCCTTCATCAGCGGGGGCAGATGAAAGGCCGGCGGAAATTGCGATCAGAGCGAAGAGTGCGCAGCGAGAAATGGGATGAACCATAAGTCGTGCACCTTAGAACGGAGATGCGTGGCCGCCACCAAATTTCACGCGCTCTTCCTCTCCTTCCTAAAGATAAGAACGAAGAGGGAGAGGAAAAGGAAGAGACGAAACTTACAACCCGATGGGATGCCGCGCTTCGAAACCAAAGGGCATGCGCGAGGTCGGCTGCCAGCGAGGCGCCCAACGGCGGGAGGGATTGTGCGGAGAGGTGGTATCGAGTCGAAGACCGGCGATGACCGCGAAAGTGTGACCGTTTCGAGCATAGACTGTGATCCATTTCCCGGGACCGCGACTTCCGTAAGCGCGCAACTCTTTAGAGCTCAGCGGCGCGCTCACCAAACCGGCACCCGCCAGAGCATAGGAAACGGTGGCGGAACAATCATAAGCGCTGTCATTAAAGGAGCGATGGCCGCCGCCGTACCGATACGGTTTCGCGCGCAATTGATTGGCCGCCCAGATGGCGCGCTTAACCGAGAGCGGTGCGTTCACCGGTGCCAACGCGAGCGCGCCACGAAGCCGCGCCTCATTGCCTGGAGTGGTGGGTCCGGATGAAGGAAACGAATCGCCGAAGCTGAACGGAGTGGTAGAGGCGAGAAGCGCCGCGCCCAAAATAAATTTTCGAATGGAAATCTTCACGAGGTTTTCAATTCAGCGTTTGTTATGCCGAGCGGGTGTCTCAAAAAATCGCCGAAACGTATAGCACAAATTTCGTGCAACGTACTGGAGGTCAGCCGCGTAGCCGCATTCCTCTAGACGCGATGGAGACGAGCCGCAAGCTCGGCGGCATCAATTTTTCTGCTGCTGGAGCGCCGCCACTTTTTCCTCGGCACGGCTGACCTCGGATTTTCTTCCGCTGCCCAGGGCCAGAAGTTTTTTCTGCCGGCTCAGGTTCAAGAGCGCCGCGGCGAGTTCCGCCTTTTCGCGTTGCGCCGTGGCTGCGGCCGCCTCATTCGTAGCCGCGGCCAGGGCGGACTTGGCGCTCTCCAATTCGCTTTGCGGAATTTCCGCGGCGTCGACTCGGCTTTGTTGCGACGCGAGAAATTGCTTTGCGACTTCGAGCCTGGCATTCGCGAAATCCGCTTCCAATCGCACGACTTTCAAGACGCGATTCTCCGCCTCCACTTTCGCGATCACGCCGCTCCGGAAGAGGCGCTCTCCCGCCGCGGCGCTTTTCTTAGCTTTTTCGAGCGCGATCTGGATCTGTTCGGGATCGAGTGGGGAAGCAACTTCAGGTGTTGACTGGATTGGGCCGCGCGACGGGACTTCCTGGATCAGCAAAGGTGGTTCGATGTCGAGCGGCTCGCCGGGATCTGTGGGCAAGGGTACGTCCTCCTGCGCCGGCATAGATGCCGCCAGGAAAATGACGAACGCGAATGCGAGGAGACGCATCATCGCAGCAGATTATCACAACTCGGCGGGGCTCGGCTAGTGAAAGGAATTCGCGGTGCGTAATCGCGCAGAAATCTGTTCCATCGCACGAGCGCGAAGGAGGCCGCAGTCGCGATTCACTCTGCAATGACCTTTGGTGACAGAGGAGAAATGGGCGGCGAAAACAACCCGGAGCTTAAAGCAGCGCGCCAGCTTCGTTTGTCCGATTTATTGCGGGGCGAGCCGATGGCGCCGATCGGCGAGTTCATGAGCTAGGCCAGGCTTAGCTCGGGGGGGAGGCCACCGACTTGCAAAGAGGAGGCGTTAGGGTCATTGGGAGCGGGTGGCCGTTCCATCCAATGCAGCGCAGACGACAGAGTCATCTGGCTCCGCGAGACTTAACGGGCTGCTCTTTCTCGTCGCGTTTCTCCCGATCGTGCTGATCGCCGTCATCATTAGTCATTATGGCGTCAACGTTCCCTACGGCGACGAGTGGTGGATCATCACGCTCCTGGGAAAATGGGACGCGCATCAACTGACCTTTGCCGACTTCTACGCCGTGCACAACGGGCACCGCATTCTTATCCCGCGGCTGATCTACCTTGGCTTAACTCAGCTTACTCATGGGAACTTGAAGGCAGAGATGTTCTTCTCCCTCTGCTTATGCATCCTTACTTCCGCCGGCATCTACCTCCTTATCCGGCGCACAGTTAGCGGATCCACCACAAAGCACCTGGCGCTTTGGGCGTTCATTAACCTATTTCTCTTCTCGCCTATTCAGGCGGAGAATTGGCTCTGGGGTTTTCAACTGCAAGTCTTCCTCTCGAATCTTTGTATCGTGGGAGCTGTCGTTTGCATTACTTCGGAGGCGAAGCTCTTCGTTCGCTTCGCCGGCGCCCTGGCCTTTGCCCTGGCCGGCACTTTCTCTTTCGGGAATGGCTTGCTGATCTGGCCGGCCGTTTTTCTCGTGCTGATTTGCCGTCGCGAGAGGTTTGCAGTTTCGGCCGCATGGATTGCCATAGCTCTCCTGGTTATGCTGGCCTACCTGCCTGGTTACCCAGCTCGCGAGCCGACTCCTGCCTCCACCCAGTGGTTCGATTACCTGCTCTACTTCGCTGGGTTCCTCGGCGCTCCCCTGGCCCGGATTCCAAACAGCAAGCCTCTTGTCCTTCCTGTTATGCTCGGAAGCATTCTTGTGGCTGGATACCTTTGGATCAGCGCCCGGTTGGTTTCGCGTCGTGAAGCATTGCGGAAGGCAGCACCGTGGCTGGCGCTAGGCGCCTATACTATCGCCAGCGCGGCGATGGCATCGGTCGCGAGAATACACTCGGGGCCGATGCACGCTTTGGATTCGAGATACACCACCGTGTCTCTCGTTTTGCTCGTAAGCTTGATTGGTTTGGTGGCGTCGATTACAACTCCTAACCCAGGAGCGGCGCCAGCGAGGTCCGGGAAGAGACGCGTGCTTATGGGCATAGGAGTTGGAAGCCTGCTGATCTTATACACGATAAATGCTCCTTTCGAACTCCGTTATCTGCGCCTGAACCGCAGCTTTCGCGAACGGGGAAAGGGAGCCTTGGAATTTTCCGCAGTTCTCGATCTCGATCAGTTGTATCGCGCCAGTCTCCTGATCAGACACGATCCCGACAGCCTGACGCGATGCCTGGGTGTGCTCGATCGCCTTAAGTTGTTGGACCCGCCACGAAGGCAAACGCTTGCGCTCGACGACGCGGAAGGTCGACCTAAACGCGCGACGGATGAGTATGGGATGTTCGAGAACCTGAAGCTTGAAAACGCAGATTTTCTCGTTGCCTCCGGGTGGTCCTACCTGCCTGGCGAAGCCGGCCCGCCCGCTTGTGTGGTGCTCGCGTATAATACTGGCCAGGAATGGAAAGCCTTTGCCGTGTCTGATGTAATAGGGCGCCGGCCAGACCTAACGACAAGATATAAGAACCAAAGCTATCTCGAGACGGGATGGACACTTACTTTTCCGCGAAACCTTCTGCCGCCGGGGGAGCAAGAGGTCTCGGCCTGGGCCTTGGAAGCGAGCCATGGCCACACCTATCGGTTGCCTGGTTCTTTCCGGTTGCCGAGGTAGTATGGAAGCGGGCGGTCGCATTTAAGAACGCCTGTCATTTTCGGCGATAGAGGTCGTAAGGACCGTGCCTGGCGCGAAGCTCAAACTTGGACTGCACCACAAGGTTTGGGTCATCTGGACCAAAGCGCATCGAGTCGTTCGGTTCATTCCAGTCATCCAATTGATGATCGAGGATAAGCCAATCGGCCGAGAGCAGATCGGCGCCCAGCCTCGAACCCGGCCGGTTGGCCGACAGCGGATTCATCTCCAGAAAGTAAGTGGCCGGGGTTAGTTGTGGCAGAAGATAGTAAAGAAAGGTGTCGTTGTAGTTAGTCCGCCGTAAGTCGGCCGGACCGACAAAGAGCCGCTGGCCCGGGGTCGCCAGGCTCGCGATCTTATCGAGCAGATTTCCGGTTTCGCGAGCGAGTGATATTGAATCCAACGGAAAGCTGCGTCCGTTACGTTCGAGAAAAACCACGTCGTCTTTCCTGGAGCGGCCGCCTAGTCCAATCGTTTGGCGAACCTGGTGAACCAGCTCCGGCGCGAGTCCTGCCACCACCAGCAAGGTTACGGCCACGAAAAGCAGGTCGCGGCTGCGCGAAGCCGGCGTGGCAATCCATCGATCTGAGATGATCGCAAGAGAAACCGGAAGCAAGGTCAGGGAAAGAAAGCAGCAGAGCGTAACGTGGCCGCTATCCATCCGCTGTAAAACCTGATGGTTGGTGACCAGGACAAAAACGGCGGCAGTGGCAAAGAGGCGATTGGACCAGTGGGCTTTGTCCTGTCGCAGAGCAAGTATCCCCGCCCACAAGTTGATCAGGGATGCAGCCAGATGCAGACCTAACAAATAGATGAGGTAAGGCTGAAGCAAAGACCAGGGGAGTTTCCGTCCCGGATTAGTAACTATGACAGGATAAAGAAAAAGGTTGTCAAAGACGTTCCGAAAACCGGCCGCATAGCTCAAGAGAAGCATCGGGAGCAAGCCTGCGCAGAACCCGATGAGGTAGGTCCAGCGCATTCTACCTGGCTGGAAGAAGAGAAGAAGACCGCCGGATATGATCACGGCCAGCGTAAGATCAGGACGGTAAAGCAAGGCCAGCGCGGCGAGAAGCCCCGCGCAGAAAATCTGGCGGCGGCCCGGCATCGCAGCAGCTAAATAGAGCGACCAAAGGGCGCAGGTCACACCCCCAAGCCAGGCGAACGGCGCCAAGCCTGTGGGCAAAAGAAAAACGTGGGCGATGAAAGCGGAGCCAAGGGCGAGAATAATTCCTCGGGGGCGAACAAGGCAAAAGATCGCTGCAAGGATCGCCAGGTGATAGAAGAGTCCGACCGTTCGTTCAATCATCACTCCCGGCTGAAAAAGCGCATAGATGCCGGCGAGGAAGTAAGCGTTGGCCGGGCCGTAGAAGGTCTCAAAGTCCCGGTAAGGCAGCCAGCCCTTGAGAATCAGTTCGGGATAGAGCAGGAGCGAACCGTCGTCCATTCGCTGAGCTACCGAGTCATAACCTGGCACCGCAGTGGCCACGATCACGACCAAGGCGATGATCGCGATGGAAAAAGCGCGCCGATTTTGTAGCCTCCTCAACATATTCGGCGACTGCTCCTACGATGGATTCGCAAGATTTGCGAGAGGTCTTTTGCCCGCAGTGGCGCGGGTCAGCTTCGAGTCCGGGCCCGAGAAAATGATTGACCCAAAAAACGTGCCTTGCGTAGCAAGTAACCAGTCATTTGTCGGAGTCCGCGCGGCGCCGCAAACCTGATCTCGGATTGGTCAGGACTCGCGCCCGCCGGGCATAAGGCGCGCCGGCAAACCGCTGTCGCCGTCTTTCGTCCCAGCAAGGTTTTTCCGCAGCAGATGGAATGAGCCCTGCTCATCAAAGTAGGCAGGGGACCCTTGCGCCGACCTACCAAACGTATTCTAGCCACATCTTTGTTCGCGATCGCCTGGATCGCAGGGGTGGCCTTTGGCTTGCGGTCCCTGTTCCATTACGAGAATGGGCCCGGCGGTATTGGTGCGCTCCCGACCTCCTGGCCCGCGACCCAAATCGAGCGGGCCACCGATCGCCCTACCCTGGTAATGCTGGCGCATCCGCATTGTCCCTGCACGGAGGCAAGCGTCGGCGAGCTGGCGCAAATCATGGCGCGGCTTCAGGGCAAAATCACTGCCTACGTCCTGTTTGTTAAACCAAAGGAAACCGGGAACGATTGGGAGGCGACGACTCTTCGGCGCAACGCGGAAGCGATTCCCGGAGTGAAAGTCGTTTTCGATCCCGATGGCGTCGAGGCGCAGCGTTTCGGCGCGGAAACATCCGGACACACGCTTTTGTTTGGCGCGGATGGAGCCTTGCTTTTCAGCGGCGGGATCACGGCCTTGCGAGGACACGCCGGCGATAACCCCGGCGAAAGCGCGATCGTGGCCATCGTTAATAACCAAACACCGGTCCGGACCCAGACCTTGGTCTTCGGTTGTTCGCTCGCTAACCGCCCCGCAGCGGGGCCGCCCGCCCAATGTTTGAAATGAGCTTCGGCGCTACAGGCGCCAATTATTCGGCCGAGCGCGCGGATGAGCTCTACGAGCAGCATCAGCAACTGATCTATCGGCAGACGGACCGATTGTTCGCCCGGCTGATGTTCTTCCAGTGGCTCGCTGGGATTCTCATCGCGCTCTTTGTTTCGCCCCACACCTGGTTTGGCCCATCGAGCGCAGTCCACCCGCATGTTTGGGCCGCCATTTTCCTCGGCGGCGCCATAAGTATTTTTCCAATTTGGATGACGCGCGTCTGGCCCGGGGCGGCTGCTACTCGTTATGTCATCGCGGTGGCGCAGATGCTCATGTCAGGTTTGCTGATTGAGCTGACCGGTGGGCGCATCGAAACACACTTTCACATTTTCGGCTCGCTGGTTATCCTTTCTTTCTACCGTGATTGGCGCGTGCTCATCCCGGCCACGGTAGTCGTGGCGCTCGACCATTTTCTTCGAGGCATCTACTGGCCCTACTCGGTCTACGGCGTGCTCTCAGCGAGTCCTTTGCGATCGATCGAGCATGCAGGCTGGGTGGTGTTCGAAGACATCTTCCTCGTCATCTCCTGCCTGCGCAGCATTCGTGAAATGCGTTCGATCGCGGAACGGACCGCCGCGCTCGAAGCCAGTGAGCAGGGATTTCGCCAGATCTTCGAGGATGCTCCGATCGGCATGGGCGTGGTAAGTCTGGATGAAAGCTTTACTCAAGTAAATACGACCCTTTGTCAGATGGTAGGTTATTCCGAGGCCGAGCTGACCCAGCTGACCACGATGGATATTACCTTCGACGAAGATATCCCGCAGGGACGGCAGAACGCGGAGGAGTTACTGACCGGAGGTCAGCGTTCTTCCGTCGAGAGACGTTACGTCCACAAGAACGGTGAGGTGCTTTGGATCACACGCACCGCTTGCCTAATGCGAGATGTGGACGGCCAGCCCCGTGCTTTTCTGATCATGGTCGAGGACATCTCCGAGCGGAAACGCGCGGAACGAGAGCTATGCGAAAGTAAGCGCGAGCTGGAAGCCGTTCATCACGCTAATCAACTCATCATGGATAACTCCCAGGACGTGATTTGCACCATGGATGAACGAGGCCGCTATCTCACTGTCAGCGCGGCCTGCGAGCAGTTATGGGGTTATACGCCGGATGAACTGGTCGGACGCAATTACCTCGATCTCGTTTGCCCCGAAGACAGGCAAATGACTAACACCGTGGCGGAGATAATCCTCCTGGACGGGAAGATCACCGATTTCGTCAATCGTTACACGCGCAAGGACGGAACCTTCGTCGATATGCTTTGGTCCGCCTCCTGGTCGGAGACCGACAAGATCCTCTTCTGCGTCGCGCACGATATTACCGAGCGCGCCCGGATCGAGAAGGCGCTTCGTGAGGCCAAGGCGGAAGCTGACCGCGCCAACCAGGCCAAGAGCGAATTTCTCTCGCGCATGAGTCATGAACTGCGCACTCCGCTCAATGCTATTCTCGGCTTCAGCCAGTTGATCGAACGACATGATCCCACGGACGCGCAACGCACGCGCGTTCATCACATCCTTAGTGCCGGGCGTCACCTGCTCAATCTCATCAACGAAGTGCTGGACATCAGCCGGATCGAAGCGGGTAACTTGCAGTTATCCCTGGAGCCCGTCTGCGTCGCGGATGCGGTAGAGGAAGCGCTAATTCTTATCAGGCCGCTGGCGGAAGAGCGGAGTATTGATCTATCCACTTCGGCGCCGCTGGATCAAAGCGTTTATGTCATGGCCGATCGGCAGCGCCTTAAACAAGTGTTGCTTAACCTGCTAACCAATGCGGTTAAGTATACACTTCCCGAGGGGAAGGTGACACTCTCCGCCGACTCGGCTGGAGCTGGTATAATGCGTGTCGTTGTTACGGACACCGGGGCAGGGATCTCCGCGAACAAGCTCGCCCGGTTGTTTACTCCTTTCGATCGCCTGGGCGCCGAGCAAACAGCGGTGGAAGGCACGGGCCTGGGATTGGCGCTTTGCCAGCGTCTTATGCACGCGATGAACGGCTCCATCGGCGTTAACACTACTATCGGCCGTGGCAGCACCTTTTGGGTCGAGCTGGCCTGCGCCCAATCGCCGCTCGCTTACCTGCCGCCGGTTAAACGCAACGGGTCTGACTCCAAGTCGAATACCGTCCAGCGCACCATCCTTTACGTCGAGGACAATCTCTCCAACCTTACCCTCATCGAACAAATGCTGGCCGACCAGCCTGAGATCAAGCTTATTACTGCCATGCAAGGTCAGTTAGGTCTGGAGCTGGCAAAGCAGCACTCACCCGATCTTATCTTGCTCGACCTTCATTTGCCCGACTTACCTGGCTGGGAAGTTCTTTCCCGCCTCCAGCGCAATGAGGCTACGCGCGCGATACCCGTGGTGGTGATCAGCGCTGATGCTACCTCGCGCCAGATCAAACGTCTCAAAGCAGCCGGCGCCCGGTCTTATCTGACCAAACCGCTCGATATGCAGGATTTCTTTCGAGTTATCGAGGAAACATCTTCTCCCCGCCTTACCGAAGAGTGTGCAGCCTAACTAATCAAATACCTTTACGAATATGACCACCCCCGAAACCGGCAAGCCAAACACCTGGACAGGCGACGTCCGAACCTTTCCCAAGATGAAGATTCTGATCATCGACGACGAGCCGCTTAATGTGGCGCTCCTCGAGGACATGCTCACAGGGGCCGGCTACAAACACTTGAAATCCGTCTCCGATTCCCGCCTGGCTCTCGATACCTGCGAATCTTTCGGACCGGACCTCATTCTGCTCGATCTGATGATGCCTCATGTCGATGGGTTTGCCATCCTTCATGCCCTCCGCTCCGCCGGCAACGAAGTTTTCCTGCCGGTCATCGTGCTGACGGCCGACGCAAATGAGCAAACCAAGCGCAACGCTCTCGGCGCGGGCGCGACGGATTTCCTCCTCAAGCCTCTCGATCAGCTCGAGGTTCTTCTTCGCATCGCCAATCTCCTCGAGATGCGCCGCCTCCACATCCAGCTCGATACGCAACGCGCCGCCTTGGAAGACGCCCTCCGGGAAAAAAGCCTCGAACTCCGCGAAGCCACTTCGCATCTCCAAAGCGCTCTAAGTTAGCTCCCCCTCCCAAGGAACGGCGGTTTACAAACAGCGTCGTTTTCTACCAATCGCCACTCCTTGGCGATTGCATTTCGCCCGCGTCCAGCGAATCATCAGCAAAGATGGAGATGGCAAACGAACGCCCTTACGACGTAGTGATCATCGGCGGCGCTTTATCCGGCGCGGCTACCGCCACGCTCCTGCTCCGGCAAAACCCCGGCATCCGCCTTTTGATCGTGGAGAAATCGGCCCAGCTCTCCCGCCGCGTGGGTGAGGCGACCGTCGAAGTGAGCGCCTACTTCATGGGGCGCATTCTGGGATTGACCCAATATCTGAACGAGTGCCAGCTAGTAAAGCAAGGCCTCCGTTTCTACTTCACCAACGACCAGGTCAAAAACCTCGAGGAAGCGAGTGAACTCGGCGGACGTTACCAGGTCCGGCTGCCTTCCTATCAACTCGATCGCGCCACCTTTGACGAAGAGGTGCTCCGCCGTGCGTGCGCGGCCGGGGCTGAGCTGCTGCGCCCCGCCAGCGTCATGGACGTGCAGCTTTCCGGCGGTGGCGAACAAACCATCACGCTCAAGAATGGCGAGGGCCCCATCACCATTCGCACCCGCTGGATCGTTGATGCCTCCGGTGTCGGTGCAATTCTGGCCCGGAAAAACGGCTGGTGGAGATCGAACACCGCGCACCCGACCGCCGCTGCCTGGTCGCGGTGGAAAGGCGTGAAAGACTGGGATAGCTGCGAGCTGGCCGAAAAATTTCCGAAATGGGCGGCCGCCGTCTATGGCATTCGCGGCACGGCGACCAACCACGTCATCGGCGATGGATGGTGGAGTTGGTGGATTCCGCTCAAAGGCGGCGACATGAGTGTCGGAGTAGTCTTCGATCAGCGACTCGTCGAATGGCCGCAGGATGGCCGCGGAGTCGGCGACCGCTTGAAAACATTTCTCATGGAACATCCCGTCGGCCGCGAGATGCTGGCCGATGCCGTCTTCGACGAGAACGATGTCCATTGGCGCCGGAACCTTGCTTACTACAGCACCACGTTTGCCGGCGACGGTTTCGTTCTGGTCGGCGACGCCGCTGCCTTCATGGATCCATTCTACAGCCCGGGCATGGATTGGATTTCCTTCACCGCCACGCGCGCCGCCGAGTTGATCTCGGCGCAACGGCGCGGCGAACCGATGCCCGAGCGGATCGAGAGCCACAATCGCGATTTCGTCCGGAGCCATCGCTGCTGGTTTGAAGCCGTCTATCAGGACAAGTACGAATATATGGGCGAGTTCGACCTGATGAGTCTCGCTTTCACCCTAGACCTTGGCTTCTACTACCTCGGCATCGCCTCCCAGCCCTTCAAGATGGGACTAAAAGCGTTGCTCGTGCCTCCCTTTTCCGACTCCGACTCCCGTCCCTTCTTCCACCTGATCCGCTGTTACAACCGCCGCTTCGTCCGGATCGCTCGCCGCCGCCGCCGCCTGAACCTGCTCGGCAAGAAGAACGGCGGTCATCGCTACCTTATCCCCGGTTTCACCCTCAAGCCGACCGACGTAGGACTCCTGGTAAAAGCAATGCTAGGCTGGGGCTGGCTGGAATTAAAAGAAGGCTGGCATACCTGGTTTGCTCCGCGCGCAAGTGAATCCCCTGACGTTGCAGGATCTATCCCTTCCGCCTCCGAAATAGGCCAAAAGGCTGGTGTTAGGTAACAAATCCGTCAAGGTGTTCGTATATTCTTGGTAGATCACCACGCTCACTTCAAAGTCAGCCGCGTGAGAGACACATGGTATGGGAATGAGAATGGACTCTTCCTTTGGGGTGACAGCTCAGAGGTGAAAGGTGCAATCGACGTTGGCGTTCTTGCAAGTCTGGGTAGCGCACGCGTCTCGCGTGTTGAGGAAGGCGTCTCGCCATCCTGAACTTTTTGCGGACTTCTCATTTCGTCAGAAAAGATTGTTTCGGTGAGACGCCGCCGTAACGCAGCGCGCCAGCGCGAGGCCGGGCTTTCCAACCAACACACGAGACGCGTGCGCTGCCCTGACCCACTTGCGCACCGAGAAGGTGATTCGCGAGCGTCTTGTGGAGACGGCCTGTCCTCAGGCCGTTCTTCTCAGCGCAGACCCGCGTCCGGGAAATGACTGGACGCTGCCTGTTCCCATTGCTTAGCTGCTGTCGAGTTTGGCTAGAAGCGATAATGTAATCCGGCCATCGTCATTAACCTTCAATGAGTTTCCAAAACGTAGCTGATATCGAAGACGCCCTTAGGTCGGGCGGAGTCACTCTGCGCGAACTTTACTCCATTTGGGACCAGCGTCAGCCCGTGGCCGGCGTCGCGAAGGGCAAAGGCGGTGAGGCGCCACGCGGCTCCGCCCTTCACATCGCCTGGATGCAGGGCAACCTTTCGCTGGCCCGCCTTTTCACCGAGCGCGCCTTGAAAAAAGAGGAGTTCCTGCTTGTCTGCGACGCTTCGCGCGAGGCGCTTCGACTCGAGGCGAACGCGAATGAAGATGAGCGGACGGAGCTGGTCCGTGTGCGAATGAATTACGCCAGGGCTCTCATGTGCCTCGGGTTTACCCGCGATGCCCATGACGAGCTGGAACCATGCGCGCGCGATGCCTTTCAGCCAAAACTGGGCCGCACTTTGAAGGCTGATATCCTCCTTCAGCTTGGCCACATTGCGCGCGAGGAATCCCATCAGGCCACCGCGCGCGCGACACGGCTCCAAAAGGCGGAGGAGGCCCTGGAATTTTATCAGCGCGCGCTGCAGTTGGATTCGGAACGGCTGGATACTCTGGTTTCCACGGCGGTTGCGTCCTTCTTCATCGGCGCGGAAGACTCGCCCATGCGCGCCCAAGCTGAGGACAAGGCACGCCAAATCCTTGCCTTAATCAAGACGCTTGAGGACACCGAAGGCCCGCGCATGCGAAGCACCCGGGCAAGGGCCACGGCCTATGCCATCCTGGGCGACACGGAAGCAGCAGCCGGGAGTTACAGTCAGCTCAAAGACTTGGATGGCGTTACCACGACTGACCTGACTGACGCCCGCTACTACGCGCAATTCCTGGCCGAGGCGCTGGGCAAACCACGCGATTTTTTCAAGGGAGCCTTTCCGCCACTCCAGCTCATTATTTTTTCCGGCCATTTGCCTGACACGCCCAATACTCCCAACGCGCCGAAGCGTTTTCCGGCCGAGTCGATCGAGCCAGTGCGCGCGCTACTCAAAGACAAGTTGGAACAACTGGATGCTCGAGTGGGGCTCGTGAGTGCCTCGGCAGGCGCTGACTTGCTTTTCATCGAAGCGTTGCGTGAGCGAAAAGGGGAAGTCCACATCATTCTGCCCTGGTCTCAGAATGAATTTCGCCGGACCAGCGTGGAACCTTTCGACCGAGCCGGCCAAACTCCCTTGTGGCAACCTTTGTTCGACCGGGCCATGGAAGAAGCCGCGACGGTGCGCGCCATAGGACAAGTTTACGAGCCTGGCAGCTCGGTGGGCTGGGAATATTTAATGGAAGTAACGGCCGGTATCGCCCTCAACACTGCCCGTGCTTCCCGGCTCGATGTGCAGCCGATGGTCCTTTGGGATGGCGAGCCCGGCCGGGGCGCTGGTGGCACTGAGTCCTTCCTCTCCTTTTGGCGCGACCAGCTTCAACAGCCATCGATCGTCCTCGACTTGCCGCTGGCAAACGGTGCCGGGACCAGAACTACAACCCACCGGCGCGACGATAGGTCCGAGCGCGCGATCATGCATCAGGAAGTCAAGACCATGCTCTTCGCCGACATCGTTGGTTACAGCAAACTAACCGAGCATGTCATCCCCGAATTCGTGGAAACATTTTTGACTCGGGTATCTCAGTTGGCGTCGGATAGTAAGTATGCTCCGCTCCATATCAATACTTGGGGCGACGCTATCTATGCCGTCTTCGATTTCGCGCAGGACGCCGGCTCCTTCGCGTTGGAACTAACGAACATGATCAAAGAAGGAGAGGGCGACTGGCTAAGGAAGGGATTATACTGGGAAGAACAAGTTGCCGGCCAAGGCGAACCGGTGAAGCATCCTCTAAGTATTCGCACGGCGTTGCACACGGGGCCGGTCTTCATGCATTACAACCCGGTCGTGCGGCAGCTAGGGTTCACCGGCTCGCACGTAAGCCGCGCGGCGAGGATCGAACCCGTGACTAAGGCGGGAGAAGTATTCACCAGTGAAGAGTTTGCCGCGTTGGCAGAGCTGGCCTCTGAAATCGATCGCCGCAATGCCGGGGGCGATAGTGCTGCCGGCAGCGCCCGGTTTGTTTGCGACTATGCCGGCAGCATGAATCTCGCCAAAGGTTATCCTGGGCGCTTTCGCATTTATCGAGTGTTACCGAAGCGTGTGTTCGCCATTGAAGAGCTGGCGGAAGCGGCGCACGAACTGTATCTAGTGGAAGCTCGCGCCCGAGGTGAGACGCCGCAGACCAATAGCTCGATCCGTCCTTGGGCGGAACTACCCGAGGACCTTAAAGATGCGAACCGCGCGCAAGTAGCGGATATACCTAACAAACTCCGCCAACTTGGCTACGACCTTGCGCCTGGTCACGGTCTTCCCGCCTCGGCCATAGAGAAAACCGACGCTCAAATCGAAGAGGCGGCGATTCGCGAGCACGATCGCTGGATGAAGGACCGTATCCGGCACGGCTGGAACTACGCACCCGTGCGCGATAACCTGCGCAAGCTAAACCCGTTGCTGGTGCCTTGGGATGAACTTTCCGAAGTGGAGAAACAAAAGGACCGCGACACTATTCAGAATATTCCCCGCCTGATCGAAAAGGCCGGCTTCCGTGTCAGGAAGATTGCAGACCCAGCCGATAGCTGATTTTATCGGCTGACTTCGCGCTGTCGCTGCACTGTAGCCGCTTCGCTATGCGAAGCGTGGGAATACGCATCGAGGCAGATAAGGCTTTGCGCCAACCCGGCGCTTCGCATAGCGAAGCGGCTACACTGCAACCGCCCAGAGGTCGCGAATGTCTCAGCGCGCCGCGAGCAAATAGATCGCGCTGAGCGCCAGCAGGAAGTAGGGAACGAGGACCGCCGCACCGGCGTAGTCCTTGGCTATTCGCTGGCCGAAGAAGAGCGCAATGAGGGAGATCGCGGAAATCACGGCGCCGTAGAAGGCGAGGGTAGTATCATGCCTAATAGCTATCAGGGCGCAGCCGACCGCGCTCAGAGTTCCCGCCAGAAGCTCAAGGATCGTAATCGAGGTAACCATCGCGACCACACTTCCAGCCAGGAGACTCTTCGCGAAATGTCCTTTCAACCAATCGAGGTTGCCTTGGCGATCCACCACCTTGTCGATTCCTGACTGGAGAAAGAGGATGGCGAGAAAGGCCGAGGCAAAGACCTGGAGTAGGTAGTGTGCGCCCTCAGGAGTATGAAGACTTGGCATCCGCTCGGATAGCCGGCGCCTGGCCGGATTAGTCCTTCATGCCTAACAGGCTCTTGATCTCTCTCAGAGCTTTTTTGCGCGCCTTATCATAGCTCTGAGCGTCTGAGTCATCCCCGCTCTTGACGAACGCCTTCAAAGCGCGCGCTTCGTCCAGGACGAGGTCCAGAACTTCGACCGTATTGCGAACAAACTGCGTGTCGTTCTTGGTCAGCACATCAGCATCGAGGAGCTTGCCCATTTGATCTTTCATTCCCTGGGTGATGTTGATGTAGGTAGCGACGAAATTGGTTGCTTCGCCGGATTTATACGTCTTGGCCACGAAGGCGTCGGCCAGCGTCCCGACCGCCATGTGCGTGAGAAGGACGGATTGGCCGGTTGTATACCCAAGCGTGTTCAAGATTGCGGTGTCCTCGGCGGCATACGCAGAAGCGCTCGCGAACATCAGCGCGGTGACCGCGGTGAGAAGAAGTTTTGGATTCATAATGCGCAGTTATGAGGACGCCGCGCTCGGCTGTCAAGCGTTTGAAAATCCCATCGCGGCGGCCCTCGGCCGGCGCTCAATTCTCCTCGCGGAAGAGCTGCAACTGCTCGGGCGGACGCCGTTCCGCCGTCGCGCTTTGCGGTGCGAGCAGGCCGCGCAGCCCCGAATGCCGTTCCGCGCGCCGCGCCACCGCAACGGTAAAGACCGGTTCATTCCACCAGACCTCGACTTCGGAACGCGCTCGAGTCAAACCGGTATAGATCAGTTCCCGGCTCAGAATGGGAGCGTCCCGGTCGGGAAGGATGAACAGGACCCGATCGAACTCGGAGCCCTGGCTCTTATGAACCGTCATGGCGTAGGCCGCCTCATGTTGCGGCAAGCGGGCGGGAGCGAACCGGCGCAGCGCATTCTCCTTCCCCATAAACCAAGCCCAAAGCTGCTCCGGATTTTCCTTCTCCGCTTGGTCGGGAAGCAGAATACCGACGTCGCCATTGTAAAGCTGGAGCTGATAGTCGTTCTGCGTGATCAGGATTGGTTTCCCCGCGTAACTCGAGGTGGCCTTCGGTGGAAGCAGCTCAGCATTTCGTAAAATCTTTTCAATATCCTGATTTAGCCGCTCGACTCCGAAAGGACCGCGCCGAAGAGCGGATAAGACACGAAAGGTCTTTAGCTGAGTAAGGGCGGCTACCGGCTCTTTCTCGCGAGCAAAGGCGGAAAAGCCCGCCAGGATAGCTTCGGAGAATTTCCCTGCCACCGAGTAATGTCCGTGAAGCTCGGTCGAGACCAGGTCCGGGTGGTGTTTGTCGCGCAAGATGTGGACAGCCTTCTCCGGATCGCCCTGTCGCACGGCCACGCAAAGATGATGAATGCCACTCAGCTCGCTGAACCGGTAATTCTTCTCCAACGTTACCACCGCATGATGAAGCGGGCTTTTGGGCGAAGTAGCGGCGTCCACGATGTCTGCCAGCACCGCGCCAGGTTCCACTGAAGCCAGTTGATCGCGGTCGCCCAGTAGAACAACGCGACAACGTTCAGGCAGTGCGTCGAAAAGCTTGGAAAGAAGAGGGAGCGCCACCATGGAAGCTTCGTCAATCACCAGCAGATCGATCGGCAGCGGATTCTGCCGGTCGTGCCGAAAGTAGATCGAGTTGCCTCTTACTCCAAGGAGCCGATGAATAGTTGAAGCACTAACCGGTATGCGCGCCTTTACAACTTTGGGACAATCAAGCTTCTCCAAACCTATCCGGAGCGTTTCTTCCAACCGTGCCGCTGCCTTGCCGGTAGGCGCGGCCAGCGCCACCCGGAGGCGTTCATTACCAGGAGCTTGAAGGAGCCGGTCAAGGATGTCTAAAACCGTGCTCGTTTTGCCTGTCCCCGGTCCCCCTGAAATAATGGTAAGCTCATTCTCCACCGCGGCTTCGATTGCATCGGCTTGAGTACCGCCGCGGCTGCCAGTCGTCTTGCGTGACTTCGCCGCTTTTTCGCAGAGCGCAACAGCCAGATGCTTTTGATAGTTCCAGTAGCGGCGCAGATACAAGCGATGCGACTCATCGACGACCAACGGTGTCTGCTCATCGGGTCCGCCAACCGCTTTCGAGTTGGCCAGGATTGAACGCCACTCAGTTACCGTCGGCCACACAAACTCTTCCGCTACCTCTTTCGCTTCCTCTAAGCGCTTAGGAGCCATCGCTAGTGGGAGGCAAATATTTCCTTCCCTGGTGATTCGGCTAAGCATGGCCGCAGCGACTGGCATCAGTTTACGGTCGCCACCAAAGCGGCCAATGAACTCGGCGAAGTGCCGATCAAGCTCAGCGAATTCAATCGACGGTAGGAGCGACGAGAAACTCATCATGGAACCAGCTCTCTCAGGGCCTTAACCGTTTCCACTGGCGGGCGATCCTGAAAAATTCCCCGGGACGGATCCTTTGGGTCGATCCCGCGCAGAAAGATGTAATAAACGCCGCCGAAATGAGTTTGATAGTCATAGCCGGGCAAGCGCCGCTCGAGAAACAAATGCGCCGCGAGCGTGTAGAGATGGTATTGAAGGTAGTAGTTGTGTTCGAGCATGACTCGCTCCATACCTTCCGGCCCATAATCGACCGGCCGGCTACCGAGCCAGTTCGATTTCCAATCGATCAGGTAGTAACGATCCTTGAACCGAAAGAGCAGGTCGATAATGCCACGCATGAAGCCCTCGACCGGATCGAAGCTAAGGTTTCCCATCCGTGTTCGAATGTCGCCGGCCAGGTTCGCGCACTCATCGATTACCTTTGCCAAAGTCGCGGGCGTTAGGTGTGCCAGAGGATAAGTAAACTCGACCTCCGAAAGCCGCTCATGCTTTGGGATATCTGCCAATCTCATGCCGGGCTCAAGCTCCACATTCATGAGTTGCCGCAGGATTTGGTTGATAGCCGGCCCGTGTAGAGTCTGGGAGAACCCATAGGTTCGAAGCTTACTGTCAACCAGTGTGGGAAAGTCGTCCAAGTCCTGAAAGTCCATGTATTCAAGCACGTCGTGAAAGAAATCTCCGGTCCGGCGGCCGCGATCAAAAGTGAAGATCGAGAGATCGATTTTGGCGCTTTCAGGTTCGATTACCGTGTTGGCTGGATCCCCGCGAACAGAGTTGTCTTCCTCTAACTCTATTGCAGCGATGTTGAGGCCGCTAAAACTGGCGGTCATGGCAACGCTCGAAATCCTTCCGTTAAAGGGGCGAGACTGAAGCATTGTGGTCAGGGGTGTTTCGTCCTGAACGCGGCTCGGTTCTCCCGGCTCCGAAGATGCGGAGGCGCAACCCTTGGAAGATTGGGCAAACGCGGTGACCTGAGCGAACAGAGAGTCCTTTTTGGACGACGCAAAGAGATGGGCGAGCGGCGATTTGTCGGTCTTTTCCTCTGGCAGGTAGATATAGCAGCGGTTCATCGCCCGGGTGAGAGCGACGTAGAGAAGGCGCAATTCCTCGGCTCGCACCTCCTCGCTTTGCCAATCCTGGTGTTGCTGGGCGCCAGCTTTTTTCCCACGCAGATCAAAGGTTAGACGTTTCTCCCGATCCTCGCGATCGTGAAACAACAGTTCCGTGTGACCCGAGAACTCTGCGTCGGTCCAAAGGAAGGGACAAAAAACAATCGGGTATTCCAGGCCTTTGCTCTTGTGGATGGTGACGATCTGCACCGCGTCAGCGTCACTCTCCAGTCGCAATTGGAAGCGATCTTCCGAAACCCTCTCGCTCTCGCGCTGTTCGCGTAACCACGAACAGACTGCATCCGGTGCCAGACTCATTGTGCTTTCGGCTTCGTGCAGGAGCTCTGCGAGATGCAGAAAATTTGTTAGGCGCCGTTCGCCCGCCGGCAATTGAACCAGACGCGCCCGCACCTCCTGGGTAACGAGCAACTGGCGGAACATCGCGGTAAAGCAGCCGTCACTCCACCTTAGTTTCCAATCGGTGAAGCGATCGAGCCAGGCCTGCCGTCCCGGATCGTCCCGTTCGAGCGCGAAGAGCCTCTTCGCGTCGAAACCGATCAGGGTCGTGGCCAGGGCCGCTTTGAGCAGGCTATCGCGCCGCGGATCGATCACGCCCTGGAGGAACTGTTGCAATTCGCGTGCTTCCTCGGAGGCAAAGACGCTTCTATCACTCTGCACCACGCTTCGGATGCCTCGTTCGCGGAGCACGGTCTGGAGCATCTCCGCCTGATTATGTTTGCGAACGAGAATAGCCATGTCGCGGTAGCGAAGGGGACCCTCTCCCAATTGTGCGCCGGATGTCGCCAACGCGGCGATATCGTCGCCTACCCATCTGCAGACAAGTTCGAACGGGGATGAGCTGGTCTGTCCTTCCGCAGGGGTCACCAGCCGAAAACGCAACGCGGCCGCAGCTTCGTCAGAGTTCGTTAGGTAACGAACCATCGGCTTCTTCGGAGTGTGTACCTGGTGATACTGAATGTCCCGAAAGATGAAGGGCTGTTCGGTCTGAAGAAATAGGCGATTAATCGCCGCCAGCAGCGGTGCTTCCGAGCGCCAGTTCGTGGTCAGGGTGAAGGTGTGATCGGCTATCGTTTTTGCCTGGAAGTAGGTGAAGACGTCGGCTCCGCGGAAGCCATAGATGGCCTGCTTGGGATCACCGATGAGGACGAGGCAATGATCCTTCGAAGCGAAGATGGTTCGGAAGATTTCGTATTGCGCTGGATCGGTGTCCTGAAACTCGTCGATCAAAGCCGCGGAGTACTTGTCACCAATGGCGCGAGCGAGCGTGCTGCCTTCTTCCTGCCTGAGAGCGTTACGCAAGCCGGTGATCAGATCGTCATAGGTGACCGTGTTGGTTCGCGCTTTCCGCTTCGGCAGTTCGGCTTGGGCGAATTCCAGGAATTCGTGCGTGAGTTGATTAAACAACGCTTCCACCGCCCGGCAGAAGGCCGAGCTGAGTGTGAAGAATCGATGGTCTGGCGCAATTCCCGTTTTTTTCGTTCCCGCGGCAATGGCCTCGGAGCTAACGTCCCCCAGTGCGCGAATGCTTTCCGGAGCTGCAGTATCGAAGTCCGTGCAGGCTTCAGCAATCATCGGAATAATCTCTTCAACTCGCTCAAACCCGAACTTCTCCTTGTCGCTCTTGTCGCGGGAAAGGCCGTTATGTGTCCGCAGGATCGCCTCGAACCCGCCATGATGGCTGGTCCATTCCCTGGCCAAGGCAGCAAACGCTTGCGCGATGGCTTGCAGGAGGTCGTCGCAGGACTCGATTTCAGCAGGTGGCAAGATGACAAGGTCTGGATGGCTTCGTGTTCTTTCCAATAACTCGACCCAGTTCTCCGACGTTCTCTTCCAAGCCATCGCCAGCTTGGGCAAGAGAGGTCTTGCTTCATAGAAACGCAAACGCCAGAAATCGCGGGCCACTTCTTCAAAAAGCGGTTTCGGATCGGTTACCAGAGTGGTGTCAAAGCGCGTGCCGCTCTCGAAGGCATAATCGTTCAGCATCCGCTGACAGAACCCGTGAATGGTGAAGATTTGCGCTTCATCGAAGCTTTGGATGGCCAGATCCAGTTGGCGAATGCCGATGGCCTTGTCGCCTTTCTGCAGGAACGCATTGACAATATCATCCTTCGAGACGCCGCCGTGGAGATCCTCCAGGGCCGATTGCAGGCGTCGTCGAATGCGGTCCCGCAACTCCTGTGTTGCCGCTTCCGTGAAAGTAACGGCCAGGATGTCGCTGATCTGAAGATGTTTCTCGAGGATAAGGCGCAGGATCAGACCGGTGATCGAATAGGTCTTGCCCGTGCCGGCGCTGGCCTCGATCAAAGTTACACCGGCATCGAGGGGAGCTTTGGTGATATCGAAAGGAGTCGTCACAGATCCTCCCGTTTCGCATGTTCAAGCAATGGGCCAAAAATGAGTCGAGCCAGTTCAACGAAACGTTCATCGAGAGAATCAGGACCATCGAAGCAGCGCGCGATGAAAACATCGTCCTTTTCACCGTGGCGCTTTTCGTTCTTCTTCGGGTACGGGCCTAGCCATTTGTCGTTCGCCTTCTTGAATGGGTCTCCCTTGCCCGATCGCTCTGCTTCCACGAACGCCTTGCCGCTTGAGGGAAAGAAGCGAAGTGGCAGGGTCAAGCCCTCCGAGAAAAGTTCGCAGAGTGTTTGCAATATAGCGCGAGCGGAGGGGACGCGCCCGAAGGTCACGACAGCATCCCGGCCGATCAGCACCGTCTCGGGTTTACCCCCTTCAGTCAGCGCACATAAGGCAAGGTGCTCGATCCATGCGCGGAGATGATCCTTTGAATTCAGTTTGGCTGTTCGAAAATGAACGCACTGTCCGCCGTAGAGTGAGTGAATCTTGCCGCCAAGGCGGAACGTCTTCAGCTGCAGATCGACCTCAACGGGCTCATCTTTTTTTCCCGCCGCGATGTGGCTCTGCACAACATCGGCCAGTTTCTTTACCTCTCGTCTCATGGAACGAAGGTGAAGCTCACCAATCGTTCCCGCCGGCAGTATTCCGCGGGCCTGAAATACTTCGCGGGATAACAGCTCTCCCGTTTCCAGCTCGTCCGCCAGCAGCTCCTCCTTGATGCGATACCTTTCCAGGTTGTCGAGATCGAAGGGCTCGATATCGCTCAGACAGTCTTCTCTCTCCCAAAGCGAGAGCCCCAGCCGCTTTCTCACGAAGTATTTGGAAGGGTTCTTCCAGAAGTCGATTAACTCGCGCAGCTCCAGGCTGCCATTCGACTCCTCCATTTGGGGCAGGCGATCCGTAATGAACGGAGGCATCTCGGTCGCGCGCCTCGCCGAAATGCTTCGACTGGTTTCCGCATTCGCTCGTGAATAACTAAAGAAGTCTTTCCCCGCGGCGCTGGCGAAAAAGTAGCGCGGGCTAAACGCTTGCAATGGATGCTTCCTCAGCACGAACTCTCGCGCCGATTTCTTTTCAGGAAAGACGAACGCCTGATCGAGGTAATCGAAAAGCTCGCTCACCACCACGGAAGGCGGGATCTCGTTATTGTGAATGGCCGAGCGGCCAACGTAACTGATGAGGAGTTTCTCCCGAGCAGAGAGAAGCGTTTCAAGGAAGGAGTAACGGTCGTCCTGCCGGGCAGACGGATCGCCCGCGCGCGGCGATCGTGCCATCAGATCGAATTGCGCCGGCTGCGGCCGACGCGGGAAAACTTGATCGTTGATTCCGAGAAGGCAGACCACGCGAGCCGGAATGCTGCGCACCGGTTTCAGCGCGCAAAAAGTTACGTGGCCCTTAAAGAACTGTCCTCGCTGTTCCATGGTAGCGAGTTGCTCGGCCAGGTAATAACGCACCACGCGAAAATCGATCTTTGCTCCGGTGTCGACGGAATCCGCGAGCGTGCGCAATTGATCGATGATTGTTCGGAGGAAGCGGACATCGCGAAGCTCTTCTTCGCCGATGGGATCGAGAAATTGTTCGATTACGTTTTGAAAAGGCTCAACCCAGTCGGACAAGGGGCGGGGATGCTCCAAATCTTCCGTTAGCCGAAACAAAGCTTCGGCCGCGGAGATAAAGCGTCCGAGAACGTCGGCGCCATCGCCTTCTACTTCGTCGTGGGGCAGGATACCTTCGAAGAGGTGCTTGCCTCGGCCTTCCATGGCGTAACCCAGGAGCAGGCGGTTCAGTCCATGGCGCCAGGTATTGGCATCCAGTGCGGGAAGACCTAGTCGGCCTCGATCGGCCGCGTCGACACCCCAGCGGATCGCGGTCTCTTCGATCCAATCGCGGATCAAGGAAAGGTCTTCATCGCTGAAATGAAAGCGGCGCCTCAGGGCGCGCGATCCAAGCAGAGCGAAAATTTGCGAGGCGGTGTAACGACTGCCGGGTAGCTCAAGGAGAGTGAGGAAGGTATCGATCGGCAAGCTCTCGCTTCGCGGATGACGATCAGCGAGAGAGTGGGGGATGCGCATTGAGTCCGTCTCGGGATAACCAAAGACGCCGCGGATAAGGGGCGCGTACTTCTCGATCTCCGGCGTCATGACCAGAATGTCGCGCGGTCGCAGATCGGGCATTGTCTCGAAGCACTCCAGTAACTGGTCGTATAGGACTTCGACTTCCCTCATGGGTGAGTGACAGGAGTGAAGAACAATCGATCGATCACCAGGACTTACTTGTACTCGGGGCGCTATGGCAGACCTATCAGCGGAGTCAGCGCCGCGGTTATGCGCCGCGAGAATATCGGACTTAAGGATGCCGAGAAGGTTATCGGACTTGAACTCCCGAAACTCCTCGCTCCCGGTGGTGACTGGGAGACCTAGTTGCTCTTCTGTTTCCAGGAGCAAGTCGGTCAGGTCCGTGTCGACTTTTCCCCAGGAAGTTACGAGAGGATTGCCCGTTGCCGGGTCGGAAGCGCTTAGGCCGAGACGAGCGCGTTGCTTGGCGGTCGGATCGTTGCCTCGATATTCCCGCGATGGCCGCAGGAGAAACAGATGGACATCCCTGATTCGGGCGAGATGGAAGAGGAGCTGGAGGTAAGCTGGCGGCAGACTTGCCGGAGCGAAGACTGAGACGCGTGGTGGCAGCTCGAGCTTCGCAGCTTTTTCAAATCCGTGCGCGCGCAGGCGATCGAGAGCCTGATGGAAACCGGGCGCCTCGCCGAGTTCCCGCCACAACGCCGCCTGCCATGCCTCGTCGCCGCTCCGAGGCTTCTTTGTGGTCTCCCAACCGAAAACCATTTCGGGACGGTAAACGCGATACTGGTCAAAGAGATTCGCCAGTCTGGCCGCGAGCTGGAATTGTTTCAGAGGATCGCCGTCGCTCAGGTACTTCGCCACGGGCGCGAATTCTCTTCGCGCGAGGGACCGCGGCAGAACGGAATCGATCTTCCAGGTGAGAAGGTCGGTCGATATTTTCTGGGCCGGCTCTTCTAATGGAGAAGGAGAAGCTTGCTCGACGAGATGTGCGACGAAATCACCCAGAAATGGGAAAGCGTAGTTGGCGCATATGCCATGGAGTTTGGCGATCTCGAGTGAGAGCCAGCGCCGGCTCGCCAGGCTTTGAACGACTACGGTCTCGGGCAGGAAAGGTGATGGGAGCGGCGCCGAGACGACCTCCGCGAGCCTTGCCGCGAGGAGATCGAGCTGGTTGCTGGTATGAAGAATCAGGCCGGGCATTGGGACGGGTTACAGGTTCGGAGGAACTTTGGGAATCTAGCATAGGTCGCGGTTTGGATGGCAATTGCTCGCGCGCGGCGAGCGAGATTTGAATGGGTAGCGCGCGCGTCTCGCGCGCTGGCGATGACGTCTCGTCATCGCGAACTTCCGTTGTCGGTGGCGGGGAGGCGGCATTGTCGTTCGGAAAGATTGTTTCGGCGGGACGCCAAGACCAACGCGCGAGACGCGCGCGCTACCCAAGCGACGCGTTCACGCTGTAACGCGATGCGGAAGCTTGATGGGTTTGGTCGGGCCGTCAGGGGAAGAGAAAAGGATTCTGCGGTTCTGCTGGCAATCCATCCCGCGAATGGGCAAATTGCGCGGCGTGAAAAAAGCCTTTCTGCTCTCGGTCTTAATCCTGGCTGCCGCTGATGTCATGTCGACTGGTGTCACTCCGGCTACGGTGCGCGCAGCCGCTGCGTTTTCGGCCAGTCAGGGCGGGAAGTCATTCATCGCGATCCAGCAGGGACAAACGGTTTTCGAACAAAACGCGGGCGAGCCGCGAAAAATTTACAGCGGCACAAAAGCGTTTTGGGGGCTGGCCGCGCTCGCGGCGGCGGAGGATGGTCTTCTGAATCTGGATGAGCGCGTGTCGGCCACGATCCCGGCCTGGCGTAACGATCCGCGCAAGGCGCGCGTGACCATTCGGCAGTTGCTCGATTTTTCCTGCGGGCTCGATCCGGTCTTCTACCTGCACAACAACGATCCGGGCGATCGCGACCGGATAGCGATTGGAGCGCCCATCGTCGCGAGTCCGGGCTCCGCTTTCATCTACGGACCGAGTGCGCTCCAGGTCTTTCATCAGGTGTTGAAGGAGAAGCTGCATGGGGAATCGCCGACGCATTATCTCGAGCGACGCGTTCTCCATCGCCTGGGGCTGGGATCGCAGCGTTACCTCACGGATAGCGCCGGCAATCCGCTGCTCGCCGCCGGCTGGTATTTGACGGCGCGGGAATGGGCGCGATTGGGACAACTGGTGCTGGCGGGCGGCGCGCCGGTGGTTACACCCGGTTCGTTAGGCCAATGCTGGCGCGGATCGTCGGCTAATCGCGCTTTCTCGCTCGGTTGGTGGAATAACCGGGCGGCGCCGGACGGGCGCGAGTTCGATTTCGAGGACATGCTGGTGCCAAAGTGGCAGCGACAAAACTGGAGCGGCGCGGTCCTTTGCCGGGACGCACCGAGCGATCTGGTAGCGTGCGTCGGCTCGGGCTATCAACGTCTTTACGTGATTCCGTCGATGAATCTCGTGGTGGTCCGGCAAAGTGCAGGCGGCCGCTTTTCGGACGCGCGCTTTTTGCGAGTGCTGCTCGGGAAATAACTACTTTGGTCTGGCGACCATGAGCGAAGAGCGGCTTGGTTGCCATTGATAGCCGAAGCTGAATTCCAAGGACGGCGGTTTGCTCTCGGCCTCCGCTTTTACCAGGTCCGGCTGCACATGTTGCTTGAAACGGTTGATGGGTCCGTGATAGCGCCCGTATAGTTGGATGTCCCATTTGTTGCGGTCAAAAAAACGGAATGGGATTCCGGAATCGTCCTGGAGGATCACCTTGCCGTGCGTGAGGAGGAAGCCGCGCACCATCGAAAAATTATTCGAGTGCATGAGGTACGACGCGGCTTTCAGCAGAGTAACCCCGTTGCCTTGTTGCTCGCAGAATTTGCCGAAGCCCGGATTCGCTTTGATGGCCCAGTCGGCGAGATCGCTCGTGAAATAGTAGAGCGTTTGCTCGCGCCCGCTTGGATTGAGGAAAACGATCTTCACGCCCGGCGTAGTGCCTTTGCCTTCAGGAACGAAATTGCCCTCGCGATCAAGCGCGCCCGGCGTGACCGAATCGATCGTGCAACCGGCGCGCGCGAGAAAAACGTAGAGGACCGGCAACGTGCCGCTCAACTGCATTTGTCGCAGATCGACCTTCATGTTTTTCGTGATGAAAAAGCTCCAACTCAAAACGGAATCGAGCGACTTCCGGAGATTGGCGAGCGCGGAGGGAAAAATGGACCGCGGGATTTTGTCGATGTCCGGCACGGGACCGACCGACTCGACCCCACAGAGAATGTAAGTGCTCGCGTTCGGGAAAAAGGCATTCGCGTAGAGAAAGTCGGGGCCGCTGAACATGTAAAACATCGGACCCAAATCTTCGTAAGCTGCGCCCAACGTTTCCGGCGCCCACGCGCGGATTTTCGAAAGCTGCTGTTTTTCCAACCGCGCCCACGCGCGATCGAGATCGGTGGCATGCGCGGCCCAGCCGGGATCAGAGCCATGGCTTTCCAGCGAGGTCCCTCTCACGGGCAGGCCGGCGAGAAATTTCGCGGTGGCATCCGCCGTTGGATCCAGGGCAAACGCCGGAGCGCAAAGGGCAAACGACGCGAGGAAGAGAAAGCGTTTCACTTGCGTGTGGCCATCATCAGGATGCCGCGATCGATCTGCCAATGATAACCGAAAGCGAATCCGAGTTCGGGAGGCGGCGGCTGTCTGTCGTAAATCGCGGCGAGATCCGGCTGCCGAAATTTCCCGAACATTTCCGCGTGCGGCACATAGCGCCCGTAGCAATCGACCTTCCAATTTTTCGGGAAAGCGCGAAGCGGAATCCCCGAGTCGTCCTGAATGATAACGCGGCTGTGTTCGAGCAGAAAGTTGCGCACACCGGCGAAGCCTTCGCCATGCATGAGATAGGAAGCGGCCTTGAGCAGGCTGAGCCCGGGACCCTGCGCCGCGCACCAGGCGAGAAAGTTACTCTTCCCGCCGGAGAGATCGGTCTTGAAATAATATAAGGTCTGGGTGCGACCCGCGTTCGTGAAGTTGATTTTCACACCTTCCGCTGGCGACTTGATGTAAGTCGTGTCGAGCACCGTGCAACCGCGGCGCGCGAGGAAAACATAAAGGATCGGGAGCGTGCCGCCAAGGTTGGTGCGCCCCAGATCGGTGCGCATATCTTTCGTGATGAAGTAATGCGTCTGCAAAATCGTGTGCATCGAGGCGCGAAGTGCGGAAAGCTCGCCGGCCAGCACATCCGGCGGGACCCGTGAAAGATCCGGAACCTGACCGACCGGTTCCAAGCCGGCGAGGATGTAAGTTCTCGCGTTTGGAAAAAATACGTGGGCATAGAGAAAATCGGGACCGCTGAACATGTAATACGCCGTGTTCGTGCTGGTGTAGTAGTCGCCGGCGTTGGCGTTCATCCAATCGCGGATCCGACCGAGCTGGAAATATTCCTTCTTGAACCACGCCTCATCCAGGGCGTCGGCGTGGTTTCGCCAGACGTCGGTTTGTGTGAGGGGTTCCAGCGGGCCTTTGACCGGGAGACCGGCGAGAAAGTGCGCGCTATCATCGAGAGTCGGCGCTCGTTGCGCGAAAGCGGAGGCGGCGAGGACGAGCGAGAAAAGGAAGACGTAGCGTTTCATAGACGGGAATCAGACGGTCGCCTGCGCCTTTTTTGCAGAGAGGAAATATACCACCAAGCCCAGCGCCATGGTAGCAAGACCCCAGAGCGACGGTCTGCGGGTTGAGGCTTCGGCCAGCATATGAACGAGCATCCAGCCGCTGATGGCCAGAAAAATTATCGGCGTGACCGGATATCCCCACGTGCGATAAGGCCGCGGAAGATTTGGGCGGCGCCAGCGCAAAACGAAAACGCCGAGCACCGTCAGCGCGGAGCAAAGGGTCAGGCTGAATTGGATGTAATTGACGGCCGTTTGAAACGTCGCCGTGAGCAACAGCAAAATCACGATCGCGAATTGCGCCAGGATGGCGGTGGTCGGAATTCCTTGGGCGTTGCGGCGAGCCAGTGGCGCAAGCAAGCCCAGATCTTCACCCATCGCCGCGGTGATGCGCGGGCCAATCCACATCATTGCGCTGACCGTGGAGATGAGTCCGAGGCAGATGAACAGCGCTACTACCTTCCCGCCTGCCGAACCGAAGATGTGTTGGCCGGCGATTAGCGCCACTTCGGTTTTGTCTTTCATCTCGCCCGTCGGCGTCGAGCGCAGAAAAACAGCATTCGTCGCAAGGTAGAGGACCATGACGAGCAGCGTCCCCAGACCGACGGAAAGCGGAATCGTCCGGGACGGATTGCGTAGCTCGCCCGCGATATAGGTGGAAGCGTTCCAGCCCGAGTAGGCATACATGACGAAGTAAAGGCTGAGCGCGAAAGGTGTGCTGACGATCAGCGTGCCATCGCCTTTAGCTGGCAGAAACGAGACCGGTTGCGTCGACTTCACATAAAAGCCCGCCGCGACGATCACCAGAATCAGCCCGACTTTTAGAATCGTCGACCCGTTCTGAAATGCGCTTCCCAACTTCAGGTCGCGCAACAAAACGAGCGTGCAGATCGTGACCACGGCAAGCGAAAGAAAAAACGGGTTCGCACCCGGCACGACTTTGACGAAGTAATCGCCGAAGGCAATTGCCGCGATCGCGACCGGCGCCGCGAACCCGACCGTCGCGGAAATCCAGCCCGCGAGAAAACCGACAGCCGGATGATAAATCTCGCGCAGAAAATGATATTCGCCGCCCGAACGCGGCAAAGCGGCTCCGAGTTCCGCGTAGGAGAGCGCTCCGCACATTGCGCAAAGACCGCCCGTCGCCCACAGCGCCATGATCGCGAACCCGCTCGGCAATCCGCCCACTTGAAACCCGAGGCTGGTGAAAATGCCGGTGCCGATCATGTTGGCCACGACGATGCACGTGGCCGTGAGCGGCGAAATCGATTTAGTGCCTGGAAGTGAAGCGCCGGAACTCACCCGGCGATCATGTAGGGTTTGCTCGCGATAGAGTCAATGCTGACCGTCTCGCACTCGCTGAGAACTCGCGAGACCGCTCCTGTAGCCGCCGTCCTATGGAGGGCGTTCGTGCTCTACAGATGCGTGCCGGTTTGCGGCGCGGCAGTGGGCGTCAGATTTTTCTCCCGCGCTTCCGTCGGGTTCTGGGGCGCTGACTGTGTGTTGTTTGTCGGGGAATTCGTCCGGGCCGAGTTCGTCGTCGGCTGACTCAGCTTTTGCGGGTTTTCCAGCGCGAGTTTTCCGGGTGGTTTTGGAAATGACTTTCCGGTCTTCGCAGTCGTCCGAAGGATCTTGCCGTTCACAAATTTATACCCATCGGGATGCACCCATTCGCCCTTTACAAAAGTCCAGCCATTGGCCGACTCCGTCACTGCATTGGGAGTTGTATTTTGGCCTCCACTTTTTTGGGTCTTGGTCGAGCTGTGTTTGGACCTCATTTTTGCCGCCGGCTCCGCGAGGAGCGTTCCCGCAACGGCAAGACTGATGGTGAGAAGGCAGAGCACGTTTCTTTTCATTAAATATTTTCTCTCTCGGTAACGACCCAAACGGGGGAATTCGCCGGTCGGATTGCTATGGCAATCGGCCCCGATCTTAGAAGGAAGCACGGGCCGACGCAAAGACTATTTATGAACGAGAGTAAAAATAATTGTGCAGGGTAATCGTCCTAATTGGAATCACCCCGGCGCGCCTCATTTGCACTTGTGGCGCATCGTGAGCCGCCGGTAAGATTGAAATCGTGAAAGCTATTGGTGCCGGCATGCTCGGCGCGCTCATGATCGTGCTCGCGTTTCTCGCCGGCGCGCGCTGGAACGAAATAACCAGGAGCGCGTCGCCCCCATTTGTTCGCTACGAATTGCATGTCGGCGCTGACGGCACCGTGACCAGGATGGATCGAGTGACGGGGACCCTCCACATCGTCAATGCCAATGGCGCCGGCGACGTGCCGGAGCACTACGCTGCACCCACTGTCGCTCCCGCGAAACCGTAAGCGGCCTGCCGCCAACAGTCCCTACACCGTTTGCGATTCAGTGCGCGGCGAGCCCGAGCCGCTGTGCGACGGGAGATCCGGATCGAGAAAACCGAGCGCGTGCGGCGGCTTGATCACGCGCACACCAGCGGCGCGCTGTAGATCCACGATCTGATCGCGGAATGCCTGCATTCGCGTCCAATGGACCTTCGGCCGGAAATGATGCTCGGCGTGGTAGCCGTTAAAAAACCAAATCCAATTGTACATCTTGTCGTAACTGCTCACGCCCCAGGCGAGCGGCTCGTCCGGATTCCCGCCGAAGTGGCGATAGTAGCCATTCAAATAGGAGAGGCTGTGGCCGAAATAATAAAACGGCAGCAGAAAACAAATGTAGTGCCAGTTCAGAATGCCGAGGGTCACGAACGTCCCGACAAAAAGTGTCAGCTCGAGCACGCCCCAGAACGCTTCCCGTGGATCCTTGCGTTTCAGTTCCTTGAAGACCGTGATCGGATCTTCGCGAAAGAAACTCAGGAACGTGTATTTCAGCGGATGTTCGGCCTCGCCTTCGTCGCCGTGTTTATAGATCGAAATCCAATCGATCGTCTCGCCTTCATCGTTAGGCCGATCGGCGTTTCCCTTGTGATGCTGCATGTGGATGCACTCGTAAAATATCTGGCTGAACCCGACCGTGACTGATTCCAGAATGCTGAAAAGGCGATTCAACAGCGGCGCCCGAAAGTACGGATTGTGAATGAAGTTGTGCGAAATGCCGTTGATGTTCCAGGAGATGCTGACCGAATAGATGAACCCCAGAATGAGCATCACCCAAAGCGGCGCGTGCGGGAAAAGGAAAAACATCCCGAAGAAATAAGCGCAGTGCAGCAATGCCGCCGCGACCGGAATGATGTCCATGCGCGTGTGAGCAAACAGTTTGGAATCGGTGATGACCCGATCGACGACAATGGCGTTTGGTTTCATTTGAAGAAGGCCGAGTCGTACTCTTCGCGAATCTTACGGTTTCGCAAGTATTAGCCGTGAAAACTTCGATTATCTTTCCTGTAGCGGCGGTCTATGACCGTCGTCTCCGAACTGTTCTTTCCCCCCTGCAGCGGGGGTCTGTGACCGTCGTCTCCGTCTGTTTTTTTCTTCCTGTAGCGGCGGTCTATGACCGCCGACCGCGAACACCGACCTCTGACTCTTTGCCTAAGCCAGGCTATTCGTCGGGTTATAATTCAAAGCGCCGCACTTCCAACAGGTGAACCATGTCCAGCTGTTCGGCATCGAGAAGCCGGATCCACAATTGTAACATATTATCTGGTCGCTTTTTCCTCGTCCCGCCACCTCTCCGGTTTTCTGCTCTGACGATTCGGGAGTGCTCATTCCGCCTTCCCCTTCAGGCTTCCCCGGGGCTTCCCATTTTTGCCCTCTCTTTTCTTCTGCCATACCAGCTTCCTTTCTTGTTTGGTAATCTGTATGTCCGCCGTCGTTCTACCGCATGGTGCGCCAACTCCAATGCGACGGTCGAGACGAATTTATTTGCGCATGTCCACCGTAGCCTCTTGTCACGCCGAAGCGTTGCGTAGGAGGATGGCGGAGGCGGAACCTCCGCTTCTCGCCCGCTTTCTGCGCCCAAATTTCAGTTTCTATTTTCTTCCACATTGCCGGTGGATTCGTGCCGCTCTTTTGATAGTGTGCTTACCGCGTGAACGAAACCTCAACCTCAGTAGAAACCGACGCCCCCAACAGCAAGGACGATCCCACCGCGCCGCGCGGATCTATCGCGACTGCTCCTTCAACCGGCCCCGCGTCCGACCGGGCCGATCTCCGGCCGGAAAATATCAACGACGCCGTAATTCGCCTCGCGGGAGATTCGCAGGACGGCATTCAAAGCGCCGGCGCTTTCCTCGCGCGCCTCGCTGGGCGCAGCGCTCAAGACGTCATGACCTACATGACGATTCCCGCCACCATCTCCGGCGGACCGTCCATCTTCCAAGTCCGGATGGGCACCGGCGAAGTCCTCTCCGCCGGCGACGAAGCTGACTTCCTCGTCGCGTTTTATCAACACAGTTACCAGGACCACATCGGCTGTTTAAAAGAAGGCGGCGTGCTCCTTTACGATTCCGACAACGTCGCGCCCGACCTCGACGACAAACGTTTCGTTTACGTCGGCGTGCCGATCACGGGATTGACCGTCGAAGCGCTCGGCGGAACCGCGAAGGACAAAGGCAAAAACATTTTCATCCTTGGTCTGATCGCGAAAATTTTCCATCTCGATGTCGACAAACTGAAAGCCCTCATCACGGAAAAATTCGCGGGCAAAGACGAGAGCATCGTCAACACCGCGTTGATGGCTTTCCAGGCCGGCTACGGCTACCCCGTCGGCAATGTCCTGACGAAGCAGTATCGTTTTGAGCCGCACGTTCCCAAAGAGGGCGAGCGCGCGCAGATCACGATGGACGGCAACCAGGCGCTCGCCTACGGGTTGATCGCCGCAGGCGTGCGCTTCGGCGCCGGTTATCCCATTACGCCATGGTCGTCCGTCATGGAAATATTGCGGAGCGAGCTCCCGAAATACGGCGGGCTCTTTGTGCAGGCCGAGGACGAACTCGGTGCCGTCTCGTTGGCGCTCGGTTTCTCTTTCTCCGGTTATCTCGCTGTCACCGGCAGTGCCGGTCCCGGCATTTCGCTCAAAACCGAAGCGATCGGTTGGGCTTCCATGTCGGAGATGCCGCTCATCATTATCAACGTGCAGCGCGGTGGACCGAGCACGGGTCTGCCCACGAACGTCGAGCAGAGCGATCTCTTTCAAGCCATTTTCGGCGGGCACGGCGACAGCCCGCGTGTCGTCCTGGCCGCATCAACGGTGGAAGATTGTTTCTACATCGCGATCGAAGCGGCCCGCATCGCGCGCAAATACAGCACGCCGGTTTTTATTTTGAGCGACACCTCGCTGGCGACGCGCATCGAGGCCTTCGACGAACCGGAGCTGAAGGATTTGATGATCGACCCGACGCTCGATCTCACGCCGCGCCCGGTCGGCTTCAAGCCGTATGCGGTCGATCAGATCACGCAACATGTTCCGCCCGGCGCGCGCATGCTCGACGGAAAATATCCGCTCGTCTCCGGACTCGAGCACGATGAGATGGGCCATCCCACCGGCAGCCCGAAGTTGCACATGGCCATGACGGCGAAACGCCGCAACAAATTGCGCCAGCTCGCCGAGGAAATCCCGGTGCCCGAGATCTATGGCGATCAGGATGGTGGCACGCTCCTCGTCGGCTGGGGTTCCACTTACGGGCCAATCCACGATGCGGTGAAACTTGCGCGCGAAAATGGCGAGAAAGCTGGCGCGCTGCATCTGCGGCACGTCCACCCATTGCCGAACGGCCTCGAAAAAATCTTCGCCAGGTTCAAACGTATCGTTGTCGTCGAAATGAACGACCAGGGCATCTACGGTTTCGGCCAGCTTGCTACCATTCTGCGCGCCCGTTTCTGCGAACCGAAAATCGAAAGCGCCACCAAGACTGACGGTCTCACCTTCCGCGTGAAAGAAATTCTCGAACGCGTTTTCGAAGGGCGCTCCTTTGCCGCCCGGAAAATTCCGCGCGAAGGCCTCGCCATCGTTCACACTGGCACCGCACCCGAGAATGTGAAGTCCTTGAAAGAAGTCGTCCCGCAAGGAGTCGGCTAATGATGAGAAGAAAACACCGAACGCCCAACGTCCAACGCCGAATATCGAATAAGGCAATTGTAGGGCGTCTGTGTCAGACGCAGCGAGACCTTCGTTCCCCTTCTGAATTCAACATTGGGCGTTCGGCGTTGGGCGTTGGGCGTTTTCCTCTTATCCACCCTCAATTTTTATGAGCACCGAAAACACACCCACCAACGGTTCCACCACCGCCACCGCTCTCGCCGAGTCGCCACGCGAAAAGCTCACCAAGAAAGCCATCACCGCCGATCACCCCACCTGGTGTCCCGGCTGCGGCGACTTCGCCGTGCTCGCCTCTTATTACAAAGTCATCGAGAAACGGCAGCTCGATCACGAGAAGATCGTCACCCTGGCCGGGATCGGTTGTTCCTCGCGCTTCCCGTATTTCGTCAACGGCTACGGCGCGCATTTCATTCACGGTCGCGCCGTCCCGCTCGCCTCCGGCATTAGCCTGGCCCGGCCCGACCTGCACGTCTTTCTCTTTGGCGGCGACGGCGACGGCTTCTCCATCGGCGGCAACCATCTCAATCACGGCGCGCGCAAGAACGTCAACCTGACCTATTTCATCATGGACAACTTCGTCTATGGCCTAACGAAGAAGCAGACCTCGCCCACGTCGCCGATTGGTTTCAAATCGAAGACCGACCCGACCGGCGCGATCGACCAGCCTGTCAACCCAATGAAACAACTCATCAGTGCCGGGGCCAGCTTCGTCGCACGCACGCACGCCACGCAGGTCAACCACATGATCCAGATGATCGAGCGCGCGATGGATCATCAGGGCTTCTCCGTCATCGAATGCCTCAGTGAATGCGTCGAATTTTTCCCCGGCGCCTTCGACCCGGCGAACCCGCGCAAAGGCGGCGCCTTCTCGTTAATTGACGAAAAAAAATACGACAACACCCCCGAGGACGAACTCCGCCACGACGTCACCGACGAACTCGCTGCCTACAAGCTGGCGCAGCTGCCGTTTCCCGGCGTCTTCGGCGTCTTCTACGAAAGCGATCGCCCCACGAAAAACGCGCTCGAGAAAAAATGGATCGACACGACTCGTGAGAAACTCGGCAATCCCACCGACTTGCAACTTTTACAAAAAACCTTCGACCGCATGAAGTGACAGCTGTCGAACTGTAGCGGCGGTCTGTGACCGTCGAATTTTCGTTTCCCCCTGATCGTGAAACCGATTCGACTTTCCAACCATGCTTTGCGATATGCGATAAAGCGCGGGTTCACCATCGCCGAAGTCGAAGAAGCTATTCGCACGAATCCGTGGGGGACGGCGGAACTCGGGCGGCTCGATTGCCGAAAGAATTTTTCTTACGGAAAAGAGTGGAATGGCAAAGTCTATGCAACAAAACAAGTCCGTCCCGTGTTCGTGGAGGAACGAGGACAAATAGTTGTGATAACGGTCTACACCTACTACTTTTGAGCGCATGAAAATCAGCTATGACGCGGCCGTTGACGCATTGAGCATTACGTTCCGCGAGACTACGGTCACCACGAAACATTTGGGTGAAGGCATCGCTGCTGATTACGACAGCGAAGGCAGACTGGCCGGCTTGGAGATTCTCGATGCGCAAAAGCGTTTCGGCGGCAGCGAAACCATGCGCCGCGTCGAGCTGGAAGGCGTCGGCACTTGAAATTTATGAAGATCACGCGTCAGATCGCGGCGGAAAAGATTGCCGATTGCTCCATTTAGACGACCGGGACCACGGTGGCCATCGCCATTTCCTCGGGAGGTATCTCGGCCTTGTCGCTGATCAGCCTGCGCAGGAACGGAATGAGCACGACGAGCGCGACGCCGACCACGAGGCTGCCCACGCCGAGCGCGCCGAAGAGCTTCACATACTCGGGGTTGGTCGCGACCGCGGTGGTGCCGTTCGGCTCGGGGATCATGCCCGAGAAGTCGCCCGCGAAGAGTGACGCGAGGCCGGTCACGAGCATCCAGCTGCCCATCATCACCCCTTGATACTGCTTCGGCGCGAGCTTGCCGATCATCGCGTATCCGATGGGAGAGATGAGTAACTCACCGACGCTCTGCAGCACATAACTCATGAACAGCCACACGAATGCACTCTTGCCGTCCACGCCGGCCAGCTTGATGCCCAATGGGAGAATGAGAAAACCCAGCGCCATCAAGATAAGCGACGTCGCAAACTGCTTCGGTATGTCGATCCTCCATCCGCCCGCGCGCATGCGGGTAAAGAACGACGCGAGCAGTGGCCCGCCGAGCACGATGCAGACGGTGTTGATGTTTTGAATCCACTGCGGCTGAATCTCCACGTGGCCGATCATCAGGTTCACGTTGTTGACCGCGAACAGCTGCAGGCCGCTCGGTGCCATCTGATACAGCGACCAAAACGACAGCGAGCCGATCGTCAGAATCAGGTACGCCGTCATGTTCCGCCTCTCGCGGCGATCCGGGTGGCGCAGCGTGAGGTAGATCAGCGTCAGCGCGACCGCGGCGCAGATGCCCTTGATCAGCGTTTCGGTCATGCCCGGCCGCTGAAGCATCAACCACACAACCGGAATGGTGCCGATGAGAATGCCGATGCCGGCCAGCAGGCGCAGCCGGAATTGCTTCGACTTCGCCTCGAGCAGCGGTGTGTTGCGGTCGACCAGCGTCTTCCACGACAGCACGGCGAGGATGATGGCGACAAAATTGCCGAGCGTCGCGAAAATGAAAAGGCTCGCATAGCTCTGGGTCCCCTGGAAGTAGCCGGCGACCGCGAACCCGACGAAGAATCCGACGTTCATGCCGGCGTAGTTCCAGAGGAAGGCTCCTTCGCGGCGCGGGTCCTCCGGGGTAAAGCGCTGGGTGAGCATCATGTTGATGCAGGTGACGTTGAGGCCGCTGCCGGTGAGGAAGAAGGCGAGGCCAATATAGAACAGCGCGGCCGTGCCGACTGCAATGCACCCGCACCCGATGACCTGCAGCGCCATGCCCCCGACGAAGAGATTCCGGTTCGAGAGGAAGCGGCCGCCGAGGTAGCCGCCGAAGAGGTGCAAGCCGTAGTTGAACGCGCCAAACACGCCCATCAACGTAGTGGCCATTTTCACCGAGAGCTGCAGATGCTTCGTCGCGTAGAGGACCAGCGTCGAGTAAAGGACGGCGAAGCCGAGCGTCGCAAAGATCTGGATGAAGAACAATACCGCCGTGCCTTCGGGAGCCGCGGAGAAAAGGCGTTTGCGCGATTGCATCGGCGGCCATTTGGGCTGCGACCCTAAACAATGTCAAGACCTCCGGCGGAACTTGTCTACTGGTGAACTCACTCGACCCTCAACGACCGAGGAGATGATTTAACAATGCCGGCGGAAGATTGGTCCGAGCGCCGATGATGGATTCGGACTTCGATGAAGCCGATACCGAGGTCCTCGCAGAGATCGTTGGCCGTCTTGGGCTCGCGGAAGTCGCGGAGTTCGGCGTTGCGCGTAACGCGCTCGTTCATGACCGCCTCCTTTAGCCCCCGGTTGTCTTCGCTCCCTCCAGTTCGCGCTGCTGCCAGCGGGATTTGGAACCCTTCTTAGGCGAGTTGAGTTCCCTCCAGCATGCGCTGGGTTACCTTCAGCGTGCGTTGCAGCACTCCAAGCACGCGGAAGGACGCTTCCAGCGCACGCTGCGGTGAGTGAAATTCCAAGACCTGCTCGTTCCAACGCACGCTGGAAGCGTCCCAACGTGCGGTGACAGCATCCCAAGGCGCGCTGGCAACGCTCCAGAGCGTGCTGGAAGGCTTTCACACGCGTGCTAACGGTGATCCAGTGCGTGCTAGAATCATCCCAACTTGCGCTGCGCGCGTCCCAAATCGCCCGTTTACCTGGGATAAGTCACTAAAATGTAATATGCCTCCGGCCGTTTTTGTTTGCTGTCGGGACACGGGGCCAACTATGATCTTCGGCATGACCCTCACCGACGAGCTCGCCGCGAGACTGGCTGCCGATGTCGATCAACCACTCGCTTGCGAAAACTTTCGGAGTCAACTCTCACGCGCCTGCCGCGCCGTAGCCCCTGGCTCGCCGAAGCCCTGCGCAGGTGGCTTGGCGAAGGAGGGCGAGAAGCTCGGCAACCCAACTGACGTGCAGCTGCTCCAAACGACGTTCGACCGAATGAAGTGACAGCGCGTTTCGCGTTGTCATCCTGAGCGAAAGTCTTGCCCTGAGCAGAGCCGAACGGGTCGAAGGATCTTACGGTTCCACGTGTCTTGGAGGGACGTGCTCTGTCCCGTCTCTTGTGTCGGTTCTTCCTGTAGCGGCGGTCTATGACCGCCGAAACTCTTGTCAGAACCAACGCCTTCACTAAAATCTGGTTACGCGCCAGAAATTCTGCGCGTCCGCGGCTATCGGTTTTTCTTCTTTAGTCGTGAAGATCAGGAGCCGCGCCACATTCATGTGGAGCAGGCGGAGCGCTACGCGAAGTTTTGGCTCGAGCCGATTGAATTGGTTGAATCGCGTGGATTTCGCGGCTCGGAGCTGCGCGAACTGCACTCAATCATTGCGGAACACCGCGAGAAGTTTATCATTGCCTGGGATGAGCACTTTGGCTAGTAAGCCGGTCGCGGACGTAGTCGATGTTGCGTGCACCGACGACGAGCTGATCGTCACGCTTGTGGACGGTCGTCGGGTTTCGGCGCCATTGGCTTGGTTTCCGCGCCTTCTTCGCGCCACGCCGAAACAACGCTCCAACTGGCGGCTCATCGGTCGAGGAGTCGGAATTCATTGGGAAGACGTGGACGAAGACATTTCCGTTCGAACTCTTCTCGCTTCATGAAGCCGTTTCCTAATTCATCCTTTTTAATTCATACTTTTTATGAAGTGGATTGATCAAACGCGGGAGAGGCTCGGTAATCCGAGTGATTTGGACTTGCTGCAAAAAACTTTCGACCGAATGAAGTAAGATCACTGCTGCGATGCAGGTAGTTTTGTCCACGCGGGCGACGTGATCGAATAACGGTTCGAGTATGCGGCGGCGCTCTTCATCGCCGGCGCGCAACTAAAGCTATTCAAACCTATGCAGCGGATGATTCGCCATACCTACTACGTAATCCTCGGTATTTTTATTGCGACGGCTGGTCTGACGGTTGCCGGGGTCGGTTATAGCTGGTTTTCGCCAGAGGACGCTCCTGCGCCTACGGCCCCAGCGCCGCCCATATCGCCGTCGACCACAGCATCAGTAAGCCCTACAATCTCTCGCGCCGAATCCCTGCCGCAAACCATCAAAGAGAGGAACCTGCCATATCTCGGCACTCTCGTAACAGCCCTGCTTATCGAGGCGATCGCAGTGGTTTTCCTATTCGTCCGAAGCGGATTGAAATATTTGCCGGACGTGAAAGTACACAAGACGGAGCCGGACACATTTCGGTTCATGACTGAGCTTCTTACCTTCGGTACAAGTGTGACGATTGTAAGTAATCGATTATCGTTGTTGATTCGATCTGATTCCTTTCGTGAAGCGGTAATGCGAAAGGCGGAAGAGGGTACGGAGTTTGAATTCATCACCCGGCTCACGGTCCCGGAAAATATCCGTCTCCCACTCGAGCAGCTGGGAGCGCGGTTTTATGTAACTGGCGAGGCGAACCCGCCGCAGGCAAGGTTCACTCTTGTTAATGCTGCTCGCGCTGGTGGTGAAACGTTGGCGATAGCGCGGGGGACCCATCCCGCTCATGAAATCACTGTTTTCGATACTAATTCTGGCCCCCAGATGATCGCGATGGCTAAAGACATCGTGCGAAAATCAAAGTCATTGGCCGGCGATGCTCACTAGTTGGTCCGCAATGGCGCCGCGACGGCGCGAACAGATTGAGTCTGGTCAAGACATTACGTTCAGCAAAGTATTCGTGCCATTTTACCGCAGCTTGGTGTTGGGAATGCGGTGTAACTCCATCATTGAGGTGGGTTGTGGCACCGGCCACCTCGCGAAAGAATTCAGCCAAATAGCGGAGCGTGTCTACGCTCTGGAGCCGTCTGTGGGAATGCATTCTATTGCCGCCGACGTTCTGCGGGACTCTCGAGTTACCCTAGTACACAACTCGGTGGAACAATATCAGGCAACAGAGCAATTTGATTGCGCTGTGTCGCATCTCTGCGCTCAAGCGGTCACAGACTTGAGCGCCTTTTTGAAAGGCTGCACCGGGTTACTCAATAGTAACGGTCAGCTCATTTTTTCTATCCCACACCCCTGTTTTTGGAACGACTATCAGCGATATTTCAACAGCCAGGGATTCGACTATACGGTCGAGCAGTTCACTGTAGCTACTCTGACAATTTCCCTCGATCGCGAATCACAAATGACAGAAATCCCGTTTAATCATCGTCCGCTGAGTCGCTATGTTGAGGTAATCTCTCAATGTGGTTTTGCAGTCGATAGGTTCCATGAGATTTTCCCCACCGCCGATGTTCAGTCGTTGTACCCGAAGCCGTGGGAACGCCCGCATTTCTGTGTATTTCAGAGCAACCGCAGAAGGTAAGACGCAACTAGCAAATCACCGGTCCCCGCGCTCTTCGAACAATCTCAAACAGAATATCTTCGCTACCTTGTCCACCGAGCTCCAAAATAATAAACCCGCGTTTACGCAGCTGGTCTTTCACGGCGGGTTTTACTGAATCCGTGCATAGCCAACAGCCTAAGGGGAAGGGGCATTCTTTCTCTTCTATTGTATCGACCACTGCCTGCAGCAACGATCGGACCAAATAATCCCGTCCGCCGAGGCCGACGGCCAGAATAAAACGGCTAGTAAGCAGGTGCTTGAAGAGCTGCCGCAAAGGCGAGGGGCCCGCTCCTTCACGATCAACATCAGTCGAATCAAAGACAATCCTATCCGACCTCATCCCGAATTCGGTGGAAATCGGTAAATAACCGTGCGGATGATAAACGGTGACATCACACCGACGCAACAACGTCGGCCAGCGTGAAACTATTTGGAGTGCCAGGCCGTGCGACTGCAGATACCACTCTATGATACAGTCGAAGTTTAGAGTGATGATTTTGTTTACGGTACCCCGTCTTGAGGGAGTAACCATGCCGCCGATAGCGCGAAGAAGCTGTGACGCCTCCCCGCTTAGGGTATCGCCATGATTGCGATACAGGTCAAGTCGGACTTGCTCTAAGTAGTCGACGTCGCCGAGAATCCCTCTAACTATCTCCATTTGGGAGAACATGTCATCTGATGAGCTGTCCTGGGTGAAGTTTACGTGAAGATCGTTTCGCGTCACTCCCGGTCGTCGCAAGACAGCCCTCGTACAAGAGTTAACTAAATCATGCCATGCCGGCAGATTCATCCCTGTCGAACAACCGGAACCGCATAGCAGCGTAACACATTCCTCCTGGAGTGCTGTGGCAAGCGCGGCGAAAAGGGCCTCGCGGTCGGCTTCGTAATAAGCGGCCGGAAAATCAAACACGATCGGTGAAGTTACTCTTGCTCGTCATCTACGTTAAAACGCAATATCGGAAACGACATTGTGAATTGTAGAAGTTCCAACTGCGCAAGTTGCTTAAGAAATCGCAAGAGCGTGACTGCTTTGCCGCCGACTTTCCCTGGTCGGCACCGAAAGTTACCATAACGGTCAAGAAATATTGTGGCAGCGAGAGCGTCTGTAGGAAAATACGCGACACGAGAATAGGTGTCGTCGAAACTCAATTCTAACCCACTGCCATGTTTACCGAATAGTATCCGGTATATTGTGGAGTCCAACACGTTCTGGCCTCGCAACGTTACAACGTTCGCGTTGGGGTCGTTGTGTATCAGGGCTCTACCTAGCCTGAGCTGAATGTTGGTCGTGGCCTCGTGGTGTTCGAGCAAAAGAGCCTGGAGCCGCTTAATGTCACATCTTATGAAGGCCAATTCTGTCGGGTTCTCCCGTAAGATCATTTCCAACCAAAACTCGCGTACTAGTCCTGCATATGGCAGCAAGACAAGCTCCGCACCACGCAGTCCCGGAACGGACATTGACGCGACGTAGCCGACGTAGCCAAAACGGATAGTACGACCGCGTCGAATCAAGCGAGGTGTGTCGGGTTCGCTGAGAAAATCATCCAATAGTGTATCGGATCCCGGTAGCAAGAAATAGCGTCGGCTTGAGGACACTTCAATCCTGTCTATTTGCACGTCCTTGAATTCTATAGACTGTTCACGCCACGTCACTAAGCGGGGCTTAGTTAATCGGCGAATGATTCCGGTAGTTCGTTCTCCCTTTTTCGCGGGAATGCGCGGCCTACAAATGATCCCATACCACTCTCTGTCGTGCATTTTCATGCCGGGGCCTCCTAGCTATTGTTTTAGGATACTCTGATTCGAAAGAACAAGGTTTATCCAGGCGGATCTGGCGGATTCGCGGGCATCATTCGCCAAGTGGCGAGCCTCGAGAGCACGAGTTAATCGATCTACGAGGAAGGCTACAGGATTTGTAATTGTATGATTGTCGAAGGAGAAATCTTCAAGCAAGTATCGCATTTTATCACCCTGCCAATCGATCGAGCTGTCGCCGGCCCATAATGTCAATGCAATTCGCGTGTCGAGTAAATACTTTCGAACAAGATCAGCCAGTCGCAGGGTAGGGAAGAACATTAGCAAAAGCCAAGAACGAATTCGCTGATTATCGAGCATAGCTATCGCTGCTTGAGCCACCGCTCGTTGCGAGGGAAACTGTGCCATCTCCTTCAAACGTGCGTGTAAGATCAGGACGGCCTGATTGAAACAATATGTAACGTCGTCACCTTGTCCGGAAATTACCGTAGAAATGGGCGCGAGTGTGCGGAGGATGTACCACTCTAGCCTACTTAGAACCGAGGGGACCGTACTCCAGCTGGACCATATTGCATCAATGTATACCTCTTCCTGTGCGTGATAAAAATAGTGAAAATCAAGCGTGTGCACGCATACCTCTTCGAGAAATCTGTAACTAACTCGCATCGCCTCCCGAAATTCATCCGGAGAAGTCGAGACATATACGCCTCCAGGTTTCTTCGGGTCTTCGGGGGGAAGTGAGCCAGTGTTTTTCACGCAGTTTGCTCGTGCCAGACAAACATTGTATTCACCAACAAACTGGACCAAAGAGAAACGGAGGGTCTGTATCAAGCGCAGGCGAGATTTCGGCAGTTTGCCTTTTCTATAATCTAGCCACTCCTGGTGTCCCGCGGCGATTGCCTCTGGGATAGTAAGGGGACGCCCATTTTTCTTATCCGCGAAGATGGATATGACCAAGGCCTTCACGTGTGCATGGAGCAGCTCATGACTCATGGTCATCAGATTGTGCCGCGACGAGGCGGCGGCATGCAAGGTCTGCGCTGCGCATGTGGCCGTAAAATCGATTTCGCCGAAGCCGAGACGAGAGCTGAAGGACGTTATTTTGGGGCGCACCGGGCTGGCATAGACCTTGTTGCCTAGCTCCGTCTCGTACGAAAACGCCGCTGTCGAATGTGCAGGTCGGTCAGCCCATGGCAGTTTGCTGAACTCCTCCGTGATCATTTTCGGAACGGGGAATCTTTCGAAAACGCCTTCGACGAATGAGCACAGATTGCGCAAAGATGTCCATGCGGTGCCGATTCCTAGGAGCGAATGCTGACTCATTAGGGGTAACATTGATCGGATTGGAACCGCTCCGTGAAACGCCTGCGAGATGGCGTAGACCAAGGCGGAATTGACATGAATTAAAAGTTCGGTGCGGGAATGTAGATTCTTTTGGCTCGCAAGCATTTCTGCATCGACCTTCACGCGGGAGGAAGCCCGTTTTGGAGCAGCAGCGGCCAGGCTCTTGATTTCTTTAATGATGGCCTGAATGCTTTTCCTCCAAATGCGGCAGCGTTCGAGATTCTCCGGGATATATTGGGCAGACAGAACCGCGAAACGTTTGAGGTTGTGTTGAAGCTCTAGGATGATCCACCAGAAATCGCTGCCCAAAAGATCGGCTATCTGAAGGGAGAAGCAGTCTTGCGGCGCGCTTTTCAGGCGCTTCAGCTGATGCCGGGATTTTTTCAGTCGACTGTCTGCTACCTCCCAGATTTCCCAACCTAGGAGGTTTGCCTTCCAGCGGCTGATTAACTGTTTCGCCTTTCGATCGTCACTGGAAAGTGACACCAACGATGGCAGGCCGGGACCGTAGAACATTCCTTCGCGGTCATTTCCCGCAAGTTCCGCGATTGCTTGCGCGGGATCGGGATGCATGAAAAACCCCGCAAAGAAACGCTCTGACGTTAGACCTGCTGGCAGGCCACGTGAAATGGGAAATAACGGACTAAACCGGATCTGATGGGGGCCGAATGCTGCCGAATTGGGCGCTTGCTTCGAGAGTTGAACTAACGGGTGAGAGGTGGAATTCGATTCGATCGACAGCCAGAGGTGCTTATCCCGCTTCACTCGACCTCAATGTCCTTGACAGTGATTTCACAAGAATCGAGGTCAACTTCTATCTGTTCAAAATATACGCGTTCAGAAACGTCCGATATGTGCTCGGACGTACCCAGTTCTGTTCGGTTGCCATAACTGTCGACGTGGCGGCGGACCTCCCTCTCATAGACTGGCTCGGGCACGGTCGATGCACCGCCAGAAAGAAAGAGATCGAATTCTCGGATTTGTTCTTGCAGTTCTAGTGGATCCATAAGGGGGTTTTCGGAAGTTCCAAGGGTGCTAATGCTAAGAAAAAGGCCAAGCATGTCAAACGATTCTGTTCCTGGAAACTTTCGTGTGCACGTCGCGCTGGGAACGGCTTACAATTCGCCCGGCTCTGCGATACGGACTTGGAGGAAAGGGCGTTAGTCGACGTGCAGGGCGATGGCCGGATCCACCTGCGGGGTGGCGGGGGGGCAGTCTGTGAATCTCGTTAATTCGCACCGGCCCACCTGCCCCGAATCTTGGCGGTCGGCATCGTAGCCTCCTCCGCCAAAGTAGCGTTGGCTATGGCGCGCCGGGAGCGGCTTACGATAGGTATTCTCTGAGTTGAGGGGCGCTTCCAGCCGCATTCGAAGATCAAGCTGTTAGCGTCAAAAGAACGTGCGACGCGTCCGCGTCATTGGATGCCTCCGCCACGGAGTGGGATAACTTGAACCCGCACTTTTGCAGGACGCGGATCGAGGCCACGTTATGCTTCGCCACCCCCGCGTGAAGCGGCCGGATCGGTTCCAGGCAGAGGAAAGCGGAGAGCGCCTCGGTGGCCACGCCGCGGCCCCAAAAGGCGCGGTCGATCCAATAGCCGACCTCTCGCTTCCCCTCCGCCGTCCAACTGCCAATGTTTCCGACTACCTCACCGTCAATGGTCACCGTCTTTTTCAGAAGCGAGTCGTCGGCCAGGAGCTTCGCCCAATGCTGCTCGAACGCAGCCCGGTCGCGCGAATGGAATGCGACCATGGCCACCGCGATCGGATCTCGCTGGTGCTCGAAAAACAGCGGCAAGTCGTTCGCTTCGACATTCCGCAATTGGATCTTTGTCTTCATTGGGGTCTGTGATGCTATACGTGATTCACGTATGGCATCACCTGGCGCTCGCGCCCGCCTGCCGTAATCCGGACCTCACACGGTAGAGAGGAGAATGGGTCAATTATTTTCAAAGGTAGCGGATGCCAGCATCTCATCGGGCCGGTCGTAATCTACGGCTGAATTTGATTATTTGTTGGCGGCGGCGTTCGAGGTCACAATTTCTTCGAGTCGGTCGTAACTTGGGGCCACGCCGCTTTCCATGTCGGACTCAAGGACGCCATCGCGCGCCGCACGGGATTCGAATCGAGTAATCCTGCCGATTAACTTGGTCTGGTTTCCGGTTAAATTGCCTTGGTTTTGGGGTGGCCTCTTCCGCCCTCCCAACCTTCTTTATTCTTACTTCTGACTTTCTTGTCATCTCCGACGTCCGGCATGTCGGCGCGACGGCTTGAAATTTCGCCACGAAAAGACTTGCCTTGCGCTATCACCCTGCGCGTAATGTGCGCAGTAGTCGCATTACCGATCATAGGAGCGGAGCGTCTGGTCCTTGCAATGATGCGGTCAAATTACGCGGTCACGAAAACTTCGCCTATGAAAAAACTGTTGTTCACTCTTGGCCTCCTTTTCCTGGCGAATTATGCGCAGGCGCAGGTGCCGAATCTCGTCAATTACCAGGGCCTCGTCGCCGTGGGCACGACCAACTTCACCGGCTCGGGCTCGTTCAAGTTCGTCCTCACCAATGCCGCGGGGAATGTCACCTATTGGAGCAACGATGGCACCGGCTCCGGCGGTGCGGAGCCCACGAATGCCGTCTCGCTCACGGTGGCTAAGGGCCTGTACTCAGTGTTGCTGGGTGACACGACGCTGGGGAACATGACCGCGATCCCCCTCAGCGTATTTACGAATCCCGATGTGCGCCTGCGGGTGTGGTTTAATGACGGAACGAACGGATCTCAGCAACTCTCCCCGGATCAGCGACTCGCGCCCAACAGCTATCTGGCCGACGGCACCGTCTCCAGCACGAAGATCGCCAACGGGGCGGTCGGCAGCGCGCAGATCGGGAGCAATCCCGTGACCTTTACGGGCACCCTGAACGTCTCGACCTCGTTCACGGTGGAACCGCGCCCGCTCAGCACGGGTGGTTTGAATAATTTTATCGGAATGAACGCGGGGGCGGCCGACACCACGGGCCTCGGGAATACGTTCGTGGGCCATAACTCAGGGAAGGCCAACACCGGCGGGTCGTCGAACTGCTTCTATGGCTTGAACTCCGGTTCCTCCAATACGAGCGGCCAGTTGAATGTTTTTATCGGCCAGGGCGCGGGCGCTTTTAACGATTCAGGCAGCAACAACAACTTTGTCGGGCAGGCTGCCGGATTCAATTCGTTTAGCGGAAACGCCAACAACTTCTTTGGCTGGCATGCCGGCTTTGCCACCTCCACCGGTAGCAACAATGCCTTTTTCGGCGACCAGGCGGGCCAGGCCAACAACTCAAGCAACAACGCGTTCTTCGGTTCGGGGGCCGGTTTCACAAACAGCACGGGTACCCAGGACTCCTACTTCGGCATCAACGCCGGCAACAAGACGATCGGCAGCTTCAATTCCTTCTTCGGCGCCGGGGCCGGTCAATTCACGACGAGCGGATTGGGCAATACCTTCGTGGGAAATGTCTCCGGCTCGTTCAATACGATCGGAACCAACAACAGTTTCTTCGGTGGCAACACGGGCAATAGCATCACGACCGAGAGCCACGTTGCGCTCTTCGGCGATACGAGTGACGGCGCGCCCGGCATCACCAACTCCACGGCAATCGGGCCCAACGCCAGAGTTACCGCGAGCAATAGTCTCGTGCTCGGCGCAATCAACGGCGTCAACGGCGCGACGGCGGACACCAATGTCGGCATCGGCACGACCGCCCCGAATTCCACTCTGCAAGTCAAGGGTTCTATGTCCCTCGCCATCCGCGTCGTGCCGGCTGCTTCTCTCATTGGCCTCAGCGGGTCGGATTGCGTGCTGGTCGTGACGGGCTCCGGCGCGTCCAATGTCGGCCTGCCAGACCCCGTCGCCGGACGCGTTTATGTGGTCAAAAATCGTTCGAACGGCCTGATCACGCTGCAACCGGTTACCGGAACTGCTACCATCGACGGCGCCACCTTGATAACAATCGCGGCTACCACTGGCGTGGCCGAGGTGATCAGCGATGGCACCAATTGGTTCAAGATTGACTAAGACCGCCTGCCGCACAATGAACCGAACTTCCACGCCGGAGTCGCCGGGGTTGGACCTCAGAGGCAAACGTCTGCTTGCGAAACTGGCGCCGGCGTTCGTCTCGCTCAGCCTCGTCGCCTTCGCGCTGCTTAATGCGGGAGCGGCAGCCGGCGCGGATTATTCGATCCAGGCGCAAACCCTTGACGGGGGAGGAGGCCAGGCGAGCAGCATCTCGTATGGGATGACCTCCAGCATAGGTAACATCGGAGGCAGCCACTCTAGCTCAGCGGCAGGTGTGACGATCGACAGTGGCTACGTAGCACAGATTGCGACGCTGGCGCCGGGAGTGTTGGCTAACATCGCGACGCGGCTCGCGGTGCAAACCGGAGACAATGTTCTCATCGGCGGTTTCATCATCGATGGCACCGCGCCGAAGCAAGTGTTGATCCGCGGGATCGGGCCGTCACTGACTCATTTCGGCGTGATCAATGCGCTGGCAGATCCGGTCCTCGAATTGCATCTGCCAGACGGTTCCACCGTCTCGAATGACAACTGGAAGATTGACGATCAGACAGGACAATCCCAGGAAGCTATCATCCGCGCGACGAGCATCCCACCGACCGATGACGTGGAATCGGCGATCCTGATTACGCTCAATCCTGGAGCCTACACCGCGATTTTATCCGGGAAGAATCAGACAACTGGGATTGGCCTGGTCGAGGTCTACGACGTCAGCCCGGCGGTGAGTGCAAAGCTGGCGAACATCAGCACCCGTGGATTTGTGAATACGGCCGACAATGCGATGATCGGCGGGTTCATCGTAGTCCCCCCAGGTAGCGGGTTTACAGCGCTCGTGATCCGCGCCATCGGACCTTCGCTGGCCGCTTTCGGCGTGACGAACGCGCTGGCGGATCCGGTCCTTGAACTGCATGATTCGAATGGCGGCAGCTTCACGAACGACAATTGGCGGGACGACCCGAATGCGGCGCTGATTCCCGCAAGTCTGCAGCCCAAAGATCCGCTGGAAAGCGCCACCTACCAGACGCTGCCGCCCGGCGCCTACACGGTGATCGTGCGGGGAGCGAACAACACCACCGGCGTTGGTCTGGTTGAGGTCTACGCGCTGCCGTAGGCTAAACCCGGAGTGAAGGGAAAAGGAGAAGAAATTGGGGTCAGTCCTAAGGATTGTTCCGCAGCCGGCGCGCGATTGCCAACCTAACCGGGTGTCCTAGCGTGATGCGCACGCAGGAATCCTCCCAGCACGCGCTGGAGTGATCCCAACGGCGACACGCCGACATTCAAGGCGCCCGAAGTCAATGAATACGTCAAGAAGCAGACCGCTTTGATGGACGCTTACATTGCGGCGCTCAAGGAAGGCGACGATGAGAAAAAGGAGGCGGCCACCAAGGCGATGAGTGAACACGCCGACAAGAATATGTTTACCATCTACGAAAAACTGACGGACACCGAAAAGCCTGTCTATGACAAGTGGGTAAAAGACGAGTCTGCCCGGATGGCTGAGGCCATCAAAAAAGCGAACGAATAACGAAGAGCGGGCTCCCGATTTCGGAATGCGGAATGCGGAATGCGGAATGCGGAATTAACTGTCGGTTTCCTCCGATCGGAGCAAGTGCTGCTTCAGGAGTAGCTCGAAAAGCTCATAAACGGCGCTGCGCCGTTCGGCGAAGATGCATTGAATGCCCCGTCGTTTGGGAGAAATCCGATATTTGAAGATGACCCGGTAACCACCCACGCGCAGTCGGTGATATTCGCGCAACGGGCCTTCGAGCGCGCGAATATCGCCGCGTTCTTTGGTCAATCCACGGAGCGCCGCCCTCAGCACTCGCCGCGGCTCGGGAGCTTGTCGCGCCAGGAAGCGGACGACCTGCTCCGAAAGCTCAACCCTTGTCTCCATTGAGCGCGGCGAGCGGCAGAAACCGGGTCTTCCCTTCCTCGTAATCGCGCAGCGCTTTCGCCGCCGCGGGATTGCCAAGCAATTCCAGCGTTTCCATGATCGCATCCATCCGTCCCCGCGAGATGAGATAAGCCACCGTCTCCTCATGACGCGTGATAGCGATCGAGCCCTCTTTCGTCGCCTCTTTGATCAGCCGCGGCAGATTCGTCTGCGCTTGCGTAACGGAATAGGTAGAATCCATGGTCAATCTACGTAGCATGAAAGTCGTGTGGCAGTCAACGGTTTAACCGGGCCGAAACCGGCTGCGCCGCAATTGCCGGTCCAGTAAACATCCAAAACGGCAGGCGAGGAGCCTGGCCTGCAATTGGCGGAGATTTCCTATCTCGTTTCCGCTTCGAGGTGATGGGCTACGACGAATTTGAAGAGTAGGAAGCAAAGTCCCGAGCCGGCGGCGAAGCCGGCGTGGAGCAGCCAGAAGGTGGTCGTCGGCATCGTCTGGTAGAACCCGCCGACCCAGCCGACGAGACTGTTGGCGGCGAAGAAGGCCAGATAGTAGAGGCCGATGATCGTGGCGTTGATCGCTTTGGGCGCGACTTTGGCGAAGAGCGCGAGACTAACCGGCAGGAGATGGGCGAAGGCGATGCTGTTGATAAAGTGGAAGGCGACCGGCCAGAAGAGTCCGATTTTTTGCCCCGCGCCTTGCGTTGCCGCAGCCACGAACAGGCAGAGCACTCCGGCGATCGAGAAGCCTGAGCCGATGATGAGCTTGGTGACTTCGTCGGGTTCGCGCCAGCGCTTGCCATACCAACGGTAGAAGAGGGCGACGAGCGCGAGGAAGCTGACGCTGACGATGGCATCGAGGGTGACGAGCCAGGTAGTCGGCAGCTTTTTGCCCAAGAAAACGAGATCGAACTGCTGGTCGCCCCAGACGAGGTAGGCGTTGAAGATCTGGTTGTTCGGCACGATCGCGACCGCGAGCACCGGGATGAGCAGGATCAGCGCGATGACGGCGCGCCAGTCGCGGCCAGTGAGTTTCGCTTTCGGCGCAGCGCTCCGAGCCGGAGTGGCAACATTGTCTCCGCTAGTCCGGCTCGGACCGGTGTGCGGATCGTTGTCGCTCGTGCGTAGATATTTCTGGCCCCAAAGGTAGATGCCGATGGCGAGAAGCATGCCGACTCCGGCGGCGAAGAAGCCGTAGTGCCAGCCGCAGACTTCGCCCAGCGTTCCGACGATGAGCGGGGAGGCGATGACGCCGGCATTGATCCCGAGGTAGAAAATCTGGAAGGCGTCGGCGCGGCGGAGGTCTTCGGGTTTATAAAGTGAGCCGACCTGGCTGGCGATGTTGCCCTTGAACATGCCGCAACCGAGGACCAGGCAAAGCAGCGCGAAGAGAAACGCGGCCTCGAACGCCATCAGAAAATGGCCGGCCGCCATCGTCAGCGCGCCGAGGAGAACGGTACGGCGCCGGCCGAGCAAGCGGTCGGCGAGAAATCCTCCGAAGATGGGCGTGAGATAAACGCTCGCGGTGTAGGTGCCGAAAATGGCGGAGGCGAGGGCCTGACCATCGAGGCCGCCATACAGCTGGCGGAAGCTGTTGAAGGCCGCGACATGCTCGATGCGTCCGGGCAGCAGGAGATACTTGACCATGTAAAGGACAAGCAGCGCCTGCATGCCGTAGTAGGAAAAGCGTTCCCACGCCTCGGTGAAGGCGAGATACCAGAGCCCGCGCGGATGGCCCAGAAAATCCGGCATGTGGTCTTCGCCGACGAGAGGCACGGCATCTTCGGGTTCAGCGGTGGCGGTCATACGATTTCGGAATGCGGAATGCGGATTGCGGAAAGGTTCGGAGCAGTGTCCTACTGGGCGGCCAGAGTAACGAGAATATCGACGGCTTGTAAATGGCGGGAGCGCGAGGATGGAGCGTCGCGTTGGAGCAGGTTCTGGAATTCGGTTCGTGCGTCCACGGCGGCTGAGGATGGCGCAAGCCTGGCGCGCCGTCATCTCAAAGCTATCCCCTGATCAAAGCAGATTTTGCAGATTGGAGGCCGGACTTTGGAATCGGACATTTGTGTTAATTGGGACAAACGCGGGTAGCAAATGATCGTGAAGATTTCCTTCCGTCCGCGGTAACTTTTGACTAGATCGTAGTGCTGCGCTTGAACTCCTCGCACTTGGAACAAATCCATGACACCGGCAAAACTAGAAAAGCTGAGTCCCCTCCTGAGGGTGATCCTGATTATTGGCGGCGCTGCGGTGATCGCTCTCTATGGCCTGAGAATGTATCGCGGGCTCCATGAGGTTTGGGGGGCTGGCGACGATTCCAAATTCAAGGCTCTCGCTGCGGCCGGGGACCAGGCGGCGGCCACTGGGAACAAGGTTTCGCGGGAGGCCCAGCCGTTGCTCGCGCAATTTCTGAGCGATCTCGATAAGATGGGACTCGCGGCGGTGCGCGCCGAGAAGGGAGATGCCGGCAAAAAATTAATCGCTCTCTTCGGCGAGGCGCGGGATCAATACTCCACCGGCGGGCAAAAGTATGCTGAAGCGGCCCAGCAGATCAGAAATGAAAAAATGAAATCGTTTCTGCTGACCAAAGCGCGCACGTGCCGGTTTTTCGCCGAGGCGAGGACAATCAACCGGGACATGGTTAGCCTGGTCCTGAATGACCCGGCCACGAAAATGGAACAACTCTTTCCGAAGTTGAAGGAGGCTGCGGCGCGCCGGGATGCCGCACAAAAAAGTGCCGTGGATTCGGATGCCGAAGCCGAGGCGATGAAGCCCAAGTAAGATCATTTGGCTCGGATAATCGGATGACGTGCTCGGCGGCGGCTTTCAGCGGTGGCGGTCAGGGTGGCCAGCGTAACGAGAACAGCGCTGGTTTGTAAATGGCGGGAGAAATCGATTTCGGATTGCAGATTTTGGAATGCGGAATGGGTTCGGAGGAAGTCGATTGCGGAATGCGGAATTGGGGTCAGATGGCGGTTGGGGCGAGCGATCGCGGTAGGCTGTAGCCGCTTCGCTGTGCGAAGCGTAGTGTTAGCTTTGGTCACCGAATTCCAAATTCGACTTGCTCCGAACCCAATTCCGCAATCCGCAATCCGAAATCGAGTCGCGCGTCTCTTTCGATTTTTGCTCGTGGCGCGGCCTACCGGCCTGTAGGTTCGCCGACCGATGTCCTCTGAGTCCGACACTTATTCTCAACTGGAGATCGCGCATGTTTTGTTCACGGACATCGTTGGTTATTCCAAGCTGCCGATTGATCAACAGAGCGAGTTGCTCGGGGAATTGAATCGAGTCGTGCGGGGAACGGAGCAGTTCCGGGCGGCGGAAGCGGCGGGCAAACTGGTGCGGCTGCCGACGGGCGACGGAATGGCGCTCGCGTTTTTTACCAGTCCCGATGCTCCGGTGCGATGTGCGCTGGAAATTGCGGAGGCGTTGAAAAGCCGTCCCAAAATCCAGCTTCGCATGGGGGTGGATAGCGGCCCGGTCGATCAAATTGTGGATGTGAACGACCGGCCGAATGTGGCCGGCGCCGGCATCAACATGGCGCAACGCGTGATGGATTGCGGCGACGGGGGCCACATTCTTTTGTCCAAACGCGTGGCGGCCGACCTCGCGCAATACAGCAAATGGCAGCCAAACTTGCACGACCTGGGCGAAGCGGAGGTGAAACACGGGGTGATTGTTTCGCTCGTCAATCTCTACACCGAGAATCTGGGCAATCCGGCCACACCGGCGAAGGTGGAACGGGCGCAGCGCGCGGAGATGCTTCGGGCCCGCAAGCTTCGCCGTCGCAGCGTCGGCGTCGCCGCGCTAGTTCTTCTGGCCGTCCTTGCCCTGGGCGCATTCTTGTGGTCGAGGCGCGCAACGCCGCCAGGAGCCGCGTCCACGAATACGGGCCCGGGGGGGATTCCGGCGAAAAGCATCGCGGTCCTGCCGCTGGAGAATCTTTCGGACAACAAGGAGAACGCCTTCTTCGCCGACGGCATTCAGGATGATCTGCTAACGAGCCTGGCCAAGATCAAAGATCTGAAAGTGATCTCGCGCACGTCCGTGATGTCGTATCGCAACAAAGGCGAGCGCAATCTGCGTGAGATAGGGACGGAACTTGGCGTCGCCAATATTCTGGAGGGCAGCGTGCGCCGCGCGGCAAATCGCGTGCTCGTGAATGTCCAGTTGATCGATACCGCGAGTGACCAGCACCTCTGGGCGGAGCGCTACGATCGCACCCTCGCCGACTCCATCACTTTGCAGGGTGAACTGGCTTCCGAGATCGCCGGGGCGCTGCGCGCGACCCTTAGTCCTGAGGAAAAGACGCGCGTCGAAACGAAGCCGACCGATAACCCGGACGCCTACGTCGCGTATCTGCGGGGCCGTGAAGTGCAGCTCCGTCCGGAAACGTCGCGCGAGAATTTTTTGAGCGCGGAGGGTTTCTACAAGCAGGCCATCGCGCTGGACCCGAAGTTTGTTCTCGCGCGGGCGCGGCTCAGTTTGATGCAGGCGCTGCTCTATGAATATTTTGAGCCGACGAACGCGGCCCGGCTGGCTGAGGCGCGGGCGAACGCGGAAGAAGCGTTGCGATTGGATCCAAATTCCGCCGAGGCGCATTCCTCGCTGGCGCGCTGTGCGCAAAACGCCAACGATGCGGCGACCACCAAGCGCGAGCTGGACACAGCGGTGCGGCTGCTGCCTAACGACGCATCGATCCTGCTGACTGCCGCGGTCACGCAGTGGGGGATGGGTTGGAACGAAGAAGCGGTGGCCAATTTCAAGCGCGCCACGGAGCTGGGGCCCCGAGAAGCAAGAACCTTCTATAGCTACGGAGTTCTTTTAAAGGAGATCGGTCGGGAGGCCGAGGCGCGCGCGGCTCTGGATCATGCGCTGCTGCTGGCACCGGAATCGATCTACTTCCGGCTGCAGCGGGCCAGTGCCGAAATTTCCTGGACGGGCGACACCAGCCGCGCCCGGGCGATTCTGGCCAGTTTGCCAGCCGGTCAGGATCCCGACGGCAGAGTTACTTCCGCTTATTGCACTATCGCTCTTTACGAACGCAATTTCCCGGAGGCTCTGCGATCGCTTCAGGCATATTCGGGCGAAACCTTGCCGACAGTCGATAGCGGCGGTTTCGGAACGCAGGACACGAAAATATTCAACGAAGCAATCATTCGTCTCTACTCTGGCGACTACGTCCGCGCCTACGAATGTTTTGATGCCGAGCGGTGGAAGGCTGAGGTCGAGGTCGGGAACCACCCGCTCTCGGCCAACCATCACAGTGGTCTGGCGCTTCTCTATGCCCAAATGGGTTGGAAAGGACCCGCCCTCGCCGAAGCGGCTCGTGCTCTGGAACTGGAACCGCCGGCCGACGTGTTTGCGAACGTCTGGTTTCATTTCATCCTGGCGCGCGCTTATACCTGGGCGGCAGCGCCCGATTCAGCCTTAAAACAGGTGGAGCTACTCCTGAATGTTCCGTCGGATTACAAAGCAAACAACTTCCGTCTTGATCCAGTGTGGGATCCCTTGAGAAAGGATCCCCGTTTTCAGAAGCTACTCGAGACTAAGAAGCTTTGACCTTCTGTTAAGTCAGCGCGTGGCGCCGGGGACCATTAGTCCGTTAGGTGCGAGGCCGAGCTTACCGGGAGGGAGCGGTTCGCGTCGTCGGAGTCAGTTGCGATCGGCTGAGGCGGCGAGGGCGGTTTGGACGCCGGCGATGGCCATGCCACCTTCGCCGACAGCGGCAGCACAACGTTTCACCGAACCGGACCGGACATCACCCGCGGCGAAAACGCCGGGAAGGCTGGTCTCGAGCGGGCCCGGTTGACGTTCGTTCTCTTTCCAAGCGGGCGAACCCGTTACATCGGATCCCGTTTTGATAAATCCTTTTTCGTCGCGCTCGATCTCGCGCGGCAGCCATTCGGTGCAGGGGTTGGCGCCAATCATGGAAAAAATCGCGGGGGTTCGGACAACGCGCCGCTCGCCCGTCTTGGTATCTTCCAGCTCGGCTTCTTCCAGGATTTTCCCGCCAGACAATTTGCGAATCTGGGTGTGAAAGAGAATCTCGATGTTCTTCTGCGCTGCCACGCGTCGCGAAAGATAGGTCGACATCTTGGAGAGATCGTCGCCGCGGATGACAAGGAGCACTTTGGCGGCGCCATCGGAAAGGAACATCGCAGCCTGGCCCGCCGAATTGCCGCTGCCAGCGACGATGACCGTGGCCCCGCGACAAATCTGACCTTCCAGCGCGGTCGCGGCGTAATAAACGCCCATACCTTCAAATTGTTCGCGCCCCTGCGCATCAAGCCGGCGGTAATCCGCACCGGTCGCGATCAGGACACTCTTTGCTCGCAGCACGGCAGAGCAACCATCGACTTGAAGACAAGCGGTGTATTCATCGGCGCCATCGTAATGAAGTGAGAGCGCTTGCGCCGGCGTGGAAAATTTTGCACCGAACCGATACGCCTGAAGCTGAGCGAGCCAGGTCAAATCGCCGCCACTGATCCCGGTCGGAAAACCAAAAAAGTTTTCGATCAAAGAGGAGGAACCAGCCTGTCCACCCGGAGCATAACTTTCCAGCACTACCGTTCTTAATCCCTCGGACGCGGCATAAACGGCCGCGGCCAGACCCGCCGGACCCGCGCCGACGATCGCCAGGTCCGACATGATTTCGGTTTCTTTCTCGAACGCGAGTGGACGAAGCAACCCCACCACTTGCGCGACTTCGCGTAAGGAAGGTCTGCGCAAAGGACTGCCTCCGGGCGTGATCAGGACCGGCAAATCGCGACTCGTTAGGTGGAGGCGTTTGCTCAGGTCCTGTCCCTGTTCGCTTTCAAATTCGATGAGCCGATGCGGGATATGATTTTTGTCGAGGAAATCATCGAGTTGATGTCCTTCGCGTGCGCCGCGAACCGCGAGAACGCGCAACCCGGCAAATTCCGGATCGCGTCGCAGCCGGCGGCGACGCATAATGAGTGCATTCACGATGGTCGCGCTGACCCCTGGCAATTCGGCAAACGCGCGCTGAAGTTTAGCCGCGGGCACATAAAGTATCTCGCATTCCGGTGAGGTCACGCGCGCGCTCGCCAGGGCCGCGGTGCCCTGTAACATGGCGATGTCGCCGAGGAAGTCGCGCTCGTGGGCGGTGGCGAGAATTTGTTCGGTCCCATCGCGCTGCTCGAAAGCCTGGATCTCGCCGCGCAAGACAATGGGCAGGCCAAGATCGCGCTGGCCGGCTTTGTAAACCAACTCGCCCTGCTTCAGGACACGCCATTCCCCCAATGGCTCCAGCAGAGCAAGCTGGCGATCGTCCAGCTTCGGGAAGGCGATACTTTCCGTGTCGCGATAGAACTGTTCGTCTTGCTGTTCGTCAGTAGTCACTTCCGGGACTTTACGCCGAGGAACGCGCGGTCAAAACGCGAAGATTCCGGTAGCGAAAGAGCGATTGGGAAGCGGGGATGGGAGTCGCGTCTAAATTTTCGAATTCATCACCGGTGGTCGTCGCGAAAATCGAACGGCGCTAGCTTCGGCTCCGATTTTCTTTCGCAGAGCAATCGCCATTTGTTTGGCAAGAAGGTCGCAGCCAATGTACTTTTTCATGCTATTGATCTGGGCTGACTCCCGGAGACCGGGGCCTGTTTGGCTTCTAAGACGCGTGCACATGCACATACTCGAGCGATGCGGCATCTGTCCTGGACTACTCTTTCGCGGACATACGTGACTCACGTATGTCATTCGGAACCACTTCATGCGGTTGAGAAGCGCACGCTCGCCCAAGATCCGTCATTCTTTGCGCCCCGACGTGACTTCCTGGCGTATTCTTCCAAAGCAGGGGGGTTCCGTGCTGCCCCTGTGAAGATCAGCGCAAAACACCGGCCATCACATCCGTTGGGTTTAACGCGATCGCGAAAGGCTCGAGCGGCATCGGGTCGTCGTGATCGAGGAACTGGCGGAAGAGTGCGAAGAATTCCGCGCGGGTGGTGGCGCGGCGGATTCGGTGGAGGAACTCACCAGTTGGTTCCACGCCGAGACCGATGAAGTTCATGTACTTCTTCATGTTGTTGATCTGCGCTGACTCCCGGATGCCTTGCGTGCTGACGGCTTCGTAAAGTGTGTGGACATACGCAAGCACGTCGCGGCCGGTCGGGCAGAAGAGAGGTGCGCCGCGGCGTTGCTCGCGAATCTGGCGGAAGAGCCAGGGATTGCGGATGACGCCGCGGCCAATCATTAGCCCGCGCGCGCCGGTGAGCGCGAGGACTTCGCCGGCTTTGTCGGCGGAATAGATGTTGCCGTTCGCGAGCACCGGGCACGGCATTGCGGCGACGGCGCGCGCGACGAAGTCGTAGCGGGGCGCGCTGCGATACATCTCTTTCACGGTCCGCGCGTGGACCGTGAGGAGGTCGAGCGAATGGCGGGCGAAGATCGGAAGGAGTTCGTCGAAGACAACGGCGTCATCGAAGCCGATGCGCGTTTTCACCGTGAACGGGATCGCGATGGCTTCGCGCAATGCGCCCAGGATGCGATCAATACGGTCGGGGTCGCGGAGGAGACCGCCGCCGGCGCATTTGCGATACACGATCGGCACGGGGCAGCCGAGGTTCAGATCGATCGCCGCGACTGGATGCTGTTGCAGCTCGCGCGCGGTGCGCACGAGAGCCGCGATGTCGTTTCCGATCATCTGCGCGACGACTGGGCGGCCGGTCGGGTTCTGCGTGATGGAGGCAAGGATTTGCGGATCGAGTCGCGACTCGGGCAGGACCCGGAAGTATTCGGTGAAGTAAAGGTCCGCGTTGCCGTAACCGCTGATCAAGCGCATGAAGCGCAAGTCCGTGACGTCCTGCATCGGCGCGAGCGCGAGGATGGGCTCGCTGCTTTGCGACAGATGTCGGAGGTTGGAAGTCACAGGGCAGAGTGTCACGAAAAGCTGAGAAGCTGAAATTGGGAAAATCTGAAATCAGATCTTATTTCAGTTTTCTAGCGTTTCAGTTTTTCAGCGTTTTCAACGTCCCGCCGCCACGTCAGTACAGCTCGCAAAGACGCGGAGCCGTTGAAGGTAACGATGCCGGTCCTGCCGCTGTCGCTCACCAAACTTTTTCTGGCCGCGTCCTGGTGGGACCGCGCGCTGCCGGACCGCAGTTTCGATTGCAACCGCAGCGCTAAGCCCGACAAAATCGAACCGATGACAATCCCCGACATGATCGTCATCGGCCGCGATCTCCCGGCCAAACAAATGGCGGTCGTGTTGCGAAAGGAAGTCGGAACCGAAGGAGTCCTCGTCGATTTGGAACGCTTCGGATTCGGCGCCCGATCGAAATCGGCACGGGACGATTCGTTCTGCGCCGAGTTTTCGCCGGAATGGCGAGAGACGCGCAACTCCGATCGCCACGCCGACGGCTACGCCAAGCGCCACTCCGATCGCAACTGCCACGCCGACTCCGACACCGGGAGGCACAGCTACGCCTACGCCGACACCTACTCCCACACCGGGCGGGACTCCAGCCCAGGCGTTGAACATCTCGACCCGGCTGCGGGTAGATATAGGGGACGAGGTCATGATCGGTGGCTTCATCATCACGGGCAACGCTTCCAAGCCGGTGGTGCTGCGTGGGCTCGGGCCTTCCCTCGTAAATTCCGGGGTACCGGCGGCCACGGTCTTGAACGATCCTGTGCTGGAGCTACGCAGAGCCAATGGCTCGTTGATCATGAAGAACGACAACTGGAAGGATGACCAGCGATCGCTCATTGAAGGGACTGCCTTCCAGCCCACCGACGATTGCGAATCGGTCATCCTGGCGACATTGCCGCCGGCCAATTACACGGTCATTCTAAGAGGCAGCGGACAAACGGCGGGCGTCGGGCTGGTGGAAGTTTACGATAACAACCAGGCGATTGACTCGGCGCTGGGGAATATCAGCACCCGCGGCTTTGTCCAGACGGATAACATCATGATCGGTGGCTTTATCCTAGGAGGGAATCACAACAACACTAGGATTGCCGTGCGCGGGCTTGGGCCATCGCTGGCTCAATATGGTTTGAGTAACGTGCTGGCTGATCCAACTCTGGAGTTACACAACGCCAATGGCGCGATCATGGTGACGAATGACAACTGGACGGATGACCCAGTGATGGCGGCGCAATTGATCGCCAACGGTCTCGCCCTGCAAAACCCGAAGGAATCCGGCATCTTCATCACGCTGCCGCCCGGGCAATTCACGGCTATCCTGGTGGGGAAGGACGGCGGCACCGGGATCGGGCTGGTGGAGATCTACAATCTCAAGTAGCAAAAGCAGTGACGAGTGACATGTGACGAGTTGGCTGGGGTTTCAGCGGGCCCGGGACGCAATGTGGTGGCGCAGCTGGAGGAAAGGGCGCTCGACGGCGAGGAACAGGATGGTGGCGGCGGCGTAAACGCAGAACTCGACACCGATGAGAGCAATGACGGACGTTAGCGGGATGTCGTGAGTGGAACAGAATTGCGCGACGAAATGGATGACGAGCTTCTGCACCAGATACGCGCTGTAGGCGATGCTGGCGATGAAGGCTGCGCCGGGAATTTTGACTCGGCGAAAGGGCAACCGCGGACTAACGGCGCAGACGAGGAGGGCGGCCATGCCGAGCGCGACGAGAAGGAATTGCCAGATACAGGTGGTCACGGTGATTACTCCGGGTTCCTCGATCCAGAAGGCGCAAACGATGAGCACGAGGCCCGGCAGCCAGAGCCAGGGCGAGAAGTGGATGAGGCGTTGCCACCATAGCGGCCGGAATTTTTCGATCGCGCCCAGTCCGACGCCGAAGACGAGAGGATCGAGACGGGTCCAGGTCGCGTAGTAGATCAAGGTTTGGAAACCGCGGAACGAGACACCGCCGTCGCCGAGATTTTGCCGAGCCAGGAACCAGCGAAGCCCCAGGCCGCCGAGCACGATGGCGCATGGAACGATGAGCGTGGCGCGGCGGGAGCGAATCACGAGTAGCAAAACGAGCGGGAGGAGAAGATAGAACTGGTCTTCGACGGCGAGCGACCAGGCGTGGGAGAAGGCGGTGCCGCCGCGCAGCCCGATGTTTTGGACGGAAAGAAGAAATTTCCAGGCCGGAAACATTTCGGGGTACTCGCGCCACGAAGGCAGCAGGAAATAGATGGCGAGGATAACGAGGTAGGCCGGCAGGATGCGCAGGGCACGGCGGGCGAAGAAGCGCCCGAGCTTGATCCTCTGCCCGCGCGCGATGGGCGCGAGCAGTTGTCCGCCGATCAGGTAACCGCTGAGGACGAAAAACAGATCGACCCCGATCCAACCGAACCGATGCACCTGGCCGGGTAGCGGGAAACCCATGATGCCGGCGTGATAGATGACAACAATGATGATCGCGAGAGCGCGAAGAAGATCGAGACCGGGCTGGCGCTCGCGATTTCTAAAGCGCGGATCGATTGCGGTCTCACTCACAGGTTCATCGACGCGCGGAAGGTAGCAGACCGCCGCGTAATCTGTCGACGAATCGTTTGCCGGAGCTAGATGCGAGACCTGAGGGTTATTGGCCGCGGCCGGTCAGCGCAGCGCGCTGACCCTACCTTACGAATTTGGACTCAAGCACGACTGAAGAAGATTCGCGCATGCTTTTTGAAGGTGGCTTCAAGGCTTGGATCGAGCGGAAGCGGTAGAAGCTTTCGGCGCGCCGCGAGTAAGCCGCGGCGCGCCGACAAGGTTACAGATCAGAAGTCAACGGGAGAGCGGATACTATTTCTTGCGCGTGCAATCGATCTCCAACGTCTTCGTTTCGCCGGCGCCGCGGTCTTCGAAGAATTCAAGGGTGTGATGATTGGCATCGGTGATTTTGAGAGTCTGGCGGACTTTGGATTTCACTCCCGGCATCGCGTCATATTCCGAGGTGTAGGTGAGGGTTTTTGTAGCGGGGTCATAGGTGCCTTCCGACAGTATGATACCGGTGCCCATGTTATCGATCCAGGAGGAGACAAATTTTTTCTTCGCGTTGTCGTAGCCATCGGTCGCAATGCCCTTGAACGCCATGTCCTTCATCTTGCCGTCCGCGCCGGGCATCTTAAAGCTGCCGGTGTTTTCAGTGGTAAAATAACGGCCGTCCATGATCGCCTTGCAGACCGCCGTGCCGGTGGATTTGTCGGGCGGTGCGCCGGGCGCCATCCACATCGAGACGCTGTAGGTCCAATTTCCGACCAAGGTCGCCAGGAGCTTGTGATTCTCATTCAGCTTCGACATCTCCATCATGTATTGCATCTCCGCTGCGCTCGGCTGCGAGCTGGTGGTTGCCGGACTGGCGGCGGTAGTAGCGGTTGGCGGGCTGCTGCTCACGGTAGGTGGACTTGTCTTAGCCGACGGGACTTGGGCGAAGGCAACGGATGCGCCGGCGACGAGGACCGTCAGTGATTTCAGCGAGGTGGTGAGAATATTCATGGGGCGATCCTGCCAAGGCGCATCCGGCAGCGTCAAGCTTTTGCGGGAGAGATGTAGAGGCGGTTTTGGCAACCGCCTGTTGTTTTGATTAGGTGCTTGGCACAAGCACGTCTAAACCTGCGAAGCGAATCCTAACCCGAGCGAAATCCATGCGTCGCGCGGTGGCGCAACTTACGGCAAGGAGGCAGCGATCCGAGCTACAAGCGCCATGGGCCAGAGGCCTAGAAGGACAATTCCGGCCGCCAGAAGTGTAAGCGAGAGCTCTTGTAGGAAATCGAGTTTGATAGAACTGGATGGTTCAGAGTTCTGGTTGTCGGTTCCAGGCTCGGAAAAGATTGCCTTGAGCACGGCGAGGTAATAATAGAGCGAGACGAAACTGCCGAGCAGCGCTAAGGCGACGAGCCAGAGCAGCCCGTGATTTTCGCCCGCGCGCATCGCCGCGCTGAAGAGGTAGAATTTTCCGAAGAATCCTGCGAGCGGCGGCAAGCCGGCCAGCGAGAGCATGAAGATCGCCATGCAACCGGCCAGCAAAGGCGAGCGCGACCGCAGCGCTGAGAAATGACTGAGGTCGTCGCCGCCAATTTCGCGGCGCACCAGTGCAACGACGCCGAACGCGCCGACGAGAGTGAAGGCGTAAACGGTGGTGTAGAAGAGCGTGGCGCCAAATCCTTCGCGCCCGCCTGCCACCAAACCGAGCAAGGTGTAGCCGGCGTGCGCGACGGCGGAGTAGGCGAGCAGGCGCCGGACATTAGACTGGGCGAGCGCGACGAGATTGCCGATGACGATGGACAAAGCGGCCAGCGCAGCCAGGACCGGCGACCACCCGGCAATCAGCCCGTGCCACGCGGCGCTGCCGTGGGCCGGGCCGAAGCCAACGAGCACGATTTTTCCCAGCACGACAAATGACGCCACCTTCGAGCCCGACGCGATGAACGCAGCGGAAGGAATCGGCGCGCCTTGATACGTGTCTGGCGCCCAAAGATGGAAAGGAGCCGCCGCGATTTTGAAGGCGAACCCGATGAGAGTCATGACTATTCCGGCGGCAAGAAGCGGTGATATAGGGCCGCCAGTTATTTTCTGCCCAATCGCGACGAGCCCGGTGGTGCCGCACACGCCGTAAACGAAACTCAACCCAAAAAGCGTGAACGCGCTCGCCGTGCTGCCGAAGAGGAAATACTTGAGCCCGGCTTCCGCCGAACGCGGGTCGCTTTTATCGAACCCGGCCATGACGTAGAGCGACAGCCCGGTTAGTTCGAGGCCGATGAAAATCATGAGCAGCTCTTCACTGCCGACGAGGAGCATGAGTCCGATGGTGGCGAGCAAAAGAAGGGCGAAATATTCGCCGCGGTTACGCGGAGTACTTTCGCCGCGGGCGAGAATCACGGTGAAAAAAGCGAGCGCAAGACAGATGATTTTGAAGAGCGACGTGAGGGGAGTGATGACCAGCATGCCGCCGAAGAGAGTCGCGTGCTGCGGCAACATGAGGACCGCCGCCGCCGCGAAGAGGAGGCCCGCGGCGGCAACAGCAGAACAAATTCCAGTTCCACGCTGAGCCATGAGTCCGAGGGCGAGGACTACAAGCGCGGTCACCACGACGACCACTTCCGGCGCAGCGAGCTTGAGGAGGTCGAGGTAGTTCATCTGGGTAGCGCACGCGCCCTCGCGTGCTGGTTTTGGCGCCTCGCCAAAATGAACTTGGCTTTCGTCAGCGGCAAAGTGCGCAAGTGCGAGGGCGCGATCGCCCGCACGCGAGGCGCGTGCGCTCCCCAATCAAGGAATTCGTGCGTTGTCATTTCAAGAACTTCATGGCTTCCACTGCGGGCAGAATCCGATCGAGTAAAAGTTTTGGATAAAGCCCGATGACCAGCGTGGCGAAAATCAGCAGACAGGCGCCGAGTTTTTCGGGGAACGTGATCGGGACCAAGCGTTCATCAGACGTCACAGAGGGTGTCCCTTCAGAAAGAGAAGCCGCATCGGAAAAGAAGGTCTTCTTCAACGCGCGCAGGGTGAACGCCGCTCCGAGCACCATCCCGGCGCCGGTGATCAAAACCGCCAATGGGTAGGCTTTCCACGTGCCGAGAAGAATCGTGATCTCGGCCGCGAATCCGCTGAAACCAGGAATGCCCATCGATGCCGCTGAGGCAATGACGAACGAAAAGGCGGCGAAGGGAAGCGCGTGCGTCAGTCGCATGCGCGACAAGTCGTTGAGATCGCGTGTGTGGGTGCGGCGGTAGATCATGCGGCCGGCTACGGCGAAGAGCAGGGCTGCGATCACGCCATGCGAAAACATTTGCAGCACGGCGCCGCCGATCCCGAGCACGTTGGCTGTGGCCAATCCGAGCAGCACAAAGCCCATGTGACTCACGCTCGAGTAGCCGATGACAAATTTCAGATCGCGCTGCCGCAATGCCACCGCGGCGGCGTAAACAATCCCGATCACACCGAGCAGGGCGATCCATTTGCTCCACATGAGAAATCCGTCCGGAAAAAGATTCATCGCCACGCGCAACGCGGAGTAGGCGCCGAGTTTCATCACGATGCCGGCGAGCAGCATCGAACCTGCGGTAGGCGCTGCGACGTGACCGGTCGGCGCCCAGGTGTGCAGCGGCCAGATGCCCGCGAGCACGGCGAAACCGAGGAACATCACCGGGAACGCCCATGCCTGAAATTGCAACGGGAATTTGTATTGCGAGAGTTGGTGCAGATCCAGCGATCCAGCGGTGACATAGGCGGCGACGATGGTGAGAAAGACCAGCGTGCCGCCCAGAAACGAATAGAGCGTCAGTTTCATCGCGCCGTATTCCTTGTTGGTCGATCCCCAGATCGCGATGAGGAAATATTTCGGCACGATCACGAGCTCGTAGAAGACGAAGAGCAAAAACAAATCGGCGCTGAGGAAGACGCCATACGATCCGCCGATTACGAGCAGCAGCCAAAAGAAAAACTCGTTAGGCCGGTGGTCGACATCCCAGGAGAAGAGGACGGCGCTTACCGCGGTCAAACCCGTGACTAGCGCGAGCGTGAGACTGATGCCATCGGCCGCGAGGTGATATTCCATCCCAAGCGGGGGGACCCAGGGGACGCGAATGATTGTCGCAAAAGTTCCCACATCGAGCGCGGTAAAAAATGCCATCAAGCTCGTCCCGAATCCCGCAAGTGCAGTAGCCAGAGCGATCCAGCGCGCGACGGGACGCGGCAGGCAAAGCAGCAATAACGCACCCGCAAACGTGAGGTAGATGGTCCAGGCGATCATGGGCTCTGGATTGGGGAGCACACGCGCCTCGCGTGTTGTTTTCGGCGCCTCGCCGAAAAGTTTCTTCTCATACGAATGCCGTCAACGGCTGCTCTAGTCAGAGGAAGTTCACGATGGCGTGGGCGCCATCGCCGGCCCGCGAGGCGCGTGCGCACCCCGACGCGTTTTTCGAGCTCGGAGAATTTTCGCGCGAGTTCCCGATTTGTTTCGAGCGCTTCGCGCAGTCTAACGAACCCGCGCATGATGGCGATGTTAACTTTTACGGCGCGCTGACTCCTTAACACGCTTGAAAGCATCGCTACCCCTTGTTCGGTGAAGGCGTAAGGCCGGCTTCGCGAGCCGCCCCAACTTGAAATCACAAATTGTGATTTCAAGTTCGCAAACTCTTTGGCCGTTAGCTGGAAGACAAAGTCCTCGGGAAAGCGATCCGCGTTCCGTTTCATCGCCTGCGTCACGGCGCCGACGGTCACTTCATAAAGAGAAGCCAAGTCCTGACTCAACATTTGACCACGCAGATGTAGGATGCGTTGTGCGATTCGTTCTGCGGGAATGATTTCGCGTTTCATTCCGGGTTCAGGCAAACAAGCGCGCCATTTGAATGACGGTTGCGTTAAAGATGTTGAAAGCGAACTGCGGCGCGATGCCAAGGGCAAACATGAGCAGCGTCACGGGAACGACGATCCATTTCTCGCTTCGTTTGAGATCGGGAAAAGCGTTGCAACTTGCCGTGAGTGGTCCGCTGAAGAGAGCCTGCATCGCGCGGAGAAAGACGATCGCGGTGAAAAGCAAGCCGAGCGTGGCCAGGGCTGTTGGCCAGGGCGCGAGTGCGAAAGAGCCTTTGAAGATGAGAAACTCGCCGATGAAGCCGTTTAGCCCGGGCAGGCCTAACGACGAGAACATCGCGACGCTCATCCATCCGCAAAGAAGGGGAGCGCACTGCATCAGCCCGCCGAAATCGTTAAGGCCGCGGAGGCCGCGGCGTTGTTCCAGTAATCCGACGTAGTAGAACAACGCGGCCGCAGTGATGCCGTGATTGAAGATTTGCATGAACACGCCGCTCAAGGCGGCCTGCATTTCCGCCAAAGGCCGCGTGGCCGACGCTGTCACTGCGAAGAGGCCGAGCATGCAATAGCCAAGATGGTTGATCGAAAGGTAGGCGATCATCCGTTTCAAATCGGATTGGGCCCACGCTGCTAGCGACGCGAGAACGATTGAGCAAACCGCGAGCGCGAGCAGCCAGGGGCCGAGGATTTTGATTTCGTGCGGAAAGAGCGGAAGGAGCAGGCGCACGAAACCGGAAACGCCCATTTTGGAAAGCACACCCGTGAGCACCATCGAGACGCCAGTGGGCGCGCTCTCGTACGCATCGGGCAGCCAGGTGTGAAAAGGAAAGAGCGGCACTTTCACCGCGAGACCGAGAAAGATCCCGCCGAAGGCGAGCCACGCCATCTTGCCGGTGAGCAAGCCAGTCTTTCCGAGTTCCGCGAGCGCGGCGAAATCGAAGGTGCCTTTTGCGAGATAAATTCCGAGAAACGAAAGCAGCATCGCGACGCTGCCCAGAAAGGTGTAAACGAAAAATTTCGTCGCGGCGCGGTCGCGGTTGGCGCCGCCCCAGATTTTGATGAGCAGGAACGCGGGGATGAGGCTCATCTCGTAGAACAAGAACCAGAGAATGAAATTCTGAGCGGTGAACGTGCCGAAGAGCGCCGATTGCATCAGCAACATCAGCGCGCAGAAACCGCGACCGGTGCGTTGCGCGAAAAACGCGAAAGGGAAAACGAGCGAAGTCAGAAACACCAGGAGCAGACTCAGGCCGTCGATGCCCACGAGGTATTCGGCGCCAATGGTGGGAATCCAGGCGTGGCGTTCCATCAACTGAAGGCCGGCGGCGGCGGTGTCGAAATTTCGCCACAACAAGAACGCTGCAATAGCGGTAAGCGCGTTGAATCCGAGCGCGATGCCGCGGGCGTGGCTCTCCCGCGCGATGCTCATGAAAAGAGCGCCGACCAGCGGAAGGAGGATCAGCGCGGAGATCAGGTGAGCCATGCGTAAAGAAGAAGCAACATCAGCATTCCCACGGCGACGGCGCCGAGGTACGTTTGGATTTGTCCCGAGTGCCGCGCGGACAGGAAGCGCCCGAGACCGCGCGTGCCGCTGGCGCCTCCATCGACGCGCGCGTTGATTCCGCGTTCGTCAAAATTCGCGCTGAACATTCCGAAAATCTGTCCGATGCCACCGACTGCGCGCACGAGTCCATCCCAGAAATATCTATCCATGAAATCGGCGATGCGCGCCGCTATTCGCGCGGCAGCGATGACGGTGTGAGCGTAGAGTTCGTCCAGCCACATTTTGTTTTCGAGGAAGCGGAACAAGGCGGGTAGCGTTCGCGCGAAAGGGTCCGTCTCACCGTCCTTGCGATAAATGAGAATGCCAAGCCCGATACCGGCAGCGACGAGCGCGGCCGAAACGAAAAACATAGGCTGAATCAGTCTCTCGATCTCGAAGTGAACCTGTTCTCCCAGGAGGTAGTCGTGGAGCCAGGACCACGCGGGCGTAAGGACGACGCTGAGAACAATCGAGCACGCCGCGAGCATCATGAGCGGAACAGTCATTACTGGGGAACTTTCGTGCGCATGCTCCGCGGCCGCGCGGCGGTTACCGAAAAACACGTAGATCATCTGCCGCGTCATGTAGAGCGCAGTCAGAACGACGCCGGCCATCATCAGGTAATACGGCATCTGCGATCGCGGCCATTGCTCGGTGGCGTGCAGAATTTCCTCTTTGGTCCAGGCTCCGGAAAAAAGGAGCGGCACGCCGCTCAGTGTCATCATTCCGATGGCGTAGGTGAAAAACGTGACCGGCATGAGCCGTCGCAATCCGCCCATTTTCCGGATGTCCTGCTCCTCGTGGCAGCCGTGAATGACAGACCCGGAGCCGAGGAACAAGAGCGCTTTGAAAAATCCGTGCGCGAGCAGGTGCATGATGCCGGCCGCCACGCCACCGACGCCTAACGACACCATCATCAATCCCAACTGTGAGACGGTGGAATAAGCGAGGATGCGTTTGATATCGGCTTGCGCGAGCGCAATGAGTGCAGCCATCAGCGCGGTGATGACCCCGATCCAGACGACGACGCTGAGCGAAGGCGTCATGCCGTTGATCGCGCCTAACGAGAAGAGCGGATAGACGCGCGCCACGAGGAACACGCCGGCGGCGACCATTGTCGCGGCGTGGATCAGCGCGCTGACCGGCGTCGGGCCTTCCATCGCGTCCGGCAACCAGACGTGCAGTGGGAATTGTCCCGACTTGCCTGCCGCGCCGGAGAAAATCAACAGCGCGATAAACGTGGCGCTGGCACCGAGCGCGAGAAGTCCGGCCTTTTCGAGGCAGCCATTTCCGCCATCGTAAAAGAGCAGCGTGCCGCTGCTGCCGTAGAGCCAAAGAATTCCCAGGAACAATCCGAGGTCACCGATGCGCGTGGTGATGAAAGCCTTTTTTGCCGCGGCGGCTGCGCTCGGTTTGTGGATCCAAAATCCGATCAGCAAGTAGGAGGCGAGGCCGACCAGCTCCCAGCAAACAAACAGCAAGAGCAGGCTGTTGGAGATGACGACCCCGAGCATCGCGGCGGAAAAAAATGAGAGATACGCGAAGAAGCGGGTGAAGTTTTTGTCGCCGGCCATGTAGCCGATGCTGAAGACAAAGATCCACAGGCCGACGAAAGTGATCATGAGCAGCATCGCGGCAGCGAGCGGATCGAGCACCCAGCCGATGCGCAACGCGTGCTCGCCAAAAGTGAACCAGCTAAAATTATGAAAGGAGCGCCAGCCCGGCGCTTCGAGCGTGGGCAGGAACGCCATCACCGCGAGGGCGAGCGCGGCGATCTGGCCGACGATCGCGAGTCCCGCTGCGGTCCGGTGCCACGAATTGGCGGGCGCCAAAATCAGGAGAGCGCTCGCCAACGGCACCGCCGGGATCAGCCAAAGATTGGACACGATCCAGGAAATCATCGGGCCGAGTGCGAATCGCTCATCTCGATGAGGAAAGCGATGCCCTATTCCTTTATCAAGTCAGAACGTGCAGGCCGGGCGCTTTGCGATTACCGCGGTTTCAGGAAGTTCGTGTTGCCAAGTCGCGCCGAAATCTTTCAGAATCTGTTGAATGGGTCGTCCTTCCAGGGTCATCGGCGTCGTCTTCTGCGTCACTGTGGCGGTGGTGGTTGCTTCAACCGTCATCACCTATTGGTTTGGAAATCGCGTCTTGCGGAGCCACGCGAGCGAAGAAAGGCGGCGCGACGTTATCGCCCGGCTCGAGCGGCTCACGTCCAGTTTGAAGGACGCCGAGACCGGCCAGCGAGGTTTCGTCATCACGGGCGACGAGAGTTATCTGCAACCGTACGATGAAGCCGTCGAAAGCTTGCCTAGGGAGATCGAAAAACTCAGTGGCATGGAGCGGATCGGCATCACTGCCGCTGAAGTTCGGGCGCTCAGCGATCTGATTCGCCAAAAATTAGCGGAGCTGCGGAGCACTCTCGAGCTCAGACGCAGCGGTGGTTTTGCAGCGGCGGCTTCCGTTATCCAAGCCAACGCGGGCAAGAAAATAATGGATCAGGTGCGCGCGGAGGTCGGGCGCTTGCAGTCGAAACAATTTGCCGCGCTCCAAGCGGATTCGCGCCTCAGCACCAAAGCCACGCGCACGCGCACCCTCATTTTTATTCTCACCGCCTCCATCAACATCATCCTTCTCGCTTGGGCCTATCAACGCATCGCGAGATCAATCAGGGAAAGAGATTCGGCGCTGGCGCAATCGTTTCGGCGTGGCAAGGAATTGGAGCAGCAAAAAGATTTGCTCTCCATCACGCTCGCCAGCATCGGCGACTGTGTCCTGGTCACCGATAAGGATGGCCGAATCACTTTTATGAATCGTGTGGCCGAAAAGGTAACCGGCTGGACTCTGGCCGATGCGAACGGACGGCCGACCGCCGATGTTTTTCGCATTCTCAACGAGCACTCACGCGAGACGGTGGAGAATCCGGTCGACAAAGTGATGAAGCACGGTGTCATCGTTGGCCTGGCCAATCACACGGTGCTGGTGCGCAAAGATGGCACCGAAGTTCCGATCGATGACAGCGGCGCGCCCATCCGCGACCGTGATGGCGTGCTCCGCGGGGTCGTGCTCGTCTTTCGCGATTTCTCCGAGCACAAACGCAACGAAAACGAATTGCGGGCCGCGAAAGAAACGGCAGAGACGGCGAACAAGGCCAAGGACCAATTTCTCGCGATGCTCTCGCATGAATTGCGCACGCCGCTCACGCCGGTGCTGGCCACGCTCAATCTCTGGGAGGCCAGCGAAGACGTTCCGGCGGCGCTGCATGCGGACGTGGAAATGTTGCGCCGCAGCATCGAACTCGAAGCGCGCATCATCGACGACCTGCTCGATCTCACCCGCATCGCCCGCGGCATGCTCTCGTTTTCTCCTGAGAACACCGATGTGGACGCGCTGATCGAGTTTCTCGTCGGCCTTTCCCAAAGCGAGTTTCTCAACAAACAGCTGAAAGTCGCGCTGCAACTCAATGCGCCGCGGCATCATGTTTATACGGATGCGTCCCGGCTCCAGCAGGTGCTTTGGAACATCGTGCGCAACGCCGTCAAATTCACCGAGGTCGGAGGCAGCGTCACGATCGCCACGGCCAATGACCCGCGCGGCAACGTTGAGATCGCGATCACCGACACCGGGATCGGTATGAGCGAGGAGACGATTTCAAAGCTCTTCATTCCATTCGAGCAGGCTGATCCCACGCGTCACCGGCACTACGGCGGACTCGGACTCGGAATGGCGATCTCGAATGCTCTCGTCGATTTGCTCGAAGGAAAATTGCGTGCCCGGAGCGAAGGGCTCGGTCGTGGCTCGACCTTCACCGTCACCTTCCCGGCGATAGAAGCGACTGCGCAGCCAATCGAACCCGAGAGCGTGCCCAAGGTCTCGCGCGGGAAGGTGAGGCTGTTACTGGTCGAGGATCATGTCGATACGGCCCGGGCATTGTTCCGGCTGATGGAAAGCCGCGGTTACAAAATCGCGAGTGTTCCGAATGTGAAGACTGGATTGCAAGCCATGGCGGGAGAGCCATTCGATCTCATTCTTTGCGATCTCGGATTGCCCGACGGCACCGGCATCGACTTCATTCAGACGGTGAGAAAGAGCCACCAGACTCCTGCCATCGCGCTGACCGGTTTCGGGATGCAACAGGATGTGGACCGCGCCGAACAAGCCGGCTTCGATGCGCACCTAACGAAACCGGTCAACCTCCAAAAACTGGAAGCCACCATCTGGAAGCTGCTCGAGAAAAATTACTCGAGGCTAGACCACAAATTAGCCGGCGGTGATCCGGCAGGGGTCTGAGCTTGCGACTTCATCCTTTGAGCTGGTCGAGTTTATCGACGTTGGTCGTTCGATAATGACGATAAACGGCGATCACTAACGCCAGTCCGACAGCCGCTTCCGCGGCGGCGATTGCGATGGAAAAGATCGCGACCATCACGCCGGTGGGTGGGTGCGGCTGCGGCGCAAAGCGCCAGAAGGCGATGAAGTTCAGATTCGCTGCCGCGAGCATCATTTCGATGCCGATCAGAATAAATATCGCGTGCCGCCGGCTGAGCGCGGCGAGCAATCCGATGGAGAAAAGCGCCGCGGAGACGATGAGGCAAAGTTGGAGCGTTGGCGTCATCGAAGAATTCTTTCCGGTCTGGGGAGCGCAGGCTGCCAGCCTGCCGTTCGCGGCAGCCTGCCGCGAACCGTTCTTGTGCGCGATTGCCGCCCACAGGATGCGTTAAAGTTTGCGCTTCGCGCAAAAATGCATTCGGCAAGGCTGCCGAATGCTGCAGGCTGGCAGCCTGCGCTCCCCAGACGCAGCAATCGCGCTGTGGAAGACGTCACGGCTTTTCCTCCATGACCAGAATCAATCCACCGATCAATGCGGCAGTGAGCAGCAATCCGACGCATTGCAGGGGCCAGACGTAATCGGTCATCAACGCTTCACCGATTCGTTTCACGGTAAGCGGTTCGATGTGCGGGGCGGCGATGGAGAGCGTGGGCGTTCCGAGAATCGCCCAAATCAAACCGGCGAATATCGCGATGGCGATTACGACACCACTCCAGTTGAACCCGCCGACCTTTTCGTCGCTGGGGCGCGTCAGCAAAATCGTGAACACAATCAGCACCGCGACCGCGCCGACGTAAACAAAAACCTGCACCAGCCCGACGAATTCTGCGCCGAGCAAAAAGAAGAAGGCCGCGATGCCGACAAACGCGATGACCAAACAGAGCGCCGCATGAATAAGCTTCGACAACGACGCGGCCGCGAGCGCGCCGGCAAGCGTGATAATGGCGATGACGACGAAAGCAGCGGTGCTCATTCGGCAAAACGATACGTGCGCGGAGCAAATTTCTTTTTCGTCTCGAGCAGGTGCGAGAGCCCGAGATAAATGATGCCGACGATTCCCAGCGACCACAGCCATCCGGCGAGGCCGCGCTGATAATGCCAAACCGCCGCGGCAAGAATGCAGGTGAACGCCATCGGCAGCATGAAAGTCCAGGCGAAGCGCATAACGTGATCCACACGCATGCGCGGCAACGTTCCACGAATCCAGATGAAGACGAAGAGCAGCACCGCGAGCTTCGCGAAGAACCAGACGTACGATGGAATAATCTGGAGCGCGCTGATCGGCGCATGCCAGCCGCCGAGAAACAGCGTGACCGCGAGTCCGCTGATGGCGAACATGCCAAAATATTCCGCCAGGAAAAACGTCGCGTATTTGAACCCGGAATATTCCGTCATATGGCCCGCGACAATTTCCGATTCGCCTTCCGGCACATCGAACGGTGTGCGATTGGATTCCACCAAACCGGATACGAAAAACAAAATGAAGGCGGCGGCGCCCCACGGCGTGAAGACGAACCAGCGCGGCACGACGCCCGCCATCGTATAACCATCCTGCGCGGCGACGATCGCGTCGGCTGAGAGCGAGCCGACAATCATGATCACCGGCAGCACGGTGATCAGAAGCGGCAACTCATAGCTGACCATTTGCGCAATCGCGCGCATCGCGCCCAGCATCGAGAATTTGTTGTTGCTGCCCCACCCGGCCATGAAGACACCGAGTTCTGTGGTGGAACCGACGGCGAAGAAAAACAGAATGCCGCCATCGATCGAAAACGGCGTCATGTTCCGGCCATACGGAATCACGCCGAGCGCAAGAATCGCCGTCGCCGCAATCATGATCGGCGCGATAAAATGAACGATCTTGTCCGCGCGGAGCGGAACGATGTCTTCCTTAATCAGCAGTTTGATGCCATCGGCCAGCGGCTGGAGCAACCCGAACGGGCCGACGCGATTTGGTCCGTAGCGGTTCTGGATGCGCGCGAGAATTTTTCGCTCTAGCACCGAGATGAGAGCGAAGAGCGTTATGAACGCGCCGAGGACCGCGGCGATATTGAGGAGACTCGAAGCAATCGGCATCACCCAAAGCGGTGCACCGTCCAGAAGTGAGAGAAGCCAATGTTTTGCGACAACAAAGATCTGGTCAACGCGCTCGCCGCTCATCTGCGATGAAGAAAAGCCGTGCACCGTTCCTTAAGCAAGGCCGAACATTGCGCCATGGATTGGCGCAGATGAGATACGAACCGAAATGTTCGAAGTTTTCCGATGAGAAAAAGTGACGACCAGTTCTCTCGCGGCTCAGAATGCGCTGGCTGGAGCAAGGACTCTCGGTTAGCAAACGCGAGTGGATGATCTAATTTGTTTCGCGTGACGCCCGATCCCTATTTTTTTATCGTCATTTTTTGCGGCGTCGCGGTCGTCTTTCCGTTGATGCCGCTGGCGCTGGCCTGGCTTTGGAGAAAATTTTTTCAGCCGCCGAAACCAGGGCCGGCAAAAAATGCGACCTACGAATGTGGAGTCGAATCGATCGGGGAAGCGCGGGGGCAATTCCAATCGCAGTATTATCTCTACTGCATCATATTTCTGATCTTCGACGTGGAGGCGATATTTCTGGTGCCGTTCGCCGTCGCCTTCACCGGTTTGCCCCTGGGTGCGTTCATTGCGATCCTGGTTTTCCTACTGTTGCTAATCGAAGGACTCGTTTGGGCCTGGAGCAAAGGCTGTCTAGATTGAGCGCAAAGACGATGAGCGGCCAAGTCGACGAAGGTCTTCGCAGCGAGCTGCAGAAGCAGGGGATATGGGTGACCTCGACCCAGGAGCTTTACAATTGGGGGCGGCGCAATTCGATCTGGCCGCTCCAGTTCGGCCTGGCCTGTTGCGCGATCGAGATGATCGCGACGGCTGCATCGCGCTACGATCTCGCGCGGTTCGGCGGCGAGGTCTTTCGGCCTTCGCCGCGGCAGGCGGATCTAATGATTGTGGCCGGCACCGTAACCAAGAAGATGGCGCCGCAGATTGTGCGGCTTTACAACCAGATGCCCGATCCGAAGTACGTCATTTCGATGGGCGCTTGCGCCATTTCTGGTGGCCCCTTCAAGCAAGGCTACAATGTCTTGAAAGGAATCGATCGCTACATCCCTGTCGACGTTTATATTCCTGGATGTCCGCCACGGCCAGAGGCGCTTCTGCATGCTTTTATGGAATTGCAGAGAAAAATCGACGGGCAAAAACTGACTGGGGAAAAGAAGGCGCCCTTCCTTGATCGGAAGCAACCGAGCGAATTTCCCGTGCCGGCGTTCGGAGCTCATGATTTGGAACCGCCTGCCAATCCGGATGTGTTTCGGCCGCCTGTGGTAGAGCGGACGTAGCGCGATGGAATCGCTCGAAGAAATCAAAGCCCGCGCTGAGCGGGCAGTGCCCGGGGCGAAGATCACGATCGTCCCCAATCCAGGTCCCGCGAATCAGCCGTCACTCCTGCTCGATAACGAACACGCGACGGCCGTCGTTCAATTCCTGCGCGACGACTCTGAGTTGCGGCTTGATCATTGCTCGAACGCCACTGGCGTCGATTGGCTGGATCGCAAGGTCTCGAAGAAAGTGAAAGTAAAGAAGGTGGTGGAGGGAGAGGAAAAGGAAGTGGAAGAGACGCAGGAAGACTTGTTCCCCGGATACCTGGAAGCGGTTTATCACCTTTACTCGATGACCCACAAACACGGGCCGGTGGTGATTCGAACGCGGACGAAAGATCGCGCGGAAGGTGCGCGGTTGCCATCGCTTACTCCCATCTATCGGAGCGCCGAATTTCAGGAACGGGAAATTTTTGATCTCTACGGTGTTCGCTTCGATGGCCATCCGGATCTGCGGCGCATTCTAATGTGGGACGAATTTGTCGACTACCCGATGCGGAAAGATTATCGCGAGCCGGATGATTATGAGTACGAGCCGACTCCGCACGACGAGGTGCTCGAGAAGGCAAAGCAACATCAAAGCACGCGCCCAGAGCTAGACGGCGCCGAGAAGCTAACGGCCCGATCATGAGTGCAGGATTTCACGAATTGGAAGAGGCTCCGCCTCTGATGACGTCCAGACTGGAAGGCGACTTGCTCGAAGTATCGATGGGACCGCAGCACCCATCGACTCACGGCGTTTTCCGCATGAACGTCGCGCTCGAAGGCGAGATTGTTCGCAAGCTCAAGCCCGTCTTTGGTTACTTGCATCGCAACCATGAAAAGATTGGCGAGAACACGAGCTACCTCGGCTCGATGCCTTACACCGACCGGCTCGATTACTTCTGCTCGATGACCAACAACTGGGCCTATGCGCTTAGTGTCGAGAAGCTGGCCGGCATTGAAGTTCCCGAGCGGGCCGAATACCTGAGGGTGATCCTGGCGGAACTAACGAGGCTTCAGAACCACGCTTCACTGCTTGGATTTCTGCTCAGCGACATGGGGGCATGGGGAACACCGCTGATGTATGCGTTCCGGGAGCGGGAGAAGATTCTCGACTTGTTCGAATCGCTCTCGGGCTCGCGCATGATGTGCGATTACATGCGTTTCGGCGGATGCCGCTGCGACCTGCCGCCGGGTTGGATGGAACGGGCGCGGAAGCTAGTAGATGGCTTCCCGCGATTTCTCGATGAGTTCGAAAAATTAATTGTCTCCAATGAAATCCTGATCGCGCGCACGCAGAATGTTGGCAGCCTGTCGTCCGAGCTAGCGATCAACGCCGGCATTACCGGTCCCATGCTTCGCGCCTGTGGCGTTAACTACGATCTGCGCAAGGTGGATGGCTATGGCTTCTATCCGCGTTTCAAATTCCGGGTACCCTTGGGCGACCACGGCGATTGCTACGATCGCTTGATGATGCGCGCTCTCGAAATGCGCGAGAGCATCGGAATCTTGAAGCAGGCCATGGAACAATTGCCAGCTGGACCCATTATCAATCCAAAGGTGAAGCTGCGTGCGTTTAAGCCGCCGGTGGGCGAGGTCTATGGGCGCATCGAAGGTCCGAAAGGGGAACTTGGCTTTTATCTAATTAGCGACGGGAGCGCGAACCCTTATCGCTATCGCGTGCGCCCACCCAGCTTCGTCAACCTGACTATCCTGGAAGATCTTTGCCTCGGACATACCGTGGCCGACGTTATGGTGATCCTAGGCAGCATCGACATTGTTATGGGAGAGGTAGACAGATGATTGGCTTGGGTGTCTTGAATGGGATGGCAGTGACCTTGCGTAACTTCATCGGGAGTTACTTCATCAAGGAACGCTTGATCACGGTGCAATACCCGGAAGAGCGGGAAACGCTGCCCGAGAACTACCGGAACTTTCCCTTTTTGATTTTCGACACGGATGATGTGGAGAAGGGTTTGCGTTGCGTGGCTTGCAAGATTTGCGAGAAGGAATGTCCACCGCAATGCATCTATATAGTTAAGAGCGAAGACAAGAAGCCCGACTACATGGGCAAGTCGCAGTTCTACCCGCGCGTCTTCGACATCGATATTTCCGTCTGCATGAGTTGCCAGATCTGCGTCGAAGTTTGCCCGTTCGAAGCGATCAAAATGGACAAGGTCTTCGAGCTAAGCCGCCGCGAACGCTTCGACGCCCTTCTCATGCGAAAGGAGGAGCTAGCTAAGCCCAACACTTACTACCACAACATCCACCCGCTCGAAGCCGCCGAGGTTGACGGCAAGCTCGCCGAAGCTGCCGAAGCCAAGAAAAAGAAGACGTAATCTATGACCAACATTCCAGTGATCGTTCCATGCACTGACCAACGTCGGGGACTCTCAATATCGGATCGCCTGAGATCCACGGTTTGCACCGTTGTTTTCTTCGTGGGTGTATTTCCAGGAGGTCTTTTCGCCGCGGCAGAGAAGGTGGAGTTTCCACAGGCCAGCCAGCATGCGATCGTGAAGCAACGTGTCGGATTGACGGACGTCGAGGTGGATTACTCGCGACCGAACAAGAATAACCGAAACATTTTCGATGGCTTGGTGCCGTTTGACAAAATCTGGCGCTCCGGCGCGAATAGGCCAACCAGAATCAAGTTCAGCGCGGATGTGAAACTGGGCGACAAGGAAGTGCCAGCCGGCGAATATCTGCTCTACACAATTCCGGGCGCTAACGAATGGACGATTATTCTCTCGAAAGACCTTAACGCCCAAAGCGCCGGCGACTACAAACAGGAGTCGGACGCGGCTCGAGTGGCGGCCAAACCAGTGGCTCTCGTTATACCAGCCGAGACTTTCACGATTGGCCTCGAAGATTTACGTGCGGATTCAGCGACGCTTTATCTCGAGTGGGATAAGACGCGCGTGCCGGTCAAATTGACCACGCATGATGTCGAGAAAGTGAATAAAGGCATTGATGCTGTGGTGAAGAGCGGGGAGACGCAGGAGCCCGGATTCTATTATAGCGCGGCGAGCTTCTATCTCGATCAAAACAAGGATCTGCCGCAGGCATTGAAGTGGGTCGATCAAGCATTGGAGAAGAACCCGACGGCTTATTTCATGCATTATAAAAAGGCGCAGATTCTCGCGAAGATGGGTAATAAGAAGGAAGCGATCGCCGCGGCTGAGAAATCGATCGGGATCCTGAAGGCGAATCCGAAGCCGGATGAAAGCGCGATCGGAACGAGTCGCGCGTTGATCGAGAGCTTGCGCTAAGAAGGACGAAGTGGGGGTGCGGAAGCCCGGCCCTCCAGAAAGGAGGGGGCGCACCGGATGCCGACGGACAATGCTCCACGAGCGGAATGATGCGGCCTGTGATATGCTCGTTCTTATTCGGAACTATTCGTCGATGAGCGTTCGCAGACATTTTGTTTTTTCGCGCCGAATGAGCGTCCTGTTGATCGGGATGACGGTGTTATGGTTTGCGGGCACCGCGCGCGGAGTACTCCTGTTCCGGACCGCCGATCCGACGGCGAACACGACCGCGCCGACCGGCGAGCTCGCTGGCAGCGGCTGGCAATTCGAGGGGCAATACGGCGAGTTTCTCGGGACTGCGATCGCGCCTCATTTTTTCATCACGGCTAAGCACCTCGGCAACGTCTCGGATAAATTCATCTATCAGGGCGTCAATTACACGATCGTGAAATCGTTTGACGATCCGACTAACGATCTGCGCATCTTTCAGGTCGCCGAGAAGCTTTCATCCTACGCGCCGCTCTATATCAAGAGTGATGAGGTTGGAAAGCACCTGGTGGTGATCGGGCGCGGAACGCGGCGTGGTCCAGACAGAATTGTCAACGGCCAGCTTTGCGGTTGGGAATGGGGTGAGGGTGATCTGGTCCAGCGCTGGGGCGAGAACGAGGTCTCGAGCATCAGGCAATTCGGACCGGGCGCTGATATGCTCTACGTGCTGTTCGATCAGGCGGGATTTCCGCAAGAGGCCCACATTTCCGGTGGGGATTCGGGTGGCGCTGTTTTTCTCAACGACGGGGGAGTGTGGAAACTCGCCGGAATTAATTCCGACGTGGATCGGTTTTCCTCCGGTCCCAGCGGCGGCGGCCCTTACAATGCGGCGCTCTTCGACGAACGCGGATCGTATCGCGCGGATGGTTCGCTGGTCAGCGGGGACGCTCCGGTGCCATCCGGGTTTTACGCCGCGCGGATTTCACCGAGCGCCGCCTGGATCAACAGCATCATCGGTTTGCCCGATCCGGGACTCGCTAACATTTCGACCCGCGTGACGGTAGGAAGCGGGGACCGGGTTTGCATCGGTGGCTTCATCATTCAAGGCGATCCTTCTCAAACGAAGCGCGTCATCATCCGCGGGCTCGGACCATCCCTTGAGGTGGCCGGTATTCCCGTCCCGGGCCGGATCGACGATCCGGTGCTGGAACTGCACGGAGTCACCGGGGCGACAATTTCTAGCAACGATGACTGGCGCACCACGCAAGAGACTGAGATTCTGACTACCGGCCTCGCTCCCAGCGATGACAAAGAAGCTGCGCTCATTTCAACTTTGCCGGCGGGGAATTACACGGCAGTCCTGCACGGCGCAAATGGAATCGCTGGGGTCGGCTTGATTGAAGTGTATGACCTCGATCCAGCCGGCAACGCGCGGCTTCTCAATCTTTCAGCGCGCGGATTTGTCGGCACCGATGACGCCGTCTTGATCGGCGGCGTGATTAACGGCAGCGTCTCGAAACGCCTCTTATTGCGGGCGCTTGGCCCCGAACTCGCCGCGTACGGCGTTTCCGGCGAACTGCAAAATCCGGCGCTGGAGTTACACGATACCAACGGCGTACTGGTGGAAGAGAATGACAACTGGATCGACGCGCCGAACAGTTCCGAGATTGCCGCGACGGGACTGGCTCCCGCGGATGCGCGCGAGTCGGCGATCCTGATTGCGACCGGCACCGGCACCTACACCGCCATCGTTCGCGGAGTCGGGGACACAACGGGGGTCGCCCTTTTCGAGGCTTATCTGATCAACTGACGATCAGTAACGAACCGCGTCGGGGGCGGGCGGCTGCGTTTTGTTCGGATCGCGCGCAGCTCTGCGAGCGGCGGCGTCAGCCTCCAGTCGATCGGCGCTTTGGGTGGTTGAACTCGGGGCGTTATCCCCCATGACCAGGATCGTGGTCCGAACCAAAATGCTAAGAACAAGTCCGGTGGTGAACCAGAAGCCCACGAGATAGCGGACACCGCGCTCGGCAAAATCGAAAAGGCCGGGCGGTTTGTCTTTGTGCATTCAGGATGATGACAGATGGGTTATGCGGCGACAAGGGGGCGCTGAGGATTTTCTGGAGCGGCGCTCAATGAGCGCCATCGGTCTTGCCTGTTGCGGTCGGCGGTCACAGACCGCCGTTACAGGAAAAAATCCCGAGCGCCGGTGTTGCTGAAAGTTATCCCGTCGATTGCTGGTCTTGTTCAATTGCGAGCGCCGCCGCGAAACCGTCGGGGGCTGAAAGATCGTGGATGGTCCAGCCGCGTGTTCGTCCTTCTGCGTTTGCAGCGGGGAGTGTGAGCGAAGATTTCGGCGCGGCCGCGTCGAGGGCCACTTCAATGCGATCCAATTCGTCGAACACGCCCTGGCCGGTAGCTTTGGCGTACGCTTCCTTGCGCGTCCAGGCGCGAAGAAATGCGACGCGGCGTTGCGCGTCATTTGGCAGGTCGTGCCAGGTCGCGAGTTCGCGGATGGAAAGAATGCGCGCGGCGAGTTGCGACAAACTGTTGTCGTCGCGCTCGAGGCGCGGGCCGCACTCGAGATCAATGCCGACCTCGCGATCCCACGCCAGTGCGAACATGGCCCAACCAGAAGAATGCGAAACGTTGAAGCGCAGAGCCCGATCATGCGCGCCGGCGACGATCGCCGGCTTGCCACGTGAGCCATATTCGAAGACGAGCGTCGAAGGATTCTTATCCAACTCTGCGCCGAGCAGGCTGCGAAGAAGACCGCGTGTGACAACGTAATGCTGCCGGTCCTGCTCGAAATGGAATCGCGCGGCGCGCGTGTGTTCGGCGGAATCGAGCAAGGCGCCTAACTCTTCAAGAACCGCGGCCGGCATCGAATCGAGGTGCGCTCTCCAGATTCGCACACCGCTCATCGAAGTTTCCTGAGCTGTCGCGCCAACCTCCACTAACAATTCGGGTTTCAGTTTTGAAATTCCGCGCTGGCTGCGATCGAAGGTTCGGACTGATGTCGCGGACGCGCACGAGCGGTGGCGCATTGAAGACAGCTCTCGATCGTTTGCGCCAGCGTATCGACGTGCGCAGTGATGCATTCCAGATGACTGCCGGTGAGCGGATGCACCGCGACTTCCGGCGCGAGCGCGTGCCATTCGTTGGAAAGATTTCTGCCGCAATGTAAGACATCCTCCGAGAGCAACAGGGCCACGGGTCCATGATAGGGCCGCGGATGATAATGAGCGGACGCCCACAGGAACGCCGAGGGCACATCGCGCTCGCGACGAATGGGCTCACTTGGATCTCCGCAGTTCACCGATTCTTTCGCCTCAGGTCGAGTGCGAGGACGCAACAGATCGCGCGTGCGCGCAAACCGATTGGAAATGCGGCGAAAGACAACCTGCATCTGCGCCCGCACATTGAGACCGTACCAACGGCTCAGCCGTCCGCGCCAAAGAACCCAGCGCCCGAAGCGCTCGACCTTGGCGTGATCGTCCCAGCGCAGCACTGCGCCGACCACGCCGGCAATCCAACGCAACAGACGGAGCCCTTTGTCCTCCGGCGCTGCGTCGATGACCAGGAGCATTTCCACCGATTCGCCGCTTGCTTCGATTTGCTGCGCGAGTTCGTAGGCGATCAGGCCACCAATGCAAAATCCGCCGATGACATACGGTCCCTTCGGACGCACCGCTCGCAAGGCATCCAAATGTGCCGCCGCCATTTCCTCGATGCTCGGCGCGTCCGGAAGCAGGCGAATATCTTGCGGCGGTAAAACGTAAAACGGTTGATCGGGTCCAAGCGAGCGAGCGAGTTTTAAACTGTAAAACCCGCCGCCCGAAAGATCGCCGTGCAGATAAAAAAACGGTGTGCGGCTGCCGGCATCGTTGACACGCAAGAGAGTGGGCGATTCGTCAATCACCTCGCGCGCGATCTCGCCGGCCAGGTGTTCGACGGTCGGATTGCGAAAGAGCGCGCCGGGCAAAATGACTTTGCCGCAAGCAAGTTCGGCGCGTTGCAGCATCCGCATTGCCAGCAGCGAATTGCCGCCGAGATCGAAAAAGTCATCACGGATTCCGATCCCGCGCACGCCGAGCACATCCTCCCAAATGGCGAGCAATTGCAGTTGAAGGCCGATGTAAGGCTGCACCGGCTCGGAGAAAGTGACGAGTTCACCCGGTGGCAGCGCAGGCAACGCGGTCTGATCGAGGCGGCCGTCAGTTGCCGTCAACGGGATTTCTTTAATCGGAATAAAGAGCGCCGGGATTGCCGGATCGGGCAGGCCTTGCCCGCGCAACAACTGGCGCAAAGTGGCATCATTCGGAAGCGGACCGGCATTCAAATCCGGCAAGACATAGCCGATGAAACGCGCGCCGGGTTCAGTACTAGCGGCGCGAACCAGCGCATGTCGAATTCCCGGCAGCGTGCAGAGCGCCGCTTCGGTCCGGCGTGGATCGAGGCGAAAACCGCGTGCGTAAATTTGCTCATCAGCCGCGCCGAGGCAATTGAGGGAACCATCGGGCAGCCATCGCGCGAGTTGATTGAGCGGCGTTGGTTCTTCCGCGCCATCCATCGCAAAAAGTTCACCGATCACTCCAACGGGCATCGGTTGCCCCGAGCGCGGATCGAGCACACGAAGCCGGCGAGCGGCGGAGGGCAACGATTTTTCATCCAGCGCAATCGTGCCACCGGCGGTTTCGAGCACGGTTCGCCGGCAAACCCACACGCCCGCATTCTCTTTCTCTCCACCGATGCGGCCGAAGCTCCCTTCATCTGGCTCGCCTTCGGTGGCAATCACGAGCCGCAATTTCGCGGGCTTGCGAATCTTGCGGGCAGCAAGGGCGCCGGCGAGACGGTTCCAAGTGGCGGCGGCCATGCAGGCCACCGAAATGTTTTCGGTTTCCAACCACGCGGCGAGTGCCGCTGGCGGTTCTGTGAGAAGTCCGGGAGTGGGATAAACCAGCAGCGCATTCGAGAGGAGCGCCGCGCCGATTTCTTCCGTCGCCGCCGCGCCGGGCTCAGTGCAGGACGCGATGCGGTCGCGTTCGTCCAGGCCCGCCCATTCGCGCAAGGCGAGAGACACAGCGGCAATCGAAGCCTCGACGGCGGCAGATCTCGCAGTGGCAAGCGGTGGAGGTGTGTCCAAGCGCGCGCGCCAATGCGCCACCCACATCGCGGCTTGATCAAGATCGGATGGAGCGCGTTCACTCTTGTCTGAATTTCGGGCGCGTTCCATGCGCGCGAGCAATTCGGCGCAACTCAACTCGCGGCGGCCGTGACGCGCAACGATCGCATCCGGTTTCTCCATGACGCGCTCCACCAATGGTGCGCGGATGTCGAGCGTCGCCGGCGCTGTCGCATCGAGCGGCTCACCTTCCAGTCCGAGTGTTTGTTTTTCTTCCGGCGTCAACAGGGGCAGCGCGGAAACTGCGGTCGCGGGATCCGCGACAGCGCTTTCGAGCAGGGTCTGATAATGGCCCAACATCCGGTCGATGGTTTCCGCATCGAAAAGGGTTGTGTTGTATTCAAATTCCAGGCGCGCCCCGCCGGCGTCATCGAGAATTGATGCGCTCAACTCGTAGACGGTTCCTGCGCTCACCGTGGGGACCGATTCGATCGTGAGCCCGTCGGGCAAAGTCGCCGGCTCGGGCAGCCCGGCGTCGTAATGAAAATTTACCTGGAGCCGCGCCGCGTGGAATTCGTCCAGTAACAATTCGAAGGGAATGTCCTGATTCGAAAACGCTTCCAGCGCCACGCGGCGAACGCGTCCGAGAAGTTGCCGGAACGTTGGGTCGTCGCGAAGATCGGCGCGGAGGAGCAGGGGATTGACGAACAGCCCGATCAGCGGATCGAATTCGGCCTGAGCGCGATTCGCGCTCGGCGACGTGACGAGAAAATCGACCTGACCGGTGTAGCGGTGAAGCAGCACCTGGAAGGCCGCGAAGAAAATCATGAACGGACTTGCGCTTTCACTCGCTGCGAATGTCGTCGCCGCGCGGACCAATTCGGGCGGCAGCAATCGCGAACGGATTCCGCCCGAAACGCTGGTCGCAGCGCGTCGCGGCCGATCGAACGGAAGATCAAGGCCAGGCAAATCGCCGGCGAGCTGTTTGTGCCAGTAATCGCGTTGCGCCGCAAAATCGTCGGCGGCCAATCGCGCTTGCTGCCAATCCGCGTAGTCGGCGAACTGGATCGTCAACTCGGGGAGCGGCGCGGGCTCGTTCCGCACGAACGCAGTGTAGAGCGCGCACAAGTCACGCATGAGGACGCCGTTGCTCCAGCCATCCGAGATGATGTGGTGAACGGTTAGAAGCAGCACGTGTTCGCGTGGTCCCAGGCGCAGAAGCCGCGCGCGCAAGAGCGGGCCATTGCGCAGATCAAGCGGCTGTTGCGCTTCCTCCTGCCGCAATTGAGCGGGAAGATCGGTGCTGTTCGCGTCGGGAAAATCGCCCGCGTCGAGTAATGGCAGATCGAGCACCAGCGCCGGTGCGATCAGTTGACGGAGCTGACCTCGTTCGTAATCGAAAGTCGTGCGGAGCGCCTCGTGCCGGGCGACCACTTCATTTAGGGCTAGCCGCAGCACGGAATGATCGAGCGGCCCGTGCCAGCGCGTCGCGAGTGACAAGTTGAGCGCTAGGTTGCCGCCTGGTTGCAGTTGATCGAGCAACCAGAAGCGCCGCTGCGCCGGGGTCGCTGGAAAAACGAAAACGCTCTGTTCCTCAGGTGCATCGCCGACAGCGACGCTGTTTTCCGCATCGATCTCGGATGCGATCGGCGCAAACGCGGGGGCGCTGGATTGACCGTTGCGATTCAAGTGGACATGAGGGCTTACGCCCTTCCCAGGGGACAACGCAACAAACAAATCACTCTGCGGACGTGACAAGCCCCTGCGTGATCTGGCATCTACCTCACGGACGACGTGCACGACGTGACTCGCGATTGACCGAAACAACTGGAGCCAGCGGTCCTGGCTGCGTCGAGGTGCTCACTGGTTTCGCAGCGCTGAGTTCGGGCTCGGGACGAATGGAACGGTGTCCATTTGTTTCCGCAGTCTCGACTGGTTCCCGCCGGGAACCATTTCGCGGCAACCGGGACGCGCCCGGTACTTGCTCCGTCCATCGCGCGATCGCGGCGGGATAATTTTTTTCCAGAAGCTCCGCCATCGCCCCAGCCGTCGGCGCTTCGAAAACGATGGCGAGCGAGACGTGCTCGCCCAGCGCTTCGCGCAATTGGTTGACCAGGCGTAGACCCAGCAGTGAATGGCCGCCGAGATCAAAGAAATTATCCGACGCGCCGATGCGTTCCACGCCGAGCACTCCCGACCAGATGGCGGTAAGCTTTTCCTCGACCGCTGTTTTTGGCGCGGCAAAACCATCCCCGGATTTTGACGCGGAGAGATTTGGCGCCGGCAGCGCGTTGCGATCCAGCTTTCCATTCGGTGTCCGCGGCAGCGCGGGCAGAGTGACAATCGCGGATGGCACCATGTAATCGGGCAGCCGCTTTTTCAGTTCGGCGAGATGCGCCGTTTGCGCGCCGCTCTCCTGCGTAACGCGAATGGTGTCGTCGCGGAAGAGCTGCTCGTAAAACGGTGCGCCTTTATAAACCGGTTTGTAGTGCCACGAATCAAAAACGAATTCGACATCCTTGTCCTTCTGCCGGCTCACGCGGCCCTGGATCCGGTAATCGCGATTGAGTCCGTTCTCCGCCAGCGCGCCGCGCACCGTGGCAATGATTTCGTCGTCCTCGCTCACATCGAGGCCGGGATAAAATGCCGGCAGATATACCGGGAGCCAGGTATCGTTGCGGCCAAGCGTCTCGAGTATCTCGCGGGGCGCTGCTTCGAGATTCAGCCAGAGCAAAAATCCATCGATGCGGGAAGTGCGCGTGATCTTCATTCGCACTTCGCGTTGGTAACTGCTCGCCGGCGCTTGGGTGAAATCGAGATCTTCGAAGACGTCCACAGTCGATCGCAGCATCTCGCGCGAGGTGCCCGTGGCGCAAAGACGCAAATCGTATTTGTATCCCGCGCTCCGCCAGGATTGTTCGGCATGGTACGCGCCCAATTCGTCGAAAGCGGGATCTCGCAGGAATTCTTCCGGCATTTGAATGGCGGCCATTCGGGTCTCACAACGCTGCGGAACAAAAATTCCGTGAGGCTGCATGAAACGTCGCGCATCATTCAGCAGCACATCACAACCTTCCGCGCCGCCAATGTGTCCCACGTTTTCGGAAACGCAGAGATCCGCTTTTTCCGGCAGCTTGATTTCTTGCGAGCGTCCGTGAATAACGACAATCTTGTTCGTTAGGCCGAGACTTTCGATGAGCGCTTTCGCCTGTTCCGCCGGGCGCTCGAGGAGTTCGATCGCGTAAACTTTTCGTGCGCCTGCCTCGATCGCCATGCGCGCGAGCAAGGCATCCCGGCCGGTGCCGATATCCACCACCACTCTGTCACGGGCGATCTTGCGGAACGCGCGCTCGTACAGATCGTGCCGCGACTTGTCATAAGTCATCGCGGTATAAAGCACGTCATCGTAAAACGGATCGCCGCCGCTGCTCGGTGAAGAAGGCCACAGCTCGACCGCCGCAGCTGGTTTGCGCACGACATACGCAACGAGCCGCTTCTCGCCCGGCGTGTCTTCACGCATAACGACCGCGCCGTCGAGGACATCCGCTTGCTGCTTCAGAGCGTTTTCAATTTCGCCCAACTCGATCCGGAAGCCGCGCAGTTTCACTTGAGAATCCGCGCGTCCGAGAAATTCAATCGTGCCGTCGTCGCGCCAACGCGCCAGGTCCCCCGTCTGATAGAGACGCGTGTCCGGTTCGCTGCTGAAGGGATCATTGATAAATTTCTCCGCAGTGAGCTCTGGCTTGCGCCAGTAACAGCGGGCCAATCCATCACCGCCGATAAACAACTCACCCGTCACGCCGATCGGCACAGGCCGAAATTTCGAATCGAGAATGTAAGCCGTCGTATTCGCGATTGGTTTGCCGATGGGAATCGAGCCGTTGAGTGCGGCATCGGACGCGATGACATGGCAGCAGGCGAAGGTCGTGCTTTCCGTGGGTCCGTAGCCGTTAATCAAGCGCGTGTTAGTCAGCTCCCGCAAAGCTTTGCGCACATGCGGAATGGAAAGAACATCGCCGCCTGCGAGCAGTTGGCGCAGGGGACGCAAATCCTGCACACGCTCATCGACCATCGCGTTGAACAGACCTGACGTGAGCCACAGCGTCGTAACCTTGTGCCGGCTAATGGAGTACCCGATTTCTTCCAACGAGGGTTTCGTCGCCGGCATCACGACAAGTTTGCCGCCATTCAAGAGCGCGCCCCAAATTTCGAACGTTGAGGCATCGAAGGAAATCGGCGCGAGTTGGAGAAAGATTTCCTCCGCGGAGAAGGAAGCGTAATTCGTTTCCTTCACGAGGCGCACCACGCCGCGATGGGTAACAGCGACACCCTTCGGCGTCCCGGTCGAACCCGATGTGTACATTACGTAAGCGAGATCGTCCGGCCGCGCTTCGCTCGAGAGATTCATGTCCTCTTCGTCGGCGAATTGTTCGGCGTCGAGGCAAAGCACTTTGTCGGCGTCGTCGAGCCAACAATTTTTGAGACGCGTTTGGGTGAGGATAACCGGCGTGCCGGCATCGTTGATCATGAACGCGAGCCGCCCAGCCGGATACGCCGGATCGAGCGGGACATAAGCTCCGCCGGCTTTAAGCACGCCTAGAAGGGCCGTCACCATCTCCAGTGAACGCTCCATGCAAACGCCGACCGGAACGTCGCGACCGACGCCGAGTTTTTGCAGCCGGCGCGCGAGCCGGTTGGCCCGCCGATTCAGCTCATCGTAACTTAGCTGCGCGTTCCCGCAGACGACCGCGACATTTGCTGGCGTTTGGCCTGCTTGTTTTTCGAAAAGCTCTTGAATCGAGGCATCGCGCGGATAATTGGTGCGCGTGTCGTTCCATTCGACAACGATCTTTTTCCGTTCGTCGTCATTCAATAACCTGAGCTGGTCGAGGGGCTGCGTTGGATTGGCGATGACCGCCTCAAGCAGATTGCGGAAATGTCCGAGCCAGCGCCGGATGGTCGCGGCCTCGAAGAGATCGGTGTTGTAATTGCAGATGATCCGGAGTCCGTCCGCCGCAGTGTCACAGTTGAGGCCGAGGTCGAATTGAAACGCGCTGCGCGGATTCGCTTCCAGCCGATGAGTGAGACCCGAGAAACGGATGTCGCTCAACGGCGGATCGAGATTAAAAGTGACGGGAATCAGTGGCACGCGACCTGGCGTACGTGGCAGAGCGAGATTTTGCAGCAGCCAGCCGAAGGTGACGCGCCGATTTTCAAACGCTTCGAGGACGGTGTCCTGCGTTTCCTTCAGCAGACCAGCGAATGGCTGCACGCCTTCGAGCTGCGCGCGCATCGGCAGCATGTTCACACAATGGCCGACAAGATGATCGCCGTTCGGTGCATTGTTTTGTCCCGCGGAAGGAACGCCCACCGCAAAATCGTTCTGGCCACTGAGCCGGAAGAGCAATGTCTCGTAGGCAGCGAGAAGCACGGAGAAAAGTGTGGCGCCATGTTGCGCACCGACCTTGGCGAGTGCCGGCAGAATGTCGGCTGGAAAAATCACGACTTCACTCGCACCGCGATAACTGCGTTGGGGCGGATACGCGCGATCGCCTGGCAACTCTAGCGGCGGCGGCACTGCGCGATATTTTCCCAACCAAAATTCCGCTTCTCCGGCGAACTCCGTTGAGTCCTGCAATTCGGTTTCCCATTGCTGGTACTCCCGCATTTGCATCGCGGCCGGCAACGCGTCCGTGCGGCTTTCGCCGATGGCGGAATAAATTGTGGCGAGTTCGTGCAGGAAGATGTCGCAGGACCAGCCGTCGCAGGCGAGATGGTGCGCGTTGAAAATTAGCGCATGCCGCTCGGGCGCGAGTTTAACGATCTGCGGTGCCAGCATAGGACCGCGCGCGAGATCAAAAACTCTGGAGCCTTCCGCCGCACGCATCGCGGAGAACCGCGTGTCTCGTTCCTGATCGGCCAGCGCTGAAAGATCGGCGAAGGGAACTTCCAACGGCAGAGTCGCGGCAATCGTTACGGTTTCATTCGTCGCGTCGAAGGAACTGCGCAAAGCATCATGGCGCTCGACGATGGTTTGGATCGACTGGCGCAACGCGGAGAGATCGAGCGGGCCATCGAGTTGCAGCGTCCACGTCTCATTGCACGCTGTGCTCGCGGTCGGACTTTGCTGACAAACAAGCAAAACCTCCTGCTGCGATTCTGTCAGTGGGATCGTGTCCGAGATAGCCGGCGCGGCAGGGACTGCGGTGGCCGTGGTCGTGCGCGAGAAAAATCCTGCGTCTTCCAATTCGGCCACGCTCTCGCCGAACGCGGTGACAACTTTGTCCCGATCAGCCGCAGTGTGCGCGGTCGAAAGAAAACAGGGCCGCCCTTCCCAAAGATGAATGCCACGATGACGCAACAGCGCAAAGAGCAGCGCCGAATATTTGAACTCTGGCGCGATCTGCAGCAGCCAGTTGGAAGCGAAATGCCGCGCCAGAAAAGGCGAACCCGCGAGCCCATCGTTGACGCGAGTGAGCATCTGCGTCGTCTGATCGGCCAGCGTTTGCTGAAGCGCGTTGCCGCTTTGTTTGAGATGCGTCAGCACGGCGCGCGCGGCCGCCAGCGCCAGCGGATGACGCACGAATGTCCCGGCAAAAAATGTGACCGCGGCCTCGGGGAACGAACCGTCACCGAAGCTCCAATGGCCGCCGTCGAATGCGTCCATGAATCCCGCGCGGCCAGCAATGGCGCCGATCGGCAGCCCGCCGCCGATCACTTTGCCATACGTCGCGATATCGGCTTTCACGTCGAAATATTCTTGCGCGCCGCCGATGGCGCAGCGGAAGCCCGTGATGACTTCATCAAAAATGAGCGCGATCCCTTGCCGCGCAGTGAGGGCGCGAAGTTCTTGCAGAAACTCGCGAGGCTGAAATCCGGGACGGCGGCTTTGCACTGGCTCGACGAGCACCGCCGCGATTTCGTTCGCCTGCGCCGCAATGATTTCGAGCGAGCGCGGATCTCCGTATTCAAGAATGATTGCGTTAGCCACCGCCTCCGGCGGAATGCCGGGCGCGATTGGCACGACGCCGCTTCCGATTGCGCGACCCAACACTTCATCGGCGATGCCGTGGTAACTTTCGCGAAAATAAACGATGCGCGATTTGCCCGTAACAGTGCGCGCGATTCGTAACGCGCCCGACATTGCTTCGGAGCCGGTATTGCAAAATGTTGCGCGCTCCATGCCGGTCAGCTCGCACAGCAATGCTGCGACTTCACCGGTAAGCGGAGAGGTCGGGCCGATCTCCATGCCGCGCGCGAGCTGCGCGGTGATCGCTTCGACGACAAAAGCCGGCTGATGGCCGAGCATCGCCGCGCCGAAGCTAAGCGTGATGTCGGTCCATTCGTTGCCGTCAATGTCCAAAAGCTTCGCGCCGGCGGAACGTTCGACCACGATCGGATAAACGATTTCTTTCCACGCCTGCTTGAAACCGGCCACCGCTCGCGGATCGGCCAGGTGGCGGCGATGCTGTTGGGTGTAGCGCTTGGAGGCGGCGGTGCGCTTGGCATAACGCGTGATAAAATCATCGAGCCAGCGTTGCTGGCGCTCGGTCAAACTTGCGCCAAGTTCGCGTTGGAGTGGCCGGAACGGGCCGTGCGCAACGACTGCCGAACGCGCCTTATCCGGAACGGTTGCGATTGGCGTTGTCGTCTTCTTCGCTGGAACTTTGCGGCCGACTGCGAGGTGAGCGGCGAGCGCCTCGATCGTGCCGAGGTCCTTCAGCAACTGGCGAAAAGTGATCGGCACTCCAAATTTGCGGGAGAGCATGAGCGCCGCTTGCGAAAGGATGAGCGAATCGAATCCGAGTTCGAGAATGTTTGCATTGGCCGGCGCAGTGGCGAGGTCCGCGCCGGAAAGATCACCGAGAAGCTGGCGCAGTTCGACGAGCAGGGAGTCGTCGCCAGCCGCCGGCGCTTCTATAGTTTCGGATGGCGAAACATCACGCGCTTCGGCGCGAGCCGTTGCCGCGGACGAAACGAGTTCTTCAACCGGCGGCTCGCCGTCCACCGCTGCGGTCGTGAGCGGCATGGGCTGTCCAGTTGGCAAGTCGGCGAAATAGCGTTGACGCTCGAAGGGATAACTCGGCAAGGAAACGCGACGGCGAACTTGGCCTAACGACATCGCTCGCCAATCGATCGGCACGCCTGCGAGCCAAAGCCTTCCGATCGCCGCTGCCAGCGCTTCATTTTCGTCTGTTTCTTCTGCGAGCGAATGAACGATTTCATGACGCGGCGTCTTCGCGGAATGTTGACGCGCGAGTTGCGCGAGAGTCTGGCCGGGGCCGACTTCGAGCAGCGCGGAGCCATCCTTTTCGAGCACGCGGCCGACGGCGTCGACGAAGCGCACGGTCGCGCGCAGGTGGTTCGCCCAATATTGCGGATCGGTTGCCTGCTCGGCGGTGAGGAAATCGCCGGTCACGCAGGAAACAATCGGTAGGACCGGCGCGCTGAGCTTGACCGCGCGCACCATTTCCGCAAACCGCGCGACGACCGGTTCGACCATCGCGGAATGAAAAGCGTGCGAGGTGTCGAGCCGGCGCGCTGCGATACCGCGGCCGATGAAAATCGCTTCGACTTTTGCGATGGCGTCGAACGGGCCGGAAAGGACGGAGAGGCGAGGGGAGTTGGCCGCCGCGAGAGAAACCTCGCCATTCACAAACTCGGAGGCCTGCTCCGCGCTCAAGCGCGCGGCGAGCATGGCGCCACCGGGCAATTCCTGGACAAGGCGTGCGCGAGTTGCGACCAGTCGCGTGGCGTCGGCGAGCGAAAAAATTCCGGCGAGCGTCGCGGCCACGAACTCGCCGACGCTGTGTCCAATAAGCGCTGATGGCTTCAATCCCCACGACATCCAGAGCCGCGCCAATGAATAGCTGATCGCGAAAATCGCCGGCTGCGTGAAGCGCGTTTCGCGCAACCGCGCTTTGGCGTTGTCATCGGTCGAGAAAAGGAGGTCGCGCAGATCCAGTTCCAATTCCGGCCGCAGTAGTTCAGCGCATTCCGCAAGGGCATCGCGGAAGACCGGTTCGGTTTCGTTAAGCTGCGCTCCCATGCGCGCGTATTGCGCGCCCTGCCCGGGAAAGAGAAAAGCAACGGGCGTATCGCGGCGATCTTCGACACGATGAAATTTTGCGGCGCCTCGAAGCGCGGCGACGGCTTCGGCGTTCGTCGCCGCGACGACCGCGCGGCGATGCTGGAAAAGCTGGCGGCCGGTTTGCAGGGTAAACCCGACATCGCCTAACGACTGCTCGAAGTGAGTTTCAAGATGCTCCGCGAGATCAGCGGCTTTCTTTTCCAGAGCGGAGGCGGTCTTGGCTGAAAGAACAAGAACTTCTGCGGCGCGATTTGCGCCGGTTGACGGGAGTTCGGGCGCTTCTTCGAGAACAACGTGCGCATTAGTCCCGCCTACACCGAACGAACTCACGCCGGCCCGGCGTGGTGTATCGCCACTCGGCCACGCGCGCAGCGCGGTGTTAAGAAAGAATGGACTCTCCTCTAGATTGAGCGCGGGGTTCGGCGTCTCGCAATGCAAGCTTGGTGGGATCTGGCGATGGCGAAGTGCGAGCGCGGTCTTGATGAGACTCGCGACCCCGGAAGCGGCATCGAGATGCCCGATATTTCCTTTCACTGAACCGACCGCGCAGAATTGCCGCGCCGCGGTCGTGGCGCGAAAAGCCTGCGTCAGTCCCGCGATCTCGATCGGATCGCCAAGTGGCGTCGCGGTGCCGTGCGCTTCGATGTAGGAAATGGTGTCGGCTGTGATGCCTGCGCTGGCTTGTGCGAGCGCGATGACTTCGGTGTGGCCGCTCACGCTTGGCGCGGCGAAGCTCACTTTGGCGGAGCCGTCATTGTTAAGCGCCTGGCCTTTGATGACGGCGTAAATCTGGTCGCCATCAGCGATCGCATCGGCGAGGCGCTTGAGCACGACGACCCCCGCGCCGCTGGAAAAAACTGTGCCGCTTGCTTTCGCGTCGAACGGACGGCACCAGCCATCCGGCGAAGTCATGCTGCCTTCCTGGTAAAAGTATCCGCGGTCCTGCGGAAACGTTAGAGAGACGCCGCCGGCCAACGCGATATCGCATCCGTGATCGAGCAGACTCTGGCACGCAACGCAGACGGTCACGAGCGAAGTGGAACAAGCGGTTTGGATATTCAGCGCCGGTCCGCGCAGGCCAAGTTTGTAAGCAGCGCGATTCGTCAGGAAATCTTTTTCGTTGGCGATGACGGCGCTGACGACGCCGACCGTTTCCATCAAGTCGCGCCGGGGCCTAACGAAATAAGGATAGTAAGTGCTGTTGCTCGTCCCGGCGAAGAGTCCGATGAGACCGGGGTAAGTAGACGGATCGCAGCCGGCATCTTCGAGCGCCGTCCACGCAATTTCGAGAAAGACGCGATGCTGCGGGTCCATGACTTCCGCTTCTTTGGTCGGCACGCCGAAGAACGCGCGATCGAACCACTCCGGCTTTTCCACCAATCCGCGCGCTGCGACATAGCCGGGCAGCGCGCGCAAAACTTTCGGATCATATCCGGAAGCGGCGAGCTGTTCGTCGGTGAAACGCGTGATGCAATCCTTGCCCTCGATCAGATTTCGCCAGAATTCCGCGGCATTGCGCGCCTCGGGAAAACGGCCCTCGAGACCGATGATGGCGATGCCGTCGAGCGATGATTCGTGCTGGTTCATTTCCGGGTGCGCACCTCCTGCCGCTGGGCGCGAGCGACGCGCTGGCGGAGTGCGCGTTCGTTTATACCCGCAAAGTCCGTGCCAAGGTTGCCCTTGGAATCGAGAAAGGCCGACAACGTTTGGATCGTGGGATATTGGAAGAGCGCCGTAAGCGGAAATGAGCGATGCACGGTTCGCTCCAAACGGGCATGCACTTCAATAACCCGAAGCGAATTCCCTCCGAGATCGAAGAAGTTTTCGTTCACGCCGATTTCATCGGGATGGCCGATCACGTCACGCCAAACGGCGGAGATCGCGTGCTCGAGATTGGTTTGCGGCGGCGCCGTGATGGGCGCCGGCCGTTTCTCCGGCTCGGACAAAGCGCGGCGATCCACCTTGCCATTGCTGGTGAGCGGGAACGCTTTCATCGCAACGTAATCAACCGGAATCGCAGCGTCGGGCAAGGTCCGGCGCAGGAACGCACGAAGCTCGTCCGCCGATGGGACGGCGGTGGCGGCAGTGGGAATAACAAACGCGACAAATTCCTTCCTGCCGTGACGCCGTTCGCGCGCGATGACAGCGGCATCGCGGATGGCTTCGTGTCGTCTCAGCGCGGTCTCGATTTCTCCCAGCTCGATGCGATAGCCGCTGACCTTGACCTGATCATCCGCGCGCCCAACAAATTCCACCACGCCGTCGGCACGCCAGCGAGTCAGGTCACCGCTCTTGTAAAGTCGCGCGCCCATTTCACTAAAAGGATTGTTCACGAAAGAGGCGGCCGTTAGTTCCGGCGCGCGCCAGTATCCGCGCGCCAAACCATCGCCGCCGATGAAGAGCTCGCCCGTCACACCCACCGGCACCGGCTTCATCGCTTCATCGAGAATATGGACCGTGGTGTTTCCGATTGGGCGCCCGAGTGGGATCGGAGTGTGCGCGTCCGCATCATTCTTTTCAGTGAGGTGGCAACAGGTAAACGTCGTGTTTTCCGTGGGACCATATCCATTGATGATCTTGCAATCCGGCAACGCTTCCACAGCGCGGCGGACGTGGGCAGGCGAGAGCACGTCGCCACCGGCGAGCAGTTGCCGGAGGCCGCGCAAATCATCGAGACGCTCATCCACCATCAGGTGAAACAATCCCGCGGTGAGCCAGAGCGTCGTGACTGAATTTCTCCGAAGCGCCAGTCCCAACTCTTCCAGCGAAGGTGTCTGCGGTGGCATCACCACCAGACGTCCGCCATTGAGCAACGCGCCCCAAATTTCAAAGGTCGAGGCATCGAAACCAACCGGCGCCATCTGCAAAAAAGTTTCATCTTCGTTCATCTCGGCAAACCCACCGCCCTTGACCAGGCGAACGACACCACGATGCGGGATGGCGACTCCTTTCGGAACTCCGGTCGAGCCCGACGTGTAGCTGATGTAAGCGAGATGATCGAGGCCGGCGCCGCTGATAAAATTTTCGGTGGATTCTCGCTCGATTTCTGCGCGCTCCCGCTCGAGAAAAACCAAAGAGCCTTGATAATCAGGCAACCGGTCTCGCAGCCGTTCGTGCGTCAGCAGCAACGGGACCTCTGCATTCGCCAGCATCAGCGCAAGTCGCTCCGCGCGATAAGTGGGGTCGAGCGCCACGTACGCTCCGCCGGCTTTCAAGATCCCCAGCAGCGCGACAATCATCTCGACCGAGCGCTCGAGGCAAAGTCCCACTGGCGTATCCGGCGTTAGGTGGCGCTTGCGCAGGTAATGCGCGAGACGATTAGCGCGCCGATTCAATTCGCCATAGCTGACCTCCTCCGCACCGAACACCACCGCCACCGCGTCCGGACGCCGGCGCGCTTCGCCTTCGAAAAGCTGGGCGATATTCCGTTGCGGATATTCCCGCGCCGTTGCATTCCAATTCTCCGGCACCGCCGTTTGGTTCACGTGGTCCATCCGGTTACTGCTCCGATTTGAACCCGCGAAAGCCGCGATAACTCAAGACCATGTTGAGAAAGAGATTCGGCACGGTGGAAATAAGATTGAAGACCAAGACCTGACTCACGCTGGAGAAATCGGTGTAGGGAACAAGCGCTATCTGTGTGGCTAGCGTAAGTGGAATGTAAAGCCACGATCCTTTGATCCAGGCTTTCGATGCGTTCAAGACCCAGAGCGTGCCGGTAAGCACATTCATGACGGTGCCGGCCACCATCAAGAGAAGTTCCCGCTGCAGATGCGAATACTTGTTGCCCAGGACAAAGAGAAATTGGTCCGGAAAAAAGGCCGCCGCGGCAAGCACGACCGCGCAACAGCCGGCCACGCCGCCGACAATCCCGAAGTATTGCCAGCGCAGTTTGGCCGCGCTCTGGCAGCGCGCGAACGCCGGCACGAAAATATTCATGAGCAACTGGCCCATGACGGCGAAGATCATCGCGAGACGTCCCAGCGCGCCGACCTCAGCCACCGACGTGGCCTTGCTTCCGAAAAAGCTGATCAGAAAAATTGTGATCTGACCCTGGAGACAAAAGAAGATGGCGTTCGCCGCCTGGTTCTTGATGAACCCGATCATCGCTGTGCGGTCCTCCGCGTTCTCTGGCGCGTTGAGATCGATCACTCGGGCCGCATATTTCCGGAGCAGCCAGTATTGGAGGAGGAACGCCAGCGAGCCGACGAAGACGGCCACCCCCGCATTCAGAAATAGGAACGCGCAACCAACCAGCACGATCAACCGCGCGATCGCACCGCTGAGATCGATTCTCTGGATTTGCGAAACGTCGGAACGCAATCGCGGCACCACTCCCAGGACACCGAGAGAAAATTGTGCGTAGAGCCCGAGAAGAATCGCGGCAATAAGGATCGCAGCATAAAGGCTGGACGCGCCGTTGCGCGTGAGCATCCAATAAAGGATGGGCGAGACGACAACAATCGCGCCGGCGCCGAGCCGGCGACGGAAATTATTCGCCGTGGTGATGAGCTGCCCGAAGCGATAGCGGTCCTGCCAGACGCGGCCGCCGATCGAGATGAGCCCGATGCTGATCCCCATATCGGCCAGCACGTTGATCGTGCCCTGCATGGTGTTGGCGATAGTGAAGTAGGCGTATTGATTTTGATCGAGGCGACGGACGAGCAGAATGCCGCTGGCAAAACCGACCAGTTGCACCAGTGCCTGGACCGAAGCGAAGTTGCCCACCATTCGGGCGCGCTGGAGCGCACGCCGGATGATTGGCTCAGTCGCCTCATTCAGAAGCGGCCGTGAAATCGGGCCGAAGAGACTCATCGGTTGAGGAGAAGGAGCTGCACGACGGAGAAGGTAGCGCCCGCGATGCCAAATGCGCGAGCTTTGAACGAGCCGCAATCGGGCCCCGAACTGGCCGGAGATTTGCTACGAAAGGCTGGCTTCGTAACCGACGTTCGATGAGATTTGTCACTGCCTTTCAACGCCAGCCGTGCGGATGGATTTTCGCGGAAGCCACCGCTCTGCTCTTGCCGATCGGATTCTACGATTACAAGACAGGCTACGAATTCAGCCTCACCATCCTATATTGCCTGCCGATTTTTCTCGTAGCTTGGTGTTGCGACCGTAAGTCCGGGCTGTTGATGGCGCTCATGGCCGGGATCACCTGGTGGTGGGCGGACGTGCAGGCGGGTCATCCTTATCTGCACTCTTGGGTGGAAGGTTGGGAAGTCCTGGTGCGTTGCGGGTTCTTTGTCATCACGGCGATCGGGACCGCAGCCGTAAAACATCAGCGAGACACGAGCGCTTCGCGCATTGCGTTGCTCGAATATTCTCAACGCCTGGAACGCGAGATCATCGGGATCAGCGAGCGCGAACAGGAGCGGATCGGCCAGGATCTTCACGATGGAATTTGCCAATATCTGGCTGCACTCAGTTGCAGTGCGGCGTCGTTGAAAACCGATCTCGAAGGGTACGATCTTCCCGCAGAGGCAAGAGTGGCGGATGAACTCGCCGGATTCTTGCGAGACGCTGTCGTCCAGACTCGGAACCTGGCCCGCGGCCTTGTCCCGGTGCAAATGGACGAGGCCGGCCTCGCCTCTGCCTTGGAAGAGCTGACTGCCTCCGCCACGCGCTTGCTTGGCATTCGCTGCGTTTATGAGTCTTCCGGCGCGCCCTTGATCAAGGACAACACGGTGGCGATGCATCTCTATCGCATCGCGCAGGAAGCGATCAACAATGCGACCAAACACGGAAAGGCCACCAAGATTCTCGTTTCGCTGATCGAGGATGGAAACGCGACGACTCTGCGAATCGCGGATGACGGCACTGGGATTTCGAAGGTCGCCAACGGAAGCGGTGGAATGGGATTGGGCTTGATGTATTACCGCGCTCGTCTCGTCGGCGGCGAATTGCGGATCGACGAGCCGGTTACTGGAGGTACGGTCGTCTCCTGCGGAATCCCGTTATCGAGCGAAGAATGGAGCCAGCATGCCGCGTGAGATGCGAGCCAAGGTCGTGCTCGTCGAGGACCACCCGATGTTCCGCGAGCAACTGGCTCACCTGATCAATAAACAAGAGGACATGGCTGTGTGCGCCGAGGCGGATAATGCAGGTGACGGCTTCGCTGCCATCAAGCGCCAACAACCTTCGCTCGCGATCATCGACATCACTCTGAAAGGATCCAGCGGTTTGGAGTTGTTGAAGGACCTTCGGGCGCAGGGCAGCAAGGTGCCGGTTTTGATGCTTTCGATGCATCCCGAATCGCTCTACGCGGAGCGTGCCTTGCGCGCGGGTGCAAGTGGTTACATCACCAAGGAAGAAGCATCGGCCAGAGTAATGACAGCTATCCGCCAGGTGCTCGCCGGCGAGATTTATCTCGATCCACGCTTCATGAAACGAGTCATCAGTCAGATCCTGGTCGATCCCGGGAGCAAGGCCGCGACGCCGATCGAGCGTCTGACCGATCGCGAGCTGGCCGTCTTCGAACTGATAGGTGAAGGCCGAACCACTCGTGAGGTTGGCTTGCGATTGCGCGTGAGTGTTGCGACCATCGAGACCTACCGAGCCCGGATCAAGGAAAAGCTCGGGCTCGAGAATGCGGGCCAGTTGCACGCCAAGGCGAGCAGTTGGGTCCACGAGCGTCACGCCATCGCGGGGTAAACCCGCAGTTGCTCGGATTTTATCACGTTGATCTTCTGTACTGGTTTCCAGTACAAAAGGAAACTGGGCCTTGTCATGTGGTTCGGGTCTCGCGGCTGCTTTATTACCCGGCACTTATGAAAACAAGATTTCCCAAAAACCGGCAGGGCTTCACCCTCGTAGAAATCATGATCGTCGTAGCGATCATCGCATTGCTTGCATCCATCGCCGTCCCCGGATTTCTCCGCGCTCGCAAGCGCTCGCAGGCCAGTCGCATCATTAACGACCTGCGTCTGATCGACAGCGCCGTGGACATGTATGCGATCGAGAACAACAAGGCCAGTGGCGCCACCGTTGCCGTTGTGGATTGGACCAAGTATATCAAACCGGGCACCAATCTTTACGTCACCGGCAGAGATATTCTGGGTAACACCTACGGCCCGCAAAGTGTTGACGTAATTCCGAGCGTGCCGGCAAGCAGTAAGTCCTCCTTATCGGACGTAACTGACATCGCGTTCTGGTCGCCTTACAAGTAGGCTCGGCCCCGATTCGCCCGTCTTCGATCGCCTGCGAGTTAGAGGAGCGCTCACATTCCGGTGTCTTGGAAAGCCGGCGAACGAACCCGGCCTTTTCTCGTCAGAGCGGATGGCCTAGGTTACGAGCACCGATGATCCAACCACCCGGTCGTTTTTATTTTCGCGCGGCAATATTTTCGTCACTGGTTGCACTCGGCCTGTTCACCACATTTCCAGCAGCCGCAGCCGACGAATCACGCGCAAAGTTCCAGGGAGTTTCAGTTCTGCCGGGCAAAACAATCTCCGCCACCGTGCCGCTCAGTGCCGAAGAAAAAACGTACGCTGCCATCGGTGGTAATCAGGTTCCCGCCAGCGCGGTGGCGGTCCTGGCGGTCCCGCCCGGGTTCGATCCGCGAAAAAGCTGGCAGGTGTTGGTTGTCTTCTCCACCAGCGATTTTCAACGCGAAAATCGCGGCGATATTTTCTTCTATGTCACCGAGGCGTTGAGCGAAGGCTGGCTCGTTCTGACCGGCGACGGACCCGAACGACCGCGGGACGATAGCACCGGCTGGCGCGCCGCCATGACCCTCGCCGCGCTCGATGCGCTCCACCGCAGTTTCCCCGGATCAAGCAAATGGCCCCTTGCGTGCGCGGGTATTTCCGGTGGCGCCAAGCGCGCCTGCCTTATCGCACCCTTGCTCGCGCTTACGGGCAACCGCGTCGCTGGCCTATACCTCGCCGGGGTTAACGAAGATTTGCTGGCCGAAGGCTATCGCAAATTTCATCCCGGCCGCGACTTCCTCAACACGAAGATTTTCATCACCAGCGGCCAGAGCGACAAGATCGCCACACCGGCGCAAACAGAACGCGTCATGCGTTCCATGCAGACGGACGGTTTTCGCCAGGTGCGGCTGGAAACGTTTCCCGAAGGCCACAACGTAAAGCGTCCACTCACCCGAGCGGCGTTGCGTTGGTTTCATTCGCCTTAGCCGGCGGTTTCGCCGGGGGGACGCTAGTCCACGGCTAAATCGCTCGGTTCGGCAGATGCCTTGGTTCGCTTCTCGATCTCATCTCAGGATTTCGCGCCTGGCGAATAGTTTCTTAACGCCGCGGCGGACTGATCAGCGGAATGACCTCACGTTTGTTCCGCCGATAGACCCGAAAATCATGATCTACTGTGATGACCCTGTGGTGTGGATACAGCTCGCTCATCCGAATGAGACAAAGATCAGCCAAATCGGGTTGTCGATCCGCATAGCGTTTTGCCAGGGCCGCCAATTGCGGCAGATGGTCACTGCAATCGAAAGAAAGAGTAATGAATTCTTCCACGATCATATCGAGCACCAATCCTGTGTTGCGCAGATGAAAGGCCGTCTCTGCTAACACAGGCTCGCACGTGAGAAGCGGCTCGGTGATTTGCTCAGCTACCTGCACCGCCCACCGGTGATGCATATCCTGCCGCCGAGCGAACGCGACCAGGAACCCGGTATCCGCGATACCCGTCACTCCTTTGAGAATCCCTTTCGCGTGGAAACGTCACGCGGGCCGCTGCGAACGATCCCTGCGAGGCGCATGAACTTCTTTGCCGTCCGATCGCCAGCTCGCGCGTGTTCCAGATGCGAGCGAATGAACTGCCCTTGCGAAACGCCCATTTGTTCCGCCGCCTGCTCAATCCATCCCGCCAGCTTTTTTGTCGGACGAAAAGTGATTGTCTGACCCATATGGCAGAATTGTAAACATTGTGCTGGAAACTGTCAACGGTCGGCTGAATGGTCGAATGATGTCGGCGATGTTGTTCGGATAACGGGTGCGACTTGCGTGCAACGCCAGTTCAGCTCGGACTGGCGATGCTCGTCGCAATGAATGTTTGACGTAGTTGACAGTGCGGTAGCGTTTCGCTACCATAGCACGATGAGTCAACCAGTGAAGTTGTCCGACAATCTTGTTCTCGATGCCCGGCTGCTCGCGGAAACAACGGAAAGATCCATCGCCGGGCAGATCGAGTTTTGGGCTGGGCTCGGGCGCGCGATCGAACCCCTTTTGCGCACGCCAGAGATTCTTGCGCTGCGAAAAGCTGGGGGACCAAAGCCGCTCTCCGCTTGCCTGAAAGACGTCGACTCTCCTGCCGGTCGCCGGCGCGTGGCAGCACACCTTCGCACACGCCCCTTTCCGCACTACGAACAGCAGGATGGACACCTCGTTCGCATCGACAAGGATGGCACACGCACTGCGGGCCGGTTTGTGAACCGGCAATTCCTGCCGCTTCGCAAACGGGCAAAGAAGTAAGTGCACCCAGTCCTCGATGCGCGGCCGATCATCGTCGCGCTCGCCGGGCCGAATGGCGCCGGCAAGACGACGTTTTATCATGCGCATCTCGGTGCGAGCGGCCTGCGCTTCATTAACGCCGACAATATAGCCGCGGAGACGAACTTCGGCGCTTACGAAGCGGCGGACTTGGCGAATGCTCTCCGCCTTGAACTGTTCAGACAGCGTGAAAGTTTTGTTTTCGAAACAGTCTTCTCCGATCCGATCGGAGACAAATTGACGTTCTTGAAAGAGGCGGCTGATTCCGGCTATGCTGTCGTGCTCTGTTACATCGGAATTGCCAATGCCGCTATTTCCGAGGAGCGGGTAGCGATGCGTGTTTCGCAAGGCGGGCATGATGTTCCTGCGGAAAAGTTGGGGACCCGATTTGTCCGAACGCTCGCGAACTTAAAAGGAGCGATCAAGAAACTTCCGCTCGTGTTGATTTACGATAATTCCGACCTCAGCGCGCCATTTAGGAGAATCGCCGAATACCGCCAGGGCGCCGCCCATTTTCTCGCGCCCGATCTGCCGGAGTGGCTGACGAATTTAGAATAGCGGCATCCCATGAGGATACTGTCCACCGCGAGATAATCTTCGGACGCGTTGGAGTTTTGATTTCCGACTCGACAACAGTCGCGAGCTGCTGGTGCTTTCAACCATCAACTAACAACTCTCAACCATTTCCGCCTCCTACTTCACCAGTAGCCCTCTTCCCTCCGCTGCCTCTCGTCGTCCTCCCACTCGTCGATCAACTTCAACGCCGGATCCGCGCTTGCCGGCACGAGCGCCGTGAAGTGACCTCGCCGCGGAATGTCCCACTGGATGAACTGGGCCAACAATTGGGCGAGGCGTGCCGCTGGTGCCGAGAGATTTTTCCGCAACCATTCGCCGGCACCTCAGTTCAATCGGTTAATCCTAATTATGAAATCAACACTATTTAAGAAATTGTTTGTTCTCGCCGCCGCGAGCTGCGCCTTCGCCGTTGCCCCTTGCTTCGCCCAGGTAAGTTTGCGCGGCCTTTACGTTCCATCGCCGCAAACTAATCCGCCCCTCATCCTGTGGATCCACGATAACGACACCATCGGAGTCCACATCTTCGATTCCACGCAGCAGGAGGTCGGCTTTGGCAAGACCAAGCTAAGCAACGATAGCTTCACCATCACCGCCTCAAACGGCCAGACCGTCGCCGGTTCGGTCTCCGGCCTGGGACCGAACGATACGCCATCGATCACCGCTACGCTTTCATCCGGTGGCACTAGCACGCCGTTCACCGCGCCTCGCCAGCCTATCTTCCGCATCTCGGGAGGGGGCGAGAATCCGTTAGGCGGCCGTTTTGATGGCGTAGCCAATAGCGACACCAGCGCCGGAGCGCTCGACGTTAGCTTCATCATCGACGCGAACAATAACCTCTACTTCATCGAGTCACGCCGTAATAGCGCGAAGCTATCCGGCGGTATTGGCACCGTGACGCCCAACTCTACTTCCATGACCGATAGCAGCGATGAAGCACCGACCGATGCGCGGATGGTGCCGGGTGGAACCTTCACCGTAAGCTCCGTCCAGGGCTTTACCATTACCGGCAGCTTTACCACATCGGACTTTGAGATGCGCGGCACCTTCCAGCAACCTGACGGGTCGTATAGGTTCGTCGCGCGCAAGAAAGCCGACGCCTACCGGCTGGGTAACATATCCACGCGTGGATTTGTTAATACGGGAGACGGCCAGCTTATCTCGGGATTTATCATTACCGGAGGACCTAAGCGCGTCCTTATTCGCGCCCTTGGGCCTAGCTTGTCGAAGTTTGGCGTCAGCCCAGTCCTGCCCGATCCGTCTCTGCAGCTCTTTCATGGTAACCAGTCCATTGGCACCGATACCGGTTGGAAGAACAACGCTAACGCCGCGGAGATTCGGCACACCGGTTTGGCTCCGGATAATGACAACGATAGCGCGTTTCTGGTTACCCTTGAACCCGGCGCTTACACCGCGGTAGTTACGGGAGCTTCCGGCGACACCGGCGTTGCCCTGGTCGAAGTCTACGAAGCCGCCGTTTTCTAAGCTCGTTCAAAGAAGTCATAGGAAGGCCGCCGGCAGGAAACTGCCGGCGGTTCTTGCTTTATGGCTCGTTTCTCGTTCCGCCTCTGCCTCCCAATTGGCAAACCGCTAAATCGCTAAGTCGTCAGATCGTTAATTGATTTGTCTTGCCCCGCCGCGCCGGAACGAACACAAATCCCGTTCGAATCGCCAGCTGACGAAAGGAACTCACCATGGGAGCGCACGAAAATCTGGAGCACGCCGAACACGCCGCGCATAGCGGTCATACCGGGAAGCATATTGGAGTGACCATGGCCCTGCTCGGCGTCTTGATCGCTTTCGCCGCGGCGATGGTGGGCTCACAACGCCAGGAGCTCGTCACCAGCCTCATGGATCAAAGCTGGGCGCATTCCAGTTTCACCGCCGCCTCTACGAAATTCCGCATCGTCATGACCGAGCTCCAGAAAATGCGCGGCAGTGTTCCGGCCACCTCGGCGGAGAGCGCCTCGCCCGCCTTGAAATCAGCCCTTCGTCTCCACGCTACTTATAGTGAGGAACGAAAACTGGCCGAAGCGTGGGACAACAGCTGCGAAGCTCTCATCGACGCTCATTTCGATGCCGCCGAAGGCTACGAGCACGCCCAGCTCATCGCCGAAGTCGCCATCATCATCGCATCCATTGCCATCCTCATGAACAGCCGCGCGGCCTGGCTCGTGTCCGTCGTGGCAGGAGTCCTCTGTTTGGGTCAGATGGGCTACACCTTCGTCAACAGCCGGAACGCCATTCACGAGCACCACGATAAGGTCCACCACGCGCAGGAGACGTACGAGGCGTTGATCGAGAAGCACCTGGACGCCACGGAAGACGAAGCCACCGTGAACGACCTCGACCCCGGCGGCACCATTCGCGCGACCATCCAAAAGGATTCGCCCAAGCCGGAAACCCACGCCGAAGCCAAGCCGGAATAACCTTCTTCACTTCAGCGGAGCTGCTGCTTCTTGGCGGAAACCTGGCAGGTATCCCCTGACTCTTCATTCACGAAATCATTTTCCTTTCGCCTTCGAAGACTCTTCGTATTGGCTAAATCACTAAATCGCCAACTCGCTAAATGCTTTTCGCTCCGACAAAAAATCGGGAGCCACGCGAATGCTTTCGGTGTCGTTGATCGTAGAACTCACCACGCGTGATGGCCGTCAACGGCATGGTCAAGGAATTCCGGCCCTTCGTATTTGCGAGCACTTTCTTCGATGAGATAGACGTGCCAGCCCATCAATTCACACGGTATCGCCTATGTGCGTCGGTGAGTCTTCAGGGCCCCGAACGAGAACGCAGAGAAATCCTCGATCCCGCCGGCCACGCCACGAGCTTCAGTCCAAAGTTTTCAGCATTTCGAGGCATTTCGACAGCAGTCGGCGTTGAACCTCCAAAAGCTCGGCTTCTCCGCACTCGTCCGGCGTCAGCTTTTTCGAATATTTCTTAAACGTTTCTCCTGCGCGCTTCATCTTTTTTCTAACGTCTGCCGGGTCTCCGTGATCGACATCGTGTCTAAAGGAAGTTCGAAGAAACTTGACGTCCATCGCAAATGGAGGCGGCGTTCCTCCCAGTCGTCTACACGCTCCTGAACCCTCGTAAACGAGAAAATAAAGGGCATCGACGAGAGTAGCGCACGAACTTTTGTTAGTTGTAGGTGACTCTAAGCCGGCCAAGGCTCTAGTAGTTTCGTTTGTCAACTTAAACAAATCTTCGCCATGTTCGGCCCCGTGCTTTTTATTGAGTTTGTACACGAGCGCCCGAATCTCGGCGGCAGTCTCTTTCAGCGGATCCAATTGGCCGGCACTAATGGTCTGTGTGTAGTTGAGAATTGGTTTAAATACGGGGAATCGCTGAACGAGACGGCGGGTCAAGATATCGATTCGATTTCTGATTGAGTCACCGCCTGTCGATCCGGAAGAGATCGACTGCTGGTACGATAATAATTCCTTGTCGCCGGCTTTGACTCCTTTCTGTACCTCCGCTGAAAGCGCCGCAAAGAAATCCGACAAGAATTTAGCAAACGATCTCCCATGTGGCTTCGTTGCTAAGTCAGTTTTGACGAGCCGGGACGCCAACATGCAGATGGACAACGTATTTGCGCGATTTGAAATAAAATCTGGTGCGGTTGGAAACGACTCGTCAAGGAATCGAAGCGAAGCGCTCACGGTTTTCGCCACGTCAGAGTTGCGACTAAATTGTTTGTTGTCCCTAAAGAACTCTCCAAGCTGTTTGAGCCGCATTTGAGGTTGAATCCCGCGAGCTTCGATGAAGCCCCAGCGTGCGAGAATTTCAAAATGCGAAAACCGTGTATTTTTGATGACCAATTTGTCCTTAAAAAACGTCTTTCCAGCAGCGTCATGGCAAAAATCCCGAAAATCTCCCAGAATCGCATTTAACTTTTCGGCAGTGTTTAACGGGGTGCCCAATTGAAGGCGTAGGAAGAGTTCTTCGAGTTCGTCATCTGACGTATTTTCGATTTCCTCGATCTCAATTTCAAAATCATCAAACTCATCGGACTTGTCGTCCGGGAGATCGGAGTACCTCAAACCAGCAAATGGACTGTCCTCTGCCAGCTCGAACTTCTCATCGTAATACTCAAATATTGCGTTGAGGCGTTGCTGCCCATCCACGCATTCATAGGAGCCGTCAGATCCTTTTTTGAAATAGAATTTGGGTAAGTGCCATCCCTTCAGAATTGAATCAACGAGTGTCTGTTTTTTGGATTCAGGCCAAACTTCTTCTCGCTGAAAATCAGGCATCTCGATCTTGTCCCGTCTCTTATAGATTTTATCGATGGCCTTGCGCCTCAGTTCCATTTTCATACAAAGTACCGCCCTTGTCGGAATTTGTCGTTCTTAGGTGATCCAAGCAACCGTAATCTCGATGCGGTCGCGCCTAGAGACTTTATGTCTGGGGGACAATGCAGCGGCGTTTTAGCGACACTTGCCATTCAACGCTCAATGCGACAAGCTCGGGAAAAATCGCGAGTTTTTCCAATGTCAGACGTTTGGTCCCGAGGAGAGGTTGAAGCCGCTATAACGGACTATTTCGACATGCTCGCGAAGGAGCTTCGAGGTGAGCCATTCAACAAGGCCGAGCACAATCGTGTTTTGCAACAGATCCTGAACTCTCGGACTCGAGGCTCGGTTGAGCGAAAACACCAAAACATCAGCGCGATTCTGATCGAGTTGGGCTACCCATACATCGGTGGCTACAAACCACTCGGAAACTACCAGGACCTTTTGCGCTCCGTTGTGGAAGATCGACTCCCGAGCGCGACCGATCTAAATCAGACGGTCAACTCGGTTGTTGAAGCGCCCATCGAGGCGATTCCACAGATTGACGATCTTCTGTCGATTCAGGTTGCTCCTCCGGTTCACGAAGAAGGCGCCTCGCGGATTTATGAGGAGCCAATAACGAGAATTCAAGCGGTTCAGCGGAACTATTTTGAAATCGAAGCCCGAAATCAATCCCTCGGTCGCGCAGGGGAAGATCTCGTGCTGCGTTTTGAACATGAGCGGCTTACGCGGATGGGCGAGGGGACGTTAGCCGACCGAATCCAGCATGTCTCGAGAACGCTCGGCGATCACCTCGGCTATGACATAGTCTCGTTCGAGGCCGATGGGCGAGAACGCCTAATCGAAGTAAAGACAACTCGATTCGGAGCAATGACGCCGTTCTTTGCATCGCGAAATGAAGTGAACGTTTCAGCAAAGCATGACACTCAATACCAACTTTACCGCCTGTTCAGTTTCCGTTCGCACCCGCGGCTTTTTGCATTGAGCGGTTCGCTTCAAAATTCCTGCCGCCTCGATCCGACAACATATTCGGCGCTACCGTACTGATCGCGGGCAGCCGCAGAAGAGATCAATGACCGTTAACAATGCAGGGCACACACACCCTTAGCGGTTCGTCTTTGTTCAACCCATTTGTGCACGAAAGCTTCCTCGGGATCGGCATTTCCGAGAAACATCGACCATTCAGATTATCGGCGGGGGACTAATTCCTCCGACGTAAGAGAACCGATACCACTACGAACTCCCTAGACTGTACCCCACATATCCTGCCACCAGCATCAAGAATAAAGACGCAATGATTTTATGGCCTGTCATCAAATTACGGAGGTGATGGGCGAGTACTCGCTTGCGCTTGCATAAATCCCGAACGTCGTCCGGGTCGTGCTGCAGCATGGTTACACTGATGCTTAGAACTAGGCATTTTGGCAGAATCCAAGCGAACTCCTTAAGCCCAAGATGAGCCATGACCATAGCCATATAGGCCAAGGTAAAAAAGCGCTGCGGCGGCCGGGAGCCGCTTACGATAGCTTTTTAGCGCACAGTGAGGGAATCGGATGCTGCGGGGATGTGGAGGTGTTTAACGCCGTCGTGCTTCGGGCTTTTGAAGCAATGCAAGCTGCTTGCGATCGATCTTTGGAGGCGGCTTGCCTTCTTTTTGGGCGGCGCGTTTCGCTTCGCGGATCGCCACCAAGAGTTTGGCTTGCTGTCGCGTCAGTTCACGCCGTCCGGCCTGGCCGCCGCGTTTCCCAATCTCAGCGAAATATTCGCGGACTTTGCGAGGCAGAGTGATTCGTTCGGGAGGCATTGGTTTATCGTAGCCGCCTCCGCGAGCACGCTATGGCGCGCCAGGACCGGCTTACGATAGCCGTCTCCCGCGTTCCAGCGTCAACAGCCCGCCCGATGCGTTCCTCAAGCAGTGGCAGCGGTTGCTCGTTGGACCGTTCTCGCAGTTGCCGCGGGCGTTCCTTAACCCGAGTCGTCCGTTTCTTGTGGGCCGGGACGGCTGATTATTCCACGGTCGCCGTTGATTTCTTGTCCGCGCTCCAGAAGAGATTGATCTTGCTGATCTCCGTCAGCTTGTAGCCCTTCCACCAGGCCGTTTCGCCGTCGGTGTAGACTACCTTGATGTCCCACTTCTCAGCCGAAGCCTTTTCGCTGAACTTCAGTTCGAGCGCCTGGCCGTCCTTGAGCACGTCTTTGAGGATGTTATCACCCCACTCGTCCACGGAGGTCGGGCCGACATAGATTTCCTTGATGTCGTAGCCAGTCTTATTCACCAGGGTGAAATCGAGGTCCAACTCTGCCTGCGCGGACATAACCAAGCCCAGAAGGAGCGCCAGCAGAACAATCGATCCGCGGAGTGTTTTTTTCATGGTGGACGGAGTCTCTGGCATCCCGGCAGAAAAGCAAACAGGCAGAACCCAAATCGAGTTCTGCCTGTAGGAAGAAATTCGAAAAAAGGTCCGTTACGGTGTAGCCGCGCTCATCAGTTTCTCGCTTCGGGTTTGGATGAACTTCTCGAAGGTCGGCCGTTCTTCCGCAGTGATCTTGGGATCGAGCGCGGGCCCTTCGGTGGCCATCAGCGTCGTCACTTTTGTCATGATATCCTTGGCTTTAGCCTCATCTTTGTCGGCGGCGGCTTTGGCGAAGGCATCAGTCAAATCGACAAATTGCCGGACGAAAGCGTTAACTTCCGGGGCGCTGAATTTCGGAATGTCTTCCGCTCTCACGGAAGGCGCGAGTGCGGTGAGGACGAGGGTGAAGCAAAGGCGAGGGCAGCGCCGCGAAGGATTTTGAGCAGAGATGAATTAATCATGTTTGTGGCGACTTTTTCGCCCGGCGACGGCGATTGAGCAACCACAATCGCGATAGTATGGAGCTTTGCCTCCGTGACTTTGACATCGCGTAACGGGCCGGGCGTCGGAGGCCGGGTGATGCTTAGGATGTCAGAACAACACTTATGCGATCGGGACCTGGGTGTCACGTCGACGGGGAATGCCGAGGCTGTCGAAGATTGTCCGCGTCGCGTCGGAGCGGTTGAGGGTGTAGAAGTGAATTCCCGCAACGTCGTTGTCCAAAAGATCGTGACATTGTTCCAACGCGAAGTGAACGCCGACGCGGCTGACCATTTCACGATTGTTCTCGCAACGTTGGAGGGCGCGCAAAAGTTTGGCCGGGAAACGAGCGCCGCCGGCGAGCTCGGCGATGCGTTTGAAGCCGCTCATTGAGGTGATCGGCATAATTCCGGCGATGATGGGGACGTGGATGCCGGCCAGCACACAGCGTTCGCGGAAATCGAGGAAGTCGCGGTTATCGAAAAAGAGCTGTGTGACGATGTAGTCGGCGCCGGCGTCGACTTTCGCTTTGAGGTGATCCATTTCGACCAATCGATTCGGCGTCGCCGGATGGCCTTCCGGGAAACCGGCCACGCCGATCCCGAATCCGCGGCGGTCGGGATGCGCGCCAGATTCATTGAATTTGCGAATGAACTTCACCAGATCGATCGCGCGCTGGAAGACGTCGGCAGATTTATCGTAGACGCACCCGTGGGGCGGGTCGCCACCCAGGGCGAGAATATTTCCGATGCACGTTTTGGCGTATCGCCGCAGAATCGCGTCGATCTCGTCGTGCTTGTGGCAGACGCAAGTGAGGTGAGGGATCGGATCGAGTTTCGTGGTGGTTTGAATGCGCTCGACGAGGTCGTGTGTGAGATCGCGGGTGGAGCCACCGGCGCCGTAAGTGACACTGACGAAGTGCGGCATATACGCTTCCAGTTCGCGAATGGTCTGGTAGAGGGTCTCGGCCGCCTCCGGCGTTTTCGGAGGAAAGAACTCGAACGAGAACGTGGGGGAATCCCCCTGCATGATGTCGGTGATGTGCATTGGTCCTGGGCGTATCTTTGCGCGTGCGACGACTTTCGGTCAACTGGCCAGGAAGATCTCGCACTACGGTCACAAAGGGACACAAAGGAAAATTTCAAGATTCCCGGCGACTGAAGCGATGGTCGATGGCCGTCCGAGAGAGGAGGGTGCAGGCCGAGAGGACGGCGGTCATAGACCACCGCTTCAGGGCTCTGATACGTGAGCTTTGCGGACCTCGTGTGATGCGATGAATCCCGACTATTGCTCGACGTCACTCGCGGCGCGGTGCAAAATTCAAAGATGAATCCGCTTTCGAACTTCGTGAGCCTTCACCCCTATTTCAAAGTTCATCCAGGAAAACTGGAGGCGTTCAAAGCCGCGTTCCCTGCGTTCGTTGAAAAGACGATGGGCGAAGAGAAGAACCTTTTCTATGGATTCACGCTCAACGGCGATGAAATTTTCTGCCGCGAGGGCTATGCCGATGCCGAGGGCCTTCTTGCCCATCTGGACAACGTTGGGGCGCTGCTCGCGGAAGCGCTCAAGATCGCCGACTTGACCCGGCTGGAAGTGCATGGCCCAGCGACGGAGCTCGACAAGCTGAAAAAACCGCTCGCGCACCTCAATCCAGCGTGGTTTGTCACCGATCTGGAACGAAAGTAATACCGACACACGGACCATCTTCCGGACAGTGCATTCCGAACCGCTCCTTAATGTCGCTGACTACGCGCGCGCCGCGCGCAGCAAGCTTCCGAAGCCGGTGTGCGATTACTTCGAGGGCGGGGCGTTGGATGAGGTCACACTGCGCGAGAACACGGCCGGGTGGGAACGACTGAAGCTTTACTACCGGGTTCTCGCGGGAGTGGGAAGACGCGACATGACCACGACGGTCCTCGGTCAATCTATCTCGATGCCGATCGTGGTCGCACCGACGGCGTTTCACAAACTAGCCTGCGAATTGGGAGAGATCGCGGCCGCTAAAGCCGCCAAGGCCGCGGGAACTTTGTTCATTCTCAGTTCGCTTTCGAATACCGCAATGGAGCGGGTCTTTGCGGAGGCGGCGAGTCCGCGCTGGTTCCAGCTTTACATTTACAAGGATCGAGCGATCACGCTCGATCTGGTGCAACGGGCGGAGGCTGCCGGCGCGGAGGCGATCGTGCTGACCGTCGATGCGCCTGGCCTGGGCACGCGTGAACGCGATGCGCGGAACAGTTTTCGATTGCCGGACGGTGTCGCGGTGGAGAATCTGGCACCGCTGGGAAAGGGGGCCTTTCCGGACGTGAGCGGTTCGGGTCTGGCCGCCTACGTCAGAGCGAATTTCAAAGAAGATCTCGGGTTCGATGATCTGGATTGGTTATGCCGGTCGACGCGCTTGCCGATCGTGGTGAAGGGCGTATGTCGCGGTGACGACGCGCGCCGGGCGGCTGAGCATGGCGCGAAAGCCGTGGTGGTTTCCAATCACGGCGGACGACAACTCGATACCGCACCCGCCACTTGCGAGGTGTTGCCGCAAGTGGTCGATGCCGCCGGTGATTTTTGCGAGATCTATGTCGATGGCGGCATTCGGCGCGGCAGCGATGTGCTCAAGGCGATTGCACTCGGAGCGCGTGCGGTCCTAGTGGGCCGGCCAATTCTCTGGGGATTGGGCGTTGCCGGCGAACAAGGCGCCGGGCAGGTCCTCGAAATTTTGCGGCGCGAACTCGACGAGGCGATGCTGCTGTGTGGCTGTACGAAACTCGACGACATCGGCCGCTGGTTATTTGAGCCGTAGCGAATCGCGAGTGATCAGTAGGGTGAGGGCAGCAATGAAAGTAGGAAGGAGAACGGAGCCGCGGGGCAGCCGACGATGTAGGCGGTCGCGGTCCAGCGAAGCACCGGGGGATATACGTGACTCAGTTTGTCAATCCTGGACTCCCGATTCGATGAAATGACGTGAGCCGCGATCACCGCCAAGCGCGTCTTGGCCTTTGGCTGTTCAGGTAGCTCTGCTGTTTTTTGGATCTCGGATAACGGCGGTTCCGCCGCCAAAAATGACTGCGCTGCGACGTTATTCGAATCACGGTCATCGGATCGTTCGTTAGGCCGTTCTTGTAGATGCCGCCGCCTTTCATGACGAAATCCGGTTTCTCCAAAACGTTGGTCTCTTTGAGCGGGTTGTTTTGGAGGCGACCGGAGCGGCGAAGAAAATTTCGTCAGAACGATGGATATACGTGACTCACGTATGTCCGCCCTTAACTTCCGGTCGGGTGAGCTAATCTGCGTCGCGACCATCATTGCCCGCGCGCCTTGCTCTTTTGGCTGTCAGGTATCCGTCGGGATCTCGGATAACGGCGCTTATCTCGCAAACATGACCGCGCTGCGGTGCTACTCGATCACGGTCAGTGGATCGTTCGTTAGGCCATTCTTATAGATGCCGCCGCCTTTCATGACGAAATCCAGTTTCTCCAAAACGCTAACGTCTTTGAGCGGGTCGCCTTTCACTGCGACCAGGTCGGCGAAGTAGCCCGGCGCAAGCTGGCCTACTTTTGTTTTCCAACCGATCAGATCGGCGGCGCTGGTGGTGGCGGATTGGATCGCTTGCATCGGAGTCATGCCCCATTCGACCAGCTTGGCGAATTGCTTCGCGTTCCAGCCGTGCGGATATACGCCCGCGTCGGTGCCGAAAGCGCATTTCACTCCGGCCTGAAATGCTTTCCGGAAATTCTCGCGCTGCAAGCGGCCGACCAGGCGTTCTTTGTCGATGATCTTTTGCGGGTAACCGAGACGCGTGTATTCCGTCAGGATGTAATCGTCGTTATAAATGTCGGCCACCAGCCAGGTGCCGTGTTCCTTCATTAAGCGAATGCCTTCGTCGTCGATCAGGCTGCCGTGCTCGATCGAGGCGACGCCGGCGCGCACCGCCATCTTGATCGCTTCGGTGCCGTGGGCGTGCGCCGCGACTTTGCGGCCCCAGAGCGCGGCCTCGTCGACCGCGGCTTTCATTTCTTCCTGGGAATATTGCGGCGCGCCGACCGCTTCTTCTTCGGAAAGAACACCTGCGCTGGCCATGATTTTAATCCAGTCGGCGCCGTATTTGACGTTGCGACGAACGGCTTCACGGATCTGCTCGGGCCCGTTTGCGACCGCGGGCGCGACCGTTTTGAACTCGAGATATGGCGAAAACCCGGTGAGATCGACGTGGCCGCCGGTGGAGCCGAGAGGGACAGCGGCGCAAAGCATGCGCGGCCCGGGTATTTTTCCGGTGTCGATCGCGGTGCGCAGCGCAATATCGGTGAATTCCACCGCGCCGACATTGCGGATGGTGGTGAAGCCGGCGAGTAAAGTGCGCCGTGCGTAAATGTGCGACGTGGTCGCGACGTCGATGGGCGACTTGCGAAAGATGTCTTCGTAATAATTCTCCGGCTGCGCGGTGACGTGCGTGTGGCAATCGATCAACCCCGGCAGGACCGTCGCATTGCCGAGATCAATCACGCGCACATCGGGCGCGAGACCTTTCGATAGGTCGGCCGCGGCGCCGACCTGCTTCACCTTGTCGCCTTCGATAAGGATGGCTTGATTGTCGCGCACGACGCCCGCGACGGGATCGACCCAATGCGCTGCCTTAACGAGGATGAGCGGCAAAGGCGTTGGGCTTGGAGTGGGCGATTGCGCCGCGAGGAAAGGGGAGACGACGACGCAACAAAGGAAAGCGAAACAGACTCGGTATTTCATGATGAAGTGAGAGTGAGCGCAGACGATAGCAACCCCACGCGTCTTGGGCTAGCACAGTGTCGCTCCGGCTTGACGGCGGGAAGCGCGTTGCGGCACGCTCCGGCATGTTGCTTCACCGCATCCGGCCGGTTCTGCTGCCGCTGGCGCCGCACGTCGAGCATCTCTGGATGGCGCGTGGCCATCTGCCGGCGCGCTGGCGTAATATGATTCTGCCGGACGGAGCGATGGAATTGATCATCAACCTCGGCGACCCGCAGAAACTTTGCGCGCTCGACGAGCCGGCGAAGCACACGATTTTCCGGCACAGCTGGATCTCGGGTGAAAGAACGGCGCCGATCGTGATTGATGAAGCCGGTTACGTGCATCTCGTCGGCGTCCGGCTGCGAGCGGGTGGCGGGTGGCCGTTTCTCGGAATCCCGCTTCGCGAATTTACCGGTCAAGTAGTGGAACTGGAAGCGATCCTCGGCCGCGAGATCAGCGATCTGCGCGATCGACTCGGCGCGGCGCCGGATGATGATTCGCGATTTGACCTGGTGGAATCATGGCTGGTGCAACGTGCACGCGACCGAGCGCAACCGACGCGATCGGTCAACTACGCCTTGCGCATGATTCATGGTGGCGTGGACGCCGTGCGCATCGGCCGGATCGCGGACGAGATCGGGATCAGTCACAAACATTTGCTCCGCGAATTTGACCGGTGCGTTGGGTTAACGCCAAAGTTATTGGCGCGGCTCTGTGCCTTTCAACGCGTGATTCGATCGATCGGACAAAAGGCGGACGTCGACTGGTCGGATACCGCTGCAATGTGCGGTTACTATGATCAGGCGCATTTGATCCACGAGTTTCGCGCGTTCAGTGGATTGACACCGGCCAGCTATATGACGAAGCGCGGGCCGTTTCTGAACTACCTCGAGGTTGAGTAGTCCGTTCCCGACCAAACAAATGTCAATTTCTTACAATCATTTGTCGCGCGCGTGCTCGTAGGTTCGAGTTATGAACCTGAGACAAATTCCCAAATTTCTTTTACTGGCCAGCGCCGGCAGCATCGCGCTGCTGCCCGCGAATGGGCAAACGCCGGCGGCGACAACGTCCGCGCCGCTTAGCCCGATCGCGTTTCTTACGACTCATGAATGGGACGCGAAGCTGCCCGATTCATCGGATGGAAAGAAAATGAAAATCCATGCGCAGTTCACGTGGACGCAAAACCGGCAGGCCATTCGCATCAGCAACCAGTTTGTTACGGACGGGAAGGCGATGCCTTACATCGATGGTCTCTACGCGTGGGATCCACAGCAACATGCCATCGTGTTTTGGTATGTGGACGCAAAAGGAAGTCTCTCCAAAGGCACGGTGAAAGTAGAAGACGGGAAACTCGTGCACGAATTTCAGGAGACGCAGCCGGATGGGAAGACAGCCAGCTTCGTGGCGCGGGTAACGCCGCATGGAGAGCAGGGCTGGGAGAATGAGATTTTTGCGCGCGGCGAGAAGGGTCTGACGCCGCTGGTCAAGGTACGCTACGAAGTGTCGGAGTAGTGCATTTGGCGAAGAACGCAAACCGATGCTGATTGCGCCGATGGCAACGGACGGACCCTTGGCGGGCGGAGTTTCGCGATTCCGAAGAGAACGTGCTCGCCTTGATGTGCGAGAAACCGAAATCCTAAAGTAAGCGAACCGCCGTCACGGAGATGCGGCCACCGAAACAAATCTCCACGTCCGCTCCGGGCGTCTGGTGCCGCAGGCGGTAATCGCCGGCGTGATACAGACCGGTCTCTTCGTCATGCCGATAATTAAGCGGCAACGGCTTCGGATCGAGTGGACACCAAACTACTTCCGGGTCGGCAGCATCCGGCGGAAGTAACGGCAGGTTTACATTGTAGAACAGTCCCGGTTCGATCGGCTTCGCCAGCAGATCGGTGAGTACCGGCATGACCAAACGCGTCGCGCGCTCCCAATCGTACTCCACTCCCGCTTTCCGATAGTGCGACACCGCAATGCCGGGCCAGCCATGCAGTACTGCCTCGCGCACCGCCGCCACAGTGCCGGAGTAATGAACATCGGCGCCCAAATTTGCGCCATGATTAATTCCGCTCAGGATCCACTTTGCGTCTGGAACCAGCCGGAGCAATCCAAGACGAACGCAATCTGCCGGCGTGCCGTGGACCGCATAACGCTTGTCGCCGCGCGGCTCGATCCGCACGCCCTCGTGCCAGGTCACGGCGTGGCTGACGCCCGATTGCGGACCGGCTGGCGCCACCACGATGGGTTCGCCGAGCGTGCGAGCCGCGCTGACCAATGCCTCGAGACCCGCCGCGTCAATGCCGTCGTCGTTGGTGAGAAGAAGCTTCATCTAAGGGTCAAAGGAGAACGCCCAACGTTCAACGTCCAACGCTCAACGTCCAACGCCGAAGTAAGCGGAAACAACTCTACTCGTAGGAAAGCGCCTCGCGCACAGACAGGCGCAGAATGCGTCCGACCGACAACCAGACGGCGAGTATGACAAGGAACGCGCCACTGAAAAGCACGCTGAGTCCCGCGCGCGAGACATAGAGCGGCACGGCGCCGTGGAGAAGCTCGTGAGCGGCTTTATTGTTGAGCGCTTGCGCGAAATAGACCGAGCCTGCGATGGAGAGAAGCGCGCTCAAGATCGCCACCGCGCTGCCTTCGATGAGGAAAATGGCGAGGACCGCGCGCGGGGTCGCCCCCAAGGCGCGAATGACGCCGATTTCACGCGCACGTTCCAGAACGCTCAGACTCACGGACGCGATGAGGCTGATCGCGCCGATGAGTGCGGCGGCGAGTGCAATCATCTTCATCACGGCAGTCACGACGGCGAAATGTTCGTTGAGCACGGTCCGAAATTCGTCGCGCGTGCTAATGAGGCTAGGAGCGAGATGCGCGTCGAGTAACGCCTGGTCCAATGCATTCGCGACCGCTCGCTCGCGTAGCGCTGCGGTCTTTACACGAATGACCTGTGAGGCGTCGCCTAACGCCGTCACCGCCTCAAACGTGGGAAAGGCGCCATAAATGGTAGGGGTGCCGATCTCCTCGACCAAGCCGACTACACGCACGCTCGCGCGGCGTTCGCGAAACTTAAGCGTGATCTCGCTGCCGAGATGCAAACCGGGAGTCGCACTTTGCACCAGCCGGTTCACAACGATCGCGTCCGATTCGTCCGATCGCGGCCAGCGGCCTTCCTGCAACGGCAATTTGATCAAACGCGTCCCGGGCGGATAACCGCAGAACAGGAACCGTCCGCTTTCGGCGATTGCACGCGGGGCGTTCTCGCTCGCGACAATGTTCACGGTCGCTCGCCGAAACGCCTCGGCGATCTCCACGTCCGGCACGGCGCGCGCGATAGACTCCAATTGCGCCGGGTCGACGGGGCGCTGCAATTGGACTTCGATATCATGTCCCTGGTTCGCGAGCGAAACATCGACCACGCGCATCAGGCTTTCGTAGGTGTTATACGCGGTGAGCAGGAGCGCGCCGCCGGCGGAAAGTGCGAGGAGAGTGGCGGTCAGCCGCCATGGCCGCCTGAAAGTGTTTCGCAACGCGAAGGTCAAACGCCGGTTGCCAGGCATCGTGACGAGTCTTGCCATCACGCGGATCGGTCCGCTGGGCGCAACGATTCCCGGATCCTGGATCGCCTGGCGGGCGCTCATTCTGGCGGCGCGCACGATTGGCAGCGCCATGGCCAGGAATGGGATCCCGAGCGCGAAGATCGCCTCCTTGAAAATCAGGTTTGCCGGCACAGACCAATCAGCGACGTCGATATTGAGCGAGTTCTCGTAATACTTCACCACCCAACGCCCGATGAGTGTGCCAATCGGCAGCGCGAGGGCAAACGACGCGAGCACCACCGGAGCGACGAGCGCGAGATATTGCGAGGCGATTTGGGAGAAGCGCGCGCCGATCGCTTTCATGATGCCGACCTGCCGGGCTTCGCGTTTCATCCAAAGCGAGATCAGGTAAGCGGCCAGCGCCGCGCTGCAAGTGAACGCGATCGCCGCCAGCACTTCGAGCACACGGAGCATCGTGGTCATCAAGGTCGCGTGCGGATGTGTGTTCGACATCACATCGGCTCTTAAAGGTGAGACGTTGCGGTTTTTCAGCCAGGCGCTCAGGTCCTCGGAGAATTCAGCGACATCGCCAATGCTGTCGCGCTCCTGCATCTTCACGAGCAGTTGGTCGGGCACCGCGCTTTGGCCGAGAACAGCTGCGGTACCCGGGGCAACGTAAGCGTAGATCGCGCGGTCTTGCGTGCTCGGCGCGACCGCGGTGTCGTGCACGAATCCGGCAATCGGCACGCGAGCGATATCTCCGGCCGGCGTTCGAACTTGCAGTTCGTCGCCCACGTTCTTCTCCAGCAAGGTTTGGCCCGATTGCTCGATGAAAATGCCGTTGCTTGCCGACAGCGCGCCATCGTGTTGATGCGACAGACTTAGCTGCTGATTCTTGAAATCAGGCACCACCGCCACGCGCATCGCGATCCACTCGCCGGATTTCGCGGCTACACGTGTGAACGCGGTGCGTCGAGCGTCGACGGTTGCAACTCCTGGTCGCGAACGAACCTGATCGAGAAGTGCTGCGTCAACTTTCTCGAACCAGAGGACGATATCAGGTGAATTCGCCCTGGAATAGCTGGCGACGATCTCGCGCGCAAGGATGGCGCGAGCGTTCAGCGCCGCCACCACTCCCGCGGTGCCGAGGGTCAGCACGAGCCCGAGCAGAAAAATTTGCAGACGATGCTGGCGGAAGTCCCCCAGGATTTTCCGCCATTGCGTTCTCATGCGCGGGAGGCTGCCTTGCGTTCGTCCGCGACGATGGCGCCGTCCTTCAGCTGGATCACGCGATGCGCTCTGCGTGCGAGATTCTCGTCGTGCGTCACGATCAGAAGCGTTTTGCCCTGATCGATCAATCTGTGAAAAAGTTCCACCACGGCGCCGGCGGTTTCCGAATCGAGATTTCCGGTCGGCTCGTCCGCGAGGACAATGGGCGGGTCGTTCGCGAGCGCGCGCGCGATCGCGGCCCGTTGTTGTTGACCGCCCGACAAGGCCGATGGGAGTTTCGCCGCCTGGTCCGCCAGGCCGACCATCTCCAGGAGATCATGAGCGCGGGCGCGCCGTCGCGGTGCTGCAATTTTCCCCACGAAATCCATCGCAAGCAGAATGTTCTCCGAGACGGTGAGGGTCGGCAGCAGTTGGAAGAATTGAAAAACGACGCCCAGGTTCCGTCCGCGCCAAAGGGCGAGTTTATTTTCGCTCAGCCGGGAAAGCTCAGCGCCCGCCGCGTAAACTTCACCGGACGTTGGCCGATCTAATCCCGCGATCAGATTCAACAGAGTCGACTTCCCGCTACCCGATTTTCCCAGCACGGCGAGGAAATCACCGGCGGGAACGGACAGCGAGATGCCACGCAAGGCATGGAATGTTTGACCTCCGCGCGGCGTGAAAGACTTCGTCGCCGCGTCGAGTTGAATCAGAGGCGCGCCGTTAGCGGGGGTGAAGGAAGAGACACTCAAAATTTCTCCGGCCGAATGCGTCCTGCTGGGTCACCAATCATCAATGGCGCTGCAATTTGAAGAAATCTGCACTGAGCAATTTACCGGCAGGATCGAACTTGAAAACTCTGGTTTTCGATCGCTCCGGCGCGCGAAACTCCGTCGTCACGACGCGGACATCAGCCTGGCGCTCAATGGAAGTAACGACAATCTCGTCGGGCGCTTTGATCTTCACCATCGCCTGCAGAAAGAAATCGACGGCATTTTCGCCGTCGGGCAAATCCTCAATCGAATATTTGTCGGAGAGGCGGGGCTTTAAGGATGTGCCGTCGTGAACACGCATGGCTTCCGCGAACGCCTGCATCCATTCCGTGATTTGCGCGTCCGCTGTAACGGTTGGCGCAAACGAAACGCTGGCCGCCTTTGCGTCGGGCGGTCCCGGCGTGGCGACGGGCTGCGTGCCATGGAAAAAGCTCTTCCAGTCAGCGAGAGCGGCGACGGAGGTGAGAAGGACAAGGCCGAGCGCGAGTTTTTTCATAAAGCGAAGGGCAGGCGGACGTGGGTCCGCTACTGATGACCGCGCCTAACGACCAATGGTTACAGAAAGTTTTCTTACGGCGATGCTGGAGGAGGAAAAGAGCTGGGATTGAAAGTCGTTTCGACAAGTCCCTGATGGCAGGATGTGTCGTATCTTCGTCATACCGCCATTACCGATTTTCCATGTATGGTGCTTTCCATGGCACCGCTTCGCATCGGATTTCTTGGATACGAACAGGCAAATGCACTTGATCTCGTTGGGCCGGCGGAAGCGTTTGCCTCGGCCTTTCGGGACAATGGAAAAGGTAAAATCGAACGCTGCTACGAGGTCTCCATCATCGGCCTAACGAAGCGATCCTTCGCCGCAGAATCGGGCATCGTCTTCCAGCCCACGTCGACAATCGAAGCCGCTCCGAAGCTCGATACATTGATTATCCCCGGCGGCTGCGGTCTTCGTTTGCCGGAGGTTAATCGCAAGGTCGCCGACTGGACTTTGAGCAAGGCGAAGGCCACCCGACGGATCGCTTCTGTTTGCACCGGGATTTATGGATTGGCGGCGACAGGCTTGTTGGATGGCCGCAGCGTCACGACGCATTGGCGATTTGCGAGCGATGTCGCGAAACGGTTTCCGAAACTGAGAATGCAGCCAAACGCCTTGTTTGTGAAAGATGGGCCGTTCTACAGCTCGGCCGGTATCACGGCTGGGATCGATCTCGCACTCGCGATGATCGAGGAAGATTTTGGAGCGAAGGCGGCGCTCGCGGTTGCGCGCGAGATGGTTGTCTATCTGAAACGCTCCGGCGGGCAGGAACAATATTCCGAGCCGTTGCAGTTCCAGACCAAATCAAACGATCGATTTGCGGAGCTCGCTTCGTGGATGACGAGCAATCCGGCGAAACAAATGTCGGTGGAATCTCTCGCTCGCCGCGCGTCACTTTCGCCGCGACAGTTCTTTCGTCGCTTCAAAGAGCATTTCGGATCGTCGCCAGCAACCTTTGTGGAAACGCTGCGGCTGAACGAAGCCCGGCGCCGCCTTTCGTCCGGCGAATCTTCAATCGAGGGCGTGGCCGAATCAGTCGGCTTCAATGGCGCCGATTCATTTCGCCGCGCCTTCGAGCGCCGGTTCCGAGTCACGCCGAGCAAGTATCGATGCAGCTTCGGACTTCCTTCCGGGCGCGCGCCTAACGAACGTCGCCGTCCAAAATCATCCCGATAAAAAACCTGATCGCACCCTTCAGCAAACGACCCATTAACCAAAAACCAAACTATGAACAGACGAAAATTTCTCACCTCCGCGGCTACGATCGGCACGGCCCTAACCACCTTACCCTCGGGGCGCGCGCTCCTGGGAGCCAACGAGTCGACCACATCGGACGTGAAAGGATTAGTTACAGGGAAATACAAACTGACGCCCCCGGCCAACGGCAGCATCCCGGTGGCGATTCTGATTTCGGAGGCCCTGAACGTGACTGATTTCTCCGGGCCGTGGGGCGTCTTCGAAAGCGTATCGGTGCCCAACGCGACTCAGGAGCCCTTTCATTTATTCACGGTTTCGGAAAAGGCGGAGATTGTCACTTCCGGTAGTGGCTTGAAACTAAAGCCGGACTACACCTTTGCGAACGTGCCCGAGATGAAGGTGGTGGTGATACCTGCGCAAAAAGGCTCGGACGCTATGATCGAGTGGCTCCGCAAAGTGGCGTCCATCGCGGATGTCACGATGTCAGTTTGTACCGGTGCATTCAAACTGGCGAAGGCCGGATTGTTGTCCGGCAAACCCGCCACCACGCACCACGATTTCCTGGATAAACTGCAAAAGGAATACCCCGACATTCAGGTAAAGCGCGGCGTCAGGTTCGTGGAAGGCGAGAAGATTTCCACCGCTGGCGGTTTGACTTCCGGGACAGATCTCGCACTCCGCGTGGTCGAGCGTTACTTTGGGCGCGAAGTTGCACAGACGACTGCTACTTACATGGAGTATCAAGGTAAAGGCTGGATTGTCTGAGCCTTCCGGCGCACGCATATCAGGAAAGCTTGTTTCGGCGAGACGCCGAAACCAACACGCGACACGCGTGGGCTATCCAATCCACGGAGTCGCGCGCGGCGCTTTCAACACGCCGCCGCCACTTTGCTCGTTGCTTGACCTGTAGCGGCGGTCTATGACCGCCGAACGGAAGCATTGTAGCCTGGTAAGGGACGGCGGTCATAGACCGCCGCTACAGAGGAAATATGAACCTACGGCTAAGAACTGCCAGAGCAATTAGGCTGTTACTTGTCGGAAGGCGGATAGGAAAGCGTCCATCTCGGCTTTCTTACCGATAGTAAGACGCATGTGGTTCGGCAGGGCAGGGAACAGACGGCCGACTTGGACGTTACGCTGCTTCAACGCTTGGATCAGCGGGACAACGGGACGCTTCGTGTCGAACATGATGAAGTTGGCTTGCGACGGAATTTGTTTGTAGCCTAGCTTGTCCAGCTCGGCGATCACGAATGCCTTTGCGTCGCTGTTCAGGCGCCGGCCGTTCGCGACTTGCTCGGCGTCGTCGAGACTAGTGATGGCCGCGACCAGTGCCATGATGTTGACGCTGTCCCAGGATTGATGGGGACGCATTCGCTCGATCGTCTCGCGTTGCGCGATGCAATAACCGCAACGCAGTCCCGCCATGCCGTAAATCTTCGAGAAGGTGCGCGCGACGATCAGGTTCGCGTTGTCCTTAATCAGGGGGATCACACTCTCGTAGTCGGAGCTATCGGCATAGTGATGATAAGCTTCATCGACCAGAATTATCGTCTGCCGCGGCGCTTTGGCGATGAAGTCGCGCAACTCACTCTTCGGCGTGATGCTGGCGGTGGGATTGTTTGGGTTGCAGACGTAGATGAGTCCTTCCTTAGCCGCCGCCGCCATCTTTGGCAGGTCATGGCCGAAGGTGGCATTTAGCGGAACCTTAACCGTCTCCGCGCCGTAGACCTTCGCGTGCGCGAGAATCGCTTCGAAGGTCGGATCGGCTACGACCAATTTGCCGCGGCCGGCCGAGTCAGTCTTCGCGTTTGTAATCGGTCCGGTAAAAGCCTCCGCGCAGATTTTTAGGATTTCGCCCGAGCCATCGCCCAGCAAGATTTGGTCGCGACTGACGCCGTTGAGCTTTGCGAGCGACTCCGTCAAGGATACGGCATGCTCATCGGGATAGCGGCACGCCAGGCCGAAAGCGTCAGTCATCGCCTTGAGCGCTTTGGCCGAAGGCCCGTAAGGATTTTCATTCGAGCTCAGGCGCACGATCCCCGCTGCCGTCGATTCGGCGGCCAACGGAGCGGAGAACGAGAGTGAGGGTCTGGCTACGGCGCACGCCGCCCCCGCACCTAATAGTTGGGCAAATTTACGTCGAGAAATAGAGATGTTCATGGAATTTCGGAGCCTCCTGGGCGGCATTGTAAAGCGGGTGCTCGACGGAATGCCAGAGCGAAGTATGCATTTTTTTTCGCCTGATCGCTTTTCCTGCGCGCCGTCGTCAGAATCCGGTAGGATTCAACCATGACGCCGACCACGGATGAACCTATATCTGCGCCAAAGGCGAACCCCAACGATGTTGCATTGATCGATGCCATCATCAAAGCGGCCTACGATGTGATCTCGGGCCCTGCTGGACAGAAGCGCGATCTGGATCGCGAGCGCTCCTTGTTTATTCCGGGCGCGCGCTTGATCCCGACGGCGCTGGAGCCGGGAGTAACGAACGAGAGCAAGATCGCGCCACAGATTCTCGATGTGGAAACATACATCGCGCGTGTCGAGCCTTACTTTGAGAAGAATGGGTTCTACGAGAAGGAGATTGCGCGGGAGACCGAACAGTTCGGCCACATCGCGCATGTCTGGAGCACCTATGAGTCGCGCCACAAAGAAGACGATCCGGAACCGTTCACGCGCGGGATCAATAGCATTCAGTTGTTCTACGACGGCGAGCGCTGGTGGATCGTCAATATCTACTGGCAGCACGAGAGCATCAAGGATCGGATTCCCGCGAAGTATCTTTGAATACAGGAGATCGAATTGTTAAAAGGGTTACATCGTTACAAAGAGCGCCTGGTGGATATCCTGCTGCTTGCTTTGGGGGCAGCTTGCTGATAGAACTCGCGGTATGAGAAAACTTATCGCCGTGTGCCTTGGTTTTGCCAGCCTGCTTACCTTGGACGGTTGCACTTCTGAGCCTGCGAAAACGACTACGACCACCGCCACATCGAACAAGGTCGATCAACGGACGCTGACCACCTTGTCTGACCGGAGCATGAACTCGCCTGGGAGCTACCCATCGACTAACTCAATGGGGGGAGCGCCAAGGTAGGAATACGGGCAAGTGGCCGGTGTCTCTTTAAGAAGCGATCGCGGCCGGCCGTTTGAGGCGCTCAAGGACCTATCGAGTGGAAGCGCCCTCATCTGAAGCGGCGGGTTGGACTGCATCGTAAAGGGCGGCATAGAGCCGATCCAAATGGACTGGCTTTACCAACACGGCGCGAGCGCCCGAATCGGCAATCTCCTTCGGCGAGCCGGAAACCAGGATAACTCGAGCGTCCGGGTGTTTCGCGACAATGTTCCGGCACGCGGTCGCGCCGTTGAGTTTTGGCATTTGGTAATCCATCAGGACGACGTCCGGATGGTGCCGGCCGTAGGCATGGATGGCCTCGAGGCCCGAGCCGACGATCTCAACTACTTCGTGCTGGCAAAGACGAACCAGCTCGGCCAACGAGGTTCCGACGCTCTTCTGGTCGTCCGCGATCAGTACTCGCATAATTGAATTTTTGCAGAAGTTCGCGTGCCAGCCGAGGAATTTTTCTCGGATCCTCAAGCAGGCGGTTGTGACACCTTTCGAGGCGCTTCACACAGCCATCCCGCCAGGCCGGGCGAGGTCATAAGGCTTGCCAAGTCGAGCCGCGCCACGCGAAGATAATTCATCTGATTGCCCGACCAGTTGCGGAAGCCGTTGCGTTTTCCCAAGTGGGGAGATTTCGCGACTCCAAAAAACCGATAACAGCGATGTGAAACTTCAGTTCATTCTCTTCTCGATCTTCGCTCTCGTGACCGAGTCGGTGGCGCAGGACGCCTTGCCTCTATCGCGAACGAATCGCTCCATTTTGCAAGCGCAAGACGAAGCGGCTGTTCAGCCCGGTGGGTTTAAGAAGACCGACTACATCAGCGGTGATTGGTGGGGTTATCGCGATCGCTTGCAGCAGTCCGGTGTGGAAGTATTCGGTTTCTATAACAGCATCTTCAACGGCAACGCCATCGGCGGGACCCATCCGCACCATGCTACCTATGTCGATGACGCCTGGCTGGGATTTAAATTCGATCTCGAGAAGCTCGTCCATTGGAACGGCGGCCTGTTCGTCGTAAGCGGGATAAATCGGAACGGCGACGATCTCACTACCAGATACATCGGCAGCATTTTCTCCACGCAACAATCAGTCGGCGGGCAGCGTCCATTCCTTTACCAGGTCTACTTGCAGCAGAAGCTCTGGGAAGGCCGGTTAAGAGTGAAGGTCGGCCGTTTCGCCGCATCTGACGATTTCAATGCCTCGCCGCTCTACGGATATTCGGTGAACAACGGAATCGATGGCGACATCCGGAACGTTCTCTTCGATACGCGTTTCTCGGCCTATCCGTTCGCCGTCTGGGCCGCGGCGTTGCTCTATGATCCCACTCCGGAGTTCAACGTGAAGTTTGGCGTCTTTCAAACTTCTGCGCGCATGTTTGAAAATGACGACAATGGGTTGAACTGGGGAATTGAAGGCAGCGACGGCTACACGTCGATCCTCCAGGTCGGCTGGTGCTCGCAGTTTTTCAAGAGACCGGTTTACGCTTCGCCCGATAACAAGACGAGCACGGCGCGCGACGCCAAGAGCGCAGATGCGTTCGTTATGAAAGGATATCCGGGTCATTACTGGATTGGATTCACCTACTCAGAATGGGATCTCTACCGGCGATTTAATGGTGGCTTCGAAGATCACTCTTATGGCTTCTATGCGCATGCCGACCAGATGATTTACCAGGAGGCGCCTGCGAGCGATCAGGGGCTGACTGCGTTTGTCGCGGCAGGTTACTACCCGCAGAGCGAGATCGCAATTGTGCCGTTCCAGGTGAATCTCGGGCTAAACTATCAAGGATTTTTTTCCGGCCGTGACCGCGATCACACGATGCTGCATTTCATTTACGGGGATATTAGCCGCGATTATGCGCGCAGCGTGCGCGTCCCAGGCGGACGGCTGGCCGAATCGGAGAAGGTGGTTGAGTTGGCTCATCGTTTTCAGTTGACGCCGTGGAGTTACTTCCAACCGGACCTTCAATATGTTATCGATCCTGGTGGGACCGGTGACATTCCCAATGCGCTGGTAATCGGCGCCCAAATGGGCTTCACCTTCTAGAACGAAATCACGCTTATGAACACTTCTTCTTCCGAACACCGGCCGGCGCCGCTCGATCCGCGGCTCGCGCCGAAAAAAAGCATGTTTGTTTTGGAAAACGGCCGAAGCGTCTTCTTCGTCTTCTGCCTTCTGATCCTGCTCTTCGCGCTCTGGGGTTTTTGCAACGGGATGATTGACGTGATGGACAAGCACTTTCAGGAAGAGCTGCATCTGTCGCTCTCGCAATCGGCCTGGGTGCAGTTCGCGCATTACCTTGGCTACTTCCTCATGGCGCTGCCAGCTGGCTGGCTGGCGACAAAGCTGGGTTACAAGGGCGGCATCATCACTGGCCTCATGATGGTAGCAGTAGGCGGGTTCTGGTTTATTCCAGCTACGCACATCGCATCCTTCTGGGCCTTCCTCCTGGGCGTCTGCGTCATTGCTGCTGGGCTTACCTTCCTCGAAACGATCGCCAACCCTTACACCACCGTTCTCGGCCCGATTCAATTCGCGGCAACCCGCATTAATCTCGCCCAATCTTGCAACGGCATCGGCTTGCTTCTCGGTCCGGTGGCTGGCGGCCTGTTCTTCTATTCGAAAAACGCCGCTGGAGAAAGCACCGGCAGCGCGAATCTCTGGATCCCCTATGCCTTCATCGGATGCGTAGTCATCGTCCTCGCGATTATCTTCTACTTCGCCAATGTGCCCGACGTCAAAATGGAGGACGACTATCACCTGGACGATGCCACGCCGAACGTCTCGCATTCGATCTGGACGCATCCGCACTTTACCATGGCCGTGGCCGCGCAATTCCTGTATGTTGCGGCCCAAGCCGGCATCTTCAGCTTCTTCATTAACTACATGACCTCCCAAGTCCCACCGATCCCCGCGTCGTGGCACACTCCAGACGCAGGCTTAGGCTGGTTCGGCGGCTGGTTTGAGATCCATCGGAACGGCGCTTTGGGCTTTAGCAACAAGGCAGCATCGAACCTGGCGTCGTTAGGCTTCCTTTGCTTCCTCATTGGTCGATTCACCGGCTCCGCGATCCTGAAAAAGTTTGCCGCTCACAAAGTCCTTGGCCTCTACTCCGCGCTTAGCGTAGTGCTTTGCCTTCTGATCTTCTTTAAGCTGGGTTGGGTATCGGTGGTTAGCGTCTTCCTGACCTACTTTTTCATGTCCATCATGTTCCCGACTATTTTCGCGCTCGGTATCTTCGGCCTCGGCGAGCGCGCGAAAAAGGCCTCTTCCTTCATCGTCATGGCCATCATGGGCGGCGCTGTTCTTCCAAAACTGATGGGAGCTGTCGGCGACAAGTACGACCTGTCCCGCGGATTCATCGTGCCGATGGTCTGCTTTGCTTTCGTCGCCTTTTATGGCTTCATGTGGCCGAGACTTAGCGGCGCCGAGGGCATGCACGGCATTTCGACTTCCGGGGGACACTAGGAGGATGGAGTAATGGAGAGCTGGTCGAACATTCTGCTCGTGCTCGTAATCGAATCCTCGCGTCTCTAGGAAAGCGCACTACTCCCTTATGACCGCTGTTTTTGAATTGAATCACGACAAGCTAAGGCGCGATCCGCGGCTCGCGGCGATTGCAATCGAGCTAGACAAACAGGGGCCAATCGATTCTCCCGATGCTTTCAATCGTTATTGCCGCAAGTCGTGCCGAGTCTGGAACGAACAGTTCGGCTCTGCGCCTGTCGGCAAAACCTCCGCCCAATTCGCAGCGCTCCTCGGCCGCGTCGAGCAGGGAGGGAAGGAAATCATTCAAACGCCCTGGGGCGGCGTGGTCGTTACTCTGCACGAGCATCCACGTGTCGAAAAATATCTGGTCGTTCGCAAAGGCGGGTACCTGGCGCTTGAAATGCACGAGCAGAAGGACGAACGACTCGAAGTGAAGGAAGGCGCTGGCCTCATTCTATCGCGCCATGCGGGAGACCAATCGCTTAAGGTCGAAGCACTGGCGCCGGGCGATCAATTTCATTTCGAACCGGGCATGGAGCATTGTATCATTGGGACAGAGGATCTTCTTGTGTTCGAACGCTCGATCGATCCAAAGGGAATGGATCAGGACCTTGTCTTTATCTATGAGCCTGAAAAACTGGCGTCGACATAACTAATTAACTGCATGGCTACGGAATTCTATGCCTTTGGTGAGATCCTCTGGGATTGCCTGCCTTCCGGCAGACACGCGGGCGGCGCTCCCTTCAACGTCACTGCCCATCTGGCCCAGTTAGGTGTCTCGGCCTCCCTCATCTCGGCGATTGGCCGGGATCAGCTCGGGGATGAAATCTTGAAAGTGGCTCAGGACAAAGGAGTCAACACCCAGTTTGTCAGGCGCGCGCGGATCGGTCTCGGCACCGGCACTGTGCTGGTAACTGTTGATGGTATCGGAAACGCGACCTATGAGCTGGTGCAACCAGCAGCCTGGGATGAGATCAAGGTCTCGGCGCAAGCCCTTGAAGCCGTCGGGAAAGCACGGGCACTGATTTTCGGTTCGTTGGCTGGCCGCTCGCCCTATAACCTTGATCAGCTGGATCGCCTGCTTGAAGTTAAAGGGCCGTTGAAATTCTTCGACGTGAACCTGCGACCTCCCTTCGCCGATCCACCGTTAGTGATGGAGTTAGCCAAACGCGCCGACGTGCTCAAGCTCAACGATGGTGAAGTAGGTCAACTAGCTTCCTGGTTGCGCATCGGCAAAGCGACACCCAACACGCCGCGCAATGCCGAGGACGTGGCCAGGGCCTGCGCGACGATCGGGGAAGCTACCAGTGCGGCGCGCATTTGCGTCACGATGGCGGAAGAAGGTGCTGCGTTATGGGATCGTGGCAAGCTCGTGACGGCGCCTGCTCCGAAGGTTGTAGTTAAGGACACGGTAGGCGCGGGCGACGCGTTTATGGCCGGCTTGATGGTAGGGCTTACTCGCGGCACCGACACCCGGAAGGTCCTTGAGAACGCCTGTCGGCTGGGCGCGTTCGTCGCATCGCATGATGGCGCGACGCCATTGCTGCCGTCCGAGATCACTCGGCAATTTACTAATTAGTATTGAAGAGGAGTTCAGACTGCACCATGACTCGCGGGCTTTCTGTAGCGGCGGTCTATGACCGCCGAAACGACTTGGCGTGATGCGTTCGGCGGTCATAGACCGCCGCTACAGAAGAAATTGGTTCACGGTACGCCCCCTCTCTTCGCGGTAGTGAAATAGCCGTTCCGCGAACAATGTCACGCGCCTATGCGCCTTTTTTGCTCCAGATTCGGCAGGAGCCAGGTCAGCAGACCTATAAGAGGCAGGTAGGAGCAGACTTGAAAGACGAAAGGAATACTCGTGCGATCGGCCAGGGCGCCTAGCACGGCGGAACCGATTCCTCCCAGCCCGAACGCAAGGCCAAAAAAGAGTCCGGCTATCATTCCGACCCGGCCTGGAACCAGTTCCTGCGCGTAAACCAGGATGGCGGAGAAAGCTGAGGCCAGGATCAGGCCAATGATTGCGGTGAGAACCCCAACCCAGAACAAGTTGGCGTAGGGTAACGCGAGGGCGAATGGCGCCACGCCAAGGATCGAAACCCAGATCACACTCTTGCGCCCGATGCGGTCACCGACCGGGCCGCCTAACAAGGTCCCTGCTGCGACGGCGAGAAGAAAACTGAAGAGATGAAGCTGCGCGCTCTTGACGGAGAGGCTAAACTTACCGATCAGGAAAAAGGTGTAGTAGCTGGACATGCTCGCGAGATAAAAATACTTGGAAAAGACAAGCGCGATCAGGATACCAAGAGATATCATTACCCGTTCGCGACTTAGCGACTGCGTCTGGTGGTAGTGAGCCGCAGCAGATTTTGTTTTTCCGGTTAGCTTCTTGCGATACCAGCGGCCAATGGCCGTAAGGACACCTATGCCGATCAAGGCCAGGACCGTGAACCACATCACGGACGATTGGCCGCGCGCGACTACGATCACCGCCGCGAGCAGAGGACCAAGAGCGCTGCCCGCATTGCCTCCGACCTGAAAGAGCGATTGAGCAAAGCCGAGCCGTCCGCCGGAAGCGAGGTGGGCGATGCGTGAAGCTTCCGGGTGAAAAACCGACGAGCCGATGCCCACCAATGCGACCGCGACAAGCACCAGAGTCAGGCTTCCAGCAAAAGACAGTAGCAGAAGTCCTGTAAGCGTGAATGTCATTCCCGCGGCTAGCGAGAAAGGCTGCGGCCGGCGGTCAGTATAAAGACCAACGAAAGGCTGAAGGATCGATGCCGTTAGCTGGTTCGTCAGAGTTATAAGTCCGATATGAGCGAAGTTCAGGTGAAGCGCGTCCTTGAGAATCGGATAGATCGACGGAATTAACGACTGCATCGCGTCGTTGAGCAGGTGAGAGAAGCTCAAGGCTGTCAGAATACCCAGCACCGGAGCGGTGGAACGCGACGAATTATCCCGAACTGTTTCGGTTCCAAGATCAGACAAGGAGATCGGAGTATCAGGCGGCGTGGGCAAGAGACATTCTCACCTGTCTTTTCGTGTGCGCAAACGCGGGATCGAGCGGATCGCGTCGGCTGTTTCCCGAAGGAGCCCGCCGCGGCGAGTCCGGCGTGCGGAAGCACGTCCCTCCGTTACTTCCGGCGGTATTTCTCTTTGTATTTGTCCCGCAGGCGTGTTTGTCGATTGGTCAGATCGATCTTACGCCCATCGATGTAGGCCGCTTCGATTTGGGTGGGGAAATCGAGCGGGTCGCCGTTGGTCACGATCAAGGTAGCTGCTTTTCCTACTTCCAAAGATCCCAGTTGATCGCCGACACCTAAAAGCTGCGCGGGATAAAGAGTGACAGATTTCAGTGCCTCTTCCTTTGGTAAACCAAAGGCTGAAGCCATCGAGGCCTCATAAGGCAGGTTCCGCTCGTGCGGGGCGCCCGATTCGCGGCCGTTGGTGGCGATGCAAAAACGGACACCCGCTTCGTGTAGCCTGGCGGCGTCGCTGAAGGAGCTGTCGTAGCTATCGTCGCGCCGCGATGGCAGGGCGGTCGAGAGCGCAATAATGACCGGTGTGTCGCTCTCCTTTAGCTGAGTCGTCATGCGCCAGGCATCGTGGCCGCCTACCAGGACAATCTTCAGTTGTGCGTCCTTAGCCCAGGCCAGCGCCGCTTCAATCTCAGCGACCGTGTCCGCATGGACGAATAAAGGCAGAGCACCGTCGAACACTGGCATGAGTGCTTCCCATCTTAGGTCTGACTTAAAACCGTGTATTCCACTTTTTCGCGCCTGCCAATAGGAGCGCGCGGTCTGAAAGCTATCGCGAATCAGCTTCTGCGCTTTATCCATGTCCTTCTGCTGGTCTTTCACCGATTTTTGCGCGCGGGGGTTGCGATTGATCGTTAGGTTCGGCCAGCGCAGATGCATGGCTGCCGGTGAACGGACCGTCATTTCATCCGGCGTCCACCCGTCCATGCGCAAGACCGCGGACTGACCGGAAAGGATCCCACCTTCGGGCACGGCCTGGGCCGTGAGAATGCCATTGCTGCGAGCTACCGGGATCAGTTCGCTGTCGGGATTGATGCTGGTAGCAGCGCGCACGTTCGGGTTAATTGAGCCCGACTCCTCAATGTCGACCGTCGCCCGAGCAGCGCCGATTTCAGTTAGACCTAGAACGCTATTGGCACTAATCAGACCGGGGTAAATATGTTTGCCCGAAGCATCGATAACTTCCGCGCCTTCCGGCGTTGGGATGTTAGGTCCAATGGCTGTGATCTTGCCCTTGTCAAAGACGATCATGCCCGAAGGAATATCCGGCCCGCTGACTGGATGAATCGTGGCGCCTTTCAGCACGATCGGCTTCGCCTGAGGCGGCGGGGGAATGTTATCGGAGGCATGGCTATTCCCTAGGAAAGCCAAGAGAAAGAAGCTGGCGACAATTCTTCTGGGAAGCGCGGAATCGTCGTGGAGTCTAATCGTCATACTCCTCCGTGCAGTTATCCCTGTTGTTGCCATTGCCATAAAGTGATCCGCGTTCGTCAGCACGATGTTGCGGATGGGCCGTAGGTTTCGCGTCTTTGTCTTCTGGCTTCTTGTCCTTCCAATCGCCCTCCTTGCCTCCGGCCGCGCCTAGCTCTTTTAGCCGCTCGGGAAGCGCTTTCTGGATGAGTGCCTCGCGTTGCGCGGCAAAGGTCTTGCGAGCTTCCATATCCTCGGCACGATCGAAATATTTGCGTCCATCGATCCAGGTCTGCTTTACATAGGTGTAGTTAGAAAGCGGATTGCCGCTCCAGACGACAAAGTCAGCCTCCTTGCCCGGCTCGAGCGAACCAGTCTTAGCTTCAATGTGCAACTGTCGGGCGGGATAGATCGTGACCAGCTTCAGGGCTTCATCCGCTGACATACCTGCATACTTCATTGACTTGCCGGCTTCCGTGTTCAGCCTTCGCGCGAGATCGGCGCTATCGGAGTTAACGGAAGTTAAGACGCCGCGGCTCTGCATCATGGCGGCGTTATCGGGAATGGCATCGAAAGCTTCCCATTTGTAGGCCCACCAATCGGCGAAGGTAGAACCGCCGGCGCCATGCTTCGCGATTTCATCGGCGATTTTATAACCCTCGAGAATGTGCTGCAACGTCCCGATCTTGATCTTGAACTCAGTGGCCACCCGCAGAAGCATGAGGACTTCATCCTGGCGATAGGAGTGGCAATGGATGAGCCGTTTGCCGTTCAGTATTTCCAGTAACGTCTCGAGCTGAAGGTCGCGGCGCGGCGGAAGGCCGTCTTTCTTCTTTTGCGCGGCATCGTATTCGAGCGCGGCGCGGAAACGATCGCGGATGAGTTGCTCGACACCCATCCGCGTTTGCGGATAGCGCGTCTTGAACTTGTCGCCCCAGTTCGATTGCTTGACGTTTTCGCCCAGGGCAAACTTAACTCCAGGCATGGCGTCGGCGAATTTCATCTCTTCCGGCAGCGCGCCCCAGCGAAACTTGATTACCTGATTCTGCCCACCGATCGGGTTAGCCGAACCGTGCAGGATATTGGCGGCGGTTACGCCGCCGGCTAGTTCGCGGTAGATGTCGATGTCAGTCGCATCGATCACATCGCCGATGCGGACTTCGCATGTCACCGCGTGGCTGCCTTCGTTCACGCCTTTGCTGATGGCAGTGTGGGAATGGCAATCGACGATGCCCGGCGTAACATGCACGCCTTTCCCGTCAATGACTGACCCGCCGGCCGGAACCTTCAAGCCAGGGCCGACCGCGGCGATCTTTCCATCAATGACAAGGAGGTCGCCATTTTGAATTGTGCCTTGCGCACCGGAGGTCCAAATAGTGGCGCCTTGGATTAACACAGAGTGTGGCTGCTCCGGCGGCATAGCACGTCCGAACGAGCCAGCCGGATAGGTCTCCGGAAAATCGAGTGGCTTATCCAGTGGCGATGGTTTCTCGTCCGGCTTCTTGGGCGTGTAGACAGCGGTGCGCTTTGCACTCCAGCGAATAATCGTGCCCGCGGGAGTTTCTCCGCTGCCGCTGATAGCTTCACCTGCGATTCGCCCGGAAAGGCGGACTGAGCCATCGCCTTTCTCGAATAGTTTCGCCGGAGCTATCAACAGGATAGCATCCTCCTTCGTGGATAAGGTCGCCTTCTCGCCACCTAGCTTGGTGTCTAACTTATCCAGTTCTCCTTCTACAATAAGCGGCAGCGTCTTTCCTTCCGACGTAATCTCCCAGGTGCCGCGTGGGTCGCGTTCGCCGGCTGAGTCGGTATCGTAGTAGTATCCGTCCACCCAGGTCGTAAGCACTTTGGCTTCGCTGGAGAAGAGATCGCCATTCGCGATAACAAGGTTGGCAACGCGGCCCGGCGCAATGGTTCCGAGCCGATCGGCTACGCCAAACATCTCCGCCGGGGTGGTGGTCAGTGCCGCCAAGGCCGCGTCTTTGCTCAGCCCGCGACGAACGGCCAGCCTCAGGCGCGACCAAAATTCCTTCTCCGGTTTCTCGAGCTTCTCCGCCGTGAAAGCGATCGGAATACCGGCTTCGGTCAGCCGCGCTGGGTTACTCGGCGCGCGATCCCAGTGCTGTAGCTCGTCCAGCTCGTATTCCAACGCCTGTTCCGGGCGTTCGATCTCCGGCGGTTTCGGAAAATCCAGCGGCAGAATGATCGGAGTCTTAGTCGCCGCGAGTGCCTTGCGCACTCGATACTCATAGCCGTTTCCGTAGAGGAGCGGCTTAAGCTTGAACTCATCGGAGATCCGCAAGGCGCGGAGCAGCTCCAACTCGTCGTCCGCTTCGAAGACCATGGGCTGCTTGCGTTGCGTTTGGTCGGCAAGAGCCGCGAGACTGGCGTTGGTCTCAGGACGTTCCATCGTTCCTGGGTTCTTGTGATAGGCATCCTGCGCGGCTTGATACCAGGAGGCATCGAGAAAGCCTTGCCGGATGAGCGCGATGCAACCCATGAGTGAGGTCGGGTAACCGCCATCGTCCCGGCGATTGAAATCGAAAGCGATGTGCTGCGCGACGGATGGCACAAGAACCATCGTAGCAACATCCGTTTCCTGGAGATCGATAAGGGCGCTGCTTCCTCGAAAGATGCCGCGACCCGGCACCACCAACGCGCTGGTAAAGCCCAGATCGCGCAGCTTGCGCATCGATTTCTTGTCGAGGTTGAGGTAATCCGCTGCCTTGCGCTCCGGGGTAACCTTCGCGTTCCACGAATGCATTCCCTTGGCAGATTCACGCGGGACTTCCTTCGGCTTCGCGTTTGGATCGTCGTAATCGACATCGGGCCGCACCGGTTCCGGCTGGAGCGTTTCCGGCAGACCGAGCCGGCTGTAAGCGTCGATGAAGCCCGGATAAACTGTTTTGCCGGTAAGATCCCACACCCGCGCTTCCGCTGGAATCTTTACCGCCGGTCCTGCTTCGACGATCACGCCGTCACGGATCAGGACGGTGCCTTTCTCGATCGTCTTTCCCGGAGCAACGACGATGCGGGCATTGGTCAAGGCATGAAGCCGCGGATCGTTCTCGCGAATTCCTTGCTTCGGCGCGGTGGTGACTTGAGCTGGGCTCGTGACCGCTGAAAGCAGTAGCGTCAGACAACCGAAACAGAGAAGCCGTGCTGAGCACGATGAGAATCGCATGATTGGCTGTGCAGGCTAACCGGCGCAACGCGGGAGACAAGCCGCATTCTGCACGCTGGCGAAAATCGTTTAACGTCTCCGCTCATGCGTCTCTGGACTGTTCACCCGCAATATCTCGACGCCCAGGGATTGGTCGCCCTGTGGCGGGAGGGTCTGCTCGCTCAGAAAGTCATCGCCGGCGAGACGCGAGGATACACACGTCATCCGCAATTGACGCGGTTTCGGCAGCACGCTGAACCACTCCGACTGATTGCCGCCTACCTCCGCGGAGTGGCCGACGAAGCCGCGCGTCGCGGCTATCAATTCGACGAAACGAAAATCGTCTCGCGGCAATCCGCGGCCCAACTGGTGGAGACGCGGGGCCAACTGCTCTTCGAATGGAAACATCTGCAAGCGAAATTACGCGGCCGGCGTCCAGAGCTGTATCGGAAAATCAAAAACCTCGACTGCCCTGAAGCGCATCCGCTCTTTCGGATCATCGCGGGCAATGTCCGAGGTTGGGAGAAAACTGCGGCAGCTTCTCGACAAAAAAATCAGCGCACTTCCACCAGGATCGGCAGAATGTGATTGATCATGTAGGTGCCGCGATCGGCATCGCGCTCGAATGGTTGCGTGCGCCCGACCGAGTCAGTGGCGCGGGCCATTAACGTTTGCGGTCCTAGTGTCGTTGGCGTGCGCCAATCGTACTCCCAAAGCCGCCAGGAATTTTTCACTGAATCAGCACCCAGATTCGCGAGAGACCAGGATGCTCCGGCATCGGTGCTGACCTCGACTTTCGTTATCTCGGCGTCGCCGCTCCAGGCCGCGCCGTGAACGCGGTAGGTGGCACCGACTGAAATGGTCTCGCCTTTTTCCGGCTGCGCGATTTCAGCTTTGATTTGTTGTTCGGCCAGCGGCTTGAGTGTCGGCAAGTCATCGGCCGTTCGTTCCCAATAGGTGTAATCGATCGATTGGTAATAGCCGGCGAACGGTCGGTTAGTCACGATGATGCTTCGCATCCATTTCACGGAAGCCACCGCATACCAGCCCGGCACGATCGCCCGCAGAGGAAACCCGTGCGACGGCGGCAGCGGCTCGCCGTTCATCGTGTGTGCGAGCAGGACATCGCCCATCGCTTTCGCCAAAGGCAAACTGCGCGCGAAACGAATCTTGCCCGCCGGCCGCGGAGGATTCGCGATCTCGCCCTCGTCCGCGCCTTCCAGGATCACTTCAATCGCGCCAGACTTCACCCCGGCGCGCTCGAGCACCACAGAAAGCGGGACGCCGGTCCAGGAGGCATTCCCGACCGCGCCGAGTCCCCACTGCACGCCCTTGACTTTCGGCTCCAGAAAATCGCGATTGTTTCCGGCGCATTCGAGCGTGGCGGCGACCGTACGCGATTCCATTCGAAGCAGCTCTTCGTAATTCAGCTCGAACGGCGCTTCGACTTTGCCTTCAATCTTGAGCCGCCAATCCGAGACAGCGATCTCCGGGATCGGGAAATGACAACGGACGTAGAACGACTCGTTAGGCGTCGTGAAACCGCCCAAGGTCGAGAACGGCATCTCGAGGTTGAGCGGCTCCTGCTCGCGGACGATCAACCCATTCAACGAGGGTTCCGCTGTCATTTCTCGACTGGAAACTTTGCCGCCTTCCATGCGTGAAAGCTGCCAGGAAGATTCCGCACATCGGAAAAGCCCTCCCGTTGAAGGATACTTGCGGCGAGACTGGCGCGGTATCCGGTGGCGCAATAGACCAGCAGCGGGCTCTCGCGGTCGAGTTCGCTCGAACGCTTCTGTACTTGAGGGAGGAAGATGTGTTTGGCTCCGGGGATTCGGCCGTTCTTCCATTCGGCAGGTCCGCGAACATCGAGCACCTGCAATCCGTTTCGCGAGCTTTGTAATTCGTGAATTGTCATCTGGGGCAGCTCGCGCAATGGATAACCGGCGTTCTGCCACGCCTTCATCCCGCCGACCAAATAGCCGGCAAATTTCGTGTAACCGGTGCGGACGAAGAGCTGTGCAACTTTCCCTACGTCGCCGTCATTTTCGAGCACGAGCAGAATTGGCTTGGCCGGATCGAGCAACCACCCAGCCCAGATGGAGAGGACCGGGGAAGCGGCGATGTTGAGCGCGCCGTCGATGTGTCCGCCGCCAAACGCGAGCATGGTGCGCGTATCCACCAACTGAGCGTCTTTGGCTTCGACTCGTTCTTTGAAAATGCTCGGCGGCAATGCCGGAATTATCGGGAGCCTTCCCAGAACATCGGGTCCCGCGGCGTTCACTCTTTTCATCCGCTTGTAATACGTAGGCTCAGGCGGCGGAGTGGAAAGCGCGTAATCGACGAACGCTTGCCGGTCTTTCCGCTGGTAATAGGGATTGAAATGCTTTTCGAAACCGATCGTGCTTTCGAGGCGATCGCCGATGTCGGCGCCGCAGGGCGACCCGCTTCCGTGCGAGGGGTGAATGATCACGCCGTCGTCGAGTTTCGCGTAGAGATCCCAAAGTGTGTCGTAAAGTTGCGAAGCGAGTTTGTCCGCATCCCGGCCGAGGAGATCCGGGCGCCCCGCGGAGTTAACGAAGAGCGAGTCGCCGGTAAACACGCCCCACGGAAAGTCCGGGTGCTCTTCGTCCGCCGCGACAAAGCAAATGTGTTCGGGAGTATGTCCGGGAGAATGACGCGCCGTCAGAATCAGAGAGCCGAATTTGAATTCGTCACCGTCCTTGACCGGCTCAACTGTGAAGCCGTACTCCGCGCCGCCTTCGCTGCTGGCGTAGATCTTTGCCGTTCCGGTGCGATCCGCTAACTCTCGCGAACCGCTCACGAGATCGGCGTGGATGTGCGTTTCAAAAATGTGCGTGATCGAAACGGCGCTTTTTCGCGCCAGTTCGAGGTAAATTTCCACGTCCGGCCGCGGATCGATGACGGCCGCGGTGCCTTCTTCATCATCACCGATCAGATACGAGATTGCGGCGATGCCATCGGTAAGAACGCGTTCGAAAATGAGAGACATAGGATTGAGCAGGATCAGAAATGCACGACCGTTGAGTAGCCTCTTATACTACGAAAGCGCGGCACCTGTCTTTCCCAAACTGCATTGCGAACATTCTGAGGTCCGCCTGAGTCAGGAGTGCGTTTTCGGAGGTCGAGTCGGATGAGGAACGGGAGTGGGCGATGCCTTCGTGTTTGTTTCGGTGGGTGGTGATCGCGGATGCACATCCCGATAATGTTTGGTCGTTAGGCCAAGGAAGAATGCGATCAGGACGAAGGCGACAATCTTTTTTTCTCCGGGGGTGAGGACGAAAATCTCACGGCCCGCCGGCGGGGTCTGGCGGTTCGCCTTCACTCGGCCTTTCGCCTGACCCGCAGCCTCTGATATTTTCCGCGGATATTCTCATCATAGAAACGCGCCTTCGAAGGCGCGTTGATCAAGTCGTGGTAAACCGATCCCTCGACGTCGAGATAGCGATAGATCGGGCCTTTCTTAAATTCGATTTCCAACGCGTGAAGCCGTTTGCTGTAACCGACGGACGCGAGCGCACTCGATTGAACCGCTTCGCGTTTGATATGGGAAATGATGCCGGTGGTGTCGAGCGTTGTTGGCGGTTCGCCGGCAAGCGTGGTCGCTAACAGCAAACTCGCGAACAGCGCAAAGGGGGAACGCCGCATAGAAGGGGCGCTTTTTGTAGCAAGGTTCCGGTCTGCCTGTCCAGCCGCAACCTGCTATCTCGTAATCGTGCTCTTGCTCGTGATCGAAATCGTTGCCGTTGTCCCGTCGATCACGAGCAAGAGCAGGAGCACGAAAAGAGGCTACTTCCCAAGCGGCGTCGTGACTTCAGTGCCCGCGGGTGGAGTGAACTCAAACGTCGATGCAGAAATCGGCGCGCGCGATTCGTTTGAATACGTCGTAACAATCCGGTCTCCGTTCGGTTGCACCATTTCCGTGCGCACGACCTGCAGGTCGTTGTTCATCCGGATGCTGAAAGTTTGCAGGAACCGTTTCATCGAAGGATTGCGCGGCAGCAACTGGAGCTGATATCCGTCCGGCTCCTTCGTCCCCGTTATATGGTAGGTGGCCTCGACGTTTTCCAGATTCAAACTAGCCGTGATCGCGGCGATGCCGGCATCGAGCGGCGAGCGCTTGCCTAACGAGTAGTGCTCGGCCGACTGAAACTTCGGGTAATAAATCCAGAGATGCTGGCCATCGCTCACCGTGATGCTGGGAGAATTGCCTTTCGCTTCGCGCCGGAATTTGTTCGGCGCCTGGAACGAGATCCTGCCCGAGCTAGTGATTGGTTTGTTCAGCATGTGAATGGTTTTTTCCTCCTGGAAATCGGCCTGGACCTGCGGCGCCGCGGCCCGTTTCTCGCGGATGCGCGCGAGCAGCGCCTTCAAGTCGGCGGGCGAAAGCGGCTCAGCTTGCAAAAGGGGGGCGAGAAAGGCGAATGCGAGCGCGACTGTGCAAACGACGCGAGCTTGAGATTTTCGTTTAAACATTTTCAGGTTGTTGGACGCGTGGCCGCAAAGATTCTTCGCGCCAGGACTTCGGTTCAGCCGCAGCCGCCGCGGGTAAAGTGAAAAAAATGGTCGCGGCCAGACTCCAAAACAAGCCAATGGCGCACGCATACCCGAGGCCCGCCAGCGTTGGATTGTTGGCCGCGCCAAGCGAACCGAAACCGCAGATCGCGGTCAGCCCCGCAAGAATCACCGGTTTCACCACACCCGCGACGTCGTGATCAAGTTGCCGGGCCTTTTGCCAAACGAGAAGCACATAGATGCCGTAATCCACTCCGATCGCGAGCACGAGTCGAAACGCGAGGACGTTGAGCAAATTGAGCGGGATGTGGAGCAGCTTCATCGACGCAATCATCGCGCAAACGGCCAGGGCGAGCGTGGCGACCTGGATCAGCCACAAGCGCCAATCGCGATAAAGCAGCGCGAGCAAAGTCGCATCGAAGATCGCCATCAACGCGCTGATCACGATGAGCTGATGATGGGACCACGGCACCAGATCGGTGAGAGTGAAGCTCCAGCCGGAAAGCACCATCGGCACGCCTTCGACCGGGAGTTCATGGTGCAGCATTTCTTTTTGCTCCTGGGTCGCGACGGGCTCGTTGGTCGTGACGAAGCCAGTCGTGAGCAGCGGATCCTGAGCGAAATAACGATCGACCAGGAACCACCAGCTGGATGTTTGCGGCAATTTGGTCCGCCAATCCGGCAGTTGGTAGGAGGGGTCGGCCGCGCTGCGCAATTGATCGAGCAGGATGAAGCCGGACTCGAAAGTATCGTGGCTGAAACCTTCGGCGGCGATCGCGGCTTCGAGGGTGTCGCGCGCAACCGTGAGATTAGCCATCCGCAATTTTTGCCGATTGGTTTGAATTCGCGCCGGCGACAACGCGAGGGCGGCCGGGGTGGAATAACTTTTGATCTTGCCGGCAACTTGCAATTCGTCCCAATGCGCGGCGACTTTCTGCCAGTCATCGTGCAATTGTTGCGCGTTCGTTGCTTTGACAATGCCGATGACCGGCTCCCAGCGGGAGGGCATTTTCTCCATGATCGTCTTGAGCGCATAGCCGGCGTCACTGCGCTTCGGTTCCATCGAATGCGTGCTCACATCGAAGATGATTGGAGGCTTCGGCGAGAGCGCGACGGCGGTGAGAATGAGCAGGACCGGCGTCGAAATCCAAAGCATAAAGCCCGGGCGCTGGACGGCAGATCGAACATAATTTTTTACCAGGGCAAACATCCAATCGTTTCGCGGCCTCGAATTTTTCCGGGGCAGAAAAAGAAAGAAGACCGTCATCATAAAAATGCCGGCGAAACTGATGCCGAGCGCGATCAAGACACCGAGTTGAGTGAATCCCTGCGATCCGGCCAGCATCAAGGCCATGAAGCCGACAGCCGTCGTGAGCGCGCCGAAGAAAATTGCTTTCCCGAGATTCCTGACTGCTTCACTTACGGCTTCGGAATGATCGATGCCTTCATCGCGCGACTGTTGGTAGCGTCCGAAAACCAAGATCGCGAAGTCCACCCCGAGACCGATCAGGATCGCGCAGAACCCGATGGTCACCATGTTGAGCTGATGAAAAATCAGGAGCCCGGCCGCGAGCGCGACGAGGCAGCAGAGCAAGAGCGTGAGACCCATCCCGACCAACGGCAGCCACCGATGAAAGCCGATGTAAAAGACTCCGCCGACCAAAAGAATGGAGCCGAGCAACGTGACAACAATGTCGTGGCGCATGCTAAGCGAAATCTCGGCGACGTAAGCCGAGCGGCCCGTGACTAGGATCTGCAAAGGCCCGCCGTCCCAGCCTTGATGCGCGTTTGCTTGAAACTTTTTCACGTCACGCATGAGCTTCTGGCATTCGACCGCGCCGATGCTCTCCTGATTCGTCACCGTGAGAAAAACGCGCATCGTGCGGTCAGGGGAAGTCAGAGGCTGATCCTCCTCGATGGCTGCGTTGCTCGCGAAAGGTTTCAGTGCGGGCGCGATCACGCCGAGCGGATCAAGACCCAACTCGATTTGAGGCCGCGGCGAACCGGCTTCTAGTTCCGAATGCAGGCGATGCAACCGCTCCCGAATTTTTTCCGGCTGCAAGAGTGACAGCGTTTCATTGAACGCCCCCGGCTCGAGATTGAGCAGCAAAGGAATGGCGATCGATTGCAAATCGCGAACGCCTTCGGGCGTCTCGATCGGCGCACCGGACAGAACGCGCAGGCACCAGGACTGCGCGCGCAGCTTTTGCGCGAACTGCGGCGCGAACTCTTCCAGTTTATCTACGTCCTCCGGTTGGCAAACGAGCGCGAAAGTCAGATCCCGCACTTGGGAAAAATCGCGATTGTAAACCTTCAGGCCTTCGACCGATTCGAAGCCGCTGGGCAGGAGATTCAGCACCTCACTATCGAGCTTCATCCGCGTGACCAGAACGTAAGCGGACAGCGCGCAAATCACCGCGACGGCGGACCAGACCGCGCCGCGCCGACGCGTGACGAGATGAGCGATGAGAGAATGAAGGCGCATGTTAGGTCGTGACCGCAGCCGCGACGCTCGCGTTTCAACCTGCGAAGGTCAAAAACGGAAAATGAAAGTTTCGTCGCCGAAGGAATGACGCACCGACGTTTGCTCGCCCGACGCCATCAGTTGTTCGCGCAATTGCAGCCAACCGCGCAATCGTGGCGGCGCCTGCGCGGTGGCGCCGGACCAACCGCCGCGCGCGAGTGGACCTTTCACGCTCGCGAACTTTGCGTCCTGCCGCACTTCGAGCAAAACGAAGCCGGGGCCTTTCGTGAAAGTCAGCTCGAAATCGCCTGCGCTGGAAAAACGAACAAGCACTTCACCGATGAGCGTGGTTTTTTTCCCCCGATATAGAAGCTGGCCGTTCCTGGCCTTCCAGTCCTGCGACGGGCCGAGAAAATGATGGCGGATGGTCTGACAACTCGTTAGGCCAAAGACGATCGTGATTAGAATCATGATCGATCGACTCAGGGTCGAAGCGGCGTCCTTCATTCTTCGCTACGAGACGCTTTCCAGAGGACCCATCGATGTGGAGGCCTCTGGTTTCTTCGGCACGAGCGAGAGGCGGGGCGAGAACGCGATGAAGCGCTGCGCACGAACGAAGAAATAGAAAATCCACATCCGCCATTTGATGGCGAACCTCGAGCCTTCATTGCCGGCGAGCACGGCGTTGACCGCCGCGGCGAGCTGCAACATCTCGGTCGGATTGAGAAACACTTCGATGAATCCCTTGCCGCTATACCACGAGTTCACGAAGCGGAGATACAGGTCCATCACGCGGTTGACGCAGTGTGAGTACTCTCGAAAAAGGCGAGGCTTGCGCCTTTCGTCGCTGAGAATTTCGTCCAGCGAATCCGCGGCTTTTTCCGCGGACATGATCGCCAAAAAAACTCCGCTGCTAAAAACAGGATCGATGAAACCGGCCGCGTCGCCGGCGAGCAACCAGCGGTCGCCGAAAAGCTTCGCGTTGCGATATGAATAATCGCCGGCGGAATAAACGGGCGAGACCCGCTTGGCCTTCTGCATTCGCGCCACCATCTCCGGCTGTTCCTCGACGCATTTTTCGAGCGCGTCTTCGGGTGAGAGTTTCATCGCGCGGAAAGTCGATGTGTCCATGACCACGCCCACACTCATCCGCGTGGGTGTGAGCGGAATCATCCAAAACCAGCGGTCGAGCCCGCGCACCATGCGGATCAGCGTCCCATCGATGCCGTCCGGACGATCGACGTTTTCATAATGCGCGAAGATAGAAAATTTTTGCAGGTGATCGTAGGTTTTCTTGAGTTTGAAAAAATTTCCGAGAGTCGTTTGGCGGCCGCTGCAGTCGAGGAGATATCGCGCCTCGAGCAGAGTGGGGGACTGGAGTGTCGGAGTTTTGGATGAACTGGCAGGTGAAACTTCGAGGCGAACCCGATCCTTGGCGAAATCGATTTTCGTTACTTCCGTTTCCTCGCGGACCTCGGCGCCATTTTCGCGCGAGTGATCGAGCAGCATCTTGTCGAACTCCGAGCGCGTAACCTGATAGGCGCGATCCCGGCGCGATTCGAAGCCGTCTTTGAAGTAGAATTTCGCGCTGGTCGTGCCACAAGCCGCGATGATTTCTCCGCCGTGTTTAGGCATGAAAGTGCGGTCGAGCTTTTCGCGCACGCCGAGGCGATCGAACGCTTTTGTACTGAAAGGCAGGAGCGACTCGCCGATGTGAAAGCGAGGAAACTTTTCGCGCTCCAGGACGACAACGCGCCGTCCGGCTCGCGCCAGTAGTGTGGCCGCGGTGCTGCCAGCAGGGCCGCCACCAATGATCGCCACATCGTACATCTCGCCGCTCATTCGGTCACCAAGGTAGCAAACTTCCCGGTGAAGCAAACACTGCGATGCGGATCGAGCGACGATTCATGAATGATTCGGCGGCAAACCATATTTTGCCCGGATCGCGCGATAGGCCGGGCGCGTCATCTGCACTAGAATTGGACGTCGCGCGGGATCGAGCCAGCGGATCAATCGCACCAGGTCTTTCTCTGGCATCGCCGTGCAGCCGGCCGTGGGCGCAGACGGACTCTTCCAGATGTGCAGAAAGATGCAGGACCCTGCGCCCGCGATCGCAGCCGGGTTATGGTCGACGACCACGCCCCACTTATAGAGCACGTCATCCCGCCGCATCTTTTCCGCACTGCTCCAATCGACCTTCGCTACGCGCGAACGGTCGACCAGCTTGTTGTAGTAGCGCGATTTCGGATCATCGACGCCCTCGATCTTTTTTGTTAGCGCCAGATAGGGAAGTTTGACCCAGCTAGCGGAACGGGCCGGGGCATAGCCAAAGGCCGAGGTGAGGCGGAAAATTCCAGCGGGCGCTTTGTCGTCGCCTTCCTTTTTGATCGGCGCTGCGCCGAAATTCAAACGGACCAATCCACGGCCAAGTCCGAGTCCTTTCTTGCCCAACACGACCGGAATGCCAGAGCCCAATTCCTTCCATCCCTCCTTCGATGCACGGCGCTCAAACGAACGCAAGACCCCCGTGGTCGACGTCCAGTTTTCCGCCACCACCACAATGCACTGGCGAGAACTGCTCACCGCACTCGTCTCGGCCCAGCCTGTCGCAATGGGCCAGCTGCACATGAGCATGAGCATGAGCAAAGACATCCGAAGCTGCACCGCGATGAACTAAGACTGAGCGCGTTCCGGTTGGAAGGAAATTCTCGGAGGGACCTCGTTTGCATGTCGCGCCCCCCTTCGATATCTCGCGGCTCGATCGCTCCGATTGCCAAGTGACAAGCAGCCGCATTAAGATCGGGGCCGATGCCATACGACGCCTTCATCAGCTATTGCTCGGAAGACAAGAAGGTGGCCGATGCCGTTTGCGGAACACTCGAGGCAAACAAAATCCGGTGTTGGATCGCACCGCGAGATGTCGTACCCGGGCGCACCTGGGGCTCGGCCATCGTGGATGCCATCGGCGACAGCGCCGTGATGGTGGTGATTTTTTCCAGGCATTCCAACGGCTCGCCGCAAGTAATGCGCGAGATCGAGCGCGCGGTAAACAAAGGAGTCTCGATCATTCCATTTCGGGTCGAAGCCGTGATGCCTTCGAAGGACATGGAATATTTCATCAGCAGTTGCCACTGGCTTGATGCGATGAATCCGCCGCTGGAACGACACATCGGGGAACTCGCGGATGCGATTCTTGCGTTGCAACATCGAGGTGCATCGCCGGTCAAAGAAGCGGCTCCGAAAAAATCGCAAACACGGCCAGCTGCCCTTTGGATTTCCTTCGCCCTCGCGGCGATTCTTGCGATAGCCGCAGGCGCCTGGTTTTTTCGGCCGAAGGCAAACGACGCCGGTCCGACGGCGCAGTTGGAAAGGCCGGCGCCGAATGCGTCGGTGGTCGGGCCGCTGCTTCTCTCCTGGACAACGAAAGATCTTCCGCAGGAAAATCTTTCGTTCGAAGTCTCACTCACGCCCGCCGGCAAAGCGCCGATCGTGCAGCGCACTGCGCGCAACTCGATCGTGCCGCAAGGAGTCGAGGGAAAAATTCGCTGGAAAGTGCGCCCGATCTGGCAAAGCCCCGGGCAGCCGGAGCGAGTGGGTGCGTGGAATAAGGAGCAGGATTTCACTTACTATCCCAGCGCGCTGAACCGAATCATCGCGACGCGTACCATTCACGTTGGAACGGCTGAGCCCGATGGTTTTTTCGTTAAGCAGGACGGCGCGGAATTGACCGGTTACGAGATCGAGTTGTTGCGCGACCTTGGCACGAAGATTCTCGCGGCGCGCGGCATCGCGGCCAAGCCTGCCATCACCTACACCCGGCGAATCTGGGGCGAGGATTTTTTTCGATTACTCGAACGCGATGGCGCCGTAGATTTGATCGCGTCCGCCATCTCGATCACACCTGAGCGCGAGAAAACTTACGGACTGCTCTTCAGTGAGCCGACGCTGCAATATCCGCAGACCATGATCGCCAAGCCGGGCGTAAAACCCTTCGTGGATGGGAAGCTGGTGTTGGCTCGAGTAGGCGCGGCGGAGAAGACAACGAATGAAACCTTTGCCCGCAAGCTCCTGGGCGAAACTGCTTCCGAGCGTTTCGTGCCGTACGCGGGCAGCGGCGCCTATGATCGCATGCTGGCCGATTTGGTGGCGGAGCGGATTGATGGCGCGTTGATCGACAAGCCTTACGCGTTGCAAAAAGTCGCTGAGCTAAAGCAGTCCATCGGAGCGGACTTGGCTCTGACTGATATCACGGCCGAAATCGTGCCCGGAATCGAGTTGGAGAAAATGGGTTTCGCGGTGCGCAAGAGCGATCGCGCGCTCTTGCAGGAAATCGACGCGCAGTTGAAAGCGACGTCGGCGACGAGAGACGGTGTGTTGAGCAAGTCGATCCCGGGCTGGAGTAAGTAAACTCGCGCTCCTGTAGCCGCCGCCCTGCTGGCCGCGCCGAAGCGACCGAAGGCGGGTGGGCGGCGTGCGGAACTCTCGTCACGGCCCAGAATGCATTCGCAGATCGCCCTTCTCGCTTCGCATAGCGAAGCGGCTACAGATCGAACGCGCTGCCATGACAGCGCTTGCGACGTTGACGGAACGGAACTAACAAACGGCTGCGATGAAATTAATCGACCGCTACGTCAGCCGGCAACTCATCGTCAATCTCCTTTTCGCGATCGTCGTCCTCAGTCTGGTTCTCGTCATTGGGAATATTTTCCGGAAGCTCCTCCCGCTTCTGGTTAATCACGATTTGCCGGTCGAATACCTGGTCGGCTTCGTCGCTTACGTCCTGCCATTCTCGCTCATCTTCACCATCCCGTGGGGCCTCCTCACCGCGGTTCTGCTCGTCTTCGGCCGCCTTTCGGCCGACAACGAATTAATCGCGCTCCGTTCCAACGGCGTAAGCATCAGCCGGATTTGCATCCCACTGGTCGTGATCGCGATTCTTTGCACGGCCGCTTCCGTTTGGCTCAACGTGGACGTCGCGCCGGCGGCCCAGGAACAAATGCGCAGCACGGTTTTCAATCTCGCCACGCGCAATCCGATGGCGCTTTTCGGCAGCGACCAGATCATCGATCAATTTCCCGGCCATAAAATTTATGTCGGCAAGAAAGATGGCAACAACCTGGAGAACATCATCGTTTTTGAAATCAACGAAGATTCTATGCCGATGAAGGTGACGTATGCCCGGACCGGTTCACTCGAGGCCGATCTGCCGAACAAACGCATTCTCATGCATCTTTTTGCGGCGCGTTATCAGCAACGCGATGATTACGACCCGTTCGATCTGAACCGGATGCGGGACGGAATCAATGTGGCTGAGGGAACGCTTCCCATCAGTCTGGAGGAGCTTTACGAAAAGGAAAAAAGGCGTGCGAGCCGCTCGATGCTCTCGCTCGAACAGCTGCTGGAGCAGTTGAAAGACAACGATCCAAAAATGCGCAGCTCGAGCCGCACCGAAATCAACAAACGTTTTTCATTTCCACTTGCCTGCATCGTCTTCGCCCTGGTCGGTGTGCCGCTGGGGATCACCGCGCATCGTCGCGAGACTTCCTTTGGCTTCGCCATGAGTCTCGTCATCGGCGTTTTTTATTTTCTCTTCATCATCATCGCCGACACCTTGCGGTCCAACGCGAAGCTGCATCCCGAGCTTCTGGTCTGGTTCCCAAACCTGCTCTTTCTCGTCCTGGGGATCTGGATGTTTCGGCGGCTGAGCAAGCAGTGAGCGTCCTGGCAACGGCGTGCCCGCGATCAACGACAGGCGTGGGGCATTACTTCGAGGATCGCTTCCCGGAGATCACTTAGACGCGCCGGCTTGCTTAGAACCAGATCCACGCTCTCCGCCCGTTGTCCGGTTTCGTTGATGAGATCGGCGAAACCCGTGAGCATGATGATCGGTTCGCCGGGGCTCAGGCGCTTGATCGAATCGGCTAGTTCATCACCGTTCATCTCCGGCATCGCGCGGTCCGTGATGACCAGATCGAATTGGCCGGCCCGAAATTTTTCCATCGCTTCCCGCCCGTTGGTGGCGGTTTCGACGATATGACGATCCTCGGCCAGATATGCGCTGACAATTTCGCAAATGGCAGGGCTGTCGTCGACCACCAGAACGTGGAGGGGGCGAATCGTTTTCTTCGAACCCGCCGTGCGCCGTTCAAGGGCCTGCATCGGGACCGGTAGAAAAATCGTAAAGGTGCTGCCTTTGCCCACGGCACTTTCGATCATGATGCTGCCGCCATGGCGCCGGACTATGCCGTAGCTCATCGCCAGCCCCAGGCCCGAACCAGCGGCGCCTTTGGTCGTGAAAAAAGGCTCGAGACAGCTCCGACGCGTTTCTTCGCTCATGCCCATGCCGGTATCCGATACGGCCAGCTCTACCTGATTGTCGCTCAAGCGGGTGCTGAAACAAAGGCGTCCTCCGGTTGGCATGGCGTCGGCGGCGTTAAAAATCAGGTTCGTCAACACCTCTCGCAACTCGGCCGGCGCTCCGGTCACGAGTGGTATCTGAGCGAAATCTTTTTGAATGCGGATGGTCGCGCCGCCCGCGTTGGCTTTGGCTTCCCACCTCGGCGCGGTGTGCGAGATTGTTTCTTCGACCAGCTCGTTGAGATCGACTGGCTCGAGATGTTCACGGCTGGAAGAGGGCCGGTAGAAGTCGCGCAGACGCTTGACCAATTGTGCGTTGTCGCGCCCGGCAGAAACAATTTCCTGGAGGTAAATGTGCTCCTTCGACCCCAGCGGGAAGACGAGCGGGTTGCTCAGCAGCATATCTCCGTAGCCGAGGATAAGGGTGAGTCCGTTGTTAAGGTCGTGGGCGATGCCACTAGCCATCGTACCAAGAGCCCTCATGCGTTCCTGTTGGATCACCTGCTGTTGGGTCGAGCGCAGTTCCTCGATGGCCTTTTCGAGATCCGCGGTCTGGCGCTGCAGTTCCACCGTGCGTTTATCCACCAGCCGCTCCAGCCCAAGGCTATAAAGCTGGCATTGCTGAAAGAGCGCACGCGCCGTGAGAATGTTGCCGATTCGAAGAACCACTTCGACTGAATCCACCGGCTTGGCCAGGAAATCGGTCGCGCCAGCCGCGAGTGCCTCATGTCTCGCGTCGAAGGTGGTGTCGGCCGTCAAGAACACCACCGGCGGGCGCGCATGAGGCAGGGTGATCTCATTGATCCGGTTGAGAACGTCAATGCCCGAGAGGGGTTCCATGTGCAGATCGAGCAGCACGAGGTCGGGCTTGAGCTCGGTGAATTTTTCGGCAGCCGTAGTTGGGTCGGTTACCGTGGCGCAATTGGGATAGCCCGATTGTTCAAGCATCCTGGCCAGCCCAGCCGCGCAGAACATTTCATCGTCAACTATCAGAATCCGGGCGTCCCGATGATCGGGATTCTTGGGGTCCATACCAGCGGAACTAAGCAGGTGTCGTTCCGCAACGGACCGAACCTAACAAGTCAATGATGGTGGTTATGAGAGTTGCTCGCCGATGATATCAAAAGGTTGCGAACCCATCGAAACATAGGACGCCTAACGCGTGTCACTCTGCGCTTCTGGTCTGCACAACTTCGTCCGAGATAATAAAGAATTTCTTCAGCGAGGCGCGTCCGAAATTCGTCGTGAGCGCGACATCGGCGGCGTCGCGGCCCACCGCCATCACGATACGAGCGATTCGCGCCACGTTGTGTCGCGCATCGAAGGTATACCAGCGATCGCCGAGATAGACTTCGAGCCAGCCGCTGAAATCCATGGGTAGGACCAGCGGCACTCCGATGTCTCCCATGTAGCCTGTGACGTAACGCGCCGGAATATTCATGCAGCGGCAGAACGCGACCGCGAGGTGGCTGAAATCGCGGCAGACGCCGCGGGGATCGTTGTAAACGTCGAAGGCGGACTTTGAGGAATCGGCGAAGTGATAGCCGAAGGTGATGTGATTGTGCACCCAGGTGCAGATGGCCTGCACGCGTGGCCAGCCAGGCTCGGTCGAGCCGAAGAGCTTCCACGCGATGTCCGACAGCTTGTCGACTTCGCAGTAACGGCTGGTGAGAAGAAAGGGGAGCGTCTCGTTAGGCAAGTCCTCGACCTTATGCTGTGGGGCGTCGGGGCATTGGAGATCGGGCTTCCCGCTGTCCTCGATCAAGGTCTCGAGTGAAAGCCGAAGATTCCCCGCCGGCGCGAAAATGCGAGCGCATCGATTGCCGTAGAAATCGGTGAAATCGGTCAACGGAATTTCCGGTTCGACCCGGATTTTTTCTTCGGCTCGAAGATCTTTCTGCCGCGCCGGATGGACGTAGAGCATCAAGATCATCGGGGTTGGACCCGCGAGCTCGAATTCAATGTCGAAACCGATTTTGACGATCATAGGGGCGGCGGCCAAAGTAGCACAAGCGTCCCCGGTTGTGTCGTTGAAATCGCGCGATGTCATCCCGAGCCGCGCAGACGGCGAGGGACCTCGCAGCTGCAAATTGCGCGTCCAAGTGTCGAGAATGCCGAACTGCGATGGGCGCACGATCCTTCGCGGAAGCGCTCCGTTCGGTTGTGAGGTCCCTCGTCGTCTGCGCGACTCGGGATGACCCCGCTAGCTGGTGGAACCGAACTCGGCGGTGACGCACAGTTTGTCGCCCACACTCAATCGCACGTCGCGCAGACGGATTTCTCCCAAGGGCAAAGACATGAGCGGAAACTCGCGACCATCGATTTTCTGAAGGTAAGGCTTGAGGACGCCACAGGCGACAGTCGCCATGCCGCCGTCGCCCGTGCAATTCAGATTCGAGATCTTGAGATTGAGCTGATCGTCGAGATCGAGTTGTCCGGTTACCTGGATCGACGCGCTAAGAAATAATTTGCGGGCGCGCAAGCGCACTTCTGCGGCAAGAGAGTGGGGGTTTTTCTGGTGCAGCTTCAATTGCACGCCTTCAATCGTAACGCCCTGCTTGCTGGCCTGGTTCTGGGCAAGCTCGGCGATGAGCGTTTCAAGATCGGATTGCGTCAGGGAAATTTCGATTTGGCCCTCAGCCGCACCTTCGAGCGTGAGAACGATCTGGTCGTTTGAGTCTTTGCCCTGGCCGAGCTGAACTTCGCGCGCCGAAAGTGAAAGATGGATCGCAACAGGACCGAGGGAGAGCGGCGAAGCGGTGAGAGCAAGCTGATCGACTTTCAGTGCGGGCGATGTCTTGTCTGCGATGACTGGGGGCCGTGGCGGATCCGCCCGGAGCCGGGCGCCATCGAGCGAGATGCTCAGCTCTTCGAGCTGCGGATACGTTCCTTCGCGGATGCTGACTGGATCAGCGTCGACGAGAAAAAGCCGTCGCAGATTTTCATTCAGGAGGTGGGCGAGGTCGGTAGCAGAGGAAGGGAAAATTGCGGCCTTGAGTGGGAACATCGGAAACCCTCCTTCGCCAAGCTACGGCGGGCAAGCGTCCAACCCACCATTGCCAGGAGGGGCCTGCCCGCCGGAGCCTTGGCGAAGGAGGGAGAAAGCATTTGCATTTCCCAGCCCCTTCGCTACTTTCCGCGTTCCTTTATGGCGAAAACGTCCTGGATAAATCGCAACAACCGCAAGCGCGCAACCGTGAAAAAATACGCGGCACTGCGTGCTGAGCTGAAGGCGAAGAAAGATTACCAAGGCCTGTCGCAACTTCCGCGCAATGCCAGCCCCACCCGGGTGGTGAACCGTTGCGAAGTCAGCGGCCGCCGTCGCGCGTTTATTCGCCGGTTCAAGATTTCGCGCCTCACCTTTCGCGAGCTGGCCTCAGCCGGGTTCATCCCGGGTGTCACCAAATCGAGCTGGTAAAAACGGCGCCTCGCCGGGCTTCCGGGTGCAGGGTTTGCATCCGCTAAATGAATTCGACTTTTCTATTTCTCGCGTTCGGTCCGTTGGCCGAAGCGATCTCCGAGCAATGGGATTCCCCCGCGCTCATCCTGGGCAAGCTGGCGGTGATCTTCGCGCTCGTGGCGCTGAATGCATTTTTCGTGGCGTCGGAATTTGCCATCGTGAAAGTGCGGGCCAGTCAGCTCGACGCCTTGGTGGAGGAGGGGAATCTTCGCGCGATTTTTGCCAAGCACGTCCGCACGCACCTCGACGCTTATCTTTCCGCCACGCAACTCGGGATCACGCTCGCCAGTCTCGCGCTCGGCTGGATCGGTGAACAATTCATGGCGCGCCTCCTCCAGCCGGCGTTCGCACTGGTGAATCTGCATTCGCATGCGGTCGTCTCGGCCGTCTCGATCACGCTCGCTTTCATCGGGATCACTTTTCTCCACATCGTTTTCGGCGAGCTGGCCCCGAAGTATCTCGCCATCGGCAAGCCGTTGCCGGTCACTCTCCTGCTCGCCCGGCCGCTGGGCGTCTTTTACATCGTCTTCAAACCGGCCATCTGGTTGCTGAACAAATCGTCGAATTTTTTCCTGCAAAAATTGCTGCGGATCAAACCGGTCGCCGGCGCCGAGCTGGCCCACAGCGAAGAAGAGCTGCGGCTCATTCTCGATCAAAGCGAAGAATCCGACGAAGTTTCTGAACTGGGCCGTGACCTCCTCGTGAACGCGCTCGATCTTCGCCGGCGCGTGGTGCGCGATATCATGACGCCGCGGGGCGAAGTCGTCTTTCTCGATATCGAACAGAGCTTCGAAGAGAACGTGAAGAAAGCGCTCGAATCGCGGCACACGCGTTTCCCGCTTTGCCGCGGCCATCTCGACAACACGATCGGTCTCATTCACATCAAAGAGCTGGTGCCGATGATGCGCGATCCCCATCCCGATCTGCTCCGGATCAAGCGCGAGCTGATCCCCGTGCCCGAGATGATGTCGCTGGAAAAACTGCTCACACTTTTCCTGAACAAGCATGCGCACCTGGCGATCGTGGTGGACGAATACGGCGGCACTGTCGGCATGGTCACGTTGGAAAACGTGCTCGAGGAAATCGTGGGCGATATCCAGGACGAGTTCGATACCGAGAAGGCTGAATTTCGCAAGATCAACGAGAATGAATTTTCGATCGAGGGCGCAGTGGGCCTTTATGAATTGCGCGACCTCGCCGGTTTGGAATTGGAGAGCGCCGATGTGAGCACGATCGGCGGATACGTGACGCATCTGCTTGGTCACCTCCCGAAGCAGGGAGAGCAAGTCCGGATCGACAATTATCTCGTCACCATTTCCCAAACCGATGGCCGGCGCGTCGGTCAATTGCATTTCCGCAAAGTGGACGACGCGAAGGATGGTGCTGTCGCGAAAAAATCCGACGCCGCGGTTTAACGCTCTAGCGATCGTACCGGTTGGATCGCTGCTATGGAACTGATCCGCGAAACAGAAATCGTTTGTCCGCATTGCGGCGAATCGTTTCCGCTGCAAATCGATACGTCGCAGTCGGAGCAATCACTGATCGAAGATTGCACTGTTTGCTGTCGGCCTATCTCCCTGACGATTTGTTGCCGGCCTGGTGAGATCGAGAGCGTGTCCGAAGCGGCGGGCTGAAGTCTGGCCGGGTGGAAAACCAGGCCGCCTACCAGGAAAGCAAATCTTCCAGCGCAATCTGGCATGCCCGGCGAACGTGATGCTTTTCCGCAAGCACGGGATCGTGCCGCACAATCTTTCCCTGTCGCAGAGGATCGACCCGGCATTCCAGGGCCTCGAGGACATACACCGCCGCGCCACGCAAAGACGCTTCCGGTTCGGCTGAAACGCGGAGATCGCGGCCGAGCGCATCTGCGAGCAACCGGATCGAAGCGGGCGAATGCAATATTCCTCCGGAGGCGATTACTTCTTTTGCTCGTCCGGTACAGCTTTCGACCAGATCGAGGATTTCGCTTAGCCGATAAAAAACGGCGCAGGTTATGGCTCGAAGAATTTGCGGCGCCGAACTGGCCTGGCTCAAGCCGATCACGGCGCCGCGCAAATGTTCCGGCCAAGTCGGCGCCCGCTCGCTGACCCAGAAGGGAAGCACGGTAAGCTCATTTGCGACGCCTCCCGTTCGCGAAAGGGCCTTCTCCGCATCGGCGATTCGAAGCTCACGCACGCACCACTGGCGCAAATTGCCCGCGTTGCTCACCGCCCCGCCAATCACCGTTTTCTCACGATCCACCGCATAACGAAACAATCCGAAAGGCGCTGCTTTTCTCGCGCCGGTTTCCATCGCGCGCACTGCCGCGCTCGTTCCAATATTGATTGCGATTCGGCCGGGGACATCGGCCCCGCATCCAAGATTGCCGGCGGCGCCGTCGCCGATCGCGGTGAAGAACTTTGCTTCCCGTAGCTCTGGAAAAGTCGAGCGCGTCCCTGTCGCTGTTTCAATCAGTTGGCCCAACTGTTCGACCTCGAGGCCGCATGCGGCGCACAACGCGGTGTCCCATTGTCGCGTTCGGAGATCGTAAAGCCCAGTCGCACTCGCCATGGAGTGACTGCATCCAGTCGCGCCGAATAATTCTTCGAAGATCCACTCAGCCGGCGAAACCCAGCGGGTCACGCGACTGAAAAGGCGCTCTTGCGTGCGGCGAAGCCAGCGCAATTTTGCCGGCCAGAACGAAGCGCGCAGCATGCAGCCCGTTCGCGCGTGGATTTTTTTTTCGTCGAATTCTTGACGCAACCGGACTGCGTCGTCGGCGCAGCGTGAATCGGCCCAGGTATAGACCGGCGTGATCGCTCGGCCTTTGCGATCGAGTCCGAGCAGGCTGTGCCAAAAGGCAGACGCGCCCACACCGGCGATGGGAATTTTTCGCAAGGACGGAGATGCGCGCCATGTTCGCGCTGTCTCTTGCAGGCATTCGACCGATGCCCGACGCAACACTGCCGGTGAAAGCTCTGCTCCACCATCCGCGTCATAACAAACAGCGTATTCGCGGCTGACGACGGTCTTGGCAAACATTCGCCCATTTTCGTCGAACAACGCTGTGCGCGTGGACGAGCTCCCGATGTCCATCGCGAGAACAAGCAATTCCGGACGACGCGGCATCGCACGGATTAGACGAAGTTCCGCCGTCGGGGAAAAGCTTTTTGGCGAAGGTCTCGCACAGATCGGAGCGCGCGATTTTCCTGCCTTGGGTAGCGCGCGCGTCTCGCGTGCTGGTTTCGGCGTCTCGCCGAAACGAACTTCTCTCGAAAAGTTCGCGCCAGCGAAGACGCCGGCGCCAGACACGCGAGACGCGTGCGCTACCCAGAGAGTCTTATCTCAACCGCGCCAGCAGCGCGGGCCGGCGCTTGAGCTGAGCAGTCAGCGTCTCAATGGCTCGTAAAGTCGATGGGCTGATGTGGTGTTCCATCCCCTCGACATCATGTTCGATCACGCGTTCGTCCACGCCCAGGAGCTTGAGGAAATCCGTCAGGAGTTGGTGACGCCGGGCAATATTGCGCGCCAGCGTTTCTCCGGCGGTGGTCAGGACAAGACCGCGATATTTCTCGTACTTGAGCAAACCTTCGCCATCGAGCCGCTGCACCATGTTGGTGACGCTCGCCTGCGAGATGTCGAGGCTCGTCGCGATATCGACCACGCGCGCGTAGCCCTTGGTGTTGATCAGCTCGAGAATGCGCTCCAGGTAATCCTCCACCGCGGCGGAACTGCGCGAGGCATTCGTTTTCGCGGACACATGGACAAGAACGGGCAAGGCGCGCATTCGGTCAATCAAAAAATCATTTCAGGTTGACAGATTAATAGTAAGAGATAACTAACTTAGTCATGCCTAAATTGGAACCCGAGTCCATCCACACGGAGGCCGGTTTCCACTCGCAGCCGGTTCTGCTAAGTTTGTCCGAGGTCCATCGCAGTCTGGTCGTCCCGTCTTCGGCCGGTTTTTTTCGCAAGCTCTTCGCGTTTGCCGGTCCGGGGTTCCTGGTCGCCGTGGGATACATGGATCCCGGGAATTGGGCGACCGATCTGGCCGGCGGCTCGAAATACAATTTCGCGCTGCTCTCGGTGGTGATGGTGTCCAACCTCATGGCCATCCTCCTTCAGGCCCTTTCACTCAAACTCGGAATCGTGACCGGACGGGATCTGGCGCAGGCCTGCCGCGATCATTACAGCCGGCCGGTCTCATTCCTCTTGTGGTTTATCTGCGAGATCGCCATTGCGGCTTGTGATTTGGCGGAGATCATCGGCTCGGCCATTGCTTTGAATCTGCTCTTTGGCCTGCCGCTTCTCGTCGGCGTTTGCATCACTGGGCTTGATGTCCTCATCGTCTTGTTCCTTCAGAACAAAGGCTTCCGTTATATCGAGGCGCTAGTCATCGCGCTCATCTTCGTCATCGGTGGATGTTTCGCCTGGGAACTTGTTGTCTCCCATCCTGATTTACTCGGGATCGCGAAGGGCTTCGTGCCTACTTCGAAGATCATCACCGATCCCGGCATGCTTTACATTGCCATCGGCATTCTCGGCGCGACGGTTATGCCGCATAATCTTTATCTGCATTCCTCGATCGTGCAGACGCGGCGTTACGAATTGAGCGCCGCCGGAAAACGCGAAGCGATCAAGTTCGCCACGATCGATTCGACCCTCGCTCTAATGTTCGCGCTCTTCATCAACGCCGCGATCCTGATCGTCTCAGCAGCGACCTTCTACACGCGCGGGCGCAACGACGTGGCGGAAATTCAGGACGCCTACAAACTTCTCTCGCCTCTTCTCGGCGTCACCGGTGCGAGCACACTTTTCGCGCTCGCACTCTTAGCCTCCGGTCAGAACTCGACCCTCACGGGAACGCTCGCCGGGCAGATCGTGATGGAAGGTTTTCTGAACATCCGGATCCGGCCGTGGCTGCGGCGATTGATCACGCGCGCGATCGCCATCATCCCCGCGATCATTGTCACGATTATCTCCGGCGAAAAAGGGACAACGAATCTGCTGGTGCTGAGCCAGGTGGTGTTGAGTTTGCAGTTGAGCTTCGCGGTGTTCCCGCTGGTCCTATTTACGAGCGACAAATTGAAGATGGGTGAATTCGTGAACGGGCTTACGGTGAAATGTCTTGCCTGGTTCGTTGCCATCGTGATCGCTTTGCTCAACGCCTGGCTGCTTGTGCAAACCTTCGGGAGTTGGTTCACCTAAACGCGCATGTATAAAACGATCCTGGTTCCGGTCGAAAATCGCGAGACCGACCAAACCATTCTCAAGCACATCCGCCCGCTCGCGCGGCTGGCGAATTCGAAGTTGATGCTGGTGCACGTGGCCGATGGTTGGGTGGCGCGGAACTACGAGAATTTCAAATTGCAGGAGAGCGAGGAGATGAAGGAAGACCGCGCCTACCTGGCGAATCTCGAGCGCGAATTGCAGGCCGAGGGATTTGAAGTCAGTTCCGTGCTCGCGATGGGAGAGCCGGCCGAGGAAATTATCAAGCTGGCGCGCACTGAGCCGGTCGAGCTGATCGCCATGAGCACGCACGGGCATCGCTTTATCAGCGATCTGCTTTACGGCAGCACCGCTGACAAGGTGCGGCACAACGTGGATATCCCGGTGTTGCTGTTGAAGGTGAAGCGCTGAGTGGAGACGGCGATTTCGATTTCCTAAGATGTAGAGGCGCTTGTGCCAAGCGCCTAACTTAACGACAGGCGCTTGGCGCAAGCGCCTCTACCTTTAAGAGCGAAACTGCGTGCGCTTCAGCAACCGTGCGATTAAGAAATCTTCGTGAAAGCGCTCTTTCTTACGAACGAATATCCGCCAAACGTTTATGGCGGGGCCGGCGTGCACGTGGATTATCTTTCACGCGAGCTCGCGAAGTCGATGCCGGTCGAGGTGCGCTGTTTCGGAGATCAGAAACTCGAGGAGGGAAATCTTTCCGTGAGCGGATTTGGGCTCGACGCATCCGGATTCACCTGCCCGAAGCCGCTGCGTTCCGTTTTTGGCGCGGTCCGGCGCTGCACCGATTTCAATACGACCCAGATCGATGCGGACATCGTTCATTGTCACACCTGGTACAGCCATTTCGGTGGGATCCTGGCGAAAATAAATTACGGACTGCCGCTCGTCATCACGGTCCATTCCCTCGAGCCGCTCCGGCCTTGGAAACGCGAACAACTCGCGGGCGGATACGACTTCTCGGTCTGGCTCGAAAAAACCGCGCTGGAAATGGCCGATGCCGTCATTGCCGTCTCCGGCGGAACCAAGGCGGATGTGGAGCGCCTCTTCAAAGTGCACCCCGATCGCCTCCATGTGATCTACAACGGCATCGATCTGGAGGAATATCGAAAGACCGATTCGACTGCGGCGCTGATCAAATACGGCATTGATCCCGGCAAACCATTCCTGCTCTTCGTTGGGCGCATCACGCGGCAGAAAGGCATCATTCATTTGGTTCGCGCGATCGAATATATGGAACCGGGTTTTCAGATCGTGCTTTGCGCCGGCGCGCCGGACACGCCGGAGATCGGCGCGGAAATGAAAGACGCGGTCGAGAAGATGCAGACGACACGGCCCGGCATCATTTGGATCGCCGAGATGGTGGACAAAAAAACCGTGCGCGAATTGTATTCGCACGCCGCCGTTTTTTGCTGTCCCTCCATTTACGAGCCGTTCGGAATCATTAATCTCGAAGCGATGGCTTGCGAGACGGCTGTTGTCGCGACCGCGGTCGGCGGAATCAAGGAAGTGGTGAGTGACGGCGAAACCGGTTTTCTCGTGCCGATCGATCAGATGGAGGAGAGCCCGTTCGAACCGCGAGACCCGGATAAGTTTGCGCGAAGTTTAGCGGCGCGCGTTAATCAATTGATCACCAATCCGGAACTGTGTGAGAAGTTCGGACGCGCCGGACGAAAGCGAGCTGAGGAAAAATTTGGCTGGGCCGCGATCGCGCAGGAGACGAAAGCACTCTACGAACGATTGCTAGCAAGTAAGGAGCACCAATAGCGCGTCGCGGCTGTCATCCCGAGCCGCGCAGACGGTGAGGGACCTCACAATGACAGATGGATTTCCTAGGAACAGGACAGGTCCCTCGCGATTGCCGGTTTGAACGTCGTCCCTGTGAGATGGCGCGTAGTTTTGTTGCGAGGTCCCTCGCCGTTTGCGCGGCTCGGGATGACAAGCCGCCAAGACAATGCCAGTTTGCACGAACGCTGCGCGAAAAATCCCCCTTATGTTTGTCGATCGAATCAAAGTTTTTGCCCAGGCCGGTAATGGCGGCCGCGGCTGCGTCAGTTTTCGTCGCGAGAAATTCGTGCCGCGCGGCGGCCCTGATGGCGGAGACGGCGGCCGCGGCGGAGATGTCATTCTTCGCGCGGATATCCACACGGATAATCTCTCGAATCTTTTCTACGAGCCGATCATCAAGGCCAAGAGTGGTGTTCATGGTCAGGGCAAAAAGAAACACGGCCGCGCTGCCGTTGCGAAGGTAATCAAGGTGCCGATCGGCACGGTGGTCTACCGCGCCGAAGCTCCCGTTCCGCGTAACGATGACGACGAGGCCTCGACAGATCCTGTAGCGGCGGTCTATGACCGCCGAACACCGCAGGTCTCAGAGCTCGGAATTAATATCCCGGCCGTTCCTGCTATCAACGCCGACGGCGGTCACAGACCGCCGCTACAGATCGCCGATCTGACGCACGACGGCGAGGAATTCATTCTCTGCCAGGGCGGTGGAGGCGGCAAAGGCAATGTCCATTTCAAGAGTTCGCGGAATCGCGCGCCGGTGCAATACACCGAAGGCGAGGAAGGCGAGCAAGGTCACTTCCTCTTCGAACTCCGGACGATGGCAGACGCGGCGCTCGTCGGTTATCCCAATGCTGGCAAATCGACGCTGCTCGGAAAACTCTCTGCGGCTCATCCGAAGGTCGCGCCATATCCGTTCACCACTCTTTACCCGATCGTTGGCGTAGTGGATTTCGCTGGCGATTATCGCCGCGCCTCGATCGCCGATATTCCCGGGCTGATCGAAGGAGCGCATCACAACGTCGGGCTCGGTCATGATTTTCTTCGGCACATCACGCGGTGTCGCGTTTTGCTTTTCGTTCTCGACATCGCCGGCAGCGAGGGGCGGCATCCGATCGAAGATCTGCAGAATTTGCGGCGCGAGATCGATCTCTACGACCCGCGGCTTTCTGAGCGCCCCTGGTTCGTGATCGCAAATAAAATGGACCTCCCCGGGGCAGACGAGAATTTGCGCACACTGCACCAGCGTTTTCCTAATCTTGAGGTTGTCGCGATTTCCGCTTCGCAATCCGACGGTCTGGCGGAACTGCGGACCCGGCTCGAGCAATGGCTTTTTGGCGAAACAAAACGGTTGCCGGAAGAAACAGTCATTGAGACCGCCGAGGTGATGGTGGCCGAATAACAGATGGACAACTGCCGGCACCTAACGGACAATCGCGTTTCGTTTCCCATGGACAAGAGAGTTGTAGCCAGTTATTGCACGACGTTCCTCAAGCCGGAGATGTTGCACATCTACCGGCAGGTCCGGTCGCTTCATGACTACGAAACGTTCGTCATGACCAAGGCCCTCCAGAATGAAGAGCTATTCCCTTTCGGCGACATCGAGCTCATTCCGAAACCGCACGGCAATCCACTGCGGCACGGCTGGCTGAAGTTCGTCAAGCGGCAGCCTCCGATTCTTTATCGCGGCGAATACCAGATGCTCTCGAAACTGCTGGAGCGGCGCGGCGCGGATTTGATGCACATTTATTTTGGACACACCGGCGTGCATTTGCTGCCGTTCATTCAGCGCTGGCATAAACCGTGTGTCGTTTCATTTCACGGCGCGGATGTCGCGGAGAAAAAAGATATTCGCGATTACGGTCCGAAACTGCGCAGCTTGTTCGAGGCGGTTCCGCTCGTCCTCGCCCGTTCCAAGTCGCTGGCCGAACGTCTTCTCACTCTCGGCTGTCCGCCGGAACGTCTGCGCATTAATCGCACCGGCATCCCGTTGGACGAATTTCAATTCGTCCGCCGCGAAACGCCCACGAACGGCCGATGGAGATTCATGCAAGCCTGCCGCCTTATTCCGAAGAAGGGCGTCGCCACATCGCTTTGCGCCTTTGCGATTTTCCAGAAGGAATATCCGAACTCGGAGTTGGTGATTGCCGGCAAAGGTCCGCTCCAATCCCATCTCGAAGAACTCGCGGAGGAACTTGGGATCGTCGACAAGGTTCATTTCCGCGGGTTTCTTTCTCAGCCGGAATTGATGGACCTTTACGCCACCTCGCATTTTTTCCTTCATCCCAGCGAGACCCCGCCGGATCAAAATCAGGAAGGCATTCCGAACTCCATTCTCGAAGCCATGTCGACCGGGCTCTCGATTCTCGCTACTCGGCATGGAGGAATTCCGGAAGCGGTCGAGCATGGCCGCTGTGGACTGCTCGTGGACGAGCGAGATTTCGTCGCGCTGGCCGCTGCCATGAAGGAAATCGTGCGCTCGTCCTGGGCCTTTCGCGAAATGGGCGCGCTCGCGAGCGAATCGGTCGCGGCGAATTTTGAGCAGCGCGAACAGATTCGTCAGCTCGAGACTCATTACGATGAAGCAGTCGCGCTGGCGGCTGCCGAGGAGCGAGTCCCACGTCCGACGCCGGATGTGATCGACCAAAGATTTTCCGAGCACGTGCCCGTGAAATAGGTCGCGCATCTCGATGCGCGCGCGGAGCAGACAAATTTCGGGAAAGTTCCTTGCCCTCTCGGTAAAACGCGCTTTCGTATGCGCGGCGCAAGCGCCCCTTGTGTTGTGTGCACCGCTTCCGCGGCGCCGCACCTACGGGAAACATCGGGCTGCTGCTTCCGAAACCTAACTCCATGCCGCGTCGTTTTTCATCATTGATCCTGATCATGCTGGCGCTGTGTGCGTTTGGCGGGATTTCGACGGCGGCCTTTGCGGCGGAAACGACGCCAGCGGCCACGGAGGACCACGAGTCCGTGCCGCTCAAGCCCGATATCCTTTTCCACGTCGGCAAATTAGCGGTGACGAACTCCATGGTAGTAACCTGGATCGTCGCCGCTGGAATTCTCGTGTGTGCACAGGTCGCGACGCGAAAGATCAAGCCGGTCCCGACCGGTTTGCAGAATTTCTGGGAGTGGCTCGTGGAAAGTCTCTACACTTTCCTCGAAAACATTATCGGCCACGTGCTGGTCAGGAAGACCTTCTGGTTTTTCGCGACGATTTTCATTTTCATTTTGTTTCTGAATTGGTTCGGCCTCGTGCCCGGTGTCGGCAGCATCGGCTGGGGCCATCACGACGCCGCCACGGGTGCTTTTCACATCGATCGCCCTCTGCTGCGCGGCGCGAATGCGGATCTGAATCTGACCCTGGCGATGGCCTCGATCTTTTTCATTTGCTGGATTATCTGGGCTATCCAGGCCAACGGCGTCGGCGGCCTCATCATGCATCTCTTCGGTCCGAAGGGTGAAACCAGCGGCTTGTTAAAAGTGTTGATGATCGTCATCTTTTTTATCGTCGGCTGGCTGGAGATTGTTTCGATCTTGTTTCGCCCGGTCTCGCTCAGCTTCCGTTTGTTCGGAAATATTTACGCGGGTGAAATCATGCTCGAATCGATGAGCCACATCGTTCCCTCACTCGCCTGGCTGATCCCGATCCCGTTTTATTTCATGGAGTTGCTCGTCGGAATCGTGCAGGCATTGGTCTTCATGCTTTTGACCGCCGTGTTTACTCTTTTGATTGCGCAACACGAGCCGGGGCACGAAGCGCACCACTGACAATTTCGACGATCGGACCGTGGTTCCCGCGGAGATCGTTGGAGAGAAAACCCAAATAAAAATATGATACAACCAATACTCGCAGAAATAGGCGGTAACCTTCACGTTGGTCTCGCGGCCCTTGGCGCGGCGGTCGGCGTAGGACTCATCGGCATGGGCGCGGCTTCCGCGGTCGGCCGGAATCCCGGCGCGGCCACACCCATCCTGGTGCAGGCAATTCTGGCCATCGCCTTCGCCGAAGCCATCGTGTTTTACGCGTTGTTCCTCGTCCCGAAATAATCGGGCCGGAGACCTTCCGGCGACTTGCCTACCAATATGACTATCGCAATTCTTCTCGCCGCCAGCGCGTTAGACCTTGTCCGCGAAACCGGGGAAACGTTCGGCTTTGATTGGAAGATCTTCCTCTCACAGGTGATCAGTTTCGGAATCGTGGCGCTGGTTCTGCGCCAGTTCGCCTACAAGCCTATTCTCCAGGTTCTGGAGGAACGCCGGCAGCGAATCGCCGAAGGCCTCCTGAACGCCGAGAAGATCAAACAACAACTCGCGGAAGCGGAGCAACGCCATGCGGAGATCCTCGCTAAAGCGAACGCACAGGCGCAAAAAATGATCGATGACGCGCGCGAGAGCGCGGCGCACGTAGCTGAACGCAAGCAGCAGGAAGCAATCGTGGCGGCGGAGCAAATCGTCGCCAAAGCGCGGGAAGCAAGTGCGATCGAACACGAGCGCACCATGACGGAATTGAAACGGGAGCTGGGACGGCTGGTGGTGGACACCACTGCGAAAGTCACCGGTAAAGTTCTGACGGCCGAAGATCAGAAGCGCTTGCAGGAAGAAGCAGCGCGGCAGGTTGCCTCGTAGGAATGAACGCTGTGTCTCGCTCGAACGAACGATTCCGGGGAGCGCACGCGCCTCGCGTGCTGGCGTTGGCGCCCTCGCCAACGCGAACTTATTCTTCCGTTTCGTCCTTCCACCTTCGTTTCGGCGAGGCGCCGAAACCAGCACGCGAGGCGCGTGCGCTCCCCGGATGCTGAAATGAAGATCAACAAAGAGACACGACAGCTTTCGAAGGAGCTCCTTCGTGCCAGCTTCGTCGACGGCCAGCTCGATAGCGGGCGGGTCGCCTCTCTCGTGAAATCGTTGATCGAGAAGAAGCCGCGGAATTACATCAAGGTCCTCGAGGCCTATCAGCGCTTGCTCCGCCTCGAAGTAGAAAAACGCAGCGCGACCATCGAGACCGCGACCGAGCTGGCCCCGGAAGCAGGCGCGCAGATCGTCGCGAACCTCAAACGCAAATACGGAAACGATCTCGTTACGAGATTTGTCATAAACAAAGAGCTGCTCGGCGGAATGCGAATTCGCGTCGGCAGCGATGTGTGGGACAGCAGCGTGCGCAATCGGCTGCAACGTCTCCAACAGCAACTTTAACCCAACTACTTATGAGCAGTATCCTCGAAGAAATCGAAACGCAGATCGCCGGCCTTAAAACCACGACGAGCAAGAGCAACGTCGGCGTTGTCCGCGAGACCGGTGACGGCGTCGCGCGCATCGAAGGTTTGAGCGACGTCATGCTCAACGAGATGATTGAGTTTTCGAGCGGCGTCTTTGGGCTCGCGCTCAACCTCGAAGAAACCGAAGTCGGCGCGATCCTCCTCGGCGATACCACGCAGGTCATGGAAGGCGACGAAGCCAGGACGACCGGAAAACTTTTGCAGGTGCCAGTCGGCAAAGCGCTGCTCGGCCGCGTAGTGAACACGCTGGGCCAGCCGCTCGACGGCAAGGGCCCGATCAGGTCCGAAGTCGCTTATCCACTGGAGAAAATTGCGCCGGGCGTTATCAAACGAAAGAGCGTCAGCCAGCCCGTGCAAACCGGCATCATGGCGATCGACGCAATGATTCCGATCGGCCGCGGCCAGCGCGAGCTGATCATCGGCGATCGCGCCACGGGAAAATCAACGATCGCGATCGACACGATCATCAGCCAGGCGCGTTTGAACAAAGCGGCGGAAGAAGGTCGGTTGAAAGACCATCGCCCGCTCTATTGCATCTACGTTGCCATCGGCCAGAAAAATTCCAACGTCGCGCGCGCGCTCGCCATTCTCGAAAAGGAAGGGGCGATGCCTTACACCACGATCATTTCCGCCCCGGCGTCTGATACGGCGACGAATCAATATCTCGCGCCATTCGCCGGCGCGGCCATGGGCGAGTGGTTCATGGATCACGGCATGGACGCTCTTATTATTTATGACGACTTGTCGAAACACGCGGTCGCGTACCGGCAGGTTTCGCTCGTACTCAAGCGCCCGTCCGGACGTGAAGCTTATCCGGGTGATGTCTTTTATCTTCACTCGCGGCTGCTGGAACGAAGCGCGCGCGTCACGGAGGAAGCGGGTGGCGGTTCATTGACCGCGCTGCCGATTATCGAAACGCAAGCCGGCGACGTGTCCGCTTACATTCCCACGAACGTCATCTCGATTACCGACGGTCAGATTTATCTCGAGACGGATCTATTCTATCAGGGCGTCCGCCCCGCGATTTCAGTAGGACTCTCGGTCAGCCGCGTCGGCTCCGCTGCGCAGATCAAGGCGATCAAACAGGTGGCCGGCAAAATCAAATTGGACCTTGCGCAATTTCGCGAGTTAGCGGCCTTTGCGCAGTTCGGATCCGACCTTGATGCGGGGACAAAGAAGAGCCTCGATCGCGGGCAACGCATCGTGGAGCTCTTCAAGCAAATCCAGTACAGTCCGATTCCAGTCGAGGAACAGGTCGCGGTTCTTTGGGCGATGCAAAACGGTTACCTCGATTCCGTGCCGGTCGAGAAGGTGAAGCAGTTCCAAGTCAAACTGCAGGAGTATCTGAGCACGCGAAAGGAGAGCCTGCTGGCTTCCATCGTTTCCAAAGGCGCGCTCGACAAGGATCTGGAAGGCGAATTGCGCGCGGCGCTCGATGAATTCAAAACGACTAACCCGGTTGCCTAAAGTGACTCCTGAATTTGTAGGGCGTTTCTGTGAAACGCTGCGGAAACCTAACGGCGTCTGACACAGACGCCCTACAGTTAAGAAATGGCCAACACCCAAGACATACGGCGCCGGATCAAATCGATCCGCAACACCGCGCAAATCACGAAGGCGATGCAGATGGTCGCCGCGTCGAAAATGCGCAAGGCGCAGAATCTCGCGCTCGCCGGGCGGCCCTATTCCACCTTGATGAATCGCGTGCTCGTTTCACTACAACAACGCACTGACTCTAAGCTGCATCCGCTGCTGCAAGTCCGGGAGGTGAAAAAAGAACTCGTCGTCGTCATTAGCACGGACAAAGGACTCGCCGGCGCGCTAAACACGAATCTCCTCCGCGAGGCCGCTAACTTCGACCCGAACAAAACGAGTTACGTAGTGGCCGGGCGCAAGGCGCGTCAATTTCTCGCCCGCACTCGCCAGGATATGATGGCCGACTTCGAGTTGAAAGACGCGCCTTCGTTTCCCGAGACAAAAGAGATCGCCAAATTCTGCGTGGAGAAATTTCTGAGCGGCGAAGTTGATAAAGTTTCCGTGCTCTTCACGCATTTCATCAACACGATTAACCAGAAGCCGGCCGTGCGGACGCTGCTGCCGATTTCCAGTTTCGAGTTGCCGCAGGCAGCGACGGAAGGTGCGACTTCGCAAGACTGCGCCGATCCTATGATCGGCTACCTCTTCGAGCCCACGCCCGAAGCCGTGCTCGACGTGATGCTTCCGTATTACGTCCATTACCAAGTTTTCCAGATGATCCTGGATGCGCGCGCGTCGGAGCACAGCGCGCGCATGGTCGCGATGAAGAACGCGACGGATAACGCCAAGCAGTTCATCAAGGATTTGACTCTCGAGTACAACAAGATGCGCCAGGCAAGCATCACGACCGAATTGCTCGAAATCTCGACTGCGCAAATGGCGGTCGGCGCCTAACCACATTTATGAATAAAGGAAAAATCGTTCAGGTCATCGGTCCCGTGGTGGACGTGGAATTCAAGAGCACGGCCGAGCTGCCCCGCATCTATAATGCGCTCGAACTCGAATACGAGGTCAACGGCCACCCGACCAAACTCACCCTGGAGGTGCAGCAGCATCTCGGCGAAAATTGGGTGCGTTCGATCGCCATGTCCTCGACCGAAGGCTTGAAGCGCGGCATGCCGGTCAACGACACCGGCGGCCCGATCACCGTCCCGGTGGGCGAGGGGACTCTCGGCCGGGTCTTCAATGTGACCGGCGATCCCGTCGACAATCGCGGTCCTGTTACTTATACGAAGCGTTACCCGATCCATCGCAAGGCACCGGAACTGACCGATCAAGACACCGGCTCGACGATCCTTGAGACCGGCATCAAGGTCATCGACTTGATCTGCCCGTTCACCAAGGGCGGAAAAGTCGGCGCATTCGGCGGTGCGGGTGTCGGCAAGACGGTCGTCATTCTCGAGCTGATCAACAACATCGCGAAAGGACACGGCGGGTTCTCCGTTTTCGCCGGCGTCGGCGAGCGAACGCGTGAAGGCAATGATCTCTACACCGAAATGAGCGAGGCCGGTGTCATCAATCAAAAGGACCTCAGCAAATCCAAAGTCGCGCTCGTTTACGGCCAGATGAACGAGCCTCCGGGTGCGCGTTTGCGCGTTGCGCTCTCCGCCTTGGCGATGACAGAGTATTTCCGCGATGAGCGCAACCAGGACGTTTTGTTGTTCATCGACAACATTTTCCGATTCTCCCAAGCTGGCTCGGAAGTGTCCGCGTTGCTGGGACGCACGCCATCCGCGGTCGGTTATCAACCCACACTCGCGGCCGAGATGGGCGACCTGCAGGAGCGCATTACTTCGACGAAGAAAGGCTCGATTACGTCGGTCCAGGCGGTTTATGTCCCGGCGGATGACCTCACCGATCCGGCGCCCGCGAATACCTTCGCGCATTTGGATTCGACCATCGTGCTCGAACGTTCGATCGCCGAGCTTGGCATCTATCCGGCGGTTGATCCGCTGGCCTCGACCTCGAAGTCGCTTGCGCCAGATGTGGTCGGCGAAGAGCACTACGCGGTTGCTCGCGGTGTGCAAAAAGTGTTGCAGCGCTACCGCGATCTTCAGGACATCATCGCGATTCTCGGCATGGACGAGTTGAGTCCGGAAGACAAACTCTCCGTCTTGCGCGCGCGAAAGATTCAGCGTTTTCTTAGCCAGCCGTTCCACGTCGCCGAAGTCTTTACCGGCACGAAGGGCGAGTACGTGTCCATCGCCGAAACCGTCCGCGGCTTCAAAGAAATCCTCGATGGCAAACATGATGAAGTTCCCGAACAGAACTTCTACATGAAGGGCGGCATCGATATGATTCAGGAAAGTTGAAGCGTTAAAGCGTTACAAAGGAAATTGTGGCCGCGACTTTGAAACTTGAAATCGTGACACCGGAAACGACGGCGTATTCCGAGGACGTGGAGATGGTCACTTTGCCTGGCGCGGCGGGCGAGCTCGGCGTGTATCCGAATCACGTTCCGTTGCTGACGACATTGAAGCCGGGCGAACTGCGCGTGCTTAAGGGTGGCAAGGAAACTTTCCTGGCCATTGGCGAAGGGTTCGTCGAGATCACGGGCGACTCCGTTTCAGTATTGACCGACATGGCGCTCGAGCCGGCAGCGATCGACGAGCATGCGGCCGAAGCCGCCGTGGCGCGAGCGCAAGCGGCGATGAAAGAAGATCCCGGCTCAGAAGGAATCGCAGCGATTCAAGCGTCGTTGCAGAAGGCGCTCGCCCAGTTGCACGTAAAGCGTCGTCGGCACAGTTAGGGCGCCTAACCAACGAACAGGCGCTTGGCACAAGCGCCTCTACATCGTTACTCTCGCCTCGTGGAAGTTCCAGACGCGCTCGGGATCATTGCTGGGAACGGAGTTTATCCGCGACTTCTTGCTGATGCGGCCCGCCGCGCCGGCGTAAAACGGATCGTCGCCGCGGCTTTTACGGATGAAACCGATGATCGCCTCGCCGGCAAAGTGGATGAAATCCACTGGATGCGAGTCGGCCAATTAGGGAAATTGATTGCTTGCTTCCGGAACGTCGGAGTCACCGACGCCATCATGTCGGGCCAGATCGCCCCGAAGAACCTTTTCGATTTGCGGCCCGACTGGAAAACGTTGCTGCTGCTGGCGCGATTGAAACGCCGCAACGCCGAATCCATCTTCGCCGCGATCGGCGACGAGCTGGCGCGTTCGAGCATCACTCTTTTGCCGGCCACTTCTTTTCTCGAAGATTGCCTCGCGCCGAATGGATTGATCGCCGGCCGGAAATTGACCCGGCGCGAAGAGGACGACGTCACGTTCGGTTTTGAAATCGCGAGGGAAATCAGCCGCCTCGATATCGGCCAGACTGTTATCGTGAAAAACGGAACGGTGCTGGCGGTGGAGGGGTTCGACGGAACGAATGAAACTATCAAGCGAGGCGGTGCTCTAGGCGGCAAGAACGCGATCATGGTCAAGGTCGCGAAGCCGAATCAAGATATGCGTTTTGACGTGCCAGTGATCGGGGTGGAAACGATGGGTATCGCCGGCGAAGCGCATTTGCGGATCATTGCGGTGGAAACCGGCCGGACGTTGTTACTGGAAAAGGACGCCACGATCGAACTAGCCACGCGCTCAAACATCTCGATCGTCGCGCGGTAAGGCAGTCCCTTGTTATTCGCGGCTTGGCCGCGTCATAAGTCTGTCCATCACGAAACGCTTGGTCTCCAACGCGAACGCCGTGCAATATCGCACGGGCCGCGCACCACTCGTTAGGCGAGGCGTTACGACCAAGTTTCCCGCTTGATCCATCTGCGCAGACCGCTCCGCGATTGAGAGCAACGCCGGCTGCGTCGCTGGAATGATGGCCAGCGCATCAAAAATCGGCCCGCCTTTTGTCCCGACGAAATTCGTCCAGAACCAAAGCCAGATACTGCTCCGTCGTGAAAGATAATTTCCCGCGCCACCGCTTTTCGCGAGCTGGCGTAGATCCGTCCCATCAATCAGAAGGTGTGAACTCGCCGCGATTGGTACAAGCGTCAGCGGAATCTTCGATTGCAGCACCGCTTGTGTGGCGGCTGGATCCTTGAAGACATTGGCGTCGTGAATACGAAACGATCCGTTTGGCCCCAGGGCAAAGCTCGCGCCCGGCTCAGCGCCGCCCACGAAAATAACGCGTTCGATCCGGTGCGCCAGTTTTGGGTGCAGCCGGAGGAAAGTCGCAAGATTGGTTAGCGGTCCTAACGCCAGGTAAGTGATTTTTTGTTTTTCCAATGCGCCCGCCAAAGTGTCGCTCGCTTCGCTTCGTCGGCCGAGATCAGACGCCGCTCGCGCACCGGCGAAGACATTGTCAACCGTCAGGCCCGCGGAGTGACCGAATCGCTCGACCAAATCTTGCGCGGCGCGCGTAGTGTGGCCAAGCGATGCATTCCCGTACGTCGTGCTCAGGCCCGCGATTCGAATTTCGGGTGAATGAAAAGCGAGGACGAGCGCGAAGGCATCGTCCACTTCACGAATCGGCGAACCAATGGAAACATCGGTGTCGATCCAAACTGTGGCCGCATGCGCTTCGGTCGCCAGGCAGAAGATGACCAACAAGATCCGGAGCCTGCGCATTCTCGAATTTAACCTTTGCGATTCACAAATTGGCACTCGAAAATCAAGAATCCTGGAGGCTGTCGTCCGTGGGTAAAAACTTTAATCTCATGACCTCTGTTGCCGTCGCTCCGAGTCGCAACTGTCGCGCACTTTTTGCGGTCATCGTTTTTTTGAGCCTGGCCGTCCTGAGCGGATGTGGAGGTGGCTGGCAACCTGACCGTGACATGCACCACGATGAAATTCGACCGGGAGTTGACGGGAGCGGGTTGACCGGTCCCGCGGACGATCTCGAAACGCATCCGTAAGTGTGGGTATGCAGTGGTATTCGGTTTGTTATTGAAATCCGGCGGCGCTATCGCATGGTGCCGGACATGAGATCCGCACTTATTTTCATTCTGGCCGTCTGCGCGCTTTTCCAGTCTGGCTGCGCGTCGAAGCCAGATGATCCGGATCAGGTTCAATTGGGGCCGAGCATTAAAGAACAGCGGCAGGAGGCTCGCAAGACGGAAGATTTCGCCCATAGCCTGCCGACGCCACGACCGTAAATCAGGGACTTGGGAAACGTAGCAGCTTGCTTTCCTGCCACGAAAAACTGGAGGACGCGGTCGCGCAAAGGTTCCCATTTTCGAACTTACCCGTTGCAAATCGCAAGTCGGCACTCGAAAATCAAAACTCTCACGGGGTCTTAGCTCAGTTGGTAGAGCACCACAATGGCATTGTGGGGGTCAGGGGTTCGAATCCCCTAGGCTCCACCATTTCCTCGGAAATGGTGGAGCACTTGGGGATGAGAACTTGTTCGACTGGTGGGGCGCGTCACGCGCAAGGGTCCCAATCCCGCCACTGCGGGATCATTCTCCGGAGCCTCGCGCAGCGATGATAATCCCTAGGCTTCAGTCTTTGCTCGCCGCCTTGGCGCAGAGCGAAGTCTGTTCGCCGCCGGCCCTAATTCTTGGTGATGTGTAAACCTCAGCGAGGCCAACTCCCGTACTGCCTCCGACTCCCGAAATCACCGCGGTATAATTACCGGGCGTCAGATCGGTGACCAACGCTGATTCCTTGTCGTTTGAAGGCGGGATGGTGGTGTCGATGAGTTCCTGCTTTTGGGAATCCTGCCAGTCGTTGTTAGAGATGAGGGGTGATGTTGTAAACCTCAGCGAGGCCAACTCCCGTAGTGCCTCCGACTCCCGAAATCACCGCGGTGTAATTACCGGGCGTCAGATCGGTGACCAACGCTGATTCCTTGTCGTTTGAAGGCGGGATGGTGGTGTCGATGAGTTCCTGCTTTTGGGAATCCTGCCAGTCGTTGTTAGAGATGAGCGTGGTTCCCTGGGCATTTTTCAGCTCGAGGAACGGATCGGCCAGGGCGCCAGCGACACCGAATTGGGTCAACGACGGCCCGATCGCGCGGACGACGACACGCTGGGGCTCGTAGCCGCCCACAATGTAACCGGCGATCAGGACATTCTCGCCCTGGTTAACGCGACCGCGAGTCGAAATGTTGGCTAGCGTCGAGCTGGAAAATGAGTCCAGGTCGTAAAGCTCCACCAGGGCCACCCCGGTGGCGCTGCCGGCTCCGGCCACTTTTGCGGTGTAATTACCCGGCGTGAGGGTTCCGATGATGGCGGACTCCTTGTCGTTGCTCGGCGGAACGGTGGTAGCGATGATGGCTTGCTTGTCGGGGCTGGTCATCCAGTCATCGTTGAATCCGATCTGGGCGCCGGCGCCATTGAACAGAGTAAGCGTTGTATCGCTCAAGGCTCCGTTCACGCCGAAGTTTGCCAGCGACGGGCCGATAGCGCGGATGAGGACTTTCTTCGGCGCGAGTCCCGGAACAATGAATCCGCCGATGAGGACATTGTCGCCCGTCTGGACAGCGCCGCGGGTGGAAAGGTTGACCAGGGTGTTACCAGTCAGTGGGAGCGGTTCGAGGGTTACCGTAACGTTCACATCACTGCCACTGACGGTGACGGTCTGGGCCGCAAAATTCCGGAACCCACTGGCGGCGAGGTTTTCCTTTTCGCTGGTTAGATACCATGGCTGGTCATAGTCATAGGCCGGGAGCGAGGCCATTCCATGTTCATCGGTGAACGCGGAACTGAAGTAGAACTGATTATTCAAAGAGTACGTCAGCGCGAGCTTGATGCTCGGACGAGGCGTGCCATTTTGATCGTTCACCGTGACGTTTACATGGCGCGTGGGCCGAATCGCTTGCAAGGTCAGCCCGGTAAGATTTTGTCCTTCCGTCAAGGTGATGCTTGTAGGTCCAACGACGATTACGTCCTGGTTAGCCGCAGTTTCCGGCAACGGGAAAATAGACCAGGCGCCGGCGCTCAGACCTACACTGAAACTGCCGTCGTCCTGCGTTCCGAAGCGCACGACCTGGCCAGTGGTACCTAACCCCACCCGGGTGGCCTGATAGGTGATGTTGCTAATTCCGGCTCCGTTGTTATCTTTTAACGCTCCGCTTAACTGCGCGCTGGCTTTTGAGGCAGCGAAGTCCACCTTCGTCGCCTGTCCCTCTGCCGTATAAAGCTTCGTCGGCAAAGGCGCGAGAGGCTGGCGCGTCCCGTCCGTTGTGGCGTCCACTGTCCAAACACCGTCGGATATACCCATGACGTAGTTGCCGGAAGGGTCGGTTACAGCGGCGGCTTGAAAGTGATGGGCGTCATCGGCGCCGGCCAGGTCGAGACCAGCCAGAGGGGCATTGGAGCTATCTCTGACCGTGCCATAAAGTAACGTCGTCGCTTTTGCCAAGGGTAGGTTGACGTTACTTTTATTGCCTGTCGAAGTGTCGGCGGCGACTCCGTCGTAGGGCGCGACGTAGCCGAGCTGGTTTACGGCGTTTCGCTCTACTTCCACGTTCCACTTACCCGGCGTAACTGAGGTGCTGAAATTTCCGTTCGCATCGGTGTAATCGACGGTAAATTTCCCTGTGTCGGTCCTAAATACGACCTGCACGGCAGGCAGGCCCGCCTTTGTTTTGCTATCGCTCACTTGCCCCGAAATGGTACGGGTGCCTGCTTCCATCGTCAGGTTCGTTGTCTTGTGCTCGCCGGCACCAAGGATTTGTTCGACGCCTTTGTAAGCACCCACAAATCCGCGATGGACCGCGACCATGTCATACTGCCCGGGCGCGGCGCCAAAGGTGTAATGGCCAGTCGCGTCCGCTATCGTTCCTGCGATAAACTCGTCCGACCCGCCACGGGTGTCGAGAAGGACAACGTAGGCATTCGGCACAGGGACGCCATTGGCTGTTACTTGTCCGGTTATGTCCTGCGCATCCGGAACATTGCTGACCGTGAATCGCGCGGTAAGAGCCGCGAACGAGTTCGCGGGACTGGAGAAACGAAAGACATACTCGCCCACCGTCGTGGGCACGGAGCTATCCAGGAAAGGGATCTGGGCCACGATGGTCCCGTCGGCCGGTGTAGTGTCAGCGGGCACATTGATGTTAGCCACTCCGCCAATCTTGTTCGACACGCCATCGGTCAGGAGCAAGCTTTGTTCGAGGATCGCATTGGCATCGATGACGCCAGTGCTGTTATTAACCTGGAACTTCTCCAACCGGATGGTGTCGCCAGTGGCCAGGCCGTTGATCGTCACCTGGACAAAACCTCGGAAGTTCTCGTCGATGGCGGAAGGACTCACACCCACCGCAGTAGGAGTGGACGGCGTGGTCGGGCGCAAGGCAGGTGCTTGAACCGGCGAGTTCCATTCCGCGTTCGCTGTTGCATTCCTCACGACAATCGCTGCAGGGGTCGGGGTCGGGGTCGCCTGCGCAGCAATTGCCAGCGCGCAGGGGCTGTTCATTTGAATCCACAGGAGCCGACCGATGCCCGTTTCCGGGTCGCATACGGTTGGGGGGCACGGCGGAACTGTTGTAACGATGGTCTGCGTCCCGAAAACGCTGTTCCCGGCAGCTTCGCGCACAAGGCGTGATGCGATGGGACCGTTCGACGGGCCCAATCCGCATATGGCCGGCTTGCCTTCCCCGTTGACCGGCCCCCCTCCTAAAGCTGGCGTAACTGCACCGCAGGTCGCGAGAAGAATCGCTCCGGTAACAAGACGTCGAATCGGTAGGTGCAAATGAATCATAGGTTTGGTTTGTTGAGCTGACACCGCCACTGTCGCTTTCACCGCCCTGCGCGACGTAGAAGAGTATTGACCTCGGCAGCTGGAGAGCAAGCATGTAAACGAATCAAATCAGGAAACTTACTTACTAGCGCGGAGGAACATCGAGCGCGTCACGCTAGCTACTCGCTCGCGGTCGTCTGCGGTTTGAGTGCATTGTATGCCGCGCTTTATCTCGTTGTTTTTATTTCCTACAGGTGGGCGCCCCTGCTTCTCGTCGCGCTGACGCCATTCGCCCTCGCGCTCTGCGGAGCAAGAAAGGGTTTGCCGGCTCTCGCCATTGTCGGAGTCGCTTCCGCGCTGCTTTGGTTTTTCGGGAATCTGTTCTATGCCACATACAACTGGGTGGCAGTCCTCGTGTTGGCAT